>MPNI01000008.1 GCA_002238945.1 Proteobacteria bacterium bin106 | reverse complement strand
TGCATCGAGTAGTCTTCATCCTAATGAATTTTTAAAACTTGTTTTAGAAGAAGAAGAACTCTATCGTAAAAACCGTAAAGCTACTACCCTTCTAGGTCGTGCTAAATTCCGCTCTTGTGTGGATGATTGGGATAGTAGCTTTAACAGAGGATTGAACAGATCCGCTCTAAGAGGATTGGTTCAGCTCAGTTAGTCCTCCCCATAAAAACAAAATCTTATTGCTTTGCGAAGCCACAGAACAAGGAAAGACTCACCAAGCTAGCGCTTTAGGGAGACAGCTGTGTATGAGTGGTTATACAACACAGTTTATGCCTGTAAGCTTTCTCTTTGAAGAGATAACAGCCCATAGGACTTCCGGTAAGTACTTGTCTTTTTTGAAAAAACTCACCAAGCTGGATGTTCTTATTCTTGATGACTTTGGACTTCGAAGTTATACGCATTCAGAAGCTACTTTTTTGGTAGACTTGCTTGAAAGTCGCCAGTCTTCTGGTATTCAAATGGTTACTTCTCAAGTAGACCCTAAAGGCTGGAAAGGCCTATTTGAAGACCCAATCATTACCCATACCTATGATGACTGTAATATCTCGAATTATGAATACATCCCATCATATCATTTTAAAAGGAGAATCCTATCGAGAGAAGTTAACAGCTAAGTGTTAGAAGACTTGAAAAGGCCTTTTGAGAGGCCTAACTATTAACCTTGGCGCTGTATTTGAAATACAAGAATTTCGTTTTTGATGAGAAACTTTGAAAGGGTTGAGGTGATGGCATAAAGGTGAAGTGGTGGATTTTGCGGTCCCAGTTTTGGTGGTGGCGTAACTTGTAAGAGGGTGGTGGCTCAACTTGAAAACAGACATTCGCTATATCAGCAAAACACATTCGGGTAAATTAAAAGAAAGTGTTCTTACATCCGATGACGTGATTTCTGTTGTGATCCATAAAAAATATTTTATGCCACAAGGTCTTTATCTTAAGAATTCCCGTGACTATGATATTGCCCTCATCAAAGTTGTCCCAAATGCACAATTTGCCGGTTATCTTGACCTGCCAACTCATCATCAATCTGAGTACAGTTCTGAGCGTTTGAATGGTATACTCTTAGCCCATGGTATAGGTCGCGAAAGAGGAATATCTAATGATCAGCTTTACCCCGACTTAGGCGATGGCGTCAAAAATTTCAAAACCCATGATCAACCTCAAACCAATTCTACACATGTTGTTCATACTCCTAAGACAAACTCTTATTATGGCGGTTCTGTTCAAGTAGCAACAGAAAAACCTCAAGAATTAAAAGATCAGGAAGAGCAATTTCATCTCATGAGCCATGATGCAACCATCGCACTATTCAAGCACTTTAAAGAAATTCGTGATAACCCAACAACCCTAGAAGCAGTAATGCTTTCTCAAAAAGAGAGAAAAGAGACCAAGCAGAGTAGCCATAATAACTTCGTTTGTTTGCAAAAATCATTTAAGAAATCACAAGAACATTTATTTACATTCTCTAAAGATAACAAAGCATCTATCGATGCTAACGGTCCTCATAGAGTTCTAGATGAATTTGTGCAAGCAGTTTCAACGGGATCAAAATTATCTGACGATGATGTAAAATCTTATGCCGAACGGCTTGGGCAAGCTAAAACGACTAGTATTAAGTCATGGTTTATCCATCAAAATAAATGGCATTTTACCATCACGTCAGGACCAGAAGAGAATAGTGTTATCAAAATATGTAAGGGTGATTATGGCGGTCCTGTTGTTCAGTCATCATATGTTCCCGGCGGTACAAAAAAGTCCGTTTTAGTTGGCATGTTATCAAACGCTCTCATTAATTCATCAAGTTCCAGTGCCTGTGCTCAATATGCAACGGCTGTGAGTACATTTCCTCACTTAAATTGGATAACAGCGGTTAAGACTTCCGTACAAGCTGGCAACCATTCATTTCAAAAGTATAGGCAATTATTACTTCAGCCAAGCAAACCTAATTAAATTAAAATTTTGTTATTTTTTCTTTTTTGCTTTTTTTGTTTTATTTTTGTCTTTTGTTTTTGCTTTTTTCTTTTTTGATTTTTGTTTCTTAAGAGTTTCCAATATTTTGGGTTTACTCACAATAATTACAGGTTTAGGATCCCAATCACAGTTAAAATATCCTTTTGATTTCCAATGTTCTCTCATAGAAAGCGGCATATTCTGAAGTTCGTCACATTGACGTTTACTTAATGTGATATTCCAATTAGCCTTGGTTTTTTCTTTAAACTTACGTTTCTTTTCTTTAGAACTATCTTTACTTGGCGAATGATCATACACCAAAGGTACCCATATCGCTATATGACGTATGTATTCTGCAAACAACTCTTCAATAGTAAAGGATAAGTTACCACGCTCTATACGATCTCCTATATGTTGAGCAAGCAATATCAACATTTGATTGATGCGTCTATATTTAAAACCAAGACTGTCTTCTAATGTAATTCTGTCTACCCAATACGCCAACGTTGCACCAACAATATCATAGTCTGTAAAGTCAGTGAATTGATCACAAGCCATATGTGATGAGGGCATTAAAGAGTAAAGATAATTGCTCTGAAACATCTCTAAACGTTTTTGTGTCAGCAACTTTTCTGTACCATCAGCCATCACATCACTACGAAGATTGTAGTCACTGTCTAAACAAGCTAAGCCTTTAGTATGTATTTCATGAATACGCTCATTATGTTTTTTATAGTCCACTCCCCCAGAAATAGCATAATGTGCCCACTGATTAGCAAAAGCTGAAACAAAAACTTGCCAAGCTCTCATAGCTGACAGTGTGAGTGGTTGCTTGAGTTTACGATCGTTTTTTTTGGCCTCTCCAGGAAAGAAAAAAAATGATAAAGGATATAGATAAAAATCAGAAGATGTGTAAATAGGTTGAGAAGGGTGTTTGCTTAAAGGATGATAGTGGATATTTTTTTGTCTTTTAAGTTGATCACGCACTAAATCAGGACTATGAGAAGGAAGAGAAAACCGACTATGAGTAGCTAACATGTACTGAGCAAAACGATGTGCTACAACCCATCTAGATTCCCACAGATAAGCTTTTGGTAAAGTCTTTTTACTTTTGGAAGCATATATAACAAAAGATGGTTCGCCTTTATGAATAAATTTTTTCTTATCATCAAATGTATTTTCAAAAAAACGTCTACTTAGTTTCATATATGCTGGATCTGTGTCCGAAAGATGAGAAGGAGATACAATATACAAATTTGGTGCCTTAGGTGAATTACTTTTAATACTGTTTCTGTATTTCCATCTGCCACCAGGAGGTAAAGATGAAAGAAAACCGATATAATCAACTAATATTGGAGTATATCTCTCCTCATCTTTATCGCCAACATTGTATCCTAATTTTTTGTTTTTATAATAATTAAATGCGTTTTCTAGATGATGAAGAGTAGTGGTTGCAATCATTTCATAAGATGTGGCCGGTTTGCGCTTCTTATTACGCAAAGGGCAATTCATTAAATATTGATGATGATATTGAGCATTACCACAATCAAACTCTTTGCAACCTTTTATGGTAGAAAGAACGACAGGGTTGATAAGACGAGAGTAAGTATGAGGCATAATATGCACGGTATAATTAAAAAATGGAGCTATTTTATCTTTATTATACAATTCATAAGAAACTTTTCCATCCCAAAGAAGTCTATAATAATTTCTTTTATAGTAATCTGGTTTTGACTTTTTTTTACACTCAGGACCAAACAAATAAAACGCTTCTTGTTTTTTTAATCCTTCATCTTCTTGTTCTTTTTCTTGTTCTTTTTCTTCAACTTCTATTTTTAAGGATATCTCTTTTTCCTGTTGAGCCTCACTGATCTGAGCTTCTGTTTCTACTGATGTTTTTAGTAAAATGATATCCTCATTTTTAGTAAGCACTGGAATAGAACTTCCATTCTCTAAAGACATTTCCGGTGATATTTCAAGAGGCACTTCCTCTACTGAGCATCCAAGAAAAATCCATGTTCCCAAAAACAAACACCTATATTGTTTTGCCAAATAGAGCAGATCTACCTTTACACAAAAATCGCTCATGAGATTCTCCTATATCATTAAGACATATCCATTGCATCTTTCAGGTTTCTTCATAACCTCTAAAAAATATATTTGGTGTCTTATAACATGGGAAAAAACAATAATCAAGGATATTTTTACTTTTTACAGAGAATCATTACATCTACAGTTCATCTGTGACATGCACATCCATCACCTACAATAGATCTACAAAGCCTGCATATAAATCATGCATATCCAGTATGGAATAGTACCTATAAACTGCGAAAACACAGGCTATACTTACAAACTATCATCGTCTATGGGATATTGAAGAGCCTCTTAGGATCAAGAAGCATACTTTGAACATGCATTCTTATCACTGATTGGCATTTTTTATAGCCATGAAACAATCTTACATGCCTTGAGAGGCGTTGAAATTTACATCACTCGAGATGAGAAGAAAAAGCCTTCTAACCCTTATGGTATCCCGATAGAATTCTCTAAAGAGCCAGCAAAGACATAGCACTTTAAACATAAAATACTTAAATAGAACTTGGAAAGTATAATGATTTTTGATCAAACACAATAAATCTGCAGTGTATGCATTTAAGACACTTAGCAAGAAAGACTGTTGTTTCAATGTATTACGATTTTACTGAGTTTAAAATGTTAAAGAGACTGTTTTTTATCTTAGAATTTACATTGTTAATTATACTCATTTATTTCTTACGAGGTTAACTTTCTTTCGTTAGCCTCAAAGCTTTAAGGATTTCATCATAACTGCAAGTTTCTCTATTCGTTGGATCTATAAAGTTTCAGTAAATTTGCCCACACCAGTAAGACAGAGATATTCCTAGGTTTTTTGCAGCAGTTTTGGCTACATACTTTTCACTCAAGTGGACACCACATTTAGACTTTTCATGGCAAGAATGCTCTCTTGTCATATTGACATCCACAAAAAATACTATCTTAGCCAATTTTATCTTAAACCTCCTATACTCTTGGAGGTAATGTCAATATTTGTAAAGTATTATTAAACCGAAAAGTATCTTGAATATATTGTTATTTTTTGACTTTGGCTTTGTTTTTTTTATCTTTTAATTTTTGTTTTAAAAGCATTTTAAATATTTTTGGTTTATTGACAAGAGTTACAGGTTTTGGATCCCAATCACAGTTAAAGTATCCTTTTGATTTCCAATGCTTCCTCATAGAAAGAGGCATATACTGAAGTTCATTACATTGACGTTCATTAAGTATAACCTTCCAAACATCCCGGGTTTTTTCTTCAAATTTACGTTTCTTTTCTTCAGGACTATCTTCACTCGGTGAATAATCATACACCATAGGTGGCCAAATCGAAATATGACGAACATATTCAGCAAACAAATCTTCAATAGTAAACGATAAGTTACCACGCTCTATACGATCTCCTATATGTTGTGCAAGCAAAATCAACATTTGATTAACGCGTTTATATCTATTGTCTTCATCATCATCAGATTTTTTGGTAAGTCTGTCTAACCAATAAGCCAATGTTGCACCGACAATATCATAATTTGTAAAATCAGTGAGTTGATCACAAGGCACATGTGATGAGGGCATTAAAGAATGAATATGTTTGTTCTGAAAAATATCTAGGCGCTTTTGTGTCAACAACTTTTCTGTACCATCAGCCATTACATCACTACGAAGATTATAATCACTTTCTAAACAAGCCAACCCTTTAGTGTATTTACTATGAAGACTATGATCATAACCTTCATGAGTCCAAGCAATAGCATAATGTGCCCATTGATTGGCAAAAGCAGCAACAAAGACTTGCCACGCTTTAATAGCTGACTGTGTAAGTGGCTGCTTGATTTTACGGTCGTTTTTTTTAGCATCTCCTGGGAAGAAAAAAAATGATAGGGGATACAGGTAAAAATCTGAAGATGTGTAAATAGGTTGAGAAGGATGTTTGCTTAAAGGGTTATGATGGATATATTTTTGTCTTTTAAGTTGATCATCCACTGCATCAGGACTGTGAGCAGAAAGAAAAAAACGGCTATGACTAGCTAATACGTATTGAGCAAAACGATGTGCTACAACCCATTCAGATTCCCACAAATAAACTTTTGGTAAAGGTTTTTTACTTTTGGAAGCATATATGACAAAAGATGGCTCACTTTTATCAATGAGCTCTTTCTTATCATTAAATGTATTTTCAAAAAAACGTCTGCTTACCTTAGTATACACCGAGTCTGCATCAGAGATATGAGAAGGAGATACAATATACAAATTTGGCGCCTTAAGAGACTCACCTTCAATACTATTTCTATAATTCCATCTTCCAGGAGGCATAGGTATACTTATATAATCATTTAAAAGTGACATATATCTTCCTTCTATCTGACCATAACCATTGTATCCTAATTTTTTGTTTTTATAAAAATTAAAAGATCTCTCTATATTATTAAGAGTATTGACTGCAATCATCTCATAAGATCTGGCAGTTTTTTTGTCTTCTTTCTCTAGAAGACAGCTCACTATATACTGATGATGATAACGAGCATTGCTACAATCAAAACCATTGCAATCTTTTATGGTAGAAAGAACAACAGGGTTGATGAGACGCGAGTAAGTATAAGGATTAGTATATACCTTATACCGGAAAAATTCATATTCTTCTATATTACTAGAATCTCTGTAAATCGATTGAGAAACTCTTTTTTTTCGAAATCTTTTAGAATGATATTCTACAGAGTACTGTTCATAATTTGCTTCACATTCAGGATCAAACAAATAAAATGCTTCTTGTTTTTTCAATCCTTCTTTTTCTTGTTCTCTTTCTTCTTCTACTTCTAAGGATATCTCTCTTCCTTTTTTCTGATGAGCCGCACTGAGCTGAAACTCTTGCTCTACTGATTTTTTTCGTGAAATGATATTATAATTTTTAGAAAATACCGGAATAAAACTACTATCTTCTAAAGATATCCCCGTAAAACCTTTGAAAGGCACTTTCTCTGCTGAACATCCAAGAAAAATCCATGCTCCTAAAAACAACCATATATATTGTTTTGCCAAAAAGAGTAAGCCTACCTTTACACAAAAACCACCCATAGGATCCTCCTATATCATTAAGATATATCCATTGTATTTTTTCAGATTTTTCACACGTTCCAAAAAATGAATTTGGGATCTTGTAACATATAAAAAAACAATAGTCAAGAGATATTTTGTCTTTTTCAAATAATCATCACATGTGGCGTTTATCTATAAGATATACATCCATTCCATTATTATCTAAGTTAGGAACATCCATTTTGGCTCTAAGTGATTGTGATAGATTCAGCAAGTGATACTTCCTTAAGTTGTGACATCTACCAAGGACATGCATCACAACGTGACGATTTTTTGACACTTAGCCCATCATTCTATGCAACTTGTTATATATGTATGATAGATGTGTATGCGCTATGTAAGACCTAACCAAAAAAGTTCGCTAACATCACATATGACAGATGGAATCATCTATCACATAACGCTTACTAGTTACGGCAAGCAACACACCCCATTTAGCAAAGCATGGCACTAGAAGGTTTTTTGTGTCTGCTTGTGCCTGCAGACTAGCTATTGCTTTGAACGCCCCGTTACCCAATCCAGCTAAAATGTGAGGTCATCAAAGCTTGTTATTTTATGCAAAGAAGATATTTGGATTTTTGTTTTATCCTTTGATGAAATTCACTATGATACTAGAGACGACTATAAAGCCATTGAATGACTGAGTTCTTATCCGGCTTTATAAACAGTTTAAGATCATGTTACAAAACACCTCCACTAACTAAGAGAGCCCAAAATGCTACAGGTGCCCAGATCTCATTTCCCAGAAAGTCTTAGTTTTGATGATGTGCTTGTGATGCCGGGTTATTCTGAGGTTTTACCTCATCAGGTAAATTTAAAGACCCGCTTTTCAGCTTCCATTGATATGCACTCTCCATTGGTTTCAGCAGCCATGGACACAGTTACGGAATCTGCTACCGCTATTGCTTTAGCGCAATGTGGTGGTATGGGTGTGATTCATAAAAACCTTTCCATAGAAGATCAAGCCAGTGAAGTTGAAAAGGTAAAACGGAGTGAGTCAGGTATGATTGCTCATCCTGTGGTCATTGCTCCTGATGTAACCATTCGTCAGGTTAAAGAGATCATGTTACTCCACAACATCTCTGGTTTGCCGGTAATCGATAACAAGAAATTGGTGGGTATTGTTACAGGAAGAGATATTGCTTTTGCCTCCGAGTTAGATCAGCCGGTAACAGAAGTCATGACCAAGAAGGTGGTTACCGCTCCTGTTGGTACCTCTTATCAAGAAGCGGTCAAGATCCTTTACCGTCATCGTATTGAAAAACTCCCGGTGGTCACTAAAGATGACAAAGGTTTGGTGGGGATGTTTACGATTAAAGATATCGAGAAAGCTCAAAAGTATCCTCACTCTTCCCGTGATTCCCAGGGGCGCTTGAGAGTAGCAGGTGCTGTAGGAGTTGGTGATTCAGAGATGAAACGGGTGGAGGCCTTATTAGCTGCTGGTTGTGATGCTATTGTGGTGGATACAGCTCATGGGCATTCCAAAACGGTTATGGATCAATGCCGTCGTATCCGTAAAGACTTCAAAAAAATGGCATTTGATTTGGTAGGAGGTAATATCGCCACCAGTGATGGTGCTCTCTCTCTTGTAGAAGCTGGAGTGGATGCTGTGAAAGTAGGCATGGGGCCTGGATCCATTTGCACCACTCGCATTGTCACCGGTATTGGTGTGGCTCAACTCACAGCTATTATGGATGCTGCCAAGGTATGTCAGGCCAAAGGAGTACCGGTGATTGCTGATGGTGGCATCAAATTTTCCGGTGATGCTTTGAAAGCCTTAGCTGGTGGTGCCTCAACTGTTATGGTGGGCTCATTATTTGCTGGCACTGAAGAGGCCCCTGGAGAGATGGTCTTATACAAGGGAAAATCTTATAAAACCTATCGTGGTATGGGATCACTGGGTGCTATGGCTAAAGGGTCACGGGATCGTTATTTTCAAGGCAATGTGTCTTCTATTCATAAATTTGTACCTGAAGGCATTGAGGGACGCGTGGCTTATAAAGGCCCCATAGAAAATAGCATTTACCAAATCATGGGCGGTATTCGTAGTGGTATAGGATATGTGGGGGCAAAGGATATTGATGACCTACAGAAAAAAGCCAAGTTTATGCGTATCTCTCCTGGAGGTCTGAAAGAATCTCATCCTCATGGAGTATATATTACTCGGGAGGCTCCTAACTACTATTCCGAATCTCCTTCAACATAATGACTCAAAGGATAGATGTGAAGCATGAGGGACGTCCTCATCACGAGGGCCTATTGGTCATAGATTTTGGATCTCAATATACGTTGTTGATTGCCAGAAGGCTTAGAGAGCAACAGGTGTATTGCGAAGTGATTAGCCGTGAAGATGCCAGCCATGGTCCACCTGAGGGATTTCTTTTAAAAGGCATTATTCTTTCCGGTGGTCCTGATACAGCAAATGATACTCACTCACGCTCTCTACCCTCTTGGGTCATGACCTCTTCTGTGCCTGTACTGGGCATTTGTTATGGTTTACAGCTCATGGTTCGTCATTTTGGTGGCACGCTACGTTCTTTATGTGCACGAGAGTATGGGCGTTCTCATCTCACTTTAGAAGATTGGGTAGCCACATCGGATTTGGCTCCTTTATGGCAAAACCACCCTAAGGAGCATGTGGTGTGGATGAGTCATGGTGATGACATTGACAAGATGCCCGATGATTTTGAGATCATGGCACGCACTCAACGATCGGTGGCAGCCATTGTCAGTAAAAACCGTCGTTTTATGGCACTTCAATATCATCCTGAGGTAGAACATACGCATTTAGGTAGTCAGTGGCTCAAGAATTTTGTGCAACACATGTGTGGTATCACCGCACCGTGGAATGCTGGATCATTACTTACAGAATTACTCGCCTCGATTCTCCAACATGTCAAAACAGGCAAGGTATGTGTGGCCTGCTCAGGGGGAGTAGATTCCACGGTAACATTATCTTTATTGACACGTGCTTTAGGTGCTGATCGTGTGCAAGGCCTATTTGTGAATACCGGATTACTCAGATGGAAGGAAGCCGAACGTATCCAAAAAACTCTTGCCGAAATTGGCATGAATATCAAAGTGATCGCTGCCCAAAAGACTTTTTTTGATGCTCTCAAAGGGATGAGTGATCCTGAACAAAAACGTAAAGTGATTGGTGCTACCTTTGTGGATGTATTTGCTGACTATGCCGATCATCATCAAGAAGACTATACGTATTTAGCTCAAGGCACGCTGTATTCTGATGTTATAGAATCAGGAGGAAGTGTAGGTGAAACCATCAAAAGCCACCATAATGTGGGAGGATTACCCGATAAGGTCCCTTTTAAGATCATCGAACCTTTACGTTATCTCTTCAAAGACGAGGTCCGTGCATTGGGTAAAGAATTAGGCATCCCAGATCATGTATTATGGCAGCATCCTTTTCCTGGCCCAGGACTGGGAGTGAGGATACCAGGTGAGATAAGCGCTGAAAAGGTGATGATGTTACAACAAGCAGACCACATCTTTATCAGTGCTCTTAAAGAAAAAGGCTACTACGATGAGGTTTGGCAAGCTTTTGCAGTTCATTTGCCCGTAAAGTCGGTAGGCGTAATGGGTGATGGACGTACCTATGAATGGGTGGTTTCTTTACGTGCTGTTTTAGCTAGTGATGCCATGACTGCTGAGGTAGCCCCTTTGCCCATGTCCTTTCTTACTGAGGTAGCTGCAAACATTGTATCCTCTGTTCCTGGCATCAATCGGGTTCTATATGACATCACCACAAAGCCCCCTGCTACCATTGAATGGGAATAATAAAGTATCTATATATCCATATATGTGATATGTGCATGATGGGTATACACAGCTTGCACATATTTATAACACTCTGAATAAAGCAGGCATAACAGAGTAACAAAGATAACGGTTAATCAACAGCATCTATTAAACAAAGAGGACATTATGAAATCTATCTCTTCTCGCTATATGTCATATATTACTAGCTATGTCATATGTGTGATTGTGGGACTTGCTACCACCACAAGTTATAGCTACCCTGATGAACCTGAGGCAGATATCAAAGAGGATCCTCAAACAGGAGAGCATTCAGTGGTGATGAAACAGCGCTTTGATTATTCCACAAAAGAGCTCTACCACGTCCTAACGGATTATAAAAACTTTCCAGATTACATGCCCCACACTCGCCTCAGCAAGATTCTCAAGGAACAAGGCAACACCAAATGGGTTAAATATCGTCTGGTGTTTCTTTTGTGGTTTGAAGTGAATTATGTGTTAAAAATCGAGCACTCCTATGCTGACACAGAGGCCAACATATCATGGGTGATGGATTCAGGAAAATCTTTTGACGCTATCAAAGGATCATGGCACCTCAAAGCTTTGACTCCTCATACCACCGGTGTAACGTATAGCTCGATGATTGAACCTAAGGCTCCCATTCCTGGTCCTATTTTTCGTTTAATCACCCAACAGTCGGTTTATGATCTGTTTGAGGCGGTAGATAATAGACTATCTGAAACCGTGGACAAATCACAAAGATCACAAACTATCTCCACTAAGCCTAAAAAAGAGACACCACCACCAAAAGAAAAAAAATACACTAAAAAACCACCGCGGCCTATCCAAAGACCCATGGAGATGATTCCGTGATGTTTCGTTTTGATTATTAATCTCTAAGAATTTGCCTAAGAAAGGTTTGGGTGCGCTCTTCCTTGGGATGAGAAAAGAGTTCTTCAGGAGGAGCCACCTCAACAATTTGCCCTTGATCCATAAAGACCACTCGATCAGCAACACGTTTAGCAAAGCCCATTTCATGGGTTACACAGAGCATCGTCATACCTGATAGGGCGAGCTCTTCCATCACCTCAAGAACCTCTTTGATCATTTCTGGATCCAATGCTGAGGTAGGCTCATCAAAGAGCATAATCTGTGGGCTCATACATAATGATCGAGCAATAGCCACCCGTTGTTGCTCTCCACCGGAAAGCTGTAGGGGATATTTCTCAGAGTGATGAGCGATCTTGACGCGCTCAAGAAACTCTATGGCTGTTTCTGTGATTTTTTTTTTAGGTATCCCTTTCACCCATATGGGAGCTAAAGTGAGGTTTTCCATCACTGTAAGATGAGGAAAGAGATTGAAACTCTGAAAAACCATCCCCACTCGTTCACGAATACTACGGATGTTTTTCACATTACCATCTAGAGCTGTATTCAGCACTTCAACCTTTCCTTCCTGATAAGGCTCAAGAGCATTAAGAAGGCGAATCAAAGTGGATTTACCGCTCCCAGATGGTCCGCAAATAACGACTTTTTCGCCTTTCTTTACCGAAAAGCTGATGTCTTTAAGAACCTGAAACTCTCCAAACCATTTCCCCACACTATCCAGCGACACCACAATTTCGTTAGCTGTCATATTCAAGCCCTTTAATGATCCATTCTTGGCATAATCATTCAAAAATATCTGATTATGGTAATAGAAAACATCCACAGAAAAAAGGAGAAATCTGCTCTAGCTAGCTGTTAGTATCTTAGCTCTAGCATCCTAGCTCTAGCATCCTAGCTCTAGCATCCTAGCTAGGACTAGCCTTCTTCTGCTGTAGCTTATCTTGCCACACTTTACGTTTATAGAATTTACCGCGATATTTGCGATGACGAGGATTATCCACAAGAAAACCTTTACCTCTATCATCATCCACATAATCAATCACCGATCCTCTTAAAAACTCTAGGCTATCCTTATCACAGATCAGTGGAATATCTCTACTCTCTTCTTTTATGGTTGTTCCTGTATTGCTGCCTGTGTCTGTGTTACTCCGAAACTCCACATCACCATCATTTTTATGATGAAACTGCACACCATAGGTAAAGCCATCACAACCCTTACCCGACAAATACACCCGTAAGTAATTGTATTCTCTATGCGCTGGATCACTAGCAAGCTCAAGCGTTTTTTTGCGCGCTTTCTCAGTAAGAGTGATTCCTAATGGCTCTTCCTCTATTATGCCTGTTGTACCTACAATATCTGCCTTACTACTCAATTGACCAGCAGAGCCTAGCGATATTTCTGTCATAAAAATCTCACATCATTGATAAATACCATAACCACAGCCCTATTGTATCATCCCCATAATCTGAAACAAGTTTCTTTCCATACCATTGATACATAAATGTAGCTTGCATCACGGATGAGAATCAACTATACATTACGACAAATCATTAGATGCTATAAATATATAGGTCATTTCTATATGATATGAATGATCAAAGTAAACAGATTTGTAAGGATGTGTGTTCTCAATATATGACAACTAAGATATTTTGTACTTAAGGAGAAATGTGATGGATTCAGCAGAACAAGCTATTATTTATCTTATCCTCGCGAAACTATTATTTGTGGGTAGTTTCATTTTTTCAATTTTTGACTCATACACGCTCAAAAAACTAAAGCGAGAACTAAAGGAAGAACTAAAAAAACTAAAAGATGTTAATGTTGAACTCAGCATAAAAAATGCTACTTTAGCCAGTACAAAAAACGAAGAACACTTTACCCAACTCGCCACAACTGCATTAAACAATGTTGCAGATGAATTTTTGAAAAAACTAGATGAAAGAATGAATGAAAAAGAACAAGTTATTGATAAAACAGGAAAACCTATCACTGATCAAATCAACACATTAGAAGGTACACGCGAAGAAGCTTACAAATCACTTAATCAAAAAATTGAAGACTTAAAAGCGGAAATTAGCACACTCAAGGAAAAAGAGGAACGTAATGGCTGATGAGATAAGGTTTACTATTGTTGCATTAGTTATGCTTATTATTTTACTTTTCACATTTATAGCCGGTTTTTTAATCTGCTATATACCTGCCAGGTACAAGCGAAACAAACTAGAAAGAAATGATGTTGATCTCAGTATAAAAAATGCTACTTTAGCCAGTACAAAAAACGAAGAACACTTTACCCAACTCGCCACATCTGCATTAAACAATATTGCAGATGAATTTTTGAAAAAACTAGATGAAAGAATGAATGAAAAAGAACAAGTTATTGATAAAACAGTCACTCCTATCGCTGATAAAATCAACACTTTAGATGAACATATCAAAAAATTAGAAGGTGCACGCGAACAAGCCTACACATCACTTAATAAAAACTGTGAAGACTTAAAAGCAGTATTTGGTACACCAAAAAAATCAGGTGCTTGGGGAGAACTCAGTTTAGAAAACATTATGAAATATGCTGGTATGTCAGAACATGTGGATTACTGTAAACAATCCAGTTTAGACAACAAAAAAAAGCCTGATGTTATCATTCATCTGCCAGGAAATCGCTGTTTGATTGTAGATGCTAAGAGCCCACTAAACACTTACCGTGAGGTTATGAATACTCAATCTAAACCAGATTCAATAGAACATAAAGAAGCTCGCAAGAACTTTAACAATGCCATTACCACAAATATCCATCGTCTTAGTGGTAAAGAGTATTGGCAATCTGTAGAAAAAAGTCAAAAGAAAGAGTACACCCCTGAATTTGTGGTGATGTATTTTCCCTTAGAAGAAATGCTTTTGCTAGCTTTAGATAGCGATAAAGACATATTTAAGATCGCTGCTGAGAAAAACGTTATAATGACAAACCCTTCATCTTTACTAGCTTTAGCAAAAACTATTGCTTATGTTTGGCAGCAAGATGAACTTAATAATAACACCAAAAAAATTGGAGAAATCTCAAGAAGCCTTTTAGATGAATTAACTAAATTTTATAACAACTATTTTTACGCAATAGGAGATAATCTTGCGAAATCTGTTAATAATTATAATAAGGCAACTCAGTTTCTCACAGAAAAGGTTCCACAGCATCAAAGAAACTTGAAACCACTTGATATTGGAGGATCAGATTTAAAAGATATAAAGCCCGTAAAAACATACCCAAACCTTATCGAACAGAAAAAAACCTAGCATGGCTGTGGTCTTTTACTTTTTTCTTACACTTTTTGCATACACATAAGGCAATACAAAAGTCTTTAAAATATTTCTGCCTAGGTAACTAATCTGCACTTTATGCCTAGCACACACCCGCAGCCCTTTCTGTTACAGATAACGAACAATTATAGTTGTAACACATCATCAATGCCATAAAAAGTATACATATAAGATCTTACATAAGAATATTATATCTTCATCATATTATATCCTCATGAATTTATAGATTTTTTTGTGCACATTAATAGTTAATCACCCTTATAACGATATGTGCTTTTAATCTGTGAAAGCTGAGATATTTTGTACTAAGGGGAAGAGGATGGCTACGACTTTTTTGTTCTCAATTACTCTAGCCGGAGGATTTGGCTTAGGTTTTGTAATGACCTGGTACATACTGTACACACGGCAAAAACAGATGAAGAAAAAGTACGAAGATACATCAGAACAACTACTAAAGAAGAACTCTGTTCTCCTTGCAGAAAACACTGTTTTGACTGATACAACTAACGATATGGAAGAACGCTTTAAGCAACTTGCTACAACTGCACTAAGCCATAATACCGAAGAATTTTTTAAAACATTAGACACGAGAATGGATCAAAAAGAAGAAGTTCTTGCTGCAAAAATCAATACGCTAAACGCTCATATCAATAGACTAGAAACTGTAAACGAAGAAGCTTATAGATCACTCCATGACCTCTACGCAGATATGAAAAAAGAATTTCATTCCAAAGCTATAAGTACCCATAGATCAGCTGATTGGCCAGATGTGGACTTAGAAGCTATCATCAAGTGGATCAACAAAGCTAGGGCTTCAAGAAAAACTAGAGCTTCAAAAAGAAAAGGCTAAAACAATCATATGAGATAAAAAACTTTCAAAAAAAGCATCCTAACGTGGCTTTAGGTTTTGCTTTTTTTCAATACTCATGGAATAACGCGAAAGACCAAAGCAAATGATCCAAAATATCAATCCAACAAATACGTAGCCTTCTGTAGCAAGACCAGGCCATTCTGGATCAGAGTTTGCTGATTGTACAATACCCAGTAAATCATACATGCTGATAATAGATACCAAGGTGGTGTCTTTGAGCAAAGATATAAACACATTGGTAATACCTGGGATGACATACTTAAGAGCTTGAGGAAGTACGATATAGCGTTGTTTTTGAAAATAACTCAATGCCAATGCATTGGCTGCCTCTTCTTGGCCTTTAGGAATAGCTTGCAATCCACCTCGGACCACTTCAGCCATGTAAGCTGAGGCAAAAAACAATACTCCAAATAAAGCGCGCAGCAACTTATCCATTTGCCAGTCAGGAGGCAAAAAGATAGGAAACAACACTGAGGACATAAAGAGCACCGTAATAAGAGGAACGCCACGCCAACTTTCAATAAAGATAGTCGATAACAGCCTAAGTATGGGTAAGGAACTTCTTCTAGCTAAAGCCAAGGCCACTCCAAGAGGCAGAGAAAAAGAAATGCCAACAAAAGAAATGATCAATGTCACCATCAATCCTCCCCACTTAGCCGTTTCTACTTCGCTAAATCCAAGAATATCACCACGAAGAACAAACCAAGCGCCTATGGGAATCACCGTACTGGTCAGGGCTAACCAGATAGACTGAGAACCTAAACGCCCAGTAAGAGAAGCGAATATCCCTATTCCAACCACTAAAAAACTCAGATTTACACGCCATAATTCTTCATAAGGATAGAAACCATAAGTAATCTGTACTAGACGCTCTTTAATAAAAACCCAGCACGCACCATTTAAGTCACAGTCATCTTTGGTGCTGCCAATAAAATCAGCATCAAATAAAAGCCACTCAAACAAAGGTGGCAATAACATGATAAGAATCAAAGACGAAACAACCGTAATGATACTATCCAGAGGAGTGGCAAAAAGATTTTGCTTAAGCCATCCGAGAACAGAAGTACGTTGAGATAATGGAGGAGAATTCATAATCCACATTGCATTATGTTAAGTGGTTGGTACTAACGCTCAGTCAATAAGGTGTTTTTATTGTAGATATTCATCACTAAACTCGTGGTCAAAGAAAGAAACAAATAAACCCCCATAGTTATGGCAAGAACCTCCACAGCTTGCCCCGTTTGGTTGAGCACAGTACCACCAAATACAGCAAATAGCTCGGGATAACCAATAGTAGCAGCCAAAGAAGAGTTTTTTGTTAAATTAAGATACTGATTAGTCATGGGAGGAATTATGACACGCATAGCTTGAGGAATAACAATCTTTCTCAGCGTAACACTACGCTTAAGACCTAAAGATCGAGCAGCTTCCAATTGTCCCTTAGGTACAGCTAAAATCCCTGATCGAACATTTTCGGCAATAAAGCTCGCCGTATAACAAGACAAAGCAGCATACAAAGAAAGAAATTCAGGAGACACAACAATACCACCGTTAAAATTAAATCCTCCCAGCTTAGAAAATTCCCAACTAAAAGGTGTGCCTATCAATAAAGTTAAAACCGCAACACCTACCATGCTGGCAACAATAACAGGCCATATAGCAAGCCGTCTCCCTGTTTTCAATTGATAACGGTTAACATAACCACTGTAAACAAACCACAGTATAATAGCTGCGATACCAGCTACTACCACAATCCATGAACCCGGCTCATGAATCAATGCTGGTAAATACAATCCACGATTATTAAGAAAGATCACCTCAGAAATATGCCAGCTCTCACGAACTAAAGGCAAAGAACGAATGACCACAAAATAAAAAAAGAAAATCAACAATAATAAAGGTAAGTTTCGCAAAATTTCAATATAAGCAGTGGCTAGTCTATTGAGAATATAATTTTGCGACAATCGAGCAATAGCCACAAGAAAACCTAGAATAGTAGCCGTAACAATGCCTAAAAAACTCACAATAATGGTATTCACCAAACCCACAAGAAATGCACGAAAATACGTAGAATCCTCAGTATAGTGGATGGGAAGTTGATTAATGGCAAAACCACTTTTGCTCTGCAGAAAGCTAAAGCCTGTGGCCATTCCTTGAGACTTGATGTTGGTAGCAGCGTTGTAAACCAATACGCTGATCACCCCAAACACCACAAGCAAGCTGATAATTTGGATGAGCACATTTCTAACTTTTTGATCATACAACCAATGAGTTAGTGATTTCATCGCCATCATCTCTGTTTGATAAGGAGCTAGAATAAGAAGCTAAGTAACTAGGTGACTGGGTAGTAAGAAGCATAAAAAAAGATGTTGGAAGCTCGCATCACACAAGCTTCCAACATTGTATAAAAAAGTGCTTAGCGAATCGGCATCGCATACATCAAGCCACCAGCAGACCATAGAGCGTTAAGCCCACGTTCGATCTTAAGATTAGTACTCATACCAAGGTTTCTCTCAAATACCTCTGCGTAATTTCCAACATGCTTAAGAACTTGATAACTCCAGCTGTTATCCAAACCAAGCTTATTACCTAACTCACCATCAAGTCCAAGCAGACGACGAACCACAGGGTTTTTTGTCGACTTCTTTTGCGCATCCACATTACCTTGAGTCACACCAAGCTCTTCAGCTTCCACAAGAACATAAACCGTCCAACGAGCAATGTCTCCCCACTGATTATCACCATGACGTACCACAGGACCCAAAGGTTCTTTAGAAATCACATCACCAAGAACCATATGATCATTTGGCTTTTTCATCTTAGTGCGTGTGGAATACAACCCGGATCGATCTGTAGTGAAAGCATCACATCGTCCCGCTTCATAAGCTTTTATGACCTCATCATTGGTTTCAAAAGCCACATGCTTATACTTCATATTGTTAGATTTGAAATAATCAGCCAAATTCAACTCAGTGGTTGTACCGGTTTGTACACACACAGTAGCTCCTTCAAGCTGCTTAGCCGAAGTTATCTTCATTTTTTTCGGTACAAGAAACCCCTGTCCGTCATAATACGTCACACCAGCAAAGTCAAAGCCCAATGCCGTATCACGTGAAGCCGTCCAAGTGGTATTACGAGAAAGAAGATCAACCTCACCTGATTGAAGAGCGGTAAATCGCTCTTTAGCCGATGTAGGTGTAAATTTCACTTTAGTGGGATCATTAAATACAGCTGCAGCCACAGCACGACAAAAATCCACATCTAAGCCCGTCCAATTGTTTTTTGCATCCGTACTCGAAAAGCCAGGAAGTCCTTGAGAAACACCACACTTAAGAAATCCGGCTTTCTTCACACTCGCAAGAGTAGCACCAGCTGCTGCTTGCGACTCTTTTTTCTTTTCATCTTTTTTTTCAGCCAAAGCCATTGACGATAGCCCTGCTAATAAAACCACCGATGAAAACATCGCCGCAAGATACACACACGATTTTTTAAAAAAAAGAAACATAGTATTCACACTCCTTGTTTTGTTTTAAGGTTAAATATCACTCATCATAAAAAATAAACATTTTGTGGATAACACAACACCCGTCTAGTCTAAATACACATTCACTCTGATAACTGTTTCCTATCTACTATCTACTTATATTTATATTTATTAATATGTATTTATATGAGTTCTTCATATAAAGGTCTAATGGAACATGACCTCTGGCTGTGGCGCTTACTTGCTAAAGCTATCAGTTATCAGTAATAGCTATCAGTAATAGCTAC
Source organism: Proteobacteria bacterium bin106 (assembly GCA_002238945.1). Classification (GTDB taxonomy): domain Bacteria; phylum Bdellovibrionota_B; class Oligoflexia; order Oligoflexales; family Bin106; genus Bin106. Next base: position 71,980 of record MPNI01000008.1, on the reverse strand, counting down.
CACTCACTCATCTTTATTTTTATTTATGCAGCACGTTATGTTTATGCAACACGTAAATACACATAACTACAGGACAAGTTTATGTCACATACTTAGCTCATACTTAACTCATACTCAGCTCAATAGCCTTCCTATGGTACACAAACGACACGAAATATAACCGTCTTCTACTCAATGATCCACACCAGTGTAACACTGTGATTGAAAAAATCCATGAGAAATTTCACAACTCCCCATAACCATAAAGAATTATGGAGAGGAGCTCTCTTGTTCTTGAATAGAAGTAAGAGAATAGGCAATCCCTTGAGAATCTGTAGGAAGAATGATCTGTCCTTGGAGAGATAACCTCCCCCTGCCATTATCTTTGGCTTGATAAAGATACTGATCAGCCTTTTTGATGAATTCCTGAGAAATTTCACTTCTCTCTTTGCTACTACGTAATTGCCGTTGATCTGTACTCAATGCCACCCCTGCAGAAACAGATATATGAACACTATATTGCTCTATAACAAATACTTTCTGTGCAATAGCTGCCATAATTCTCCATGCTACAGCTTGAGCCCCCCCTCTATTGGTATGGGGAAGAATAATGATGAATTCATCTCCTCCAAAGCGTGCAGCTGTATCGTGATAACGGATATTCTTAGCAATAATCTCCCCAATTAAAGTGAGGATATGTGAGCCAGCTAAATGAGAAATATGATCATTAACTTTTTTAAAATGATCAATATCTAGCATGATCAAAGCCAGCTGAATGTCATAGCGAGTTGCAGCAGCAATGTGCTTTTGTAAGCATTGATGAAAATAGCGCATATTATAAAGCCCCGTAAGTTCATCGTACATACTCAATTGATAGAGATGCTCGACATGTTGCTCTCTAAGAGATAATTGATGTTGCCATTCTCTTGTCACAATGGCTTGTTGGATCTTCCACAAGAATCCATAAGGTGATTCTTGTGCATCACACATCCCACTAACTACCCATTCACTCACTTTATCCATAAGATGTATAGATAGACTCTCCGCATAAAGGATCATAAGAGGCTGTTGAGACAGTTCTTTGATGGCTTTAATATCTTCTTTCGTCACACCATCACCAAGCAATTGATCGGATATCACCAACACCACCACGGCTGTAGAATCTTGGTATTGACTCAAGTAAAGACGAATGGCTTGAAGAAGATTATCCGTACTGGACATGGAAGAGGCATAATTCAACTCAGCATAATATAGCCGCCAATCAAGCTGATGGTTGACTTTGACAGACTCACGATGAATTTCGCTACTGATTCCACGAAAGAATCCATGGAATAAGGCATCCTTAACGCCACTTTCTGCAAGAAAATGTATCTGCACACGATAGCAAGAAAGACTTCGTAAAAAACTCTGTGCAGAAGAGATATTGACGGTAGATGATGGAGATGAATCCTCTTTGGATATCATGAATCTCTCTTAAACACCCCAACTATCATATAGGTAAACATCCATGCTAGTCCCTAGACCATTATCTTAAGTTTTACATCTCAAATCAAACATCCTCTCTACTTTATTAAAAAACCTCACACATTTACTTCATCACAACAGACTCATCGCTTAGGAGATGGTTTTTTAGAATAAGACACTAACTTAGCATCTTCAAAAGTCTCACTTATGTATTCTCCCAGTGAAGCACCTTGAATGTTTCCAGCAACAGAAGATGGTTGTGATGATGAGGATGAAGGTGATTGAGATACAGAAGATGCCCCAGATGATAATGGAATTGTACGAAATATACCTCGAAAATGATAGATCTCTTGAAGATTCTTGGTAAGCAAATGCCCTCTGTTAAGTAATGCTTTACCCCAAGATGTTTGAGGATCCACAGAAAGCTCAATAAGATTTTCACCATAGGATGTCACTTGGCCATAACTCAAATCGGCAGTTTGTAATGGTTGCAATTTCTGCCAATCACTCAAAAGCTCTTGCCAAGTTTTAGGAATACGACTCGTGCTTGCCTTAAGAGTGGCAGACCGTGGTACATCAGAAGATGGACCTACAGGAGAGGTAACAGCAGGCGACTTTACCTGAGAAACTTTTTGTTGTGACTGTGCTAACGACTCCAAGGGAGTCTGATGGCTTGCTGGCTGAGGGTTATTTAATGGCTGAGGGCTCTTTTTTACTGCCTCAGAAATATCTGGCGACTGAAAACTCCCCTTTACTCCTTCCTCAGGGATATTCAGTGGCTGAGAAGATATGTGCTGTTGTGGTGATTGTTGAGTGGAAGCTTGGCAATAATGCCATTCAAGTAAAGTGTTTTCAAGAATGTAGCGATCAAGAGACGAACTCACCAACTGCTCCAAACATGTGATAAGGGCTTTAAATAAAGAACTCAGAGACTCAAAAGAAACATCCTCGGAGGACTTTTCCAATAAGGAAAGCTCATGAGCTGTCAGGGATAACTTTTGCAATGACATACTATCAGCAGGCAAAGACTTGAGAAGCCACCCATTACGACAAGTAAGCGCAAGGTGATTGGCTAACATCTTGGTTTCGTGCCCTTTTTCATGCAATTCTTCTAAAGATGCAAAAATAGATTCCGGTGAGCCATGCATCAAGTTATTCCATAAATCCACAAACTCAACAAACGGCACATAAGCCATCAAAGAACGTGTAGCATCAAGGGTAATGGATCCTGCACCTAACGCTAAAGCTTGATCAAGAAGGCTAAGAGCATCTCTTAAAGAACCTTCACCTTTTTGAGCAATAAGATTAAGAGCCTCTATGTCATAGCTGACATTTTCGATGGCAAGAATATCCTGCATCCGTTTAACAATAAGATTATGTGGAATACGCCGCAAATGGAATGTTTGACATCTACCTATGATCGTCTCAGGGAGTTTTGTCAGCTCAGTGGTAGCAAAAATAAACACCACATGCTTAGGAGGCTCTTCAAGAGTTTTCAATAAAGCATTGAATGCACTCTTTGAGAGCATATGAACTTCATCGATAATAAAAATTTTTTTTTGGGCACGCTTAGGCAAATACAACACAGTTTCTCGAAGAGAACGAACATCTTCCACACTGTTGTGGGAAGCTCCATCAATTTCGATCACATCTTCATGAATGCCCTCTCGTGTTGCTTCACAATGCGTGCAACTAGGGCAGTCCTCACAGCCTTGAGGATTTTCACAGTTAAGAGTTGCAGCAAAAAGACGAGCCAGAGTGGTTTTTCCTGTACCACGTATGCCTGAGAAAAGAAAAGCTTGAGGAGGGTGCGCAACCTTTAAACTACCTTGTAAAGCTTGCACAATGGCGTCTTGTGCCGCAAGCTCAGAGAATTTCTTAGGTCGGTACTTGCGTGCTAAAGACATAGAATATAGATCTCTAAGTAGCAGTCCGTAAAGACTGTCTCAATAGACAGCCATATAACACTCTAAAATACAACCCTCTGCACACAAAACACAAAGGAAGACAACAACCGCTCCGTTATACGGTTTTTATGGCTCATAGCTTACTTGCTTACTTATATGAGCTTATTTACACTTAATGACACTTACACTTAATGACACTTATCTTTCTTACACTTACCTCACAAGTTGGATAAAAACCAACCTTTTAAGCACCTCAGAGTGACAGCCAGATGATCCAAGTACCTAATAGTTAAAGCTACCGCTGCTTCTTTTCAGACCTGACGGGGTTCACCTAACCACCATCACCTGGGATCTGGCCATCACTCTAGTGTGCTATTTTCTATGAAAATGTCCTAAGCAAGTCGAGCTGTTTTCGTTATGACGCGTTATGTTCTTCGCTGCTTTTCTTCACTACTGCGTTCTTCGCTACGGCGTTCTAACGTTCAGGCATTCGTAGTTTATATCTTATATCCACATTTTATACCCATATTTTTACCCGCATAATACGTATCATGTATCCATTAACACAGTGCATATGGACACACATATATACTATTGATGTAAGAGCATAGCGCACTTTCTCTACAGAGTCACGGATAATATATGATCTTTCGTTTTTTCTTTTTACTAGCAAATCTTGTCAAAATGTGCTAGACATGATGATTGACACTGAAGGATAAGGGATGGCCCCTGATTCTGAAGAGTGTTTCAGTGTTTCAAAGAATACCTCTAAAAAGATAAAAAAGCACCTCTTATATCATAACTGATAACATAACTGATAAATAGCCGACTAGCTGATAAACAGCGGAGCTTGTCAGAGGCTGCTGATCTTACTTAGTGTATTCATACCATTCATATGAGATCATATACTCGCATCTCACCGATATCATAATCATGATGAAAGGGAGGCTCGTTTATGCCTACAGCATCAAAGCATACAAAAAAGCATAATAGCCGCCGTATAACAAAAAAAGTGGCTAAAATGGTTGGTAATAAACATATTCCATCTAACAATGATAAAAAATCAGCCTCACCCACAACAAACCCTTCCGTGCTGTTAGAACAAGAACTCGTAGAATGCCTCAAAGAAACCACCATGGACTACCTGGCTCAAAGCTCGGTACGATCAGTGGCTTTTTTAGCACGGAAATCAGGACTGCCATATTCCACTGTACGACGCTTTGTTCAAGGAACGAGTGTACCTGACTTTGCCACAGTGGTGGATCTATTAGCTGTCATCACAGATCGAGAAGGCTTTGTTGCTTTTATCAAACGCTTTTATCCTGAGCATTATCAATTTTTAGAAACATCCTTTGCCACAACAGGAGAGACCTTTGTTGATACCGAGCTAATGACCCACTTCTCAGATATGGTGACCAATCAAATTCTCCACATGTGTGCTACCAAAAGCGGAACTACCGAAGAACGAGTATGTGAGAAATTTGGCACAAACGGAGTCAATAAGTTAGTGGCCCTGATGGAAAAAGGCTATGTGGAAAAAGATGAAGGTAAACTGTTTTTTTATCAAGAAAGCTTTTCACGCTTTAGCTTGGAGATGGCTATACGCAATGTGGAATTGCAAACCAAAATCTTTGATACCAATAATCTGACTTCTCATGCAGCTTTGTTAAATGTCAGTTCAGCTTCTGTGAGTCTTGAAGGACTCAAAAAAATCAAAGGAGCTGCCATGCACTATGCTAAAAAAATTGCAAGTATTCGTGATAGCCATAGTGGAGATATCCCTTATTTTGTCACTTATCTACATAATATCTACGATAATGCCCCTTATGAAAAGAGCACGCAACGTCTTCGTGAATACGGCTCTGATGATGACTAACCATCTTTTTTCATACATATGAATATACTCCATACTTTTACTCAGGAGAGATGACCGAGTGGCTTAAGGTGCTCGCCTGGAACGCGAGTATACGGTAACCCGTATCGGGGGTTCGAATCCCCCTCTCTCCGCCAACTTCATGTCCTCCATCATTATGTGCTCTTCTCTGTGACATTTCTCTTTCTATAGCCATAATCTAGTGCTTTCTTGGTATTTTTCACACTTGAAAAATACAGTCGTTGCTGTTATAGATAGCCACGCAGTATTTGTATCTATCGCCATTCACTACATACAGCGTTGGTTTAAATTTATGCACCTATCTTTACACGTGACCTCAAGAATGCTGTTGCTTTTCTGTTATGGGATCATCCTCTGGGGTTTGTTCTATTTAACACCACTCCATGCACAACCTCCATTACCACAACAAACACCTAACGTTTACCTGCTCAAACAGCATAACGGTGTTTCTGTGGCACTACCATGCACGCAATATCCCAATCAGCTATGTGAAGCGCTCCTATCCGCCCCTCACAATCAACACACACAACACCTCAAAGAACTCACTGACCATAACCAACTGCTTTTATTAGAAAGCCCCGCACATGTCATGGCTTCCTCCATAGGCATAGCTTCTTTAGGACAACATAGACGACTTGCAGGACTCTTTGGTCACAAAGGACTCAGCATAATAAAATCCTTATCCCGACCTGTTCTTTTGGCCCTTGCTGGCATAGGCACGGTAGTGGGTTATATCACCTCAAAGGACATAGCTCTTCGGCATATCTGGCTATCTGAAACATCTTCTAACGAACACACCACTCCCACCGAGGGCATTCAAATGGATGCTCACACCGATCATTCACAGCCTCCTTTCCCTGGAGTAGCTATACCAGCTAACCAAGAAAACTCCATCGATGCATCCTTCAAAGACAACGAAGATATCTCTTTGGATATTTGGCTCAATGCATTACGTCGTTTTGGACTTGTGGAAAAACAAGATCGTGTGGTGTTTTTAGAGCATCTTAAAGAGTCTTTATCTCAAACAGATCTCACAGCAGGCAAGCAGCTTTCTTTGTTAGGTCTTACTCTTAAGTTTCACACCACCCATGCCCATAACATGAACAACTATATAAAAAACCTATCCCTGCCATATAACATCGCACCTGAGGCAGCAAAGCTCATAGGTATGCAAGCCTTCAAAGCATTTCATAGCTTGCCTGCTGTAGAACCTCAAAATGGATATATAGCAGCTCACTTACATAAGATATTTGTCCATGAACTCATGAATATTTCGGTGTTTTCAGCATTACATGATGACATCACACAACGACTTTCTGCTTATATGAAAATCCATACCACTCCTCTTTCACCCATGTTACTCAGATCGCGTTTGATGGATTTTTATGAAGTAGAAATTCTCGGTGGTTTTAACATCCACAACCTTTCTGGCAAAGAAGAATTGATGATGGATATCTTTCTCCGTGGTATTTTAACGAAAGAAGATATGTCACAACGTATTATCCAAAACCATGGCATTGCTATGGAAGAGTTCTTAGATCAACGTTCTGATATGGCAAAGACACTCAAAGAGTATGTGTTTGGCTCAGCACAGATATACTCAGGTACTCCCAACCACATAGAAACTCTAGCTATCTCTAAAAGACGTTCTCATATCAAATTTCATTTCCTTGATGCCATAGCATCATCTCCACTTGTGACTATAGTCAATATTGCTGTGGGCGATGATCCACTGACACTGAAAAAATCCTTTTTTGACCTCACCGATGATGATTTATTGGGCTGGAATCATAACATTCTGATCGCACGGTTAAGTGATTCACTGAATATGGATATGCATCACTTCTTAGATCACCATACGGTGGGTTTTCGCTTACGGAATTTTTATCGTGTGGAGATATTGGGTAGCACCTTTGAAAATCCTCAACCAGAAGTCTTAAGCCCTCAGAAACAATTGGATATGGATATATTCATGCGATTATTTCTAGCACGTAACACCCAAGCACGTTCTTATATCAGCGAAGAACACACCATTTCAGGTGATTACTTACTCAATCGCACCGAACAACTTGAAGATCGTCTAGCCAGCTACTTGTTACCACATAGGTATTTCACTCAAGAAGAAGCCCTAACCAGTGATGCAAAGGTATATGCACTGGGACTCGGACTATCACACCATGAACAATTCAAAACACTTTACAACAAGTATCTCTTCGATCTCAAACTCGTTGATAAAGATACCCACGCTGGTTTTGTCAAATATTTCTACGACATGTTTGTCCACAACGAAGATAGCTCGTTATACGCATATCGTCGTGATATCTACTATCATATCCTGCTTTCCCTAGGAGGATTCAATCATGATTTTCTCAGGCGCAAATTAGCTAAAAAACATAACCGATTTCATGAAGATATCCGTGCAGATGTTATCTCTTTAACATCCTATTTGCGCATACTCTATCTAGGTCATTTGCAAAATCATGGAAAATCTGCTAAGCAAAACAACCCCCTAACCGATCCCACAACAAACATCAAAGCAACCTACCCAGCCAGTAACCAACAAGATCAACACATAAGCTCAGATGTGTATCGCCTTGATAAGCCCAAACTGATACAACACATCCAAAACACTGTGCTTTATATCTCTAAACAACAAGAATCCGGCGAATATTTAGACATTGAAAAACTTGAAGATTTGCAACACAGCTTGTCTCTTTATATCAAGCATTTACGCATAGAACGTCTGCAAAAAAGCCCAAGCCGATCAAAAGCCAATAATAAACAACAGTTCTTAAGAGCACATACTCTCAAAAAGTAACCACACACCTCTATTCTATTGTATAGGTCTGTGTAGATCTGGCTAACTACAACGGTTTTTTGTATATGCGTATATGCCTCGGGTTTTATTGAAAATCCAAGCTATTTTGAACGCTCTTCATCTAACAAAGCTTTGGCTTTTGTGTCATACCAAGCATATTTGAGATTGTTTGCAATATAGGCATTTTGTGACTGAGGAAATGTGATATAGCGCCAATGAAGAAGGCGAGAATAAGGGACTTTGAAAGTCATGATGCTCGCTCCACTCTTGTGGATGAGTTCTTGAAGAGAACGCGATAAAGCAGCTTTTTTCGTGGAGTCTATCGTGTTTCGGTACGCATGAATAAGAGCATCTATTTGAGGGTCTTGAGTATTGGTGATGTTAGCTGAAAGAAATTTTTTAGCCTCAGAAGAATGATAAGAGTAATAATAACCAGGTGCATCCATCCTTGACCAAGGATTGGAAAGAGTATTCCAAATCACATCATGACGACGACGACGCACTATCTGATCAAAAGATGGACCATAAACATGACGCGCATTGAGATAAATACCAGCTTTGCGTGCTCCTTCTTTCAAAACCTTCAAGTGTGGCCACTCACGCTCATCAGAAAAAACAATAGTAGGTGAAAAGACTTTGCCATCTTTAGCAAAATAACCATCACTGTTCTTGGTATAACCGGCTGCCTTCATGTACTCAGCAACTTTTGTGGGACTATATTCTCTGGAACGAAGTTGGCTGTTAGAATAAGCTCCCATACCACCATATAAAGTATGAGCACGCTCCATTTCATTACGCTGCACCTTTTGTATGATCGTATCCATATCCATGGCATGCCCAAAAGCATAGCGCAGTTCAGGAAGCTGCCAGTGGAGGTGTTTTAAGTTAAGAAAAATTCCATGAATATTGCTAGGGCCCACATAAGGAGTACTCTGTTTTTGGATATATCCCTTAGCAATAGGATCTATGTGAGTCCATGTATGCCACAGCTTAGGACCTATAGACATTACGTGAGATTTTTCTTCTAAAAAAAGCTTCCACTGATGCCTAATCCCTCTTTCTTGACTCACCATATATTGCAGCGTATCAAAGTTATAAGCTCCTTTCATGTACCTTTTATGGCGCCCCCACCAATCTTTTTTACGCTCCATAACAAACGATGTACCAAATTCATAGGATGTAACTTCATAAGGACCACTGTTAGGCTCCAATTGCCAATGAGCAACTCTTTGCCAGTCTTTGGAAAGACGATAAACATGGGACGGAACAGGACTCCAATTGGTCTTATTAAGCAATACATGATCCGGATGCGCTGCACGCAAAGTTATAGAAAATTGAAGACTACTATGCATCTGAAAGCTTTTTACAAGCCTGCGATACTGAGCCACCCTAGCAGCATCGCGTCTGAACTCAGAAAGGTAGAAGCGATGGACCATCAAAAAATCTTTAGCCGTTACCGAAACCCCATCAGACCATCGTGCATCGGGATCCAAAGAGTAATAAACGGTGCGTCCATCTGAACTTGTAGCCCACTTAACTGCCAAGCTTGGCACGAATTGATGAGTGATAGGATGGACAGCAAGTAAAGACAGATTATACCATCCATAGTTTGTGATGCTGCTACTCGCATCCGGTCCCAAGCTGCGAAAAGTCAGAGGGAAACGAGATATCACACGCAGAAGAGTACCGCCTTTTTGCGCCTTAGAACTGGTAAAAACAGGATCATCATCGTTACTTTGCCAAACAATATCACCAGGCAGAGGTAAGTAGGTTATAGACGTTTCAAAAAGGTTTTCTTCTTGTTTCTCTTGTTCTGCTTGTTCTTTATTATTGTCATGAACCGTTACATGATGAGCTCCATAAGTCACACAACTCACATGTGCCCCTATATCCAAGGCGATATAAAAAGGGATGCACAGCACACAAGTTACAAGACATTTAACAATGTGTTTCATCATGGTTTTCCGTATTCCCGTATTCCCGTATTCCCGTATTCCTACAATAGCTGTAAAGACAAGACATTTTTTTATCCAAATCCAAAACAGTACTACACCAAACATAGCAGCACCACCATACCATGCCTTTCTGGTCATTCCGAGATAAAGAATACGACAGTCACATGATTTGAAAAGAGATATTTCTGTTATGGAAAAAAATATCCTTTTGCTATACCTTCAATACCCTATATAGAGATATTGAGAATGACTCTCTTTTTTGTTTTAATAGGATCGAGATAAAGATATAAGAAGTAAGACAAATACAGATAAAAGAAGAAAAGAAAAAGCATTGCAGGTGAGTATGCGTATGTTTATGGAAAAACACCGGATTGGACAAGATATAGCTTGGTGTGCTGTATGTTGGCTGGGGGTGTTGATGGTGCTGCCATTATGGAGTTTATCAGCAAGCTGGTTTTCAGCAGGCTCGTCCATCTTTTGGGATCATCTATGGGAAACTGAGTTATGGAGGCTGTTATATCAAACCATGATATTACTTATAGGCGTTACCTTTGGTTCTCTTGTCTTAGGTACTGTACTAGCTTTAACGACCACTTTATTTGATTTTCCTGGACGTAAGATCATCATTATCCTCTGTGCCCTACCTTTGGCTATCCCATCTTATGTTATGGGTTTTATTTGGCTGGATGTCTTAGATTACAACTCTTTTGTGCAGACTTTTTGGCGCCAACATTTTCAAGGATCTCTTAACATCAGTGGTTATATGGGCATTACCATGGCCATGAGTTTTTCTCTGTTTCCTTATGTATTTTTAATGGCTCGTATTGCTTTAAAGGGAGTGGACCAGAGGCTGTGGGAAGCTTCTATGAGCTTAGGACATGGTTATATGGCTTCTTTCCGACGCGTCATTATGCCGATGTTACTCCCCCCTCTGCTTACAGCAGGGGCTTTTGTGGCTATGGAAGTGATCAGTGATTTTGGCACTGTGAGTGTCTTTTCTTATAACACTTTAACCACAGCTATATTCAAAGCATGGTTTGGTTTCTTTGACCTATCTGCTGCTCTTCAGGTAGCAAGTGTACTGCTTGTTCTTGCCTTAGGGGTGTATGTGCTATCAAGACGGATTCATGGCAACAAAAGTCATTGGTATATGCACTTCTCTCAAAGTAACGACTTTACTGCCAAATCTGCATTTTCTCTGCCTGCAAAGCAGGGATATGGCTTATTTTGTTTGTGTTTGATATGTGTAACTTTCACCACACTTTTACCACTATATGCCTTAGTGGATATGGCTAGTAACCAGCAAGATCTGAATACATGGTCCTTAGTCTTACCGGATATTTTAAGAAGTATTTTCCTTGCCTTCATAGTCAGTGTGTTGATTATGGCCATAAGTTGTTGTGGGTTATTTTTGATACGATCAGCTCCACGTATCTATACCCTCAAGCTGTTTAAACAATGGTTTCATAGAGATAGCTATTTAAGAGGGCTTTTTCAGCTACCTACTTTAGGTTATGCCTTTCCTGGTGCTGTACTTGCTGTAGCTCTTTTTGTACCGGTGTATGCTTTAGAAAACCGCTTCTCTTTTCCGTTCTTCACCACCACCATTGCTTTATTAGTAGCAGCAATGGCTATACATTTTTTTGTGGTGGGTTTTCAGCCTCTAGCGGAAAGCTACGGAAAAGTTCCTCATTGTCTCGATGAATCAAGTGAGAGTTTAGGTGTTCGTGGTAAAGGATTGTTTTGGCGTATTCATTGGCCTTTTTTACGTTATCCTGTAATGTTTGCTGGCTTAATGGTGTTTATGGATGTGATCAAAGAGATGCCTTTAACCCTCATGTTACGCCCTTTAGGTTGGGATACCATGTCTGTGAAGGTATATGAGTGGAGCAGTGAGGGAGAATGGCAAAAAGCTGCTGTCCCTGCATTGGTTATGGTGGTTTTTAGTATGTTGTTACTGGCTGTGATGGGATATATGAAAAAACGCTCCCTGTTTCATCTGTCCAAAAAACAGATGTGTCTTCCTTAAATGATGGATGATGGATGATGGATGATAAATAAAAGGCTCAAACCACATGGAACATAAAATATGGCTTCTCCGTCTCAATGAGGTACGTTTGTGAGTTTTTTAAACGTTCAAAATCTTCATCTCAATTATCATCCCAAGGAGGTGAGTGGGCCATGTTGTGCTTTAAAGGATGTATCCTTTAAAGTAGGCAAGGGAGATTTTGTCTGTTTGCTGGGCCCTAACGGCAGTGGTAAGACTTCGCTACTGCGTTCTATCGCTGGTTTTGAGCAACCACATCGTGGCACTGTCACTATTGCTGATTCTGTTATGCATTCCCCAACCACATCCTTGCCTGCTCATCGCAGAGGAGTTGGGATGGTTTTTCAGAACCTTGCTCTCTTCCCTCATCTGACAGTGAGAGGTAATATCGCTTTTGGCCTCTCTGGCCTTTCTAGCAAAAAACGGCAAAAACGTTGCGATGAGATGTTAGATCTTTGTGGCTTAAGTCATGTGGGTGATCATTACTGTTTTGAGTTATCCGGTGGCTTACAACAACGTGTTGCTATTGGGCGTGCACTGGCTCCAGTGCCACATATTCTCTTACTTGATGAGCCTTTTTCTTGCTTAGATCCTGCCATCACTCATGACTTGGTCCAAGAGATCCGTCAACTGCTGACTCAGCTAGATATCACCACCATTATGGTAAGTCATAATCAAGCTCAAGCCTTTGAAATAGCCGATCATATCGGTGTGATGTTAAACGGTGAAATGCGCCAGTTTGATAAATCCAGCATGGTGTATCAAACCCCTCAAGATTATGAAGTTGCAGCTTTTGTGGGCAGACGGAGTTTTTTGCGCTGTTTTCCTTCTAAAGGAGGAGTGATGAGTCCTTTTGGCCAAATCCCCAAATCCCATATGCATGCTCCTCGCATCACTCCACAAACCTCCCATCTAACTCTTGCTGTTCGAGCCGATGCCATTGAATGGGTGGGAGAAGATCCTTCAAATACCTCCTTATCGTTTCAAGTGGTATCCAAAACCTTTCAAGGATACTATACAGCGGTTAAAGCAAAGATCAGCACTGGAGAAATTCTCGAATTTTGGGTTTCCCCTGAAGATAGCCCACGCCTAGATCGTGGTAAAATTCGTCTCAAAAACACCACTCATTGTGTCTATGAAAAACCTTCATGTGCTTCCTAGATGGAAAGATTTGTGTTTGCGATAAAAATCACAAAGATGATATGATCAGCTAAATTTGGCTTTTCACATCCCCCAAATGAGTACATAACTCATGGAATAAATCCCCAATACCATACAAAAGAGAGGTTAACCCAAAGTGAATATCTCTTCTAGCGATTCTCCTCATTTTCCTTCTTATCGTGCTCATCCATGGCATGGTGTGGATCCTTTGATCCATCACCCATCCCAGCATCCTTGCTACGTACGGGTGTATGTGGAAATGACTCCACAGAGTGATGTGAAATTGGAATTAGATAAAGACACGGGTCTTTTAACAGTGGACCGCCCTCAAAAGTATACCAACATGCTGCCCTGTTTGTATGGCTTTGTACCTCGTAGTTATTGTGATCATCACGTCGCTGAACATACCCGCAAAGCCTTATACGAAAGCGGTCACAACAAAGCAGCTGATGGGTGTGTTGGTGATGGTGATCCTTTGGATATCTGTGTGTTTACAGATCGTCACTTTCAGGCCAGTGATGTTTTAGTGGAAGCCAAAGTGATTGGTGGATTAAGGATGCTTGATGGTGGAAAAGCCGATGATAAAATTCTTGCCGTATTACGCAACGATACTGTTTATGGAGATATGGATGATATAGCTGACCTACCTCTAAAATGTTTAGATAAGATTCAACACTATTTTCTTACCTACAAAGACTTACCTGCCACAGCTGAATCTTCATCTTCCTCTCCATCAGTACCACGTAAGATAACCCCGCGTAAGATAACCATAATTCATTCTTATAACGCCAAAGAAGCCAGCACCATCGTCTCCCTAGCTTGTAAGGATTACCAAGCTCACTATTCTTATAAGTGATAGGGAACATGAAGGTATGTGAGTATCTTTCAAAGCCATTACTTTGTCTTTGGCACACAGGCTTCTATTTCTGGATAAATCAAATAAGTCACTTTTTTCTTGGATGGGGAGCTGGCTAAATTACAGCGAAATTGCATATCTTTTGCTGTAAAATTAACCACATAATTCCGTCCTGGTTGCAAGAATGTCACACGAGCATCTTTGTTTGGTGACAAAGAGCCTACGGCGAGTTTTTCACCAAAGCTATAATCAACAGTACGTATTTTAGAATTAGGATGGCTCACAAGAAGTAGCACTCCTAGATCAGATTTAGGCTTTAAGGAGATATCAATTTCTCTAAGACTATCGAGTTTATCGCGATGGAATGCATAATTTTCTGTTTCAAAGCCAGCACGCGAAACCCTCAAGATATTGCGGCCATCAGCTAGCTTATGCCGCGGTAAAGCATAAGGAGATTGGATGTAATATTTTGATAGTGGCTTGCCATTAAGTGCTATTTTAGCTGATGATGGAAAGGTCTTAACTGTGAAGATGGTATTATTATCCACAGTAACTGTGGCATTACTGCTACTTGGTAAATCGTTAAATAGCGACAATATAACAAACAATGCTGCTGCAGCTGCAAGCCCCACCAAAGTAATAGCCATAGATGTTTGCAGCTTTTTTTTGTTAACTTTCTTCTTAATAGCAGCAGCAGCTTTTGTGGCTTTTTTCTTTGAAGGCGTATACACCTCGTTTTTTACATACCCTCTCACATTAAGAGAACTGTTGGGGTTGTTAGCTGATGGCAAACGCAGGTGAGTGTAATTTGCTGAACCTGATGTCATGGCATCATCCAATGTGGTAACTAAAGACAATTCCCTGTCTATGATGGCTTCATCTATTTTAGGTTCATCCATATTTGATATTTTGCTTTTTTCAAACACAGGATCTTGGCTTTTATAAACACTTTTTTCAAAATCTTTATCCCAAGATGTGGATGTCGTCTTCTTTTTCGATGACGAGGATGAAACTGAGGATTGAAAAAGCACGCTGTTGGAAAATGTTGACTCTGGTAGATCAGAAGAAGGAGAAGCTTTCTTGCGCTTTTCCTCATCTTTGCTAGCAAGATGGATATGTTCTTTAATTTTGCGATATTTCTTTTCCATCAATGTTCGCAAGAATTTCACAAGCTCTTTTTGACTAAACCCTGGATAGTACTTCTTAATATGAGCACAGAGGTCGTCATCAAACTCTTTGCCTGATGCGTAGCGCTCACCAGGGTCTTTTGCTAGCACTTTATGGAAAATACCTGCCAGATTATCATTAACATCTTTATTGAGATCTTGGATATTTTTGCGAATAGTACATTGTTGCACCAACTCAATGGTTTGGATTTCATTAGCACCTTGAAAGAGTTTGCGCATCGCCAGCATCTCCCACAGCACCACACCTAAAGCAAAGATATCTGTACGAGAATCCACCTCTTTCATGCCTACTTGTTCTGGTGACATATAAGAGAATTTGCCTTTAATCACTCCCGGTTTAGTGACATTGAGCTTGGCATTGGTATCAGCGATACCAAAATCAATGACCTTAACAGCTCCACGAAAAGACACCAAAATATTTTGTGGGGAGATATCACGATGAACAATGCTGAGAGGCTGGCCTTGTTCATTTTTGAGTTTATGAACGTAGTTTAAGCCTCGAGCTGCTTGAGCTATTAAAAAACATGCCATAGGGACTGTAAGACGTTTTTTGGTACGTTCACAGGCCACTAAAATATCCCGAATATCCGTACCCGGAACAAACTCCATAACAATAGCTGGTGCTTCATCAATAAAGACATATTCTTTGATAGCAATGAGATTGGGATGAACAAAGCGTTTGGTGATACGGAATTCATCACGAAACATTTTCGCAAACTCATCATCGTCCACATAATGAGGTAAAATCCTCTTGATGCACCAAAGTTTGAGGTTGCCTTTGCGGTTGTGTTTACTGGCTAGAAATATTTCAGCCATTCCGCCCTGCGAAAGCTTTTTGACAAGTTTATAACCCATAGCTGCCAGCCTGAGTACCTTTCACATGAAAGAAACGAAAAACATTCTAGTACTACGGCCGTGCGTCGGTATAATTTGCCTTTGAGTTAAGAAAAAACCCTACACCAAATTCTCAAGATAAGGGTCGTTAACTCAGATGACATGACATAGAATGTGATTCCATGCATCAAAACTTCTAGGATGTGAGCTATGCAAAAAAATAATTTCACCCCCTTAACCAAAGAACATCTCAGGCGATTTATCTCCATTGAAGGTTGTGATGGTGCTGGAAAAACACGATTAGCTCACAACATAAAAACGCTATTGTTACAAAAACAGCTTGATGCATTCATCACCCATGAACCTGGTGGCACACCGTTAGCTTGCCGTATTCGTCAGTTGTTTAAACACAAAGCCCCCTCAGACACATCTTCTGCTGAAAGATTAACGCAGGAAGCTGATGCTTTACTGGTTTCAGCAGCCCGTGCTCAACATGTGCGTTACGCTATCATCCCTGCTTTACTTAGCGCAAAAATTGTGGTGAGTGATCGATTTGTCGATTCCACTCGCGTTTATCAAGGTTATGTCGGACAATTACCCACAGAGTTTATTGAAACTCTTATCAGCCATAGCACTTATGGCTGTCTACCATCTTTAACGTTTTTACTCGATGCCTCACCTAAGTTTTTGTGCAAACGGCGCAAGGAACGCCAAGAATCATCCACAGCCTCCCAAACATCATCTGTGGAACGTTTTGATGATGCAGCACTCTCTTTTCACCAAAAGATCCGCGAAGGATATTTAGCTCTTGAGCAAAAAGACACACAGCGTTTTTGTATCATTGATGCCCACAAACCTGCTGATGACATAGCACAGCAGGTCATGGAAGTGATGCAAAAGCATCTAGCCATCTGATTCTGACATTCTGACAATAAACTCTCACGAGAGTCCAAGGAAACCATGTCCGTAACTACTTCACAACAAACATGTTTAAGCCGTAAGGATCTTCTAGAGCGACTTTGTGCGCTAGCAAGCCAGGGCTGCCTGCCTCAAATGCTTTTGTTATATGGCAACAAAGGTATTGGTAAATATAAGATGATCCAAAAAATCATACAGCACACTCTTCCTGCCTCTTCAACACAAGCCGTTCATATGAATGACACTATCCAAGATCAGTGGCCTGATGTTTGGCAAGCCCCTTTAGATGAAGACACTTTAAAACGTGAAAACGCCGATGCATTGCGCCAACATTTACGGCTTCAGCCTGCCAGAGGTCCTTATCGCATAGTGATCATCAAAGATGTGGAACGTTTCTCCATTGCTGCCATCAATGTCTTGCTCAAAACCTTTGAAGAGCCACCAGCTAAAGCTATTATCTTGCTTACCAGCTCTCGTAAAGACGCACTACCACACACCTTACTTTCACGTCTCATATCATGTTACGTACCACCACTTGATACCTTATCTTTTTGTAAAGCTTTAAACCATGAACTCGCTCAATCAAAGACACTTTCTAAGACATCCTTATCCAACGAAGAGTGCTGCAAACTGGCTTCATTATGTGGTGGATCTGTAGGAGAGGCCTTATTTTTTATAGAACACAAAGAGCTTTTTTTTACACTCAAAGATATGTTTTTAGCTCATAACATCCACAGCGCTCTTCATTCAGCCCATCTAGCAAACGAGCTAGCTAAACGCGCTAAAATAACAACAGCTCCTCTATTACAAGCCATCGAGATGAGCCTTAATATGTTATATCGACAGAAGACCAAAGACAGCAACCATCACCCACAAACATCAAACAAGCTTGCTAACCAAACACAGGCCCAAATACACACCATACACCACCGGCGTCAGTTACTCACACGCTACCACAAGGCGCTTAAACATAAGCCTGTGGCTTTAAACAACCACATGATCTTAAATGCCCTCCTTTCTCCAACGCCATCTCAAAGCTAACAAGGTGTGATATCTCTAAAAAAGTCACTGACAGTGATATATGAAGCAAGTGACATGCATGAAGCATTTTGCTAGAATGTGTATAAACGCATTCTGTTTTTGCTGTTCTATGATATTCAGAAGCTATATAAAAACAACACTGCAGAGGATATAGAGATATATAAAGAATATACCGCAAAGGATATGAGGATATATGAGGATATATGAGGATATAAAAAGATATAAAAAGTATAAACAACCGCTACTATCTTTTTTAAGAACGTAACGGCTTTGATATGACGAAGGCACCTAATAACACCTAGCTAACACAACTAGCTAACACATAAAAACAAAACAATGATGCAAACAAATATTGCTGGAGTGCAGTTTTTTCCTGCAGGAAAAATATATGATTTTTCCTATAAAAATCTCGTCTTACAGGTTGGAGATGCGGTTTGTGTTGATGACGAAAAGGGCAACTCAGTGGCTCGAGTAGCTGTGCTGAAATACGAGAATTTAGCTCCTCATAAAACCCTACGATCGGTGATTCGTCTTGCTGGATCTCGCGATCTGGATGCAGGCAACTATCCAGGAGACCAAGAAGCACAACAGATAGCGAGTCGTGCCATCAAACAATTTCAACTGAAGATGGAAGTGGTGGGTTGTCGGTTACAGCTAGGAAGTGAATTGAGCAGCCAGAAGGTGATTATATTCTTTTCAGCTCCTGATCGTGTGGACTTCCGTCTTCTTGTGAAAAAACTCGCCGGAGAGTTACGCTCTCGCATTGAACTCAGACAGATTGGCGCTCGTGATCAAACCAAGCTAGCTGGGGGAGTGGGCATATGTGGCAGGCAGTATTGTTGTTCCACCTTTTTGCGTGAATTTGTCCCGGTTTCTATCAAGATGGCCAAGAATCAAAACCTTGCTCTTAATCCTTCACAGATTTCAGGAGGATGTGGGCGCCTGCGATGTTGTCTATCTTATGAAAATGATATGTACACACAAGCACGAGCTAAGCTACCTTCTTTAGGTGCTGTGGTGGAAATTATCAACATGCAGATGTCTGGAGTGGTGAGTCATTTGGATATTCTCAACGAGATCATCACGGTGAAAACGGAAGCCGGTGATTATGAGTCGTGTTCTTTAGAAGAATTAAAAATCTTAAGTCATCGTAGAAGTGATCGAGGACGTAGAAGCGATTCCCAAAGACCGACAAAATCCAAACAGAAACGTCATAAATCCCAAGACGATTCTTCTATGGCCGAAGATTCCTCATCATCAACAGACACATGGGGTGATCAACTGGATCTTGATGCCTTAATGGAATTTCAAGAATCCACACAAACGAGACGACAATCGCCGGCACAAGCAGGTGATGATGACAACGATAACGATAACAATAAAAAATCATAACGGCTTGAAGAGATGCTCCTCTTCTTAGCCTGTTTGTGATATGGCAATTTTTGAGTGTTTTATGGGTTAGATATATGAGTATTTCTCCAGATCTTTTAAAGCTTCTTTCAACAGAAATTGATTTCTTTCGAAAAACAACTCAAGCTTTGATCAAACGTCATGGTGGTATGACATTAGCTGAGGACGTTCATGTCATCGGGCCTCATGATAAAGAAGGTGATAGTGAAAAACCTTATCCATTTGCCACCTCAGCAATTATTCATGGCAATGAAATAGCTGGGCTTGCAAGCTTAAATGCTTTCTGTGAATTTTTGTTATCTGAAGAAGTACGTTTGAGCATGCCTATAGTGATATTTCTTGGAAACGTCAAGGCAGCATATGCTGGAGTCAGAAGCTTGGATAGTGATTTAAATCGCAATTTCGGCAGACCTCCTAAGCCAGGAGATCATGAATCACAGCGTGTTCAGGATCTCAAAAAGGTCCTTGCAAAAGTACGATACTATTTTGATCTCCATCAAACCATCGGGCCTTGTCCTAAAGGTTTTTTTATATTCTCTCATACCGACAAATGCTATCACTTTGCCCGTGGTGCTCTACCTCGTCAAGATATGGTAACCTATTGGGATGGCATTTACACCACTGAGGGCATGTGTTCAGATCAGTATGTGAATGCTTTGGGAGGAGTAGCTATCACTTTAGAACTTGGAGCTTTAGGAGGTTTTCAACCTTGGCAAGTCTCGTTAGGTTTTTTAGGTGTTCTTTCAGCGTATCGTTACGTCCGTTACTTACAAAAACATGGCCATGTGCCTCACTGGCATCAAGATGAGCGCTTATGCGGACAACTGGGTACGATTTACACTTGGCAAAAAGTCGTGCCTTATCCCAGCAATGAAACGGTGGTGCCTCTACTCACCTCAGCTAACTTTAGTTTCCTCAAAGCAGGTACTCCTGTGGCCATGGTTGATGGTAAGCCTTTGCTACTTGATGTCAGTGGTTATCAATTATTTGCTTCTTACTACAATACTCTCAAAGATAACGGCCATAAGCCTCATGAGCTTCTTCGTATTCTCAAAGTTGTGAGTCATGAAGAATTTTCTTACATACAACCTCCTCCCCCTGCTGTCACCACTGCAGGATCTCAAGCATCTTAATCTTCTTTGAGATCACCTCTACATATCATACATATATATAGATATAGATAGATATATAGAGGCAGCCACCGCTCAAAAGCTACTATAGTTTTTGTGGCTGCCGCCGAATGTGTTCATGAATTCATATGCTGCATACATATAATAATATGGGATATTCACATGTATAAAATCGGTATACGCGCACGCACAAGAATGGCTGAAGGGCTAAAGCAATTACTACCTGTGATTGCAACAGCTAAAGCCCGTGATGTAAATGAAGCTAACACCGTAACCATCATCACCGATGCTTTTGAAAAAATCTTTGGCTACGATCGCTATAACGAAATCACTGCCGAATATAAAATACGCAGTACTTATTGCGACCTTGCCATTAAAATGAACGGTAATATTCAATTTTTAATAGAAGTGAAAGCTATTGGCATCGATCTCAAAAGCCATCACGCCAGACAAGCCGTAGATTATGGCTCTAGGGCTGGTGTGGAGTGGGTTATTCTCACCAACGGTGTGGTATGGGACATATATAGAATTATCATTAAGAAATCTGTGGATTTTCAAAAAATATCATCCTTTAATCTCATGGCTTTAGATCATCACAAAGATGCTTCTTTTATTGCACTCTATCCTCTCTGCCGTGAAGGTATTAAGAACAATGCTATCTTAACTTTAGCCAATCATCATAAAGTGATGAACCAATACAGTGTCTCTGCTCTTCTGCTCTCACCGCCGGTACTCCGTCGCTTACGCATCGAAGCTAACAAGATTTTCAAAGAGATAGCTGTAACAAACGGCTCTGTCACAGAAGTGGATGAAAAAGACATCAAACAACTGTTGCTACAAGATATTATAAAACGCGCTATTACGGACTCTGACGAGTTAGACATTGCTAAAAGCTTTTTATCACGGACCTATCGCAAAATAGAAAAACGTAAAAGCAAAGAACTCAATAAACAGCCGCCAACCAATCCTGTATCCAATCTTGTGCCAAAGATTGTGGATCTTGATCTTTATTAGCGCTTTCTAGAAAAAAAGATACCCACATAGAAAAGCCCGCATCTCACATCACAGGACATCCATCTCTTCTTTTTATCATGATGTCCTGTGGTAAAGATCAGTGTCCTTAATTTAAAGAAACAGCCACTGTTCAGAAGCTCATAGAGCTACTCATAAAGCTACTATAGTTTTTGTGGCTGCCGCCGAATGTGTTCATGGATTCATATGCTGCACACATATAATTATAATGGGATATTAACATGTATAAAATCGGTACACGAGCACGTACAAGGATGTCTAATGGATTACGACGTCTACTACCTATCATTAAATCAGCTAGAAATCGTGATGTGAATGAAGCTGATACCGTAACTATTGTGACAGATATTTTAGAAGAGATCTTTGGCTACAATAAATATCTTGAAATCACCGCTGAACATAAAATACGACGTTCTTATTGTGATCTTGCCATCACCATCAACGACCATATTCCGTTTTTAGTGGAGGTGAAAGCTATTGGCTGCGAACTCAAAGAACAACACACCAAGCAGGTGGTGGAATATAGCGCTCAAGAGGGTATAAAATGGGCGGTTCTAACCAATGGGGCCCAATGGCACATTTATAAAGTCAACCTCAAAGAGACGATGAAATGTCAGCTTATTTCCTCCTTTGATATCACAACCTTGACTCCCAACCAAGAAGACACCTTTGTGACACTGTATCCTCTGAGCTGTGAAGGAGTGAAAAAAAATGCCTTCTCTACTTTGAACAATCACTACAAAGTGATGAATCAATATAGTGTTGCTGCACTCCTTCTTTCTCCACCAGTACTCAATTGCCTACGCAGAGAGACTAAAAAGATATTCAAAGAGATCGCCACCGACAGTGCTACCACAACAGTTCTTAATGAAGATATCTATACATTACTCATTAATAAAGTTTTAAAACGGGCCATTACCGAATCTGATGAGTTAGAGGTAGCTAAGAACTTTTTATCACGAACCTATCGCAAAATAGAAAAACACAAAAAGAAAAACCAACCCAAAAAAAATCAACCACCAACCACAAATTCTTCTGCCAAAATTGTGGATCTGGACATCCATTGGCCAAATAGTGCCTAAACGAGTAGCTCGAGTGAGCTTTACAATATGTTTGATGCTTGAAAAGACCTCATACACATAACACAGAGAAGTAGATGCACGACATCCACGATCATACCCGGAAACGTATGACAGCTGCATTACAGCATTTGCAGCCAGTGGTCACATCTGCACGCAAACGTGGTATCAATGAAACCGACACAGTGACCATCGTCAAAGATATGTTTGGTGAGATTTGGGGCTATGATCGCTATAACGAAGTCACCTCTGAATACAAAATACGTGGCTCATCATGTGATATAGCCATCATCATGAAAGAACGTATCAAATTTCTTGTGGAAGTCAAAGGAGTAGGGATACAGCTCAAAGAACATCAGATCAAACAAGCTGTAAACTATGGAGTCCATGAAGGAGTAGAGATGGTGGTTCTCACCAATGGCTGGTGTTGGCAACTTTATAGCATCGTCTTCAAAAAACCCATTAGCTATAACATGATTCTCTCTTTTGATATCACCGCTTTAGAACTCAACAAAGACGAGACCTATCAAAAGCTCTATCTTCTCACAAAAGAAAAAATACTCAATGATGATGCCATCAAAGAATGGCAAATGGTTACAAACCCTTACACCATCAGTGCTGTGCTGCTATCTATTCCCATATTGTATCTCATGCGCCTTGAAACTTCACAGATATTCAAATTACTCACATTATCTGATCAAGAAATGGTCCTTTCAGAAAAACAACTCTTTACCATCATTAAAGATCACATTTTAAAAGATAGTATTGTCAATTCTGAAGAATTTAAAGAAGCTCAAAAACTGATCCTACGCTTACGCAAAAAAATGCTTGAACAACGCGAACTGGACACAACACCCCCTCCTCCCGTACCAAACACAACCAACCCTAAAGCAGCAGCCAAACACAATACAGCCCAGCCATCCACATCAGAAAATACGGATAAGCTAGCCTCATAAACCTTTTAGTTAAGCAACTTAATGGCACCATGTCCACCAGCAAGGGGTGTGGTGATGGACAGTTTCCGCCCCTGCTGTTTTCCTGCTTTATATTGGCTTTTATCCACCTGTCTGCAAGAAACCACTTTATGGGTATAAGGGTAACGTTTATGAAAAAAATCACTGAGTAACGTGTTCTGTGAGGCAAGATACTGATCTCTTATACTCAAAGATGATGCTGACGCCTTAGCAGTTGTTGATGAAGACATACTGCTACTGGTTTTTTTGAGTTTTTCACGAAAACCTCCTAACACCCCTGCAATAAAAGAGTTCTTTGCCACCTGCATCGATCGCACTTTAGAAAAATCCTTAGACGCATTTTTTTTGTGCTGCAGCCAAAGATGATCACAGGTTTTTATAAGATAGTGATAGACATATTCAGCCATCAGCAAATCACGGGGCTTACCGATAACTTCAAGTTCCACCACATCACAATGTTTTTTCACATCATAGGCTTTGGTAAAAATGCCTTGTACTCCAAAATGTGTGATTAAAAGATCTGCTAGAGCACTATGAAAGGCTTGACGTCTCCGACGTCCTGTTGGTAGTGCAATAAAGTGTATATTTTGCTCATCAGCCACCTGACTGCCATCTTTGTGATGCGTGATAGAAAACTTTTCAGCTAATGCTTTGACACGCTCCAAAGCCAAAGCTGCTTCATGCTCGTTACTCGATTCTGAAAGACGTAACAACTTAGAAATTTTTTGTTCAATGGGAGATTCTTTTTCACTGAGTAATTCTGAAAGCGATGGAGCAGCAGCATCCGCATGGATACGTGCAGAACGAGCCCACGGAGCCACACAGATCATATCGCAAGCTTTAACAAAAAGCTTGCCATGAGGAGGAGGAGGTATAGAAGAAACACCGGATTGTTGTTGAGAAAGGTATTCATCAACGATTTGATGGGCTATCTCATGCTTTAAAGCTTCCAATACTTCACACCATCTATAACGGCAGCATAAATCAAGAGATAAAGAAATTTCGCGTTTTTGTGGATGCCACTGACCGAGATACTGTCGAGAAGATGAGAGCCGCAAGGTAGCCGGCACGATATGATGACGCTTGAGTTTATAACTCGTAAAAATATGCTCATATTCCACAGAGATTCTACGCAATAAATGAGCGTAAACAGCATTTTTATCCATATGATCTGACATAGCCAGGATCATACCTTCTCAAGCAACCTAACACAACACACAAACAACACACGATAATCAGTTAGGTTTCATACACCCAGAATCTTTAAAGATAGCGATCATGTCGATTGTGTCTCTATCCGCATAATCCGGATCCACCACAAAGCCATATCTATGACAATTGCTTTTTGCATAATCTTTTTGCTTGTACAACACTCTCAAAGGAATTTCGAACTGCGATGTACTCAAAAGGAGCTTTTCTCCTACCTCCAAAGAAGCCGAAGATAAAATACCTATACCACTCTTGCTAGCATCCACAGCTCGGCTACTCAAATAACGAGAGGTGCGTAATATAAGGATTTTTCCAGGCAATAAACCAGTAAGCTTTTGCCTCTCTTGCATGCGTTTATGATCAAATTCTAGCTTTAACATATCAAAGTCCTCTATTACATGACATCCTGAAACGGATGCGATGTGGCTAGTCATGAACTTTCCATAAAATGCCATAAGACGATCATTTTGCAAATACATGACTTTTTTCTCTAGTAAACGTTTCGAAAATAGAGAGCTTTTCTTTAACTTAATTGCTTTTTCAAAATTTTCTTCTTATATATCAATGAGTTATATAAAAATGAGTTAGCTAAATCTCCTTATGTTATGTACACCCCCACACAATAACCCTACTGAAAATAATGAAACATCCCATCTCTCTGTCATGGGTGTGTTCTCTAAAGAACGCTTACTCTTTAGAGTGATTCTTGAAGAGATCTGCCTGATTCCCTTACCAGGAACTCAGCAATCCCTAAAAGCTGCATTAGATCATTACCTCACATTAACCTGGAAGCAGTTAGCTCACAGCAGCGGTCTGCAAGAAAAAGAGCTACGCTACTCTATTAAACGTTACAGACAATGGCATCAATGCAGCAAAAAGAGTCTTGATGAGCTTAAAGCATTGGCTATGGCTAATGCTTTTGCCATAGATCCATCATCTATCAAACAACGTATATTGGTAAAAGAAGGAAAGACAGAACAGCTCATTAACAACAACCACAAAAACGTAGCAAGTTATGTGCGCAAAGAACTAGGACAATGGCTATCACACTCCCGCCTCTATCCATCACCCAAAGACCAGCAGGAATTTTGGCTCTATCTTGAAAGCCAAAAAACAGCTTTAAGTGCAGCACTGTTTTTAAGAAAAGAAGGCTACACGGCTTATTATGTTTATGTATAAGCTATGTATAAGGAGTGATTATGGTTCCGCCACAATCCTCAATAATACGTGTGATCTTAGCTACGATGTCTTTTTCCATAGCACGATGAGTAAAAGGTACATGTTTTTTGTATAAAGATATGGTTATGCAATTGAGAGGCTGATCGGTGTGTACATGGAAAAGAAAACGCGACGTTCCCAGTTTACTCACCGAGATGGTCAAGGAATGATCAACTAAAGAAAGATTAAGAAGCTTTGCTATTTTGCGTCCTTTGATCTTTTCTTGAAACAGGGTCAAAATATCTTCAGGAGATGAACCTTGAAATTGCACCTTCACAATAAAATCATCCTTCTATGCTTTATGAATATTTGACAAGTTCTTTAAGAGTGCATTTGATCAATTGCTCATGCTCCCAAACATGTCCCTCTTCTGTACACCACACCAGTGTGCCCATATCATCTTCTCTTGCAAGAAAGCGAGCTTTCTTGTGACTTTGTGTGGGAAATCCTGCATTCTCAGTCAGTTCCATAGTGAGATAAGGAACTTTGCGCAACAATTTGATCTGACTGGAATGACGCAACAACATCAAACCATTAAGGCTATAATCCACTTCTTGCTCAAGAACAAGAAGAGTGATATGAGAAGCAGGCTTGCTGTAATGATTAAAAATCTCCACAGCCTCAGAAGCAGTATAACGTAACTCTTTAAGGCCTTCAGAGAATTTTCCAGTAAAATCGCCACGAACACATACCGAATCATCTTCCGCTTCCAGCCACTTACCATCACTATAACGGAGACGCGCTACCCGTTCATACCATTTCTTATCCATAGTAAGCCTTGCTATTCAAAGACCCAACGATAATCGATAAAAGCTAACAAAGTACCTTGAGCCACAGGAGCATACTCCTGCCAGCTTTCTGAAAGTACATCCTCTCCTGATTGTGTCCATGAAATATCAGATGTGCTATAGCGAAGACTAGCATGCAAGCCTTTCCATGCTTTCACTTGCAAACCTCCCAATAATCCCAATCGTAACCCATTGGCACGCATAGGTATGTCACTGTCTTTAGGCCAAATTTGATAGCTTTTGAAGTACTCCGCATCTCCACCTATTTCCAAAGATACCCAAAAAGGCGTGTGGTAACGGAAAAGCAATAACCCACTATGAGTCGCTAGCGGGGTGTAACTACGCCGTTCAGTCAGATGTATAGCCGAAGCGGCTTGCACATCGAGTTCATAAGAACGACGAATCTTTGTCAGCACCTGCAAAGATACCGCGTATTTGCTAGCACTGCCATAAGACAAACCTAACCAATAATCTCCTTGCAAAAACAGTTTTGCAAGGACCTTTTCTGTCAGACTAAAAAGGAGAAAAGGATGGACTTGAAAGGTAGAAATATACTGACGATTACCCTCAAATTGTCCATAATGTCCACCATAATAGCCAGAAAGTCCTAACTTTGCTTGAGGATGAAAACCCCACTCAACCCATGGTTTGACCCTGCCATAAAACATGTAGTTATCATGACGTGCACCTTCTATGGCAATGATCGATTCTCTAAAAGGAGCGCCAAGATCAGTACCATGAGAGACCGTAGCTTCACGGAGATGTTCAATAGCCCCACTGATTCCCGCATCCAAACCCAGACCAAGGTGATAGCTGTTACGAACAGACTTCAAATTTTTACCAAGCACCCACGGATAATGCAACTCCACCTTGGCTACCGTATAATTGGTGGGGTTAAGGCTTTGAGGAGGATCATAGGTGGCATCAATATTCCAATGCAACCCATAAAAACGCACATATGATTGAGGCTCCTCAAGAAACACTAACATCTCATTTTGAGATAAAACCCGAGTGGGTTTTTGCTTCTTAGGTGGACCTTGATGACGCTGAGCTATGATAGCCTCTAACTCGTTAATAACCTGTATTTTAGATTCTACCAAATGCACCGGAAGTATCACGGCCCGCTTCAAAAAAACCAGAGCTAAATCCCATTTCTTTAATTCAAACAAACAAAGGCCAGCATAAAAAGAAGATATATCATAGGTTTTGCCATCTTGTGGCACCACACTCATCAACTCATAACAACGCCGCCAATCACGCATCTTGAAAGCACTGTAACCAGCCTGAAAAGCATCCTCACGTCTGAGCTGACGCTGACTAATCAACGTACTAAACACTCGATGTGCTAAATGAAAATCTTCAAGAGCATAAGCTGTTAAAGCCAAATAAACGCGAGCATTTTTGTGAGATGGATAAAACTTTAAAATATCAAGAAAAACCGCTTTAGCTTCAAGGTACTGTTTACTGCCATAATAAACCTTACCCTTCTGAAGCAACTTCTCTGCTTCATGGGGACTCAAAGTCACACTGGACTTAAACTCTGACGGCTCACTTTGAGCAAGTACCCTTTGCGGGCCTATGTGCGGGCCTATGTGCAGGCCTATATGCAGACTAGGATGACTAAGATGAAGAGGACTAACAACACACCATAAAAGCCCCGCAATTATACCCTGTCTAACATATCTAAAACACCACAGCATCCATTCACAGACTTGATAATGAAACCTGTGGTATAATCCACCACACAGCCCAGAATAGAGCATAAAGAGAGCTTTCCACCTCACATATCCTGCCAAAAACAACTCCTCATAGAAATGAGTGTTTCTTAATGATCCATTTCATATCCATACCACATATGTTATCCACAAAACCTGTCATTTCAAAGGACTATCTTATGGAAAGGACTATATAACTCTTATGGAAAGGATTATATAGCTCTTATGAAAAAAAACGAAAGACACCACACACAGCCTCATTTTAAGACAGCTATTTGAAGTCATATTCCCATAATCAAAAAATATCGATAATATATGTGATTTCTCTTGCTTAGGATAGATAAGTCAGCTTATATAGAATCATAATCATTGGTAGAAGGTTAAGATCCTCATTTTCTAATCTCTTGTGGTGGAGTCGATCATGTTTTTTTTCTCTCTGTTCTGTAGTGCTTATAACACCATGCATAAACATAAAGCTATGCATAACACGATACACACCCCCCATAACACTCACTCTGGCATGCTTGTGCTCACTCTCATCGCGAGCCTATTTGTTTTAAGTTCTTGTGGCAAAATACCTCCAGCTCAGCACTACTCGAGCTTCTCTGTCAGTTTTCATCCAGATGATCAATATAAAAAAAGGGTACAGCGAAGGGAAATAGGTGGTACTTTCTCACTTTCTTACAACAAAGCACAAGGAGGTGACAAAGTGGACCTTCTTGCCAAAGAAGATAAAGCTAATAATAAGCTTAATCCCAAAGCAACTCTGTCTTTCAATGATAAGCACTCATGGAATGAGGTATCCCTAACTCATGGGGTTTCAAACAAAGAAATAGCCTCAAAAAACAACAAGCTCGATAACTTTGCTGTTGTCAGGTTAACCTCCAAGTACTTTGTCACAAAAGCCGACGAAAACAAAAAAACCGTCAACCTCTATGAAGCTCTTACTGAGGAAGGAGTGGATCCAGAAACATCTTTTTTCACTCTTTCTGTCAATGGATCTGATGGCAAAGCCACTATCAAAGGTGATGCTTTTAAAGCCATGATACTCTTTTATGCAAAGGCATTCCCAGACCATGAGGCTGCTAAAGCTGCTAAAGACAAAGCAGTTCTGGAAAAATACTACAAAGACAAAGCAGTTCTGGAAAAATACTACAGTGATGTTTTTTCTAACGAATCTAACGAAAAGGTCAAGAACGATCCCCTTCGAGATGCCTTTAACTATGCTTTTGCTAACTTTGTGAAATTATTGCCACGAAAAAAATCTTAGATCTCACATCACAATCACATAGAAACAAAACACAACCATAAGAGGATAATAAAAACCTTCCAGCCACGACTTAGCACTTAAAACTTTAAGTACTGAGTCGTGGTTTTTCTATATGGACGTGATAACGTATAGACCTTCTGCACACCTAGAAAGACACACAGCAGTAAGCCACCACAGGAGAAACATCCATGAACGACACCCCTTATGGCGATCTAACAAGCACCTCATATGCAGACCAACATATTGGCATTTCTGCTCAAGATCGAAAAAAGATGTGTACCTATTTGGGTGTTAAAGACACCCAAGATCTTGTCAAAAGAATCGTCGCCCATGAAATATATACCGAAATACCCTCCAAGCTACCAGAACCACTATCTGAACGTCAAGCTTTGGCAAAGCTTGACAGCTACATCAAAGACCATCACACGTACTGTCAAATGATTGGCATGGGCTACTACCCAGCCATCACACCAAGTGCTATCAAACGTTATTTGCTCAACAACCCAGGATGGTACACCCCTTATACTCCTTATCAATCAGAGATTTCTCAGGGCCGCTTGGAAATGCTGTTTCATTTCCAAACCCTATGCAGCGAACTCACCAAACTCGAACTAGCTAGTGCATCTTTACTGGATGAGGCAACAGCAGCTTGTGAAGCCATGGCCATGTCTGTACACACTTACAAAAACCATAAACACCAACCACTTGACTATTTTGTAGATACTCATATCCACCCCCAAACCTTAGCTGTCTTACGTTCTCGAGCTTGCGGCTTAGGAGTAAACTTATGGGTTGCTGAAATAGAAGAGTTTCTGCGTCAAAAAGAACGCCCGGTTTGTGGAGGCATCACCCAGTACCCCAATACATATGGCCTATGCCAAGATCTCAACACCTTCACCGCATCTGTTCATAGCCGCAAAGGATTAGCTGCTTGCATAACAGATTTGCTCGCTCTTACTCTGATGATCCCACCAGCTGAAATGGGCTTTGATATCGCTTTAGGATCATCACAACGTTTTGGCATACCCATGGGTTATGGTGGGCCTCATGCTGCCTTTTTTGTCACACGCATGTCCCTTAAGAGACGGATGCCAGGACGTGTGGTAGGGCGTTCTAAAGACAAGCACAACAAAGATGCTTACCGGCTCGCTTTACAAACTCGTGAACAACATATTCGCAGAGAGCGAGCCACTTCAAATATCTGCACAGCACAAGCTCTCCTTGCTTCTATGGCTACAGCCTATGCTGCTTTTCATGGCCGTAGTGGACTTATAGATATAGCCCAAACCATTCACAAAAAAGCCACTGTCTGTGCAGATTTACTTAAAGAAGCCGGCTATAACCTTCCTTATACTTGTTTTTTCGATACTCTCTATATTGACTTTTCAGGTCATGATCATGATATCAACCAGCGAACAAGCATTCTTGCAAAACTCGAAGAAAAACACATCAATATCCGCACAGACATACCCTCAGCTCTGCTGATGTCTTTTAGCGAAACCATCACCTGCGAAAATATGCATCATCTCCTGGAAGCTTTTGGTATCACATGTTCTGCTAACAAGCTTGCAATGCTACTTGATCAGCACGTTTCTTTAACAGATACCACATTAAGACGAGATTCTCACACATTTTTAAATCAACAGCTCTTTGCTCGACCATTCTCTGAAATAGAGCTGATGCGCTATCTCAAATACCTCGAAAACAAAGATCTTTCCTTAACTCATTCCATGATCCCTTTAGGATCGTGTACCATGAAACTTACCAGCTCAGCGGCTCTAGAGCCTCTTTCGTGGCCTGCTTTCAGCGATGCCCACCCTCACCAAAACAAAGAGCAGATCCCAGGTTATATGGCCATGCTCACCGACTTAGAAAACATGCTCGCCAATCTTACGGGCATGGCCGCTTTATCACTCCAACCCAACTCAGGAGCTCAAGGAGAACTGGCAGGACTGATGGTGATCAAGCAATACTTTGCATCAAAAGGTGAGGCACATACACGACAGATTTGCTTGATTCCCTCTTCAGCCCATGGTACCAATCCTGCCTCTGCAGTTATGGCTGGTCTGAAGGTGGTGGTGGTGAAATGTGATCATCATGGCAATATCGATCATGATTCTGTAACAGAAAAACTCACTCAATATGGCCATCAAGTGGCCTGTCTTATGGTGACGTATCCTTCCACCCATGGAGTCTTTGAACCCCATATCACACGATTGTGCCAGATGCTTCATGATGTTGGTGCTCAGGTATATTTAGATGGTGCTAATCTCAACGCCCAACTGGAAGTCTGTCGTCCAGGAGAATACGGCATAGATGTCTGTCATCTCAATCTCCATAAAACGTTCTGTATCCCTCATGGCGGTGGAGGACCTGGTGCTGGACCCATTGCTGTGGCAAGCCACCTTGCTCCCTATCTACCTAAAAACCCTTACACCATCGGCATACAAAATCCGCAACAAACCACGGATTTTGCTGTTTCTGCTGCAGCCTATGGTTCTCCTCTCATCTTGACTATCCCTTGGATGTACATCACCATGATGGGAGCTCAGGGATTACGTAAAGCCACAGAAACAGCTATACTCAGTGCCAATTACATAGCTCAAAAGCTTCAAAATGCTTATTGCGTACTCTATAAAGGCAAACAAGGTTATGTGGCTCATGAGTGTTTATTTGACCTAAGAGATATCACAAAAACCACCACCATCAACGTAGAAGATATTGCCAAACGCTTAATGGACTACGGCTTTCATGCTCCCACCATTTCTTTTCCCATCCCAGGAACCATGATGGTGGAGCCAACCGAAAGTGAATCTGCTGAAGAAATCGATCGCTTCATTACCGCTATGCTCCATATTCGCAAAGAAATAGCTAAAGTAGAAAAAGGAGAATGGCCAACAGATAATAACCCTCTCAAAAATGCCCCTCATCCTTGGTCTTTATTAAGCGAAGATGAATGGCCTTATCCCTATTCACGCAAGACAGCTACCATGCCTCTTCCTTATTTAGCCACCAACAAGTTTTGGCCATCAACTTCACGCATCGATAACGCCCACGGAGATCGTTCCCTTATCTGTGCTTGTGAACCGATGGAAGCTTATGAAGAAACCTCATCCTAGCATCTATATAGGTGAGTTTTTATGTGATGTATAGTTGAACTCCTCTTTGCAGCATGTTAATCTTTTTCAATAACATGAACATGTATAAATGAGGTATGATGAGGTATAGGATAAGGTATAGGATGAGGTATAAGACAAGAACACAATCAAACAAAATAAACAAACCTTGAAAAGAATCGATACCCTCATCAACACCTATTTTTTAAAAAACCATCATGCGGTTAAACGATTCATAACATGAATAAAGAAAGCGAACAAAAAGATATAGATAGAAATATAGAGAGAGAAAGAGAACATCTATATAGCTATCCCGTGAAAACGAAGAACTAGCCTCTGAGAAAAAACATGAAAAAATATTACTGAGTTAGTTACAATATTAAAATATATATTAAAATATAAATTAAAATATAAATTAAAATATAAAATGTGTACTTTTAAAGTATTTTTGGCTTATATAAACTTGTTAAAGGAGTTGGCCTGTATGTTTATATCTTTATGGAAAACAAAGCACTCGTGGACTACTAAGTGGACTAAGGTAATGCTACTGTGCTGCACTTTTGCTTTCGTACAATGTACTACAGATGATGAGACAGAAGTCAGTGAGGTGGTGGATGGGACTGCCTTAAGTACTGACGATTTAGACACAGACCCAGTCGATCCAGGTGGTTTTGTTGATCCCGCACCCGAAGAAGAAACTGCTGAAGAAGACCTTTCCTCGTTTTCAGGAGGCGAGGATGTGGAAATGTATGCCGGGCCTTCTCCTGTCTACTTTGCCTTGGATAACTACCAGGTCAATGCAGAGTCAGAAATTGAGTTAGGTAAGCTAGCCACTTATCTTAAAGACAATCCTCTAGCTATGCTGCAAATTGAAGGACACTGTGACGATCGTGGCACAGTGGAATACAACCTTGCCCTTGGAGAAAGACGTGCTTTATCTGTAAAGAACTTCTTAGTCAATCTTGGTGTGGAGGATAATCGTCTATCTACCATATCTTTTGGAGAAGAAAGACCTGCGATCATAGGAAACGATGAATTTGCTTGGTCGCAAAATCGACGTGTTGAGTTTGTTATTCAACAAAACTAATAACCGGGCTATGACTTTCTGTGAATAACATCACGCGTGTATACAACTCAACTTGATCAATGTTCAACAAACCGTATTTCTTTTACCTATTACGCCAAACCACCCATAAATCATCATATATGTCATATTTACAAACTAATAAGAAACTAATAAGCCACTTCTGAACATTTCATCATGTTATCCATAAAAGCCCTAAGAGCCCCCTAGTACATCTCAATCTCATATAAAAAACGACTAAAAAATACATAGATAAGTGAAACTGATAGTTAATTGAGTACGTTGCATAAGACTTAAAACATATAGAACACATAGACATAAACAGCCTCATGAGCAAGAAGCAGGAAAAAAGTACATCTCTTTACCTATACAGCCTTACCCACAATATGTCTTAGGTAAGACAGGGCAAACAAACCAAACAAAGAGAACACCAGACATACCACAAAACATGAGCAAACCAGATAGCAAAGCATCACGTATCAAGCATCCACAAGCATAAAGCATTAACTATACAGGCTTCTCTCAACTAACGACTATGAGCTAGGGCTCACGCGCAATGCATGTATCACAGAAAACAACTCTCATAGCATCGCTTTATTAGTTAACGTGTCCTTGTGAGGCATTGTGAACCAATAAAGCATGATTAGAATTTGTTAAGAAATACCATAGCTTTTTTGAAGGCATTTGTCATGAATCTATCTTTTTCATCACGAGTCGTTTCTGCACATAACGCCATGACGCTGATGTATTCAGATGATGACACAGATAAAATGTCTATGAAGTTACGATGTTTCCAACATACTAAGAAGAGGACTTAGCCATAAGCCACATTATGTGGCCATATTGCTAACCTTTTTTTATAACTCAAGAATAAAGTTGATCAGGGCTTTCTTCCTAAGAAAGGAGGAAAGCCCTGTTTTTGTATATTTTTCTACATATAGCCTTGTTTAGGCTTTAGACCTTGGAGGGTTTTTTGCAATACAATTATGTTATTTTTATCGGTGTCTTTATAGGTTTTGTGGTGTTGGGTGTTATTATCCACCGCAAAAAATTAGCGCAAGCACTCACAAAAGCCAAGAATGATTCTCAAAAAATCATCAGTGAAGCCCATATCGAAGCTGATCGACTGATCAAAGTTTCTCTTAAAAAAGCCAAAGATGAGGCTAAAAAAAACCGGAGACAATTTGAGGCTGAAGCCAAAAAGAAGCGTGAAGATTACCTTAAGCTCGAGCAAGAAGCCCGCACCCGAGAACAATCTTTACACCAAAAATCGGATCAACTGTCTGAGCGTGAACGTGACCTTGAAAACAAAGAAAAATCTTTGCTTAACCGCCAAAAAAGCTACGATAGACGCTCTGCCCAACTGGAAAAAATGATTGAAGAACATCAATCCATTCTTGAAAAAATATCTCAAATGTCCACTGAAGAGGCTAAGAGCGCTCTCATTACCACCATTGAAGCTCAAGCCAAACAAGAAGCTCAGAAAAAAATTGAAGAAATTGAAGCAGCCACTCGAGCCAGTGCCAAGGCCAAAGCTCAACATATCATCGCTTTGGCTATACAGAGACAAGCAGGAGAATTTGTCAGTGATGCCACTGTGAGTGTGGTATCACTACCGAGTGAAGACATGAAAGGACGGATCATCGGTAGGGAAGGGCGCAACATCCAAGCCATTGAACAAGCCACAGGAGTGGATATCATCATCGATGATACTCCTGAAGCCGTGATATTATCGTGCTTTAATCCCATTCGCCGAGAAATTGCTAAAATCACCCTTGAACGTCTTATGGATGATGGACGCATCCATCCTGCACGCATTGAAGAAACAGCCATCAAAGTCACAAAAGAATTTGATCAAACATTAAAAGATCATGGTGAGCAAGCTGCTTTAGATGTAGGCATTACAGACTTACATCCAGATCTTCTTACTTATCTAGGCCATCTCAAGTTCAAAGTGTTCCATAAACATTCGGTATTACAACATTGCGTGGAAACAGCACGCATAGCGGGCATGATCGCTGTGGAAATTGGCATACCCCATAAATATGCCAAACGAGCTGGTCTCTTGCATGATATTGGCAAAGCTGTGGATCAAGAAGATGAAGGACATCATACCCACTTAGGTGCGAAGCTGTGCTCTCGCTATGGAGAACACAGCGATATTGTTCATGCCATCGAAAACCATCTCAACGAAGACCTCAATCAAGCAAGAGTCCTCACCGTATGTCTCAGTGCTGCTAATATCCTCTCAGAATCAAGAATGGGCATCAGACAAGATGGCCTCAATTCTCATATCAAACGTCTCGAAGACATGGAAGAATTGGTACGCTCTTTTGAAGGTGTCCAAAGAGTTCTCGCTTTTCAAGCAGGACGCGAAGTACGTGTTATGGTAGATCCTGATGCTGTAGCTGATGAAGACATGAATGCTCTCTCTTTTTCTATAGCCTCAAAGATCCGCAGCGAGTTAGCCTTTCCAGGAAGGGTCAAGGTTTCATTACTTAGAGAGAGCAAGTATGTGGATTTTGCCACATAAAACCACTTCATGACTGAAAAGTACTTTTAGGTATTGAAGTGGTTATAACTTATAAATTATGGCGATATGTGATAGCTTAAGCTAAAGTGGTGCACTCGCGCATGCAACCCGCGCGTATAGCAAACATACGATACATACAATTAATACATATAATGCATATAATATAAGTAACCATCACGCCGAGCTATTACATAACCCCTATAAAACGCCCTAAAAAAAGACAAAGCAAAAGATACAGGTAAGACAATATACAAAGCCTTCCGCTTCTTCGATCAGTTTATGATACAACAACACATATCACTTTCTATGAAATAAAATCCCTCGCAAGCAACGAGAACACACAACGAGTGTAGGTAAAAAAACAGATATTCATTACCACCATCAGCAGGAGAGAGTCATTACATGAACATGAAATATCGTTATACACATTATACATATAACCACTGCAAATACCTGTTTAAGAATTATCACACTATCATCGCTTTATTGGGTGTCTTCTATCTTTCTATATCCTCTACTCCTGTACATGCCACCTTTTTTGATGCCACAGGCGCTGCTGGTATACGCTCAGGACGTCATTTCAACACCAATGCAGGACTATCTTCATCCACTCGTGACTATCAAGCCACTGAAAAACATTTTCATCTCAACTTAGAAGTCAAGCCCGGTGATCTTGTCAGTGTGTATAGTGATATTCGTTTCTGGCCCACAATGAAATCAGTGCAATATATGGGAGATCACTACGGAAGCAGTCGTGATTATGAGCTCGATTATGAAGAAAACCTGACTTCTCCAGCAGAGCAAAGATGGTACAAGCCACTCAATCCCACCGTGACTCAACTCTATTTTGAAGCTGCAACACGTTACTGCTTATTCTCTGTGGGAAGACGTGGTCGTGATCTAGGACTAGGGATCTTTTTAGATAGTGGCCAAGATCCTTTTGATACCACACAAAACACCTTTGATGGCATATCCTGCGATGTCAATACAGGTTCATGGCGCCGTTTGGGAGTATCTTTAGGTGCTGACAAACTCAGAGAGGGCTCACCTCTCCACAAAGAAGATGATGCCCATCAACTTTATGCTTCCATATCCTACGATGATCGTCAGATATATGATGGTCTGCCTGTAAGAAAGCAGATTTCTTTGTATTTTGCATACCTTGATTCTGTCAGCCCTTACTCTCTTGGCAAAGTAGGCGATCGTTATTTTGATATCTTTACAGGTCTATATTGGGGCTATTTTTCCTTAGAAGCTGAAGGGTTGATCCGTATGGGAGAAGCTTCTGGAAAATCATGGGAAAAGCTCGGTGGACGCCGCAATAAAGTATCCACTTTAAACAGTCTTGCTGTGCACTCTGAACTTACTTTTACCTATCCTCCCATTTACCCATTTGGTCATAGAGATGCCACTGAAGACGCGTACTTAGATAACAGCGAAGTCTTAGAAGAAAGTCTTTATGTTGCAACCTCTGCTTCATCACCGGCCACTTTACTGGCTCAAAACACCTCTGCTGACAATGCAAGCACGGACACAACCGATGATAATAATAACAATAAAAAAAACAAAGAAGGTGGAGACAACGAAGTCACAGATGATACCAATGAGGAGGATTCCTATCTAGAGCCAGCTGAAGAGATGCCAAGCTTTTCTGATGAAAATCAACTCACAAAAGGTGACACTGAAACAACACCTTCTGCAGAAATGAGCCATGAGCAGGATCACATAAACAACACCCCAGAAGAGAGGCAAGAAGAAAGGCAAGAAGAGGCCTATGAAAACCAAGCTTCAACTTACTTAAGTTCGCTACCTTCTCCCAGCCAAGGTGCTTCATCATCACCCACTCTTACCAACCATCACCGCGTCACCCTTGGTTACACATATTCGCCGGGAGATTCTCAGGGATATTTTAAAGGAGATGATGCTGAATTATCTCAAGCAAAACGTAGTCAAAAAGTCACAGCTTTGCCTCTAAACAAAAACTTCAAGCCAGCACTGATTCTTTTTAACATGCGCAACTCTATTATGGATATAGATGGCATTTATTCCGGTGATCAAGTGGTGAATGCTCATGTCTTTTCTACAGGTTATTCTTACTTCAACGGCACCTATGGCAATATTCATCTTAAAGTAATTGGTGCGATGCAGGATCAGGGAATTCCAGCCATTGTCAAATCGTATTTCTATTATTCAAAATACGACTACTTACCTGAAGATTATTACGCCATGCCCAAAAACCAAGCATACCCTGTGGGTTATTCAGGACGATACCTCGGTACAGAAGTCAATCTTAGCTATGACATCGCACTCACTGATTACTTAAAATGGGGACTTGCTGGAGGAATACTCTTTGTGGGTAATGCTTTAGATGTCTTGGTAGATACGGCTGACAAAGCCAATATAATTGCTGTGGAATCATCGCTTATCTTACAATTTTGATCACAAATCACAAAATAACCCCTCAATAAAGGGCACAACATGAACTCCAAAGAATTATTATCCGGTGTTTGGACAGCTCTTATCACCCCTTTTGATAGTACAGGAGCTGTGGATCACAGTGCTTTTGAAAAGCTTCTCGATCAACAGCTCCAAGCTAACATCACCGGTATTTTACTCTGTGGTAGTACTGGAGAAGCCTTAACCTTGCGTGTTTCTGAAAAATTAGCTCTTATTAAACGTGCTAGAGCGTTTATGGGTGATAAGGCCAAATTGATGGTGGGTTGTGGAGGATCCGACACCCACCAAAGTGTGGAACTTGCTGGATTATGTGTAGATGCAGGTGCCCAATCACTACTTGTGGTTACTCCTCCTTATAACAAACCTCCTCTGGGCGGTTTAATAGCTCATTTTCGCTCAGTATGCCAAGCTATATCACAAGACATCCCCGTGGTGGTCTATCACATCCCATCTCGCACAGGTCAGAGTCTTTCCCCAGCATGGCTTACCGAATTACTCGCTTCTCATCCTTCCCTTAAAGGAGTGAAAGAAGCCAGTAGCAATCCCATTGTTTTTTCACGCCATCTTACTTCTGCCCAACAAGCTGATCTGGATATTGCCTGGCTTAGTGGTGATGATCATGGCTTTTTACCCACTTTAAGTGTGGGAGGCGCTGGTATCATTTCTGTAACTTCAGGAGTATTCCCTGATGCCATGATGGCTTTATGGAATGCTTATCAAGCAGGTAATATCACCTTAGCCACACAGATCCATCAAACTCTTTTTCCATTTATGGATGCTCTTTTTGGCGAAGTCAATCCTTTGGGCGTTAAGGCTATGCTCTCAGAAATAGACCTCTGTCCCCCTCACCATCGCTTGCCTTTGGTGCCAGCAGCTATGAGCACCACAAAAGTTCTCTTTCCACTCTATGGACAAGTTAAACTCCAACTAGCTGAACTAACTAGCTGAACCTGCTAAAGGATACATCTGTGATCAAGCTAACTCTTTGGGGCGCATCAGGACAAATGGGTACAGCCATCAAAGCTTTGCTCCATCAAAAACCTTACAACCAGTCTTTTACACTTTCAGGAGAAATCACCTCCACAACTCCAAGCACAACAGCACAACAGCTGCTTAACGCATCGGATTTGGTTATAGATTTCTCTAACAGCCAAGGAAATGCTGCTTTACTCACCGAGCTCAACCATCTCAAACACAAAACCTCTCCACTTGCTGTATTGATAGGTTCCACAGGGTTATCAGCAGAGCAATGTCAACAAGCAGAAAACGTCTGTAATAAGTCATCATCACCATCTCTCACCATGCTCATAGCACCCAATACCTCATTGGGTATTTTTGTCCTCTACCAAACTCTCAAACAGCTCAGTGGTTTATTGATGGAGACAAATGAGATGGATATTGAAATCACAGAAGCCCACCACCGCCGCAAACGCGACCTACCTAGTGGTACAGCCAAGCTTTTGTTCTCAGCTATTCAATCACAATCAGCCAAACCACTCCATCATGGCCAACACTCTCATGGCCAAACGCGCAAAAAAGACTATGTGGGCATGCATGCTTTACGAGGAGGAGGTATTTATGGTGAACATAGCGTCCATTTTATCAGCGAAGATGAAGATATTTGCCTACAACACCGCGCCCTATCACGAGGACTCTTTGCCAAAGGAGCTCTTTATCTTGGCAAAAAACTCACAACCCTACCAGCCGGCTTTCACCACTACCAAGATCTCTCCTTGACTGATCTGAGTCCTTCTAACGATTCGTAGACAGCCTATCAAAATTATTTTTATAGACAGTGAGGTTAATGAGCACTACCATCAAAACATCCATCAAAATGATTCTTTTCAAGAACATCTACAAAACTTACCCTAGTTCTTGGTTTTATCAGGAGCTTTGTCAGGAGCTTTGTCCGGGATTTATCAAAATCACCGGTTAAAACATTCTAACTATCCATAAAACTATCCATAATAGCGCCTATGTATTTCTGTGTACTTCCATATTTGGATATTTAAAAAATATTCTGTGGCTTTTTTCACGCTTTTTGGCGATAATAATGAGATAATTTGCCTAAAAAATACCACATTCCTATCTTCTCAATTATCTATTCTATGTGTTTTTTGAATGGCGTTTTTTAGAAAGGCCTGTAGTTTTTTGCTTATCATTATCTTTGCGATTCTTTAATCTACTAGCACCAGCCTTTATCTTTGTGCTATCAATACCTATTTCATTAAAGTCAATATTATTAAAATCAAAATCACACATGTTTGCTGCATGATTAATTACTTTAACGAATAAATCATTGAAATCTTTGAGATGAGCTTTTCTAAATCGACAAATTGTTCTGTAGCTAAGAAAGTTATCACCACATAAAAACCGTAAAGCTACGTCTTCGCGGAGTTTCTTTTCTATTTTCCGAGAAGAGAATATACCGTTAGCATAAGAATAGCATAGAACACCCAACATCATTAAAGGATTATTAGCTGGCCTACCAGCTATCTTTCTACTCTCAAATCTATCATAAAAAGGTTTGAGGCTACCTTGTTCGTAGAATTCATTTAAAAGATCATAGACAAAAAAACAAAAATGATCTTTAGACAGCTCATCTTCTGCTCTATGTAAAAAGAGAGACGTTTGTCTTGGATTGTATGCCTTCAATCTGATCCTTGAGTCTATCATAATAAATCCTATTTTTTGATAAAAAACACCAAACAGAATGACCTAACCTATTGACATTGTAGCACAAAGCTTCTATCAGTCCAAAAAAGTATAAAAAATAACAGATGTTAAATCAAGCACTTGTGAGTTATATGACAGGATCTGTAATATAAAAATGACAGGCACATACATTTAAAGCATAGTTAATATAAAATATGCTTTTGTCCTTAAATGGATCATTTTCTCATGATTTCAAGATAAAATTATGAATTGAGATAAGATATTTAAGAAATATATGACTTTTTTGAACTCGCTTCTCTGAACTCAATATTTAAATAAAGGCACTGACGTTAAAAAACCCATAGATAGCACTGAGTTATATTTAAACACCCAGATAACTGTTATTTTTAGGTTTTTTAGATTTATATTGCAAAAACAGATGCCTCAAGGATAACTAAAAATCTTCATTAAATGAAACATCACCTTCAATACCCATCTGATAAGCAGCTACCTTACGCTCAAAAAAGTTAGTGAGTTCCTGAACATCCTGAAGCTCCATAAAAGTAAAAGGATTACTCACTTGATATACCGCAGGAATTCCCAATGCGGCTAAGCGCATATCCGCACAATAATGAAGATATTGGCGCATATCACTTTCACTCAACCCAATGACCCCAAATTGCAAAGCATCTTCACAAAAAGTCATTTCACACTCCACCGCCTCATCAAGCATGATGATCACTTGCTCAGTCAATTGATCATCAAAAAGATCGGGCTCTTCTTGACGAACATTGCGAATCACCTCAAAAGCAAAGTTCATATGACAGCTCTCATCACGAAACACCCAATTGGTGCCACTAGCTAAGCCGTGAAGTAAGCCTTTAGAACGTAAAAAATAAATATAAGCAAAAGCAGCGAAGAAAAATAACCCTTCAATACATGCCGCAAAACTGATCAGATTTAATAAAAAAGTTCGTTTTTTATCTTTGCTATCAAGCTTGCCTAAGTTCTGCAAAGAGTCCACATACTTAAAGCAGAAATCGGCTTTCTTTTTAATAGAAGGGATATTCTCCACAGCAGCAAAAGCCTCAACCCTCTCTTCAGGATCTGGCAAATAGGTATCTAATAAGGTGAGATAGAATTGCACATGGAGAGCCTCTTCATAAAGCTGCCTTGACAAGTACATCCTCGCCTCTGGCGCATTAATATGCTCGTACAAATTCAATACAAGATTGTTAGCCACAATGCAGTCACCAGTGGCAAAAAACGCCACCAAACGCTTAATGAGATGATTTTCAGCAGGACTCAATTTTTGCAAGTCCGCCACGTCATGCGATAAGTTCACCTCTTCTACGGTCCAGGTGTTTTTAATGGCATCGCGATACATATCATAAAAATGTGGGTACTTCATCGGACGCAATGTCAGATTAAAACCCGGATCTAAAAGCATGACCCTCCCACAAAAAAAGTACAGCCTCAAAGCATTGTAAAAGAAGTACACTCGAAACTATACACTACTACTTTTTTTTACAATGAAAATCAATACCATTACCATCTTTCTGACTAAAACACTGCTGTAATCGCCTCTACAACTCACAAAAAATTTTTTAATATGCACTCACTACTCATATCATCACAGCAGCCAAAAGCTGCCCCCATGTGTTAACACTAAGAGAGGCTCGACCAACCAGCGCACCACTCAAACCATCCATATGCCTCAGCATCTCTGCATAACGAGCATCCACAGATCCACCATATAAAAACGACACCTTTTTGCCAAAAGACAAACCCCAATGAGAAACCAGAGCATCCCTAAGACACCCTAGAACTTCTTCAATCTGCTCGACTGTAGCGGGCTGTGATGAATGAATAGCCCAAAGAGGCTCATAAGCAATCAGTAATCGATGGGTTGGTTCTATAGCATCAAGACACTGACGAAGCAATGATCCTAAAAAAGCGCCCAAAGAATGACCTTTTCGCTGATCAGCACTCTCACCTAGGCATAGAATAGGACGCATA
Source organism: Proteobacteria bacterium bin106 (assembly GCA_002238945.1). Lineage (GTDB taxonomy): Bacteria > Bdellovibrionota_B > Oligoflexia > Oligoflexales > Bin106 > Bin106. The sequence continues at coordinate 28,230 of MPNI01000008.1, read as the reverse complement.
TTCACAGCAAGTGCTTGTGCAAGCTTAGCTTGAATGTCTGATGGCGATTCACCAAATTGACGACGACGCTCCGCATGGCCAACAATCACATACCTCACTCCCACATCAGCTAACATACCCGCTGAAACCTCACCCGTAAAGGAACCATAGCTCTGAGAGTGAAGATTTTGAGCCCCTAAATAAAGCCTCTTTTCCTCTCCTACAGCGCACAAAGCTGCATTCATAGCAGCCAAAAAAGGATAAGGCGGACATATCACCACCTTAACCTCCCTCGCAGCCAGGCTCTTGCTGTCATGATCATGTGTGGCATCATGCCGACCACGTGCCTGATGATGTGAATAAGAGATATGATCCAACGTCTTTTCTACATAGTCTTTGATCATCGCAAAAATATCCAATGAGCTTTGTGGAAGATTCATCTTCCAATTAGCCACCATCAACCATTCTTTATGATTATCGCTAACGCCTCTTCTTTTAGGCTGGCTCATCATAACTCTCCGTAAAATGAACGAAAAGGACTAAGCTCCTTTAAAGCCGGAAGATCTCTATGCTCTAAATAATCCAACATAGCTCCTCCACCACAAGATAAATGAGTGATTTGGCTCGCTAAACCGTGTTTTAATACTAACGCTAAAGAATCACCACCTCCCACAACAGTGATGCCGCTATTCTGCGCTATGGCCTGAGCCATAGCTAATGATCCTGCTGCAAAACTCGGCCATTCACACACCCCCACCGGACCATTCCATAACACTGTCTTGGCTCTACTGATGTAACTAGCATAAAGATCACAACTTTGAGGTCCTATATCCATTCCCATCATACCCTCAGGAATACAACTGTCTTGGGTGATGCAAGGAGTAGCAGTTGCAGAAAATTCACGTGCCACCACATGATCTTGAGGCAAAACCAACTCCACATGACGCTCTTTAGCATGAGCAAGAACCATGCGAGCTAACTCCACATCCTTTAACTCTTTAGCTGATGTGCTTTCAGGAAGCTTCATGTATCCCTGTGCTTGCAAAAAAGGATACGCCATAGCACCCCCTAATAACACCCATCGCGCCTTATCAATCACACTCAATAAAGCACCCATCTTATCTGAAACCTTCGCACCTCCCATCAACACACATAACGGAGAAGCAGGAGCTCTCAGCAATCCATCCAACACCCGCACCTCTTCTACTAAAGCAGCACCGGCAAAACTATTTTCTTTACCAAGCCACTGAGGAATGGTCACTGTGGAAGCATGCACACGATGACACACCCCAAAAGCATCGTTAATGTAAACATCCATTCCTGAACAGAGATGAGAAGCAAAGGCTCTATCTGCGGTTTTTTCCCCAGGAAAAAAACGCAGATTCTCAAGCAACAATATCTGCCTTTGCGATAACGTCTTTAAAAACAATGCCGGTGGTTCATCAAGATAATGATCCAATAACACCACCTCTCTATCTAACAATTCAGCAAGCACAGCGCCCACAGGACGTAAAGACAGCCCTTCTACCACTTTGCCGCAAGGACGACCAAGATGAGCTGCTATCATCACTTTATGAGTGTGTTCTAAGATAGCCTCAAGAGTAGGTACAATATTTTGAATACGTGGATGAGCCTTAATACTCTCAGATAAAACATCCTCACTAGCATCTGCATCGATAGGTACGTTTACATCAAGACGTACCAAGACATTTTTACCCGCTAACTTGCTCTCAAGATCCCCTAAATGCTCCATCTCACCTCTCATCATACGTACATAAAATCATACACAGAAAACAACTCACAACGAGCTCACTTACCTAAGCTCACTTACCTAAGCTAGGGGATAAAGACTTATAACGGCTGACTTTTTGAGGAAAGAACTTCAATAAAAAACGCTTTTTCTCTTGAGGCAATAAACTCTTTTTATGACATGTCTCTGAACAACAACCGCCCCATTTCTCTTGGCACGCAGGACATTGAATAAACAATATATGACAGCCTTCCCATTCACAGTTTGTGTGCGTATCACAAGGAGTACCACAACAATGACAACGTGCAATCACATCCTCTGTGATCCTTTCACCTAGACGTTGGTCAAAAACAAAGTTTTTTCCCACAAAACGACTTTCTAAACCTTGTTGATCAATCTGTTTTTTATAATGAGTGATACCACCACGTAACTGATAAACCTGGCAAAAATCCTGAGAAAGCAACATGGCACTAACTTTTTCACAACGAATACCACCGGTGCAATACAAAAGAATTTTCTGACTTTTGTAAGGCCTCAAAAGCTCTGGAAGCTTACGACATTGATCACGAAATGTATCCGTTTTCATACGTAAAGCACCACGAAAATGCCCCACCTCATACTCATAAACATTTCTCACATCAACCACCACAGCATCTTTGTCATCCATAACATGATGCCACTGACGAGCATCAAGATGCTTACCCACACGAGACATATCTAATCCATCCTCACCACCTGCAACAATATGATGGCGCACTTTAATGATCAATTTGATAAAAGATACATCTCTTTGCGTCGCAGCAAGATTGATCAATACATCACCAAAGTAATCCCTAACAAGATCTCCAACTTTATCCATGTGCTGTTGAGGCACACTGATTTGAGCATTGATACCTTCTGTTGCCACATAGATTCTTCCTAAAACAGCAAAATCATTGAGTTTAGCAAATAAAGAATCACGCAAAGTCGAAGGATCCGCAATGGGCACATACGCATAAAATGATAATGTGATACGCGAAAAATCTTCATTTTGAAGCTTTTTTTTTAAAAAAGAACGACTCCACGGGTTCCACAAATAGGATTTAGACTTCAACATAACCACCCTCTCAACCATAACCTCAGCAATAACTCTTACGTGCTTATCTCATCACTTATGATCATGATGAGATAACCTAGTAACGGTAACTTTCACTTTTAAACGGACCTGATTCACTGACCCCAATATACTCAGCTTGCTTGCTGGTAAGACGAGTGATCTGCCCACCAAAACCACTCACCATATACCGTGCTACTTGCTCATCTAAAGACTTAGGCAAAACATCAATCCGCGGTTTGGTGGTTTTATGATCTGCCCAAGCTTGCTTATAAAGATGTATCTGAGCAAGCACCTGATTGGCAAAAGAGCCATCCATCACACGACTGGGATGCCCAGTGGCATTGCCAAGATTAACCAAACGTCCTTCTGATAATAATAACAAGAAATCCTTAGGATCATCTGAGCGTTGCAAGCGATGCACCTGAGGTTTGATCTCCTGCCACTGGTATTGCTTTCTAAGATACTGCGTATCGATCTCATTATCAAAATGACCAATATTACACACACAAGCACCTGATTTTAAAGCAGCAAGCATCGGACCATTACACACATGATAATTGCCTGTTGCTGTCACCAACAAATCGATGGAAGCCAACATATCCTTTTGCAAACACTCCGAAGTACCATCATTCACACCTTCTTTAAAAGGAGATACCACCTCAAAACCATCCATACAAGCTTGCATGGCACAAATGGGATCCACCTCTGAAACCTTCACAATCATCCCCTCACCACGTAATGATTGTGCTGATCCCTTTCCCACATCGCCATAACCTATCACCAATGCTTTCATACCTGCCAGTAGGCGATCTGTACCTCGTTTAACAGCATCGTTGAGAGAATGCCTACAACCATATTTGTTATCATTTTTTGATTTACTCACCGAAGCATTAACATCTATGGCTGGAATACGTAACTGGTCATTTTGAAGAAGCTTAACCAGTCTCACCACACCTGTGGTGGTTTCTTCACTGACTCCATGAAGTTTATCTAGTAATTGTGGATAATCTTTATGAACAATCTCTGTAAGATCACCACCATCATCAAGCAAGAGATTAGCGTCCCACAGCTCTTCTTTGTTGTTATGTACAAGAGGGTTATGAAGTGTTTGATGAATACACCACTCACCTTCCTCAGAGGTTTGGCCCTTCCAGGCATATACCGCAACCCCTTTGCTAGCCATATAAGCTGCTGCATGATCTTGAGTAGAAAACACATTACATGAAGACCAACGCAATTGCGCTCCAAGAGCTATCAATGTTTCCATTAACACCGCTGTCTGTACTGTCATGTGCAAACAACCCACAATTTTAGCACCCGCTAAAGGCTGCAATGGAGCATAATGTGCTCTAAGTGCCATCAATGCTGGCATATCATGCTCTGCTAAGGCTACATCTAAAGCCCCCAACTGAGCTAACGATATATCAGCAACCTTATAATCATGATCACCCGTACAAGAAAGCACTGCTTTAGCCTCCTGTTGCATATCACCTCCAAGCAAAAATGTGTATGTATTTTGTATGTATAATAAATAAAGAGGCCATGAAAACACACGCGCGTAAACCTCTATAATCTGGCTAGTATATAACAAGTATATAACAAGATATCTCTGCATATACATGATTTTTATCTCACACAGCACTCACCTACATTGCGAGCACCATCAGTGAACTTTCCTTACATCACATACCTCATCACTTCGGTTAATGTATCAGCTCATTTCTCAGCTCATTTCTCAGCTAGTCTAACTAGCATCATCATCACTCTTATCACAAACACAGCTTGTGTGATGGGCATAAAAACACCTGTTGAAGAACATCTTACACAATCACCACAAGAACAAGAAAACACCATAGAGCCTCTTACCTCCCTAGAAAATGATGTGGAAGGTTACAGCGGTGGAGTACCAGAGCTTTCTGCTGATCAACTAGCTGATCCCATAACAGACTCCATAACAAACAACGAGCATCTGCATTCAGCTTATTTTTATGCACTTAAAGGCAAAATGCTACAACTGGCTGCACGCTACCGCGAAGCAAGCGAGGAGTACAACAACGCCTATAACCTCGCACCCAATGCTTTCTTAGGGGCACAGATGATAGCTATGCGCATGATCACAGGAACAGATCAAGTCCAAGCACTGAAAGACATCCATAAACTTGTATTGCTCTATCCACGTTCTGCAGAACTGAAAGTATTACGCGGCAAAATGCTCCTTGGCCATCATGATCATGAAGCAGCCCAACAATCTTTTCAAAAAGCACTACATCTTTCAGCCACCGCTGGGGAAGCTTATCTTCATCTGATCAATATTCTCATGGCAAAAAAAGATTACAAAAAAGCTCAAGCCATAGCCCAACAATTCAGCGAAAACCTACCTAGCTCGCTAGCTTCTTGGCTGTATTTACTACGCACCAACATTGTTCAAAAACACTTTCAAAAAGCTTACAAAGACTCTCAACGCGCCCTTATTTACCATCCTCGCAACCTTCATATCATGGTCATTCATGCCTATGTTTTAGCCAAACTCCACCACCATCAAGAAGCTCTCCACTACTACACCAAAGTCCATCAACATATGGACCCTGAGATGAAAAACATCTCTGAAGTCCTCGCTATTTATGAAAAACTCTTAGGCATTGAAGATGCCTACACCACCCTTGATCGACTCACCCAAACACATTCTTTGCCACATCTTCTTGCCATAGAAAAACAAAAGATTTGGATACGTCTCCACCAAAAACGTCCCAAAGAAGCTATCGAGCTTGCTGAAGCCATACAACAACGCCACAGAGAAGATAGCAAAGATGTGGAAATAGAGTACTTGAAAGGACTAGCCTGGGGATTTGTCCAAACACCTGAGGGACTGAATAAAGCTATGAATATCTTATCTCGTTTGCCCTCCCATTCCCGTCTTGCAGCCTCAGGACTTATCCTTGCCTCACAGTTTGCCGCTGATCTCAAAAAAACCGACCAAGGTCTCTTATATATAGAAAAACTCCTACAAAATCCCACCTTACCACCCGAACACCTCTTGCATGCTATTTTATGGTACCAAAGTGCAAAACTTTACCACCCAGCCCTTGCTATCACTTACCGAGCACAACAGGATTTCCCCAACTCAGCTCAATTCATGATTCTTGCCAGTTATCTGTACTATGATCTTAAAGAAGAAGACAAAGTACAAACATCCCTGAAAAAACTCATCTCCCTTTTTCCTCGTCATCATGAAGCTTTGAATTTTCTTGGCTATTTTTACGCTGAACGCGGCATTAACCTATCTGATGCAGAATCACTGATCCAAAAAGCCATCACCATCGCTGGCAATCAAGCTGCTTACCTCGACAGCCTAGGTTGGGTGTATTATCAACAAGAGAAGTGGGATCAAGCCGAAGTGTATCTCTTAAAAGCTAACTCTCTAACTCCACAAGACGGCGTTATAGAAGGACATTTAGCAGCCCTTTACTTACAAAAAAAACACTGCTCTAAAGCCCGACATTTTATCTCTTTAGCTACCACACGTCATGTCTCATCAGCTGATAACACCCGTATTACTGACTTACAAAAACGTATCACCAACCAATGTTCCCAAACAGAAGAATCCGACACAAAAACCACCGCTCTTTACCTTCCACTTCCAAACAAATAACCTGTGTACCACAAAACATTCATCACCAAAACCCTCACTGTGGCTCTATGGACGCTCCTTCCTGCATGCTTACACATTCCACAACATAGCCAGGAACTTTCATGGCAAGAAGACTTCCCATCACTCCATATGGCTAAAGTTTTTTCCCGTTGTTCCACAGCCACCAAAACACCTATCTGGGATGGCGGAGGAGATTTTATATTTTATCCTGACAAGCATTCCCCTCTGCCAAATCTTGCACTGGATTGGGTGTATAAAAAATATCGATTACACCTCCAAGTAAGTAACCCTGTAGGAGCAGTAGTTATAGAACTCAAAGCCAGTAAACATAAAGCCCATTTTTCAGGAAAGCTCACATCATTAAGCAAACAAAAAAACATCACTTTAAAAGACAACTACCACAACACCTTAGATGATGACGAAATACTCGCTTTATCATCTATGTCTCTAGGTATAACAGCACAAGAATTCGCCTGCTTTCTTAAAGAAGGGCTGCCACAAGAGTGGAAATATCATACCACTTACTACAAAGCAAAACCTTCTAAAGAAGTGCTCTATCTCAAACATAAAGGACGCCACATCACCATTGCTCACATACCTCAAAGCCAAAACACCTGCACCAAAATTGCCTGGAAAGAATACCTCGGCCTACACCGCCCCCATATCCGTATCTGCTTTCTCAACAATCGCCATAAAAACAAAACACCACGTCATTCTTTTGCCACATCTTATGGCTGGGCCTTCCACTGGATTCCAGAAGAAAACATATAATAATAATAAAAAAAATATTTCTAAACTAGCACGTATTGTTGTTAAAAACATCTAGGCTGAATTATGACTAAGCGTATTACGGCTTTCATTATGACTACAAATGAGGAAATAAGCTGCAAACCAGGAGTATGCGATGTGGGTGCTGCAGCTTATAAGACAGACTCTAATGGCTTTGATTTTCCTCCCTAAGAGCAAGTAACAAGCACCATCGGTACTAAGAAGCTATGAGTCTGGAAAGAGAAACTTATCTTCTAAACAAAAAACCTCTTTGATGGTGCGATAGTTCACCCACCTTTGCAACAATAGATGAGAGCCTGCTTTATCATTGGTTCCTGAAGCACGACTACCACCAAAAGGCTGTTGCCCTACCACAGCTCCTGTGGGCTTAACGTTAATATAAAGATTACCAGCAGAGTTACGTAAAATGCGACTGAGGTTATATACCGCAACCCGATCACGAGCAAAAATAGCTCCACTCAGTCCATAAGGAGATGTTTTTTCACACTGCCGCACCACATCCCAAAGAGTATCGTCGGCATAAACGTACACAGTGAGCACAGGACCAAAAATCTCTTCGCTCATCAATTGACTATTAGGATGCAGTGACTGCACCACCGTTGGCTGAATAAAATACCCTTCTGAGTCATCGCCTTTGCCTCCACATAAAACCTCATATTCATCTTGAGTATGAGCTAAGTCAAGATAACCTTTCACCTTGTTCCAAGCTTTGTGATTGATTAAAGCAGCCACAAAAGTATCTCTGTCATCGGGTGCTCCCATCTTCAAAGAAGACGTAAGAGAAAGCAAAGGTTCTTTGATCACCTTCCACAAACTTTGAGGAATATATGCTCGTGATGCCGCAGAACACTTTTGTCCTTGATATTCAAAAGCACCACGCACCAAAGAGCTGATAACAGCCTGGGTATCTGCAGAAGGATGTACAAAAACAAACCCCTTACCCCCTGTTTCACCCACAAGACGAGGATAACTGTCATAAGAAGATATACGTTCTCCTACACTTTTCCATATATGACGAAAGGTCGCAGTAGAACCCGTAAAATGAACACCACTCAGCTTAGAACTCTTAAAAGCAAAATTGCCAATCATCTGTGGATCACCACTGACCATATTTATCACCCCAGGAGGAAGCCCAGACTCTTCAAAGATCTTCAAACACTCATAAGAAGCTGGTAACGCTTCCAAGGATGGCTTCCAGATCACAGAACACCCCATCAAAGCAGGTGCCACTGCTAAATTCATAGAAATAGCTGTAAAATTAAAAGGTGCTAATGCTAAGACAAATCCCTCTAATGGACGAGCCTCCATAGAGTTCCACTCCCCTTTGGCAGATGTCTCAGGAGCAAGAGCACATACTTTCTGCGCAAAATAAGCTTGGTATCTTAAAAAATCTATAGCCTCACAAGCTGCATCTAATTCGGCCTGCTCCACTGTTTTATTCTGAAACAACATGGTTGAAGCTAAGACTTTATAGCGATCAATGGTGCTCATTCGACGAGCAGCTCTTAAAAAAACAGCACACCGTTCCCTTTGTGGTAGCTGTGACCACACACTCTGAGGCTTAGAACTTGATTCAATGGCACGTTGCATCAAAGCTGATGTCACCTTATGGCTGCGCGCTGCCACTTTTTTATGATCATGAGGCAACACAATATCTTCCACTTCTCCAGCATAAATATGCTCGCCATCAATGACGATAGGTATCTCCTGTACTTTATCCCTTCTAGCTTTCAGCTCTGAAGAAAGTTTCTCTTCAACCACCGATCCTTTTTCATAGGATTGCACTGGTTCATTCCAAGGAGATGGTACAGAAAAAGCTGTGGTTGTCATCTTTTACCTCTCTTAAAAACTAAGGTCTTTAAACCAAAATCCCCACGATGTATCTCTCAGCACATCACTCTATCATGCTGACCAAGAACGTCAAAGCTGATGATACGTTGGTATGCTACTACTCATTGTAGCCAAAGCTAGTTTTTATCCTAAAATCATGCTACAAAACATTACTCTTAGTACTCTTATAGTACTCTTAGCTCTAGCTTCTTAATAAGAGCTTCTTAGCAAGACACACACGTACCAAAGTAAGAAAGCAGCATACCATGAGTGTCTTTGATCGCAGCAGGATAGGTTTTTCTCATTTAAGCTCTCGTCAGCTCAAAGGACGTCTGCTCTTTTTTTGGATTTTCCACATCGGACTCAGCAATACTTTAACGTTTTTTATTCCTATTATGCTGATGTTACCGCGCCTTTTTTTGCCCTTATTGACTCTCACTCTAAAACGGTTTTATGGAGCAGCAACCTTAGAAAAAGCATGGCAAAGCACTCAGGATCTACGTCAAAGAAATATACGTTTAACTTTGGATTACTGTACAGAAGATACTTCTAAGACCAACAACTCTATGACGTTACGTCATCTTTATGATCTCATTCAGTTTTGCGCATCAAAACCAGGTCATATTCCATTTTGCGTCTTAAAAATCACCGCCCTTTGTCCCAAAGATGTCCTGATGAAGGTAAGTTCACAAGATTCTTCTCTTTTACCTTCAGAAAAAAAACACTATAAGACTATGTGTTCTAAGGTTCATCAGCTCTGTCTTGCAGCACAAAAAAAAGGCGTCAAGGTTTTAATAGACGCTGAAGAAAGTTGGATCCAGGATGCCATTGATGATCTTGTAGAAAAGCTCATGCTTAACTATAATACTAGCACTACAGCCACTGTCTATCACACCCTTCAAATGTACCGCTATGATCGCCTCCATTACTTAAAAAAATTACATCAAAAATGTGTTCAAGAAAAAAGAATCCTAGCCATAAAGTTAGTGCGTGGAGCCTATTTAGATAAAGAAAGACACCGGGCAAAAAAACACAACTACCCATCTCCATTGTTTGAAACCAAAAAAGAAACCGACACTGCCTATGATGCAGCACTAGCTTTTTGCTTACAACAACCAAACACTATTTTTACCTATATTGCAACTCACAATGAAAAATCCATTGAAAAAGCACTACCTTTTTTTCAAAACCATAACGTAGAAACAAAAGACTCTCAACTATGTTTTTCCCAACTTTTAGGCATGGGTGATCATATCTCTTTTTATCTTGCTCAAAAAAACTACCCGGTAACAAAATATATCCCTTATGGCCCCTATGACTCTATGCTTCCTTATTTACTAAGAAGAGCTCAAGAAAATGCTTCTCTTGAAGGACATGGAAAACGTGAATATGAGCTTTTAAAAAAAGAAAAAAGATGGCGCCAAAATCACATCTAACTTTTCATAAAATATGAAATAGAGGAGAAGAAGACTACATGAAATCAAATGAATCTCTATCACAACCCATAGTTAGTCATAAAGCATCACTGAATTTTCAAATCCAGCTTTCCAAACAGTGACCATTTATTTTTAAGCACACATTAAAACCATACACAAGATGATAATAAAGCTTAAAGACACCCACAAGGATGATTCTTTAAGATCATATGTATTTTTTTGACTGTCTATCAAATTTTTGTATACTTATTGTTTATGACACTTGAAATACATTCAAATGAAAACCTAAAAGCGCATAATACTTAGGCACAAAAGGAAAAACTTCATTTTCATCCCTCTTAACGATAGCAGCCATTAAGTCTAAGAATGTCCAGGATTGCCAGAAATTCATACCAGCGGCAAACTTCACATACAATCTTTGAGCCACTTTTGCAGACGAAACAAGCTCAGCACCCATATACTTACCACTATAGGTTTTATCACCAAACAGCTTTACAAAAACATTAAACGTCCCATTAAGGCCCAAAGCAAAATTGTCGGTTACATTCACTCTACCACCCAATTTGCCACCAAAACCTGTGGGCATAACCTTTTGATACTTCTTTAGGTTACTCCTCAAAAGAATTTTATATTGATGAGCAAAAAACACACCACTACCAGATAACGTAAACCCTTTAAAGCCTTGATTATACCCTAGTTCAACACTAGCTCTTAAAGGAAAGTCTTCTTTCTCTTCATAACCATCAAAAGGATCTTTTTTTCCTTCTTTTACTTTTAACATTTTTAAAAGAATAGGTTCCGTAGAACTCACACCTACCATACCATTGAAATCCAAGGAAAAATAAGAAGGATTTTTAGATGATTTTTGCTCACTAGATTTTTTCTCAGTAGACAAAACAGATGACTTCTTATCTTTATCTAAACTCTGACCTAAAGCGACTGTTCCAAAAGACAAAAAACCCCCCATTACCAAGTACAACAAGACACTAAAACATAATTGCTGACTTCGATATTTTTTCTCATAAAACACTGTTAATCTCCGAAAACAGACTTTTTAGATACTAAAAATGATGGTTTCACAGCTTCTTCACTATTTTTTTATGAATAAAAAATAGTGTTTGAGAAAGCCTTACATTCATTACAGAATAAATCTTTATTGTTTCAAACAAGTCATGCGATGAAATGCCATAAATACTATGCACACAGGCATATGCCATAAAGGAAATGACTATGGATACTTTATTCTTCTCTATGTATAAAGCCTAAAAGCCACCTCAAGGCAGACCTATAACCTCATACATATTTCTTATTGTATTGTTGATTCTATGGTTTGGTATTTTCAAAATGTGTTTTAGCTGCTTATGAACTTTTTATATGCTTTTGTTTATGACACTTGAAATATATTCAAATGAAAGCCTAAGAGCACATAGAACTTAGGCACGAAAGGATAAACTATCTCTTCCTTACTCGTAAGTGCATTCACTATCGAGTCTCCTAGTGAAATGGGTTGCCATAAATTTGTACCAGCGATAAACTTCAAATAAAATCTTTGAGCCACTTTTGCAGACGAAACAAGCTCAACACCCATATACTTACCGCTATACATTTTATTACCAAACAGCTTTACAAAAACATTAAACGTCCCATTAAGGCCCAAAGCGAAATTGTCGGTTACATTCACTCTACCACCCAATTTGCCACCAAAACCTGTAGGCATAACATCTTTGTGATAACCTCCCGTTTTAAAATTTACTCCTGCATTCTTTTTTTCTGCAGTATTATTTTCTTCTGTTTTTTTATCTTTATAGACCACTTTATATTGATGAACAAAAAACACACCGCTACCAGATAACGTAAACCCTTTAAAGCCTTGATTGTATCCTAGCTCAACACTAGCTCCTAGAGGAAAGTCTTCTTTTTCCTCATAACCAAAAGCTTTGGCTACCTCTTTTAATTTTTTTAGATAAGCAGGCTCCGTAGACCCCACACCTACCGTACCATTAAAATCCAAGGAAAAATAAGAAGGATTTTTAGATGATTTTGGCTCACCAGATTTTTGCTTAGTAGACGACACGGATTTCTTCTTGCCTGAATTCTTATCTGATCTTTGACCTGAATTCTTATCTGAATTCTGGCCTAAAGCCACCGTGCAATAAAGCAAAGAAAAACCCAGCATCAAACATACCAAGCCTTTAAAACATGTTTTTGTCTCAAACATTCTAAACAACAACCTCGATGAATCCATAATACCTGCTCCTATACCTTTTTAAATATCCGCTACGTGATGAATGCATCATCATAACACACACTTAAATATCATATAGTTCACAGGACCTTACATATAATGCCTATCCAAAAAAACTCCTAAGTAATAAAAAAAGCCTAGAGGCTACCGCAAGGCAGCTCTCTAGGCTTTTTGTCCGCTTTTTGTCTACTGTCTACTTTTTGTAGTTCTGTTGTAATTCTATTATTTTATTTTTGCTATCTATAATTGTGTGTATCTATATTACAACTGATACACATTCAAATGAAAACCTGCAAGCAGATAAAACTTAGGTGGATAAACCACTACTTCATTTTCCTTAAGCTTTGTGACATCGGTTTCAGCAGGTTTCTTGTTCCAGAAGTTCATACCACCACCAAAGTTAAGACTAAGGTTTTTGTAAACTTCTCCACTAACCACTAATTCACCACCAGCATACATACCTTTGTATGTCTTAGCACCAACTAGTTTTTGTAGGTAAGTGTAAGATAGATTACCGCCCACGTTAACTTTTTTATGAACACTAGCATTACCGCCAAGTTTCACAAAAAACCCTGTAGGCGTGACTTTTTGCAACTTATCATCCGCATCTTTGTTAGCCACTTTGTTTTGATACAAAACGACTCCAGCACCACCAAACAAGTTGAACCCTTTAAGACCATGACTATAACCTGCACCAAGACGAAAACCCAAAGGCCATTTTACCTCTTTTTCATCTGCTGCAAGTGTCTTAGTAGTCTTCATACCAACCAAAGTATCAATATCCACAGCAACATAAGACATGCCTTTTGATGACTTTCCAGACTTTGCCTTCATAGACGAACCAGACTTCTTACCTGCATCTTGCGCTAGAGCCACTCCTGAAAAAGCTAAAGAGGCACCCAACATAAGACATACCAAGGCTCTATAACAAGATTTTGCCCCAAAAACTCTAGATAACAACACCGATGAATTCATAACACATTCTCCAATAAATTTTAAGAACCAGCTCCATAACTTAAAACACTATAACACTATTTCACATAAACATCTCACACATTTCCATATATTATAACAAAATTCCATCCCAAAATCATTCTTACATATCCAATACATACCCTACTACATATACTGCTATACACCACTACACACCCTACATAACCTGGGAGAAACTTAGAACTTACCTAAAGACTTTACCGTAATGCCTCTTGTGCCAACTGTCAACTACCAACCACTTTCTGTGAATATAACTTCATGATTTTTTTCTTATTACCTCCCAAGCTTTCCAAAGCTATGCTTATTTCACTATCTATCTTTCACTATCTATCGCCATTTGCCACTATCACCAATTGCCACTATCGCCATTGTCTCAGTGGCCTCTGTCACATATAAATGAAATGCCTAGCCTATAATTGGTGATTCTCAATGTCTCTATGATTTTGATGATCAATGTATCTATGATAGAGGCCTATGGTACACGACTCACTGAGAATATCAAGACTCAAGGTTATTGCACATTGGTTCGTCCATCACATGCATTGGTGATGTTTTCACCATAACTACCCTGACCATGCACATGCAATGTCTGGACTTACCATAACACAGTTATAACGCAATTTAATATAACCGGTTGTATCCAGCTACATACCTAAAACATATCATCACATATGCCACACATGCACACCCACTGCTAAGAAGGCATAAGGCATCGTAAATATAAAAGGACTCGCGATTTTATCTAATGTGCCTGCATTACCACTAGGGCTTGATGAACGATTGAGTTTATATCGCCCATAACCACCACCTGCTTGAAGATAAAAACGCGAACTCACATCAAAAGAAAACACAGTTTCCATCCTTGCAACAAAACCTTCGGTCTTAACAGTAAGATTTTGTTTGGTTATAGAATCTTGCACCAATCCAAAGAATGTTCCTAAACCAGCTCGCCATTTACTAAAACCCAGCTGCCAATCCATTGCCAATTTGACACCATAGCCTCTTAGAGGAAACGTTGCATGAGAGTGTGTGTAAAAAGAGCCTACATCTGTAGTCGATATCTCAGCACCCACATGGACACGACTCTCTGGAGTGATGGCAAGATTATAAAGACCAGCCAAAGAATACACACGGCCCACACCACTCGAACCACCACTACCTGCTTCTCTTCTACTACCTACCCTTCGCACTGATGCACTGCCAACAGTACCTCTTAGATCGACTAAGAACGAAGATGTGCCACGCATATAAGCATCACGAGGCTGGGTTGTATCATACAGTGAATCTGATTGAGGAACCCGGTAAGAAGGATCCTTTTGTGTATACGTATCATCATCTTCAGCTGATAAATCCTCTTGAGCTAAAGCACTACCACTACCCAACACGTCACCAAAAAACACCGATAAAATACTCACTGTGACGACAACTCTACCAAGCATAAACCTATCAAAGCTTGACAAAAATTGTTGCACACCCTGCTGCCATAACATCATAAACCGCCATTTGAATGTTGTATGTGTATGTCTCACTTTATGCTTTTTTCTATATTTTTTGCTTCTTTTGTCTCAGCTATTTGTCTCAGCTATTTGTCCCAGCTATTTGTCCCAGCTATGAATGATTATATGTGCTTATGAGCTATCCTATAAGCTCAGGCCTGTCACAAGCACTCATTCCATAACACCTATTCTAACGACCCTTGAAAACAGAAATGTTATAGCCAAACCTTATGGATGTTTCTTATTTTCTTTGATATCACAAGACGATATATAAAAGATGTATAACATAAACCAGAGCTATCATGGTACGTTTTTCTATGGCTTATATACATCTACACCATCACCTACATTCTTTAAAGTAGCATGCTATGACATCTTCACAATTCACAGCACAACCACAAAAAATATGTGAACGTCTTCAGATCCGCTACCCCATTATTCAAGCAGGCATGGTTTGGACATCAGGAGCTAACTTAGCCATAGCTGCTAGCAAGGCAGGATGTTTAGGGGTTTTAGGAGCAGGATCTCTTAAAGGAGACTTGCTTAAAAAGCATATCTGTAAAGTCCAAGATCACGGCATAACATCTTTTGCTGTCAATGTACCGATTATGTATGAAGGATCAGCAGATCAGATCAAAGAAGCCTACGACCTTGGAGTACGGTGTTTTATTTTATCAGCTGGCAGTCCCAAGATCTTTACCCCTTGGCTTAAAGAACGTCATGCAACTGTGATACATGTCACAGCTACACCACGCATGGCTAAAAAATGTGAAGATGCTGGAGTTGATATTGTAGTGGTAGAAGGCTTTGAAGCAGGAGGGCATAACGGCCGTGATGAACTCACCAGTATGGTACTTATTCCTCAAGTCAAAAAACAGGTTTCTATTCCTATACTGGCAGCAGGAGGTATAGCCAGTGGTAAGCAAATGTATGCAGCCATGGCTCTTGGTGCTGATGGTGTCCAAATAGGATCGCGTTTTGCTGCCACCCAAGAATCCAGCGCCCACCCAGCTTTTAAACAAGCTATATGTGAGGCATCCCCTGAAGACACCCAGCTCAAACTCAGAGCTATTGCTCCCGTACGACTTCTCAAAAACCCCTTTTTTCATCAAGTGGAGCAACTTGAAACTAGCGGTGCATCAGCAGCAGAACTCAAAGAACTTCTCGGCAAAGGCCGTGCTAAAGCTGGAATGTTTGAAGGAGATCTCCACAGCGGAGAACTAGAAATTGGCCAAGTAAGCGGTATGATCGACCATATTCCCACCTGTCAAACTCTTGTAGATGACATCATCAAAGAATACCATCAAACCGCTCAACACATGGCTAATCTTATGAGCTAGTCTTATGAGCTAGTCTTATAAGCTAGTCTTATAAGCTAGTCTTAAGCTAGTACACAGCCTAGTACACAGCAACTACTCACAATCCTTTATCCCCAGCAGTGTGGTATACTCTTCTGTGCTTCTAAGCTTATAATCTACAAACGAACGACCATGATATGCATACTCATAACCAATACCGCTACGGCTATACAACAGAAGAGGCTCTTTTTTGCCACTCAAAGCCTTGATCTCTATGCTCTCCAACCGATAACGATGCGTTTCTATAGTATGATAACGCTCATTAATGATCTTCTTATTACCAAGCATACCTGCTTGATAATGATCTTCATTGTAATCAGAGACCTTAAAGTTATAGCCTTTTTTATCCAATCGCACATAACGCAGATCACGTAATTTAACAGGTTTACTAAGAATTATCGGTTGTTCTTGTCCTGTCTTCCATTCTTCTAAATCCACAAATATATCTTCATCAAAAAATAACTGCAGATCATCATTAGAATTCTTTGCCTCACTAGAAAAAAGATTAACCCTACTTATACCATGGTCTTTATCTTCTAACTTGGTGCCCTGCATAGTGATCTTCAAACTATCCACTTCCAGATCCAGAACACAACCCATATTAAGGGTTTGTCCTAAGTGTACTTGAAGTAACTTCGTAGTATCAGTAGCACTGATAAAGGACTCACTCTGATCTTCAATCTTATCGTCAAGTTCATCAATCTTGGACTTTAAAGAAACCATCAATTTCAATTCTGCTGCTGTTAGACCAGGATCTTCTTTTGCATAAGCTTCTAGCGAGCCTGGTTCTGGCTCGCTAGATGATGATTGCGTATAATTATTACCATTGCCTCTATCATTCGATGAGCCTAAACAACCCACCAACATCAGCCAACCAAACCATGAGATTCTATACCACTTCACTCAGTCATCCTTAATGATCCATCTAAGCCACATCACGCTCTATCATAACTTATTCATTATCACCAATAACTCCATTACGACCCCTCAGAACCAGCCCCACAAGATTTCAACACCTCAGACACATCAGGCTTACATGCCGATTCTTTTTTCCAATCGTCAAAAGCCTTCTGAAATGGGATTTTCCATTCTGTGGGTGATACCTCCGTCGGTTGGGCCATCTTACCAAATAAAGACGTTGAATTTACCTTAAGCATCACATACACCTTGAAGATATAACGGTTTCCTGGAAAAGGACCGCTTTTAGAACGCAATGTTATGTCACTAATATCCATGAAACGATCATCATGATTGGGAGAACCTGTTTTTTTTTCAGTAAAATCCAATTCCTTATACCAATCACCATCACTACCATCTAATTTAGCCACAAACTCTTTACCACTACCGTGAACCTTTATCTCTACTTCCATTTTTCTGGGTAGCCGATCATCATCCTTATCAAATTTAAAGTCAATGAGTACCCTTTGATGATCTCTCGCATCTTGATTACACTTTGCCACGTAATCTTCACGAATGGTGATAAAACCCAACAAAGGACAATCCAAACGATAGTCGATAAGGGCTTTACACAAAGCAGCGTTGCAGCTCAATATATCGTTAATCTGTTTTTGTCTACTATCATGCTCTCTTTTCTTGTCCGCTAACTCCCTCTGCAAAGGATTCAATCTACTCAAATTCACCACTTGCGGTGTTGAGCTAGCTTTATAAATAGCTTGATTGGATAAATTGGATGAATCCATGACCGCAGAAGGCACACTCATTGAAGCATTCGAAGAAGATGTTTGCGCTTTTGGCTTATGTGCTGATGATGATGAAGACACATGATCGGATTCCTGATCCACAACAGATGATGAATCACCATCTGACACATTTCTATGAGGTGTCTTTTTCTGACAACTCACCACCATAACTCCCATAACACATAGGATAGCTATGAAAACATTCATCCATACACGGCAGAAGATCATATACTGTCTTTATAGTCTATAGAACATAACCTTGTTATGTTACTGAGTAGTAAAGTCATACATTCATTCTTAAACACTTAAACTTAAACATCTCACTGCGTTTCCACTACTCTCTCCACCAGCGTAAATGGCAACACCCACATGCATATCTTTCGACATATTTCAAGATTTACATAAACGATCTCTACATTATCTGTAAAATCAACTGTATATCATCCTTTCTATCCCATTCTTTACACCATCAAACACGCAAAACTATGTATCGAATCATCACCATCATCACATTTATCGGTGCTGTCATTATCAGTTTCTGGTGGTTTCCAGCATCACAATCTTTAGATGATATGCCTTCTAAAAAAGCCGTAGATAATCTCAAAGTAGGCCTCCTCCTACCATTTTCCTCAGGAGGAGGAGAATACGCCCAAGAGATTCTTGAGGGCATCCAGCATGCTCTCTCTCCTGTGCTATGGCAAAATTCTCCAGCACTAACAGCCGTCGCAGGTTTTGGCAGACAAAAAGAATACTACAACAAAGTAGAATTGATCATCCGCGATCATCAAGGAGATCATCAACGAGCCAAACAACTTGCAGAGCAACTATACACCGAAGATCGTGTGAGTATCCTTATCGGTGGTTTATCCTCTTTAGAAAGCCAAGCATACAGTGATATTGCTCAAAAACATCAACGGCTCTTTATTTCTTTATTACCACGTTGGATAGAAGGTTTTGCCACGCAACCATACAGTATCTCATTTACCGCTAGCTATGGCTGGCAAGCCAAAGTTATAGCTGATTACCTCATCAACGAAAAACATCTCACAAGCAAAGACATTATCGCCATCATAGATGATGAGCATTCAACAGAGAATCTAGCCATTCTCCAAGCATTTGCCTCAACACTTCAACCTCAAACACATCAAGATATCCCACCACTCCAAGTGATCTCACTACGCTCACCACAAACCATTCTCCATTATCCTTTTTCAACACCCTCATCTCCGCTGGACCAGACCTGGCAAGATAACACAGAAAAAACCTGGTCAGATATAGGCACCACCATACTGCTTTCTAAAGCCAAGGCTGTCAGTATGATGCTCAGTGCTAAAGATTCTTTACCACTCCTGCTAGCTTTAGAGCGCAAAGGCTATAGACATATAGCCATGGGACTTGATCACTGGGAGCATCCGAGCATGCAACAACACCCCTGGAGTATGGAGATAGGATATGTGAGTGCAGCTGATAAAGATTTTTTTCGCAAAGACTTTGTCAAACTCTACACAGAACAGCATAACAAAAGCCCATCCTTGCTAGCAGCTCTTGGCTATGATGTGATGATGTGGATCATTTCTCTATACACAAAAGCCCAAACCGTGCGTATCCCACCACTGATGAAAGTGATCTCTCAAAAAACCCTCAGCCGAGCGAGCATCTCAGGCACTTATGTTTTAGATGATGGATTTCTTGCCAGAGAAATGATCTATATCCCTCTCAACCAAGGAACAAAACGCCTTTTAGGAACGCATCTTATGGCCTACTAAAGCATCATCGCCTAAATTTTTGAGCACTACGCCTCTGACTTGCTTGCTCCTTCCATTGCTTAATGGCAGCATGATCACCTGAACGTAACACCTGCGGTACAGGCATATCTTCAAACATTTCAGGACGGGTATAGAGGGGAGCATGAAGCTGATTTTTTAAAGCCACTCCAAACGAGTCTTGTTGCACACTCACATGATTACCCAATACCCCTGGTAACAGGCGTACAATACTTTCGGCAATCATCAAAGACGGTAATTCTCCACCACTAACAACAAAATCACCTAAGCTATACGAATCATCCACATATTTTTTGATAAAACGTTCATCAAGGCCACTAAAACGCCCACATACAAACGTGATAGACCGCCCCGATATGAATAATTCATATAACCGCTGTGCTTCGTGTTGATCAAAATACCGCCCTGCAGGAGATGTGGTGATGATATAATCATCTGGATATCTCTTTACAGCACACGCCAAAACATCAGCACGCATCACCATCCCTTCTCCTCCTCCATAAGGAGGAGCATCCACAGCTCGGTGAGGCAAAGTAGAACTTGCACGCAGATCATGGGTCTCAAAATGGACCAAGGATTTTTTCTGTGCCTGAGCCATCACCGCAAAGTCAAGATAATGACTCACCAATTGAGGATAAATCGTTACAAAACGTAAGGTAGGTTTTATGAATTCTGCCATAGATCTTCCAGATCAGCTGCTTTTTTCAAACATTTTAAAAAGCCTTCTTTTGTCTCTGTCTTCTCGTCTCTTTTCAAAGGAGCAAAGTAATCTTTAACAAAAGGTAATTCAAGAAAACGATTTTGAAGAGGATGCAAAATAGTCAAAACATTAGAAGCACCAAAATGCTGAATATCCA
This sequence comes from Proteobacteria bacterium bin106, assembly GCA_002238945.1. Lineage (GTDB taxonomy): Bacteria > Bdellovibrionota_B > Oligoflexia > Oligoflexales > Bin106 > Bin106. Next base: position 7,268 of record MPNI01000008.1, on the reverse strand, counting down.
CCACATGACCTAATATCACATCATCTTGCCATACCGGTTTTTGATATACATCCTGCCAAAATACATAATCACCACCCACCTCTCTCATAGCCACTAAGTCTTCACGAAGAGCCCAAACCATACGAGAATGAAGAACTAATGCCTGAGAACGCCCATCCACACCCTCAAGATGTACCACAAAAGATGGATAAAGATCCAAATGTTGCACAGAACCCACATATCGTAGCCGTTTCACTTCATACGATGATGATGTTTTCTGCGTTGCTATATTGAGTTGATTTGGTTGATGTAGCTTGTGTTGATCCACATCTATACAGAGCAAGGATTTCAAAGACAGACGCTGCAAACAGACACCCGTAGGAGGTTGTACTGCAAGTCCCTCTAACCCATAAGCAAAAGCATGCACCCCTAAATGGATATACATCCCACCCTGCAAAGCATAAGGTTTGCCCACGTACCCCACACATATCCAGCTATCATCCACATCATGACCACAGTACATCTCTATGCGTGATCTTTTAGCCATAGACAATACACATTCTCGCTTATGAATGCTTGGCTATTACGAGGAGGAAATGACAGGAGTTACAGGATTTTTATGAGTATGAAAACGCTTAAGAGCAACCTTGTGCTTTTCTAATATCACCTTCACCTGATGAGACAACTGAGCCCCAGAACCGTACCAATGCTGAATTCTTTCTACATTAAGGTCCACTAAGGATGGATGATGACCAGGATCATACTTGCCCAATTTTTCAATGAAACGTCCATCACGAGGAAAGCGACTATCAGCAGCCACTACGTGATAAAACGGACGATTTTTCCGACCATGACGAGCTAAACGAATACGCACCATTCTTCACACCTTGCATCATAAAGTTATCTAAAATACCTGCTGGTTTTTTTATGCCATACATTTTATGCCATACATTTTATGCCATACATTGCCATACATACCATACATGCTACCTAGAAAACACCTAAGGAGCTTGCTGTATCACAGTATCACAGTATCCCCTCATATTATACACCTCTTACAAGTTACAAGCTTTTAAGAAATACCTTGGTTATGCTATGTACATAGAGATATACAATTTATACACTTTTGTACACTACTAAAGTATATATAGAGCATATGCAGCATATGCTCTATAGATGAACTCTTCTGGGCATAGATAACATAGAACACCATTCTTAGGAGCAAAAATTTTATGGCTAACAAAAAAACAGCCATCACACCTCAGCGTAGCCAGGATTTTGCTGCTTGGTATCAGCAAGTGATTATGGCAGCTGACCTTGCTGAACATTCTTCATCTCGAGGCTCTATGGTGATAAAACCATGGGGGTATGGCATATGGGAAATCATCCAAAAACAACTCGATCAACGCTTCAAAGATACCGGCCATGAAAACGCCTATTTTCCTCTTTTGATTCCTATCAAGCTTCTCGAAAAAGAAGCCTCTCACATCGATGGTTTTGCCCAAGAATGTGCTGTGGTCACCCATAGCCGGTTAACGTCTACGCAGGAAGGAAAACTGGCGCCTGCTTCTCCCCTTGAAGAACCTTATGTGGTACGTCCTACTTCTGAAGCCATCATCGGAGAAACCTATGCTAAATGGGTTCATTCATATCGTGACCTACCCATTCTTATCAATCAATGGGCTAATGTAGTGCGTTGGGAGATGCGAACGCGCTTTTTTGTGCGTACCTCTGAGTTTCTCTGGCAAGAAGGCCACACCGTTCATGCCACAGCTGAAGAAGCTCAAGAAGAAACCACCGCCATGCTGTCACTGTATTCTGATTTTGTCAGTGATTATCTAGCCATACCTACCATATCCGGGACCAAAACACCCGATGAACGCTTTCCAGGAGCTGTTGAAACCTATTGTATAGAAGCTTTGATGCAAGATGGCAAAGCCCTTCAAGCTGGAACCAGCCATTTTCTTGGACAGATTTTTGCCAAAGCTTATAATATCCGCTTTCAAAACCAACAAGGCGAGCAACAGCATGCCTGGACCACTTCTTGGGGGGTTTCCACCAGACTTATTGGCGGTATGATCATGACCCACAGTGATGATGATGGCTTAGTGCTTCCTCCTAAAGTGGCACCCAAACACATTGTTATCCAACCCATATTACGCAACACAAACCAAGATAAAGATATTCTCAAGTACTGTCACATACTCAAAGAATCCTTATCTTCTCTGCACTACGCAAAAGAGCCCCTTCGTGTTCATGTGGACCAGCGTTCTATTCGTCCAGGAGAGAAAAACTGGCAACATATCAAACGCGGTGTTCCTATCCGTATTGAAATAGGACCCAAAGAACTCAAAGAACAGACTGTAAGTTTTGCACGCAGAGATAACCGCACCCATACAAAAACAACCTTACCCCAAGCTGCATTTCTTCGTGCCATCACCGAAGAACTCTCAGCTCTACACACATACTTAATAGATAAAGCCCGCACATTCCTTAGCACACATCTTCATAGCTTCCATAGTCTTGAAGAAACCGAAAATTTTCTCGCTAGTGGCGGCAAAGGATTTATTTACCTGCCATGGTGCAAAGATGCCATAGGCCATGAATTTTTAGCAAAACACAAACTCTCACCACGTTGCATTCCACTAAAACCACAAAATATCCCCCATCAACATAACCCAGATGCCAAATGCGCCTTTAGCCATCAAAAAGCCTCCCATTCTGTCCTATTTGCTAAAGCTTACTAACAGTTCTTTTATCCTTCTCTCTCATTAAGTCATTAAATATTCTTAACTGCCCATCGATAACCCAGCATCAAACCACATGCCATATCACTTCTTTTGTCACAGTGAGATACCGTGAATACATACCCCCGCAAATATACTCCATATATCCTAGCCAAATATATTCCATATATCCTAACAGCTATAGCCCTTTGCGCTTTAGCTCTGATATGGAGCTGCAAATCCCCATCAACACACACCGATCCCCATAGCTCTTCTCTCAATGCCGTAAACGACACTCACTACGTGCTACGATTTGTCCAACACGATGATTACACATATCATTTTCAGTCTTGCCTTGTGGATGTGATGGGAACTGCTAAACACAATTCTTGTGTGGCTGCCTTTCGCAGCCTCGATGATCAAAGTGTTTCTTTTAGCCCTCAAAAAGTATTCTTCCATCAACCTGATGAGTCAGAACGTCACAATCTTAAAGAGCTCCATCAAGCTTACAAACGCCATAAATTAGCTTCACGCGCCCCTATCTATGGAGCTATGGGAGCTAGCACAGCTACAGCAGCAACCATACTCACCGGACGTGCTCTCTTACCTGTGCTCAAAAAACTTCGTCCTCATGTTTCAGGTATGTGGTCCATTGTAGCGCTATGGGCAAGTAGCTACATATTTTTCCAAGCCACCCAAACCCTCTCAGAAGAAGGCCAAGCTTTCAAAAGCCTCAACGACAAAGATCAAACAAGCCCATTTCTTCAAACCTACAAAGACCTTCCCGTACTGATAGATCATTGGGACACCTTAATGGCTGAAGATCCTTCCACAGTACAAAACGTGCCTTCTGTTAAAAGAGTCCTCCATGATTTAGGACTTTTTCTTTTAAATCTTCGTTGGGTAGATGATCAAAGCACTATCCATAAATACTGCTTACCTTCCAAAAAATCCCAAAACCCACAAGACCACACCACGATCTCCATTTGCAAACGGCTCCATAAAGATTTATAAAAGCGATACTATTGCAAAACTTTGCAATACAGTGCAAATCAAGGTAGAACTGTAACGTGCCCCCCCAGGTCAATTTCAGTCAACTTCAGTCAACTTCAGCAGTTACTATCTATCTGTATATATCCACTTTTTTTGTCAGAATAATTTTATGATTGCAACCCACAATGTCTTTTTACGTTTCGGTGATCGCAAACTCTTTGAAGATGTCAACATCACCTTCTCTCCTGGCAATTGCTATGGATTAATAGGGGCTAATGGAGCAGGGAAGTCCACATTTATGAAGGTCCTTAGCGGAGAAATAGCTCCCAACTCTGGTCAGGTAAGTACACATCCTGGACAAAGACTCTCTTTTCTCAAACAGGATCATCATGCCTATGATCAAGAGTCCGTACTGGATTGCATCACACTCGGTAACCCCAAGCTTTATGCCATAGGCCAACAACGCAGCAAAATTTATGAAAAAGAGCCTTTTAGTGAAGAAGATGGCATTCTTGCTAGTAAGCTGGAAGCCGAATTTGCTGAACTTGGTGGATGGGAGGCTGAAGCTGAAGCTGGAACTCTATTATCAGGACTAGGACTTAGCGCTGATATCTTACATAAATCCATGGCAGAACTCAACGGAGCCCAAAAGGTCAAAGTGCTTCTTGCCCAAGCTCTCTTTGGTGCCCCTGATGTTCTTTTACTTGATGAACCTACCAACGATTTAGATATTGAGGCTATCCACTGGCTTGAAAACTTTCTTCTTGAATTCAAAAACACTCTTATTGTGGTTTCCCATGATCGCCATTTTCTCAATCGTGTCTGTACTCATATGGCAGATATTGATTATTCACGCATCACCATTTATTCCGGCAACTACTCTTTTTGGCTACAAGCCTCAGAATTGAATTTGAAATTACGCTCTGATCAAAAGAAAAAAGCTGAAGATAAAGCTAAAGAACTCAAAACATTCATCGCTCGTTTTTCTGCAAATGCAGCAAAGTCCAAACAAGCTACATCAAGACGTAAAATTCTTGAATCTCTTGATCTTTCATCCCTACCGGTTTCTTCACGTAAATATCCTTATATCCATTTTGAACAACAACGCGAAGCTGGTAAAGATATTCTTACCATCCATGATCTTAGCTATGAAAGTCATGGCAAGACATTGCTTCATAAGGTCAATGTCACCATTGAAAAAGGTGACAAGGTGGTGATACTCGGTGATGACGCAACCCAAACAGCTTTATTATCCATTCTCGGTAACTCTCAACTATCACAACATGACTCAGCACTCCGTTTTGGCGTCACCATATCACGTTCGTATTTTCCCAAAGATCATCACAGCTACTTTGAAAATGATCAAGATAAGAGTTTACTTGAATGGCTCGGTACATTCACCACCGAAAAACAACAAGATGAAACCTTTCTCAGAAGTTTTCTAGGACGTATGCTCTTTTCTAAAGATGATGTACATAAAAAAGTAAAAGTACTTTCGGGAGGAGAAAAGGTACGATGTATTCTTGCAAAAATGATGCTTCAAAAAGCCAACCTACTCATCTTAGATAACCCCACAGCCCACCTTGATCTTGAGAGCATCACAGCTCTTAATAACGGCATCAGCGCATTCAAAGGAACTGTTATATTTTCATCTACAGATCATGAGTTTATCCAAACCATCGCCAACCGAATCTTGGTTTTTGATAGAACAGGACATCTCACCATGGATCAAAAAACTGACTATAGTTCTTATCTTGACTACACCAGCTAACATATACCACTATTCTCACCTCAGAGGATTTCTATTATTATCAAAAATTATGACTCAGCTTAATATGTTAAAGTCAGGACAAAACCTTTCCACGATAAGTTGCTTAGTTCATCTGAGCCCCAGTTCGTTTACTGTTTTATCATGTGTCATTATCTCTTAATACATAAAACCTGTTTTTTACCATCCATCAATTGGTATGGAATCAACATATAGACTTCAGCTCTTGTAGCTAGTGTAGCTAGTGTAGCTAGCATGCCATCATAGACTTAGAGATTTAAGATGTCATAACTTCCCTTCTAAAATTTTAAGGTCGTTGATCTTCTTCTTTTTTAAACTTAAAAGTGATGCTAATGCTATCACTTTTATCATCTTCACTATTTTGGGAAGCTTCTAGTTTTTTAAGAGCTTCAAGGTACAACTTACCTTTATCAACACAGTTTTCAGCTGCAAAATGTGCTTTATGAATCATCAACCGCAACTCATTAAGTTTTGATGATGTGTGTATATATCTATTAAGGGCTTTTATAACACACCCGTTCTTAGCTTTACCAACTTCAATGCTTGCAACAAAATTATCTTCATTTCCGGGCCCATCTTTCAATTCAATACTTTGAATAGGACCATCAAAAACATGACTATTAATATCACTTACCTTTTCAACTGCAAACTCTATCTTGTTGCCTTCAGGGTCGTCTTCAGGGCTAAGCATTCCAGGATTCCATTGTGAAAACGTATTTTTAGCACCTTTAATCTCCTCAATAAATCCTTCTATTTTATTTTTACGTTCACCCACACTGCAAAAACTAGCTTTTAAGCCACCAAAAAATTCGTGCAATTTTATGTACTCACGACCTACTCGTTTAACATTGCACTCAGGCTGATCTCTCTTTTCTGTAATATTACAAACTCTCATGCATTTTCCTGACAGATTCTCTTTAGAAGGCAATGAATCAGGCGATGATGTAGAGGCGGCATAAGCATCAAACATTCTTGTCATTAACCGTTCACCAACTGTATTACCCTCTGACTGACGGTTTCGGTTTGCAAATACATAATTCCAAGCACTAGAACAAATACTTAAAGTATGATCCCTACCAAAACCTTCACTATAAATACTTTTCTTACCAGCATAAAGATATAAATAGTCAGAAAAAGGTATGACTTTGCCACGATGAAAAGCACCCTCATTTTTATTTTTTTCAAAATGATTAATATACAACTTACTGCCATATCTCATCCATGCTAATTCTTCTTTATCATCATGAGTAACTCTATTATTGCTACTTTCCTTCCAGCCTTGAAATGAATGAATCTCACATGAACGAGAGTCTTTAAATGCATTAAACTTAGCTGTTATTCTTTGAGCTATTTCTTTACCATCTTCATGCTCTGTAGCCCCTAAACTTATACCACCATCTTCCCCAGCTGGTATTTGTCCTGTGGGAGAAAGATCCATATAACCACGTTTAAAAGATGATGCTAAATCTTGCACAGAATGCTCACATACAATCTGACATTCTCCATGACTGCCTAAAAGAGACATGCCATTATAATATAATTCACGTGCACCAGGAACACCATTTATTTCGTAGCCAGCATTACCCGAGTTTATACGCTCGTAGTAATCAGGATCATAATTATCCATATGGCTCCCACACAATCCTCTATGAGAGCCAAAACCATCCATTAAAGCAAAAGATTCTTTGTGATCAAATACCTTATCTATTTTAAATGTATTTCCATAAGAAACAAATACACTGCCTTTTTTTAGAACTAAAGAGTCATTATTTTCTGGGGGG
>MPNI01000041.1 GCA_002238945.1 Proteobacteria bacterium bin106 | reverse complement strand
GCGGCCGAGTAGTGCACTAACTACTCTCTCTGATGCATCACCCAGAGTAGGGTGGCACGGCCGGCACGGGTGGTACAACCAGGCCGCATCAACCACGCACTCACCAACAACAACCCCTGTCCCAGTTAGGTACTTTCTCTGCAGCCCCGACCTCTGGGGGCAAGGAGATCGGATACGACACACATACCAAAACTCACAATCATCAACTATCAACCATCACTACTACCCACCTTGCACGCACTAACCAATTGCAGATCTGTACCAAGGTCTAACAACCAACAAGATCAATCAAACATACCTGCCACTGCGCGCCCCTATCTCTCTTCAATCGAAGCTAAGCCATATCCCCCCCCCCCTGCCTATATACACCCCATGGGGTCTAACCAATGCCGGGTATATTGAATTCCTCGATTCCTAGGATTCCTAAATTCCTAATTCCTAAATTCCTAATTCTTAATTTATAAATCTTCTCTATCATAGAGAGTAGTGCATAAGCACTTGATTCAATTGAACTTATTAAAACTTTTGTAAATTTTGAAAAAGAAAATAGGCCGGGCGTGTTGAACATAGGTGCCATCAAATGAACCATGGGTGTCTACAACTAAGGGCCGTATATGAAATAAGCCATACCCATTAACAAGGCATGGCTTCAAACTAAGGCAGGTACTAAAATAAAGGCTAGGTACTAATCTGAAGGGCTGCTGTCTTCTGCATCACTACTACTATTCTCTTGCTTGCTTAAGTAACGTCGGCAATACTTGCCTACCGTATTGTAATGTATACCCATCTCTCTTCCGATCTGGACGTAACTCATACCCTCTCTTCTCAACTCAAGACAATGATCAATAACCGCATCGCTGTAGCCCATCCAGCCAGTTCTATAAACACCAATGGGCTTACCCTTACTCATCAGCTCTTGTATCTTGTTCGCTGTCATCTGATTGTAACCGCTCACCTAACGCCACCCTTTCTGAAAAAAGACGCAACTATTCATTACTACCAGAAGGCTGTCGCCTTAGCCGCTTAAGCATAACGACCTATGACACATACTAACTAACACATATTGCTAAACCTTAAGTGCTTATGTGAGTGATCCGTTAAGTATTAAGTCTGAATAGACGATGATATAGTCATTTCAGACTTAATACTTAACGGTTGTATCACCACTGTCCGGCTTAACTGAAACACACATGGTCGACTCTTGTAAGGTAATACCTAACAGCGTGCTTGTATGGTTCATGTTTAGTACCGCCATAGCAAGCAGCTGCTGCTTACGCTCTCTCCGGCGACGCTTTCTATTATATGAAAATGAAGTAAACTTGTCAAGCATTATTTTTTAAGTTACTGATATCATTAGAAAACGCATATCTAATAGTCGCATTATACAGGCACTAGGCGTGCCCTATGCGTGCCCACCCCTATTCAATGGGGGCGCCTATATTTTAGCCACGGTTACTTATTTTAATGGTTGATATTCTCTTAGAGAGGGGGTACTATTCGGGGATAGAAAGAGGGGCACGATCATTCGACCATGCCCCCTTTAAAGATAAACAACAACTTGTCTAGGGAGGTTGTTTATCTGCGAGAGTGCACTCCGTATGCCTTGCAAATAGCGCTTACGGTAGTTGCACTTATCTCAATGCCATAGTCAGATTTTAGAATCTTGACTATATCTCCGTGAACGAACCCACAATACTTTGTGCCATTGATGGTTACCGGGCCTCTTAGTTCGCATATTTTTTCATGCAAATCATACAAGGTCATATCCGCTGGCAAAGATCCTCTCGGGCCGTGGTGACATTCCAACTTGGAGGCGTCACTTTCTTTAGACTCCTCAGGCTTACACCCGAGTTCTTTGCTAAGCTTCTCAAACAAACAATGATTTTGCTTAAGTAACTTAACTACTTCATCAAGAGGAAGCGCGTCTGCTATAGCCTCTGCTATAGCCTCTGCTAAAGCTGAAGTCGACTCCCCTGTGGTGAAATTGACCATAATGGTCTCCTTATAAAAATAAGGTTTGTAAAACCCCAAGAAACAAATCTCGACGACATCGTCGTGATTAGGGGGCCTGATGTATTGTAACATAATTTTTCCTTCTTGTCAACACTTTTTCGTTCTTGAGTGGGCTGGTTTGTGTTATATAAAATATTATTTGGAATACTCACAATCTGAGTTAATCTAAGTAGCTGATATTATTAAGAAACATTGAAGCGGTATTCATTAAGTGAATTCAACACCAAGCTCCCCCCGCTTCTCTTTGCTGAGAAATCCCATCCAGATATCACCGAAGATTCTCTGGTCAAACTTATCCCACCTTAGTGATTCAAAGTAATCAATGAGATGCTTGGCTTTATCTGATATCACCGGTTCGCACTTAGGCGGTTCAAATGAGAATGTGATGTTCGTATTGGCGTCCCTCTTATAGAGAGATAGTACCCAGGCACAGAAGTGTGATGTTAGATCCTCTGAGGAGATATGTTCGTTTGTGGCCATGACCTCTGACAATAATTCCCTGAGCTTTCTATGGTGAATGGCACTGTGATCTGGGCACTCATCTCTAACTACAGTGCCATCCTTGCGTCGCCAGCCACTCATAGATACTGACTCTTCAAAGCTAGGAAATCTTCCCACTTGTCTACCCACCTAGCAGCACCTGATCCATACCATAACCCAAGAGAGTAAACCATGAGGTCAAAGGCCTCGTTCCTGTTCCTGATAGCATGCCAACGATATCTCGGTAACCCAGTGCGATCCATAACGTCCGACTTCCTGACTAACATCCTCTCACTACATAACTGATGATAGAACTCATCTCCTAATCCACTAGGGAAATGAATGTACTCACTGGCACTCTCATCGGAGATTAGTAACCTCTTGTGTACCTCCATTTTTAATATATGAGTATTCAAATCATAGTACTTGTTACCTACCTTGGTTTTCTTTCCTGAGTATAAAGAGACGTCCATTAGTTTTGGCGGGCTCATTAAACCCTCTAAAGTAGCAACACCTCGTATGACCCTGATCTTTAGTTTTGATGTTCTCGGCTGGCTTTTGTACCAACCAAATACACGATGAGGTATGTAACCACTGTCAATACCTAAGATATGAATATTATTATTATCAAGTATGTCTGTTAGCTGTGACCATGGCTCTTCAGAGAAGTCGGAGTTTACCTGCCCATAAAGAATGATGTGATCATCTACGTAAGCTTTGCGCTTATCCCAACGAATTATTAAAGTTTCTAAACGATCACCCTGAACATCAACCGCACACGTGTTAAAGGTCTCTGATACAGATGGGGGGTTACCTTTTTCATACACCTTCTCTCGTTCTATTAAGACCTCAGGAACAGGCACCTCAGCGTCAGAGAGAGACTTGGGTATGCCGAGATATAGGTTAGCGAATGTCTGTGCAATACCATCGTCTTTCTCAGCCTTCCTGGCCATGATGGCTACATCTACCCAAGGCAAGAACCCTACTGGAGAGTATAGTGCGTTGAGGTGGTATGACCTATTCTCTGGTCTGGCTTCAGCTGTGGCTCGCCACTCCCCGTTCTCTAGCATATATGTCTTTTGGCTTTCAGAGATCTTGTGATCACACTTCTCGCATCTATAATATATATCTGATAAATCACTATAATCTAATCTGGTAATCTCAAGAGTCTGCATGTGTCCGCACTTAGGACATGGAACAAAGTAATAGCGCTGATCACCATCGTCGAAATACTTTTTGATTGCAGAAGTTTCCTCAGAGACAGGTGTGCTACCCATAAAGATCTTCTTGCGTTTGTAAGCGGCGGTTCTGCCGATGGCTAACTCCACTGGAGACCCTTCCCCTTCAACGTCCAGACCCATGCGGTCAACCTCGTCTAAGAATAAGAATCGAACGGACGTACCAGCCAAGTCACTAGGTACGGTGGCACCACAGAGAACCAGGAACCCCCCCCGAAAATCTTTATGAATTACTGTACTTCTATGAGTTGCCCTGCTGGTCTTAGGCATTAATTTCCTAACAGATGGCGTGTCGTATATCATGGGTTCAATCTTCTGCTGAAGCATCTTTTTCACTGCCTTCTCACTTGGCGCCACCAGCATAGTTGGGCCTGGGTTTTCGCTCATGATATAACCAAGACCATTCATCAAAATACCCTCGGTATAACCGACCTGGTGCCCCTTCATCAAGGCAACCCTCTTAACTGGAGAATGAGGATGCAAGTTATCCATTATCTCTTTGAGATATGGTGTTCTCTTGGTGTTCCACTTGCCTGGCTCAGAAGAAGAAGACACAGAGAGGATGCGGTGTTCGTCTGCCCACTCTGATGGCATTAGAGGATCTTTAGTTGCTTGCTCGGCGCTCTTCTGGTAATGTAAAACATGTCTTCGGTCTAACATATATACCTCTAAAAGGTGCTCAAATGATAAAGAAAACTAACAACTCATTCTTATTAGATGGGCAACCTTTGCCTAGCAAAGAAACATCTCAACGAGTCGAAGCATATTATAAAGCTAAATTGGTTCAGCTCACTTATGAAGAAACAACCCAAAAGATCGTACCAATGAGGCTGGTCGAAGACATGCTCTCTTCTATATATAGTACTCTCCACATGAGAATAAAGCAAACCGCCGACCGTCTTGCACCCCGGCTAGCTCAAGAGACAGATGAAAATATTGTCTACCAGATTCTCTTAGAAGATTCGAATACCACGATACTGGAGTCTGCTAAGCTACTCGACACAAAAGAATTTAAAAAAGAAATAAAAAAAGAGAGCTCCGAGAATCCTATGTTACAAAGTAATAAAGTAACAAAGGCCTTCAGAGCTCCCTTAGAAGAACTATAGCATCGTCAAACTAGAACGGGAGACTGTTCTGTTGGTTCGATTGTTGCGCTGATTGTTGCCTTGGCACATTTTGCTGCTGATAGCTTTGAATGTTCTGTTGCAACTTCTGATCTTGCTGAGCATTGTAAGTGCCATTTATCTGAGGCTGAATATGCTTGGGCACATTCTGTGCTTGAGCAGGTTGCTGATTCTGAACAGGCTGTTCCGGTGCTGGCGGCAGATTACCGGCCTCTACAACTTGACAAAATCTAAGATCCAATTCTGCCCTGTAACTACCATCATTTGCCTGATACTCACGAATCGTAGCATCACAACTTGACGCTGTTATGTAGGTGCCCTTTTGTAATCTACTAAGAATGCTGTCAATCTTCTTTTTAGACACAAGACCAGAACACCAGATTGTATGTTTTTCAAAATTTGGCCCAACTTTCTTGTAAGTTGACGATCCAAATCTAATACCATACACCTCACCTGTGGCATTAGTAAATACCAGCTTAGGTGGTGCCACTAAATTGCCTGAAACTGTAACATTGATCATGCAGCACCCTCTTTCTCATCTTGGTTATCATCAAAGACCATGTTATTGATGAGATTTATCGTGCCCAACTGATCACCTGCGACCTTTTCTGCCTTCTCGAGCTCAGCTAGGATCGAGCCCAGTTCTCTTTTTGCTGATTTGATATAATCTGATTTAAACATCACATTACTGACCTGATCAAGGTATGTGGTTTCATCGCCATGATAGTCATACCCTGTGAACAAAACCCTATCGTGAAGAGTATATAGCTCTTTCGAGAGCATCTCAGTCACCAAGGCACAATTCTTGACCTGAGAAGTTAAGAATTTCTCTAGATCTTTCTCTAATTTACTCTTCACCTCGTCTCTTGCCTTAGCCTTAGCTTGATTAGTCACCATTTTCTCTAAGTCTTTTTTGGTAAATTTACCCATTTTACACCTCCTCTGCGGCGACATACTCACCTGAATTAATTGACTCGATGAAACTCTTCATCATACTTATTTGAAACTCTAGCTCACTCAATCTTACCGCCAAACTCTGGCTGTCTCGTTTCTCAGCTCTGGCTCTTAAGAAGGTAAGTTTCCCCTCAAGATACTCTACTTGTCGTGACATCATATCTGTCGTCGAATAGACATCAGATATACACTCATCCGCCATCTGCTCTCCGACCTGATCATAGTCAACCGGCGCTCTGCCCAAAGCACATTCTAAAACACTCATAACTACCTCACAAAACTAAAACAATAAACAAGGCGCCGCTGTGACGCCGTCACAATACTAGTATATACTCATCGGATCAGAAAGTCAATACTAAAGTTTGCTGATCTGTAATAAATCTTATATCATATGCTACATAAGGAGATGTTATGAAATACCCAGGATACAAAAGATACCCAGAACTAAGATTTGAATGCCCTAAAGACTTAAGAGATACCTTTAATGAGGCGTGTGAACGCCAAGGTCTCAAAAGGTCATGGGTTCTGCGGAAGTTAATCACTGATTACATAGAAAAAGCGACCAGGTAAATATAGTGCCCAGTCGCTTTTCCTAGCAAGGTGAGAAGACTTTATGAACGTCTCTAATTATATCACAAGAGATGTCTATGATTGAGTACCAAAAAGCCAACGACTGGAAGCGTGAAAAAGATCTCTTCATGATCAAGTTTGAACGCTATGAGAACGCTAGAGAGGACTCATATCTAAGAGAGGGAGAGAATAAAAAAGGCCTCTACATTGAATTCCTTGAGCTTTATACTCGCTCAAAATTACTCAAACAACCATTTAAGGGTGTGGTCACAGAAAGCCTACCGACCCTCAAAGAGAGGGTGGAGGCATTCTGCCAGCCCAAGCAAGACAAGCGCCGCCTCGACTACAAAGAAAAGAAACTAAGAAAAGCCACGGGTGACCTTAATCCTGGCTTGAAATGGACCAACCTATAAGACTATAGGTTGGTCTTGCCTCTAACCTTTAAAGTTAGCAGCTTTCATTAGAAGGCTGGTCAACAGATCGACCTCAGCCTCTAGCTTGTCTATCTTTCTCTGCATAGAGAAGTGTATCCTCTTCTCTTGTTCCAGCTGCTCTTTAGCATTGTTTAGCTCATTCCTGAGTGCCGCCTTATTCTTAATTTTGCCACCATGTTTAATCAATGTGTGGTAGCGCACGTTCGCTGCTGAGACTCCGACCTTAGATGATATCTCGGCGTGCCCAAGACCCTGGTCAGCGTGAGCCATTATCTCTTCAATTTGTTCCTTAGTCACAATATGCTTCGGCATCTAAACTCCATATTTATCAATGAAAAACAACCTATGGTCACGTCAATGGTCACGCGTTAGCCACGCTAACGCCATTATGATTATCACAAAATAACAAATCAAGACAAAATATGTGACATTTTTTACCCAATCGTTCTCAAGGTGTAAACATAGCTCTTCACTTTTCTCTTATATATCATGGGGTTATTAACAATCGAAAATAAAACGAAAATAAATGATAGAAAAGTATTGACTTTTATTTTATTTGATTATATAATATGTATATCGATGACGTGGTTGTCATCAAAGTTCAATTTTGATTAGGGAGACTGAAAATGGAAAACGTAACTTATGACCAACGAAACCTTAACTCGTCAGTGTACTATGAGTGGTGCCTTGACAACCTTGAGAAGGTTAAAAACGGTGGCCTTGACAGAACAAGCAAGATTAGCCTTATTAATCTGTCAGAAAAATGGTCAATCGAACGTATCGAAGAGTACGAACCTGACCTTCATGAGCATATAATGAAGCTGGTTTCTGAGGAGACTGTCAATTTAAAGAACAGTTAAAACGAAGGGGGTGGTCACAGTGATCACCCCTATTTTTTGATATCTAGGAGATAATTTATGGGTGCGGTTAGTTTTAAATATTATGTCTGTAAGACAAATACCAGCTGGACTGATGATGAATGTCATCTTCTTGCTAGCAAAGTCTTAGACCAAGGGTTCAGACTCCTAGAGAGAGCTGCAAAAGCTCTTCATAAAGAGTCAACTCCTAAAGATGGTGCCGGTTGGTTTGACTTGAGAGTTCTAAAGTCGGATGACGATGGTGTCAGCTTTAAGCAGCTATCACTCAGTGAGTACATCGAACTATTAGACTTTACTAAAGAGGAAATGAATAACGACAAATGGAGGATAGAAGGTGGAGTATAACCTAGGACTTGAACAAGCGTACATCCATCTCACCATCAGAGAGATAAACAATCATCTGGATGGTGATCAGAGAGTAGACTTTTACTGGGATGAGAATAGCGGGGTGTTTCGCTATAAGATAGTAGATAAGACCAAATTATGATCATAGGTGCTGGCTGAGCATTTGGCTCCTCCCGGCTAAATACTATAACCACGGCCAGCCCTGTGGTCTCCTTAAGAGAGGTGAGAGATGAATGATAAGTGGCTTAATTTTATTCTAGTAGCACATGTTGTGCTGAGTTTTTTGATGGTAGTCGCGTTAGCTACTAAAGTTTAATTTTTTGAGAGGTATTTTATGAAATGGTTACTAGTGTTAGCGATGTTATTTTCGTTGAGTTTTGGCCAGTCTATGGCTGCCAACGACGCTTTTCATGAGCGTCAGGTTTCTGACTTGAAAGATGATGTTGCCCAGTTACAGAGGATTGTAGAAAATATGCTGTTGAGGGAAAGCAAGATGCTTGACAGCGACATACGGACATTCGAGTTTATTAAGCATTTAAATTACGAGATAGATGTCTTAAGGCATTTAGTGGTCTGTTTGACTACCGTATTCCAAAGAGCACCCAACTCATCAGTAGATGAGGTTGTAGAGCTTTGTGATGGGGTTGCGAAGGCTAAGGTGCCACCAGTTGAACCCTTTGAAGATAAGAAAGGAGAGTAGTATGAAGTCTTTACTGTTTTTTACCATGTTTTTTGTAGCAAGTTGTGGCGTTGAACCCTTAGCTGTCGCCTCCGAAGGGGGTGACTCTAAGTCCAAAAGTATTGAGCAAAGTATTAAGCCTTTAGTTGTCGCTTCTAACAGGGGCGATAGTGGTGATCTCGAAGAGAGAGTTGCTGCTCTTGAGGCTAGGCTTAGTGCGGTTGAGACGTTCCTTCAAAAAATGTCGGCTGATCTGCTAAAGTTTGTCAAGTCGGCAACCCGGTATATCACCAAGATGCCTCATTTCATTGGCTGCCTGTTTGGAGCTGGGAACGTCGCCCCCAAGATGGGTGATGAGGCTCTTAAGAATGTGATGTACCTCTGCGATTCAGAGAGTGATAAGTACGCCGACAAGCTCCTCATAGAGGAGGGTGTTGAATGAGGTTAACGTTTAAAGGCGCCTTGGCCCTTCTCGATTCATATCGGGAGGTCAAGGCTATCAGAAAGAGGAACAAGATGTTGAGAGTACTCGATAAAACTAACCTAGCTTACGTTTTGAAGGGAGGTAAAAATGAAAAAGCAACTGAAACTATTAAGAGATGTCTTTGATTCTTGTGTCCCTGAGTCGGGTACTGAGCTGGATGGCTGGTTTGGCAGACTTTATGAGTATATGCTCCTCTCAGAGGATATCCCAGGTGTTCTGAATGCCATCAAAATTGAAGCCATGTCTATGGAAGAGAAAGCTAAAAAGATCAACAAAGTTGTTGATAAAGCAATTGAATTTTTTGAAGTTAAAGGAGACGAAAATGACTAAGTATCTAGTAGCCCTAGCAATTTTTCTATCATCTCAAGCCTATGCTAGTGATGCTATAGAAAGCCTGAACATATCTCTTTCTGATATAGAAGGCATTGAAGATGTGATCTATGAGCAGTACTTACAAGAGAAGTTAGGTGATGACTTTGAGGTTGTTCATGGTGACCTGGTAGAGACAGAGGACGGGATAGAGTTCTTGTTATCTGGTTCTAATCAGTCAATAGACTTAGATATCTTGAGTAAAGTTGGTGCCCTTGAAGTGGCGTTTAACCCACTCAAGAAGTCTATCTATGCTGAGGTTGATTTTATGGCGTTAGCTCTAGCTAAAGATCATAAGCAGAAGGTTGAGAAGAGTACCAACCAAGCTAAGTGGCTGCTCGCTGTTGGTGCTTTTACAGTACTAGTCTTCGCCCTAGCTGCTAATAATAAGCCATCAAAATCAAAAGCCGGTCACAATGATGCAGCGCCATTAGAAGACATTGGTGCCATGGTTAAGAAGGATCTAGAAGGCTATAGCGAGAAAGACATAGAAGACGATGAGAAACTTCTTGAGGATGAGGTTTTATTCAATCTGTTCAAAGAGAGGGAGAAAATCTGTAATGAAGTACCTGAACCAATACTTTGTGAAGGAGAGTAGCATGTTTAAGTATCTACTAGTAATAGCTGTTCTCTTATCATCACCAGCATATTCAATGGATATGTGTCAAGTGGACGACAAGAAGAAGGTTAAGAAGTCTTCCAGCAAGAAGAAGACTACGAAGAAGACTAAGGCCAAAGCTGGTAAAGGTGTGGTAAATCATGAGCTTTATGATGTAAGAGACATGCCCTCCAAACCCACGGTGGGTGCAGATGGCCATATCGAACATGCATTCTCTGATCTTTTATCAGAAGATGAGATAAATGAGATGCTTGATATGATGGCTAGCATGTCAGCCGCCACTGGGTTTGATGGCTGCCTGGCTTATAACTTTATTCAGAGTAATAAAGATCAGTTCTGTGACTATGAGGGTACTGTCTGTAACGTTTAATCAATAAGAAATAAACAAGCCTCAAGGGACATGACGCCTCGGGGCTTGTTTACTTTCGCCTCTTCGTAGCTGTACAAAAAGGGCAAGATATGGGATATTCATTATAACATATTTAACTAAGGAGAGAGTATGGGTGTAGATGACCAGGAAAAACTAAGAAAAGAGTATGATAAGAAAGCTTTAGAGGCGCCTGATAGGCTTCAAGAGAAGCTGGGCGTTGTTACCACCCCGACAGAAGTTGTTGATTTTATTAATAGATCTATTAATCAAATCTGTCAGAAAGAGTTTGGCAAGTCTGTGTCAGATGATGGTGTTAAGATACTAGACCCCTTCACTGGCACTGGCATTTTTTTGGCTCGTATGATTGAAACTGAGATTGAATCTGATAAGCTAGAGAAGAAGATAGAGACGGATGAGCTAGAAGGCTATGAGATAGTTCCAGAAGGTGCTGAAATTGCTAAAGAAAACCTAGAAAATGTGATCAAAGATAAACTAGGTAAGAAAATACCCTTTGATGGGATAAAAAATATCGATACATTCGAGCAATAATCTTAATCTAATACTTTAAAAACTCTAATATTCCATCAGCAATAGCGATCCCAGATTTTTTCGACCACGTAAGATGGTCATCTACGTCCTTTCCAGTGATGAAGTAGGGCTCTACTAGGACTACTGCTTTTCCGGGCTTTTTTGCCCCGGTTATGGCCCCTTTTAAGATAGAGAGGCTCATTGTTTTGATTCCACGGTTATTAATAGCTAACCTTTCACTCATATGCTTAGAGAGTGCCTTAGCAAGCTTCTCATCATCTGGGTTCCAGTGAGTATCATGGATCAAAGTTTCAGATCCCTGAGCTCGATCATCACTAAAGGCATTGTGATGAATTGAAACGAACACATCACAGTCAGAGAATGTCTTACCAATGTTTCCTAGGTAATCACCTGAGTCAGTCACGATCACTTCAAAACCCACTCTCTTAAGTTCCTTCTCACAAGACATGGCTACTATCTTATTCAAGGCATGCTCACGGACGCCTGTCCTCGGGTCAACAGCGCCTGGCTCAAAGCCATCTGGGTGGTCGCCATGACCCACCTCTAAGACTATCTTATACTTTGGTTTGACCTTTTTCTTCGGCTTAGTATCCATACTATCCTCAGAAAGTTCTATGATTTGCTCAGCCAATTCAATGATCTTACTTGAGTTCAATCTTAGCCTCCAGAGCTGTGACCTTATTTGCCATATTTGAGTGAGCTTCCATTATCTCAAGCCTCATTTTACTTAAGTCATCTGTTAGTTTATCAAGCTTATTAGATATTTTCTCTTCAAACTGTACTGTTCTATTCATTTGAACCTCTAATTTTTCAATTTTAAATGATAATTCTCTTCTTGACGACTCTTGGTGATGTTCAAATTCTTTCCTATCTGCCTCAGATTTCTTGATTCTATTCAAAACTGACAAGAGTCCGAAAATAATAGTTAAAAAAGCCACACCAACACCCAAAAGATGCTCTACCTGGACAAAGAATTCAGAGGTCATTTCTTCATCTCCTCAAGCTTCTTTTGAAACTCGGCTTCAAGCTCAGCTCTGATTTTATCCTCTAGCACCTTCTTTAGAAAGTCTTGTCTCTTAGACTTAGGTGTTTTAACAAAGTCCTTCCGAACCTTCTCTTTATCCTCATCTGGCTTGCCAGCATCTTGCAGGATCTGTTTTCCCAACCTGTACCCATTAGATAGTATCATGATTGAGGTGAACACGGTACTTAAAATCGGCATCTTATACTCCGTCTAATAATTCGACTAAAAATGGATCGGTTATTTCGTGTGAATTTCTACAAAACTCATCAAAACTCTCATCGTCAATCAGCTCTAGCCCGTCAGAAAACTCGCATTTTGCGAGATATGCCTCCCACATCAGCTGGGCTTGAGCTGGCCGGTCTGCCAGTATCAATAACATTAATAAATCAAGTAGCATGTTACCTCCTATGTTCTTGTCTCATATTGAACAGTAGTTGAGAACGACCCAGAAGTCGTTACGATCTGTAACCTGTGAGCACCGTTGCTATCATTATAAGTGATTAAAACTCGGTATCTCTGCATCGATCTTCGGCCTGGTAAAGCTGCTGATCTAGTATTGCCAGTGCCAGAAAATGATATGGCTGCAGCACCGCCGCCAATGTCATTGGTGTCTGCGGCGTTTCGCACTGTGACCGTTCCCACTGGCATGGTGGTAAACCCGTCAGCGTCGGTTACAGTGAGAGAAGCTGTTCTTGTTCTCCCGCCGCCGATACTAGAGAGAGTTATGATGCCTAGGTTATCCGGTGTCTGCAGGGTGTAGATAATGTTGTCTCCAATCGCAGCGCCGCGCACTGGATTAGACCCAATTGCCAAAACATTAACCTCATTATTTCCAATTCGGAAAGGCATGTTAACTCCAATAATATAAGGTGTTCGGATCTTTTGTGGTGATCGCGGTATAAGCAGCTTGGTTTGCGAGCTGTCTAAAGGCTAAACCACCTCCTAATGGGTGTGCTACCACTGGGATATAGAAGGTTTTGGCATAAGTTGACTCATTACTTGAGTCTATGATATCAATTCTCACCCCAATAGTGTCATTTGGGCTGTGATTTGAGCTTAAATTTCGCACCTCAGTCACGTTCAAAGAGATAATATATGTCTCCCTGTCAGCTGCTGGTGTGATCACTTTGTTCGTGCCACCAAAGTTGACATTAATCCTAGCTGGCCGAGGATTGAGTAAAGTGCTGGCAAAAGAGATGGTATAGTCCCTAGTGCCAGATGTGATGGCCTGATCGACAAAATAGAAGGGGTGGATCACTGGGTCTGGCTGGGTAACTGTGACAGAAAGTTGTCTTACCATGCCTAGAATGGTCTGATCTGTCGTTTTTAGATCGGTAATTTCAGAGGAGTTTGTAGCAATATTTGTATTTGCTGCCTCAATCCCCGACCTGTTAGTCTCTCCTTGATTTGCTATTGAAACTAATGAGGGTGATGTACTGAGGTTACCATTGGATGAACGAACCAAACCTGAACCTGGCTCTAGTCCTATCTTGGTGGTTGGCAAATTATCAGTATTTCCCTGTTCAGCCCAATCTGCTACGAGGTTTAAAACGCCGTCTCTATCAAGGCCCCCGCCTCCACCGCCACCAGTTGGTGCCGCTCGAAAGGCATAATCATTGTCGCCAGAGCCAGTTTTCGTAAGCACAGTACCAGTTGCACCAGAGATTGGTACCTGATTTACTTCGTCCCAGAACAAGTTTCCTGCTCTTGACCCTAAGAATTCGGTATTACTTTGGTTATAGCTTGGTAAAGCTGGCGGTATAGTAGGCTTGTTTCTGATAAAAGAGTCGTCATTTGTGTCAGTTTCTGACCAGTTAGACTGAACATTTTGCTCAGCGTTTGCGGGTGCAAAGGTCGGCTTATTAGTTACAGATCCCCAGGTCACAGGCCCGCCGGTACCGCCGCCACCACCACCGCCAGGAGCTGTCTGCTGGAGCATGACTTCTATAAATTTGTCGCCTGCGAAAGACGGTTTGGTTGAATACCCTAAGAAAGGTTTTCCCACTTCATCAGAGACTACTAATGCACCATCATCACCATGTATCGAAGTCCCAACTGGAAACTGACGTGTTTCATCATCTTTTCTAAAAGATATAATCCCAGATAAAGCAACACCAACACTCTGTCCAGACTTAACAGAGGAGACGCAGACGCCGATTAGGCTGCCTTGTGAGTAGATAGCACCTTCCTCGTAGTCTCTTGGCACCTGGGTGGTGATGATATGGGATATCTTTGATCCGGCTTTGTAAGTCATGACTTTATTCCTTTATTGATTAATCTATTATACACTTGTTAGCCCCCGAGGGGATGCCGATAAACCATAACCACTTCCTATTCGTGTTCTAGATCCGCTAGATGTGCTGATACTATACAATCCATTAGAATAAGCGCCGTAAAGAGTCCCGCCTCTTGAGGCCATCCCGCCAGGGGTTGTTATGCTGGATCCTCTTATTGCATAATCGCCTGAAAACCGATAAAGTCTTCCGCCGTCAACACCATATAAACTCCCTGAATGTGACACAAGAACATCGAAAGAAACGTTGGTCAAACCGCCGCCAACAACTATGGCCGATATTGAACTACCGGCCAATATTTGCCGTGAAGAAGTAGCTCTCCCTGTGCTTCTGTTTATAACAACCAACCTAGAAAGTGTTCGTGATGTCCCAAGAGTACTATTTCTCACGGAAACCCTCATTGTTGAGTATAGAGACCGGGAGTGGGCGGTGAGTGTGTCGGCCGTAACGCTCACAACGCTATCTCCAGGAATAAGGGTGCTACTCATAGTGGATTGCAAATCAGAATTAGACGACGACCCAACCCTGGTTGCCCGCCCGGTGCTTGTGCTAATGCGATAAAGAGTGGTGCCAGAAAGTGTGTATAACGACCCACTAATATTTGCCAGGTCGTTGGGAGAAATCCCAATGCTAGAGCTACCCTGTCTAGTGGCAAGGCCCGTGGTCGCATCAACCACATACAAACGGCTTGAGCTGATCATATACAAATCCCTTGTCGGAGTCCTTGGCGGATCTGGATCTGGTTGATCTGGATCTGGTGGATCTGGATCTGGTTGATCTGGATCTGGTGGATCTGGATCAGGCATCGGAGGGTCTGGTAACGGGTCTAGCGGTTGTTGTGGGTTGTATCGGACTGGTGGCACTGGGTTGGGTTCTATCTGATCAGCTGTAACCGCGGCCCCTGTCAACCCTGATGGACCGGACAAATTTATTCCAAATCTAGTTGCTGATCCTACCTGGGTCGCCACGCCTGTTGTGGTATTTAATGTATAGAGTGCATTATTCGTCGACCCACACATATATAAATTGCCGTTATGAGACCCTAACCCCGTAGGTGAGTTTTCGTTTACACCGAATTTATTTGAATTGCCTACTCTTGTTGCTATGCCTGTTGTCGTATTTAATGTAAAAAGTGCACCGTTTGTAGTCCCAACCATATATAAACTGCCATTATGGCTGACTAAACCGCTCGGTACGACCTCATTTATTCCAAATCTAGTTGCTGATCCTACCTGGGTAGATGTTCCTGTTGAGATGTTTATTGTTCGTAATGTCCAAGTAGCTCTGCCAATTATATAAAAAGCACCATTATGAAAAGCTAAAGCATTAGGAATGCCTTCGCCACTTGCCCGGCTTACCTGAGTTGCAAACCCTGTTGCTGTGTCAATAGAGTATAAAAACCCATTAGGCGATCTTCCAATCCCATACATGGTTCCATTATGAAAAGTCAAACCTTGCATTGCTCGAACTCTAACACCATTGCTTATCGGTATTCCAGTAGTCACATTCATTCGATATAATCTGCCGGAAATAACGTCATACATATATAAATAGTTGGTTGTTGCTGCTGTTTGAGAAGCTCGCCATGCCACCTCATTACCAATGGCAATACCACCCACCGTCTCAGTTCCTATCCTGAGATTACTGCCCGGGTTATTTGTGCCAAATCTGATACCCATTACGCCGGCCACCAATAAATAGTTGTAGTGAGTTTGGTAGTGATTGCATTGTAAGCCGCCTCGTTTGCAACCCTTGTCAAGGGTACACTTCCATCCGCTCCTGCCGGACCTTGTGGGCCTGCGGGCCCGGCGGGTCCTTGCGGGCCTTGGGGGCCTGCGGGGCCTTGAGCACCACTGCCACCGCCGCCACCACCTGAAATGGTATAAGTGGCCTCATTTATTTGCAACCCAGAAACACTCCCTGACATGGTGTGTGGCACCATATAGCGAGCATTATTTGATTGATTAGCAATAATATAGAATTTATCATTTGGTCCAAATGCCAGAGCTGCCGCCCCAGGAAAACCAGTAAAATCACTAGTATCAAAAGTCATATCGAGAGAGGTGAGCCGCGTCCCGGTCTTAGAGATGGCTCTGATGTTTCCGCCGTTGTCCAAGGCATAAAGCACCTCGCCAGAAATGTCCAGACCTCGCCAAGACCCTGTCGTATCAAGGTCTAAGTAATCCGGGTCTTGAGTGTTATCCAGTAAATTGTAAGCAATAATTCTATGTCTTCTAGAGCTATCAGCAAACTCATCTGCCAAGACGTATAGAAATTCACCATCTGTGGCTGATCCTGTCCACCTGTCTCTAGGTATTGAAAACTCTTTGCTGGTTTGCCGCGCGCCTGCTAATGTAAAAACCCTAACAAAAGAATTTGACCCTGAACCAAGTCTTTCCAAAGTGTAAAAATATTTTCCGTCAGAAGCCAAAGTTTCAAACGGGCCTGAGACAACAGATATTTGCTCAGATGGCTGTCTATTAATTGAGCCATCGGTGGATGAAATGGCGTAAGAATGTAGCTGATGACGGCCATCATCTAGCAGCCAAAATCTCTTATTGACATAGGTTATCCCGTTCAGGTCTCCGCCAATCAAGGATACCCTTGATTCCTTAGTCGCTGTCCTATTCAAGACCGGATATGCAGATGACTCCTGTCTAGACGGTGTGAAGTTTCCGCCAGCCGAATCGCCTGGGTCGCCCTTGGGTCCCGCGGGCCCCGCTGGCCCTGCGGGCCCGGGCACGGTCGAATCCATTCCAGCGGGCCCTCTTTCTCCAGGATCTCCTTTTGGCCCCGCGGGCCCTGGCACTGTTGAATCCGCTCCTGCTGGCCCGGCGGGGCCCTGAGGGCCGGGTACAGTTGAATCCGCACCCGCGGGCCCTCTTTCTCCAGGATCTCCTTTTGGCCCTGGCACTGTCGAATCCATTCCAGCTTGCCCGGCCGGTCCTCTGTCGCCCTGATCACCTTTTGGCCCTGGCACGGTCGATGCCGGCCCGGCTGGGCCTCTA
>MPNI01000040.1 GCA_002238945.1 Proteobacteria bacterium bin106 | reverse complement strand
ATACAAGATACTAATTCCTTGCCAGCATCTTCTATACTGTCATATTCAGAATGACTAGATCCATCATAAACAAATGCCCAAATATCTGTTTTTTCTATATGTGTTTTTGCTATTTTATTTTCTTCAAAAGCATTAAAAACACTAAGATACTCAGCTTTTTCTGCATTGTTTTCAGCAGGAAAAAGTGCTTTCCACACACGCTCTTCTTCTTTTTCATAATCTGCCTTTTTGCCAATCAAAGCATCAATAAAGTCATTGTGCTTCATATGCACTCCATTACTAAACTCAGGATAACTATCACGAGAACGGTCACGATAACTGTCGCTATCAAGAACATGTTTGTGGTTTGTTAAGTATTCTATTTTTTTCTTTTTGTCATCTTTTATAACATCGTTGTCATCTAAATCCTGAAAAACGCCATACTCATAAGCAAATTTATTTCTTACATCTGAAACAGCCAGCACATCGTCAAAAATCCAATGATGAAAAAAATCTTCATCTGCCATATTCAACTTAGGGGAAGGGCTGCGCATAGAATGATTAAAACGGTGATATATACCATTAGACCAAAAAACTTTACCTTTTTGACGAGCATAAGCCTCTAGTTGCAAGCCGTTGAAGCGTCTAGAATCGCCTGAAGTAACAAATACAAATATTCTTTTATAAATGCCACCTGTTTGGCTATCTTTAGGATCATAACGAAAGAAATTGCTTCTCTCATAGTTATTTTCATCTAAGGAATATCTAAGCCATGAATAGGCAAATTCTAAAAGCAAACGGTCAGTAGTACCACGAGAACCCCATCCGCTACTATCAGGAACAGTAAATAATTTAAAATCACCACCTTTCTCATCTCTTAAAGTATTTTTCAATTTTGAGATATCTGAAGAACTAAATAGTACTTCAGTACCAGTACGCCTCGATTTCACTGCCAAATTACTTGAAAAAACACCTAATCTTAATGAAACATGTGGACTGAGTCCTTCGACAACTTTGTTTATGTGTTGCTTAAAACCAGCTGCCATAGTATTAGATGTGTTAGTCACACCATTACCAATAAACCATACCATATCAATAGTAGGCTCACGGAAGATTTGCTTAAACTTCTCAGACTTTTCATTCAAGATTATTTCTTCTCTATGAATATTATTAGAAGCCTTACGTTGCTCTTCATTCACTACGACTTCTTCTTGACTTGGTATGTCGCTCAGATGGCTTGGAGATAGAGGAGGCATAGATCCCCTAAATACCTTCATCTGACTATCATTCTTACCAAAAGCGATAGAGTTAAAATGAGGCACAACGACTAAAGAGCAAAGAAGGATAAAAGTAGTTACAAGACGAAGTATCATCATATAACTCACAGAAATGGATCTCAATGACCGTAATACGTAAAAATAAGACAACATTGTGTATAGTCTTTTTTATAATATTCCAAGTATCTTTAAGTAAAAACATGCACTTAACAGCCCTAATCGGCAATCATTAATTCAATATTAATTCTGCTAAAAAAATAGCTCGGATATGATAAATTCTCTCTTGCATCTACTAACAATAAATCAAATAATATCAATGATTTACATGTATTTTCTGTGACTCATTGCACATACAACACCTCTACGCAAAACGCCAGATATTATGTTACGTAATCTCTACCACAGAAGTCCTAGATAAGAATGCCGAAGACTTCAACACATCCTATCTTAGTACCTGTTATATGTATGGATAACTTCAAGCACTTTGCCTAACCACTACTTAATTAAATGAATGAAAAACATCCTAAATGCATGATTTCAACTCACATACCAAGCAGGCTCTATATCCTGATCATGGTTACACTTACAACTTAGCATGCTGTGGAAGATCATCGTCTCCATCAAAACCTTTAGCTTCTTTACCACGGTAAAGGCGATTTAATTTGTTATAATCACCGCTATAAGGCATGACTCGGGTCCGTATAATACGCTTAGGATTAAAGCGTGTTTTGATGGCTGTCATAAACTCAGCATCGAGTTCTTTAAGGCTAACAACCAAGGGATGATCTTTAGGCTTTGTGGTAATATCTAAAGACATTTGAGTATAAGGACGCTCACGTAGTTGAGATAAAGACTTACTTGTAGCTAAATCTGTAAGTTCATCTGGTTTAAGATCATAAATATGATCTTTTTTATGCGCAATAGCTTTGAGAGCAAGACGTATAAAGCGTATACGCTCTCCAAGTGAGTCAGGTAATCGCGAGTACTCTCGGCTGAGCTGAGGCAATTTGAAGTGCTCTTCAAGCCCCTGGACCATATGCTTAAAGAACACATAGATCAAATCCGGTGAGAGTGATTGTTCTTCAGGCAAGTCTTGAAAGAAAGATACCGAATGAGTGATATAACGTGTACGGATAGCTGGTTCTCCAAAAGAGCTATAGTAGAGCAATGTGTAATAAGCAAAGGCGAGCTGTCTCATCTGCTCTTTTAGTATTTTATTCATCTTCATCTGTTTGGTCACATGCTGAGGCTTATGAGTGAATTGGAATAATCGCGAACGCTTGTTTTTTGCAATATGTTTTCTGCTGGTATTCTTCATCAACGTACGTAACGCTTCCAGTGCCTTAAGTGTAGGGTCTTCAGCCAGAGAAGAACTCATTTGGGCTCCTATATCTCTGTAAGGATCCATCTCGCTAAAAGCACTTAGCTCTGGATCGTGAACAACAGCATGCAATTTCTCAAAGTGATTGGGCTCTAGGCTTTCGAGGTCATGAATACCGTGTTGGATACGTGTTAGTAGAATATGCAAAGAAAATACCTGCTCTCCAAGAGATTGATGAACAAAGCTTGATGAAGAGCTATTTTGAGCCATACCACGCAAGGATTTTTCTAACTTATGACGCTGCTTTGACAAGAGCTCATTAAACAGCATGGATTTCATGGATTTTTGCCATTGGACATGATTAGGAAAGGCTCTTTCTAATCCTCCTAAAATCTCTTGCATAAACGAGCTCACAAGATTTTGATCAATGGTACTTCCTGGTGGTAGCTCATCGATCTTAGTAAGAGTTTTATGCAACTTCATGATATGAATCTCATGTGCTGAATAGTCCCCTACTTTTTTGCCATCCAATAAAGCAAAGTATTCCACACGTAGATTAGCCAGAGACTCAATCAATAAGACTTTAAGGCGATGAAGTTTCACCTGATCATAAAGCACCTCATCGATGTTTTCTTCCATACTCACACTGAGAAAGTCTTTCAGTCCAGGGGAGAGAACTAAGCTAGATTCACGGATAGGTACATGTCGATAAATCTCAGCTATTTTGCGTTCTTGAACGATATAGCCTTCCACATCTTTTATAAATGTATCCAGTTGAGTGCTATCTTGAATATCTACAGATGCTTCCAATGTATCTATATGATCTCTTAAAGAACCGTTTGTGATACCTGCTTCCACTTCTAAAAGACGACTGAAATAATTTTGAATCACAACCACATCACTTAATGCTGAACGGATAGATGATTCATCATCACTGCCATCTTGTAGAGCTTGTTGCAATTGTCCTTTGTAATCTAGAATGTCCTTAAGCTCACTGAGTTGAGCAGGACTTTGGGCATGATCTTGGTAGATGATTTTTTTTTCAATACGTTTTTTCATATTATATTGAAGCTTTGCTCTATACCAAGAACTCTGCTCTAAGGCTTCTTTGGAGACAGGATTTGTGACTATATAGCCTTGAATCACCTTAAGGTGATTCAGAAAATTCTGACATACACCAAGATGCTGTTCTTGCTCAGCTGACACATTTTTACCACGCAACCTGTAAACCACTTCTCTACAGTACTCCTCAAAAGATAAAGAGCGTTGAATACTATGAGATTGAGCAACTGGTGCTGAAGATGTTGAAGATCTGGAAACACCGCCTTGCTCATCGGTGTTTCCCATCTTCATAGGTGGATTTTCTCTGATGTCATAGAGGGTCTTATAGGCCTCAATCTGTTGTTGGTTGGGTGATTCTTCAAGATGTTGGTTGCAGTAATTCACCACAAAAGGATCAACTGTGGTACGCCCTGGAGAAAATGGGCCCTTTTTGTTGTGGTTATCTTGACTAAATTTACTGGGATATAACAGATTCAAACACTCTTCATCTCTTTGTTTATGAGCTTGCTTATCTTCATAAAATCTCTCTTTACGTTGCCTTACTTGTGTGATCACATCAGAATCACCAACAGCATCCAAAGCAGGCTCAAGGATGATGTGACAACGTGCCACATCAGGAAGTGAAGGTGATGGTGATGCAGACTGTAAAAGATCATCTCCTGAATGTTCTGGGTAAACGATATCTAAGCAGGTCTCTTGGTCTAAATGATAAGGATTTTCTATAAGAGGTACTTCTTCTTTAATAGGATCTAATGGCAAGAAGGGAGGTACATCCATAGGCTTCTTTGGTGGAGGATCTTTAATAGGTCCACTTGAGGGAATGGAGGCAGGAAGTAAATAGGCTTTCTCCAGTGCTTCTCGTGTAGGTGTTTCCAAGGTTGTGGTTTCATAAAGATAAGGGACAAAAGCACCTTGGCTTTTTTGATATACCCATGCACCACCAAGGCCTGCAATCACAGCAGCAGCTCCTGCTTTCAACCAACCCGGTGAGCTACCAAGCAACTTTGCAGACAGTACCTGCACAAGGGATGGCGCTGCAACAGCTGCAGGAGAAGATAAAGAGTATGCATCGCTAGAAACACGAGAAGAAACAAGCTTTTTAGCCTTTTTAAGATGATGGCGAAACTCTGTTACATCGCTGCTTTTAGCAAGCAAAAAGTAAAGAGGATCTCCGTTTTCATCACGCAGATGAAAACACTCTTTATATACCTCTAAATCCTTACAAGCACTCACAAGAAAAGAGCGTGGCTGCTGTGTTTGTGAGAAATATATCTCTATATCTTCATCACTCTTTTCTATCTCACTGATATTTTGAGAAGAAAGCCAGATAACTTTTTTATAATCAAGCTTGTAAGCAAGATCATCCTGTTTTTGCAAAGGATTTGTACAAGATAGGCATACACTACAGAAAGCAGCAGCCACTGTAAGATACAATGTGTGATAGTTAAGCATATGATATAAACTTCTTTTTAATGATGGTTTCAATACACGGTAGATACAACTATAGGAGAGACCAGACCACTTGGGCATAATCACATGATCAAAGAATTTTTTTTGGGGGCTAACCTCAAGGGGATCCACTCAGGGATTACAGAGGTAGAAAGTTATCCAAAACACACGCGTTTTGATTTGGAAATGACCCAAAAAGTCTGACCTTGACGAGCTATCTTGTGGGTAACACATTTTTATCAAGTGTTTAACACATACCAGGGAAGTATTATTAACAAAACCTAGCTGCTAACATTATGAACTGTTATGAACTACTACTACGAGTTAACAAACAGACTTAAGATGTTACGTTACACTCTTGTTACGTTACACTCTTGTTACGTTACACTCTGATAATGAGATGTATGTGGTGGTTTAAAAAAGTTTGTCAAAACACAGATGAAGTCATAAGATCATCTGAGAAAAGAAAACCACACTTCTCCCTTACATCTTGTAGCATAAATGAAAAGAGACGTCAATGGATTTTACACAGTTTCACATCAGTGACGTAGTATGTTTGAAGCCATTATAGAAGTATAATAGATTGTATCTAAGTGGCTCTCTCCATCATGACTACCAGCATATATCTCTAGTCATAGCAAAGTTGAGTCAAAGTGATTCCAGAAGGCACGAAGGAATCCAAGAGTTAAAACATCAAAGAACTCCAAAACTGAAAAGATAAGGAAAAAATGTATGAATATTCAAGATGGATCTTCACCTGGTAACCCAGACAAACAAACAGCTGATGCAAATGCCCATGACACCCAAGAGCCATTAAGATCATTCTATAATCTGATGAAAGACAAACAGACAGCTGATACAAACACTTTTGGCTCGACTAGTGTTCCCACCGACTCGTCACATTCTCAAAAGCTACTTCCCAGGGAAGAAGAGTTAAGTGAAGCTCACTCTTTGGTAAATGCGGTGTTTTTGGAAATGGAAAAAGGACTGGTGGGACAACCAACCATAGCCAAAAGGTTGTTTATGGCCCTTATTTGTGGTGGCCATGTGCTTCTAGAAGGACTTCCAGGGCTTGCCAAAACAACATCTATTCGTATTTTAGGAGAAATCTGTCAGCTAGAATTTAAGCGTATTCAATTCACTCCAGACCTGATGCCAGCAGACATCACAGGAACGGAGATATTCCACCATCAAAGTGGAGAATTTCATATTAAAAAAGGGCCTATATTTTGTAATTTACTTCTTGCTGATGAAATCAATCGCGCTCCCTCTAAGGTTCAAGCAGCTCTGCTAGAGGCTATGCAGGAAAGACAAGTGACTATATCTGGTCAAGAATTTAGCCTAGCTGCACCCTTTCTTGTGTTAGCAACACAAAACCCCATCGATCAAGAAGGAACCTATTCTTTACCCGAAGCTCAACTCGATCGATTTTTATTTAAACTCAAAATGGGCTATGGAACACTCGACAATGAAGTGGAGATTATGAAACGTGTACATGCCGGACTTTGGCACACCATCCGACCAGTCATTTCCACAGAAAAAATCCATAGCCTCAGTAAGCTAGCAGCAAGAGTTCATGTGAGTGATGCTGTTAGGCGCTATATGGCCTCATTGGTATTTGCTACACGTTACCCATCAGAGTATGGACTAGAAGCATTATCCCCTCTAATAACATGCGGAGCCTCTCCTCGTGCTTCCCTAGCTCTTGAAAGTACAGCAAGAAGCCAGGCTATATTTGATAAGCGCGGCTTTGTAACACCATCAGACGTTAAAGAGGTAGCCCGTGATGTCTTAGAGCATCGCATGATTCTCAGCTATGAAGCACAAGCTGACAATGTCAATTGTGATGATCTTATTGAAAAAATTTTAGCCACTGTTCCTGTCCCCTAATGGTTTTATATCCTCTTATATGATGTTACCCTCACGCATTTTTTCTGAAAAAGTCTATTGTAGGCGGCCATGATAGAAACAGAAAATGAACTACGTCAACGCATCAAACATCTGCAACTATGGGCAGCTCATTCCATCAGCGGCCATCAACATGGTTCATATCTTTCTACTTTTGCTGGTAGTGGATTAGAATTTAATGATTTTCGTCTCTATGTTCCTGGTGATGATGTAAAGCATATCGATTGGAAAGTAACGGCTCGTAGCCAAGATCCTTATGTACGGGTATTTCGAGAAGAACGTGACTTACACCTTCTTTTACTTGTGGATATCAGTAGTTCCATGTTTTTTGGATCCAAAAAAGGCAGAGAGAAAATCCGTATATGTGTGGATTTTGCAGCACTCCTTTCTGCTCTCACAACCTACCATAATGACAAGATTTCTTTAGCTCTCTTCAGTGATCACATCTCTCATTATCTTCCTCCTTCCAGAGGCAGTGCTCACTCTTTTAGAGTACTCAAATCCATCCTTACAGCACCAACCAGCTCCCAACCCACTTCTTTAAAAGAAGCTTTACATTTTGCCATGAAATCTTTAAAGAAGCGATCTTTGGTGGTGTTACTTTCTGATTTCCTTGATAGTAACCCCTACAATGCAGAGATGAAAGCACTGGCAACAAAACATGATCTCACATGTTTGCGTATTTATGATCCCTTAGAAATAGATCCCCCACAAGGAGGAGGATGGACATATCGTGACTGTGAAAGTGATCAACGTTTTCGTGGAAAAATTGGCCAGATCATCACCTCAAAACTCTCACCCTCACGACAACTCAATGATTATAACAGAGCTGAAAAAACTCAGCCTTTTGATGATTGGCGACGCACTTTGCGCAACCATAGAACGGATGGTTACGCAGTTGATGCTACTCGTGATGATCCCATAAAAACACTCTATGCCATGACACGTAAGCACAAAGCTTCTCAACGATTATAATATCTACATACAACTCATCATACTTGCTGCCATAAACTCACAGAGACAGTACCCTAACACCACACAAAAACTACGATATAAAAGCCATACTTACGAGCAGTGATGAGCTAGGTTTTGGTTTTGACTGTTTTTCACTAAATTTTATTATTGATCGTTTAAGCGCTTCTTTTTGCATAAGAGTAGAATAGGTCATCTTAGTGATGAAAAATCCATGACCTGCACATTTTATCCAGCACATACATATTGCTCATACATCTTTTAGCAGCGAAAAAATGTTTGATTGCAAAAGCCTGCTCAGTTACAACATCTTAATCCCCCTCTATTTCTTGAGTCATCTCACACATCTGACAAGAAATAATAATGAAGAAAAAACAGCTCATATAAGCAAGCTTCTATGCCAGCAGATTCTGCAGCCTTCTGAAGCTATATTTTCTTAACAACACTTCTGGTCTATTTTTGTAAAAATCTCTTTTCTACCAACAATTACTTGAAAAAAGAGAAGTCATACAAGCTCAACATCCAAGCGAACCACGCAACCTCTATCACCAAAAACAACAAAGTGTGACCCGGTTTTTGAACCGGGCCACACTTCTAGGATATTAATTTACATGACCATATTTCTTTTAAGGTTTATTTAGGATACAAGTACCGGATGGGACGAGAAGTTAAAGAAAGTATCGAGGGAAATACTTTTCTTTCTCTCCAGGATGCGTTCCTACTGATGAGAATCCTGAGATTGATCATCGTGAGATCGAGGGAAATACTTTTCTTTCTCTCCAGGATGCTGGTACCGGATGGTGGGACGAGGATATAAAGAAAGACAGGGTAAAGGACCAAACTTGTGATCTTTAGTCAAAATAGGTAAATAAGGATGACAGAATTTACTGATCTTGTTTGATGAAAGAGTCCGAGAAAGATGGTAACCAAGAACCTGTTGAATTTCAAGTACCGACGATACTTCCACTCCTTTAGTGGCATCTAAATCCATTATAGATCCCCAATGATAAGCCATTTCTGCTAATTCGTCATTATGCCAATGACCATGCTCATCATACAATTGATCAGCATGCAATCGAGCGGCAATTTTATCCACCACCTCAGCCGTTTGTTTTGATGACATATGTTTTTCCACATAAGACTCTGCCTTAAGCTTCTTCATGTTTTCATTGATTGCAGCACCTACAACAGTTGTTCCTAGAACGCCAGCCATGACTCCAAGAAATACAGCGGGAAAACGTATAAGAAATATCGTCGATCCAGCAGTCAGAGCAGCAGAGACACCACTATAGCCAAGCATATATCCAGCTATAGACGATTCGCGCCGATACTGTACACGGTATCGCTCTAACTTTAACACAACCATCTTTGCCACCGCTAACTCTTCCTTAGAAAAGGTCATAAGAAGATCTTGAGCGGAGAAGGTGACTTCCTCTAATCGATCGTTGCGATAAGCCGGCACGCAATCAGTGGTACGAAACTGATTTTGCGCTATAAACCTTCGGTATTTTTTGTCTATTGTACACACTTCAAAGCCGATCTTATCTTCACCTTTTTTTACAGCACGAAATACATAAGACTCATTGTCATACACAGATTTGGTCTCTGAAGATGTACTATTTTCATCCACACTTCTACATGCTGCCAAATTCCAAGCAACACCCACTATCATGAACATAATGAACGGAACTTTAAAGAAACGAAAAACCATTTGAACCTCCAAATACGAAGTAATAAGTAAGTAGGCCCAGTAAGTAGGCCCAGTAAGTAGGCCCAGTAAGTAGGCCCAGTAAGTAGGCCCAGTAAGTAGGCCTTCGGATGATGGAAGAGGACCTAAAGCCCTGAACACAAAATATTTACCTAAATACTTCGTAATCCTTTTATAATCAAGAACTTATATCAGGTATTTATCATAGATTTTGCGAAACTTCCCAAGGACATTAAAACTACGTCTAAGCGCGGCACGTAAGAATAATGGTTTTCGTTACTACACATATATGGATGAAATAAATTGATGAACAGATTATTTATATCAACTGGTAGCTTTAGTGGTGACTTTTGAGGCTGATTTTTTAACATCACTCACATTCCACTTACCACTGCTTTTATTATAATACGCCGTCCACTTTGTTGGCTTTCCTTCGGAGGTATTTGATCCTAGATAATGTTCTTTGGTTTTTCGAGAAAAACGAATTAAAAACTCTCCACCATCAGGATCTTCTGTGGGAGCATCTGCAAGATAATAAAATTTACTATCCAGCTCCTCTCTATGACGCAGTAAATCCACGACTCGTGGTTTTTTGGTTTCTCTGGATCTGGGAAACAGCGAAGAAGCCAAGAAAAGACCAGCAGCACCATCACGAAGAACAAAATGTCCTGCTGATTGTTCACAAGATAATTCAGGCATAGCCACAGGATCTGCTTTAGGAGGAGCTACCTCACCATTTTTCAGAAGTTTTCGGGTGTTAGGACAAACTGTACAAGCAAAATACTTACCAAAACGGCCTTTTTTCAACTGCATATCACTGCCACATTTATCACAGTGAATCACCGGACCATCATAACCTTTCATCTTAAATGCACCGTGCTGTAGCACCACCCCAGAACATTCAGGGTTGCGGCCACACACATGCAACTTGCGTTTTTCATCCACAATATAAGCATCCATTGCAGTATTGCATATAGGACAACGTTTCTGAGAGCGCAACTCCATCAACTGTTGCTCTTCAGAAGACATCTGTGAAAAACGGTGTTGAGCATCATCTTTATCTTTATCTGTCTTGGCACTTTCCACCACCTCAAGAAAGTCCTTAGCTGGATACAAATTCATGGTATGACGACAACGATCTTCTTTGTTACCACTTTTTGCATTATAGCTAGCACAACTCAGAAACACTCCAGTAGTGGCGGTTTTAATCACCATAACATCACCACATTTTTCACAAGGAATCTCTGTGGAAGTAGGAGGAGCCACCGGCATATGTTCCTTGGCTAAATCAAGAGTATGGGAAAATTCTTGAAAAAAATGATCCAACGTGTTTTGCCAATCCAACTGACCACCGGCAATCTGATCGAGTTTTTCTTCCATCTTAGCTGTAAAAGCATAATCCATTAACTCAGTAAAGCTTTGCTGCAACTTTGCGGTAACAAGCTCTCCCATTTTTAAGGCATAAAAGCGCTTATTTTCTATTTTGACATAGCCACGATCTTGAATAGTCGAAATAATGGCTGCATATGTAGAAGGACGTCCTATGCCTCGTTTCTCAAGCTCTTGAACAAAACGTGCTTCACTAAAACGAGGAGCTGGCTTGGTAAAATGTTGCGTAGGACGAAGGTCTGTTAACGTCAGTTCTCTGCCTTCTTTAAGATCTGCTGAAAGGATCTGATCTTCACTGTCTTTGTTAGCATCATCATTCTGTGCAGAGCTATTTTTTTTACGTTTAACACTTACAGGAGGTAGAACCTTTTGAAAACCATCAAAACGCAAGTTCTTACCTGAAGCTCTCAATTCATAATCACCTACATACAACACAATACTAGACGTATCATAAGAAGCTTGAGACATCTGCGAAGCTACAAAACGTCGCCAAATCAAATCATAGAGCTTCCATTGCTCAAGCTCTAAACTGAGCTGTAACTTTTCAGGACGAACTGTTACATCTGAAGGACGAATCGCCTCATGAGCCTCTTGAGCATGCTCCTTTTTAGCATACAAAGCAGGCTTATCAGGCAAATAAGCAGATCCATATTCTTTCGAAATCAACTCGCGGCAGCTGTTTAAAGCATCAGCACTCACATGGGTGGAATCCGTTCGCATATAGGTAATATGACCAGCTTCATACAACCTTTGAGCCACACGCATCGTCCTAGAAACCCCAAAACCCAATCTCTGGGATGCTCCCTGTTGTAGAGTGGAAGTGATAAAAGGAGCAAGAGGCTTGGTATATTTAAGCTTATCCTCTCTTTTGGCAATACGCACTTTGGCATCTTTCAAAGAAGCCACATGCTGATCAGACTGCTTACCAGAAGAAGGCGCGTAAGCCTTCTTCTGGTATTTCATCACACGCAACCTCAAACCCTCACATTCCAACACACCACTGGTGAGTTGCCAATACTCATCAGGCTGAAATGACTTGATCTCACGTTCTCTTTCCACCACCAATCTCACCGCAACCGATTGAACACGTCCTGCAGATAACCCCCTGGCCACCTTTTGCCATAACAGCGGTGAAACCATAAAACCCACAACCCTATCCAAAAATCGCCGCGTTTGTTGAGCACGTACACGATCAATATTCAAAGACACTGGCTGATCAAAAGCCTTTGTAATCGCTTTTTGAGTGATCTCAGAAAAGATCACTCTCCTGTATAAAGACTCATCACCTCCTAAGGCCTCTTTGAGATGCCATGCAATGGCCTCTCCTTCACGATCTAAATCTGTAGCAAGAAATATAGCAGAACATTTCTTAGCCTGAGCTTTAAGATCTTTTAATACCTTCTCTTTACCCGGTAAAATCTCATAACTTGCTTGCCACTTATTATAAGGATCCACCGAAAGCTTACGTGCAAGCCTCTCTTCAGGAGTGATGGCTTTGGCTTTCGTCTTTTTAGCAGGTGTTGCTCCTACAACAGTACGGGCACCTGTAGCCTTCCTTAAGTCTCGTATATGCCCCACACTGCTTTTGACCACATATTCAGGGCCCAAATACTTACCAATGGTTTTTGCTTTTGCTGGAGACTCAACGATCACCAATTGCTTAGCCATTATCTTTATCCTTACTTTCTTATTGTCTATGTCTCTGTGTGTCTTCACAACATCTCATCATATCTCTATGCAACAGTGCCACGGATATAAAGCATCCTAGTACCATACTTAATAACCTCAATAGCTAGCAACAAGTACTGCAAGCTCAACGAGTCTCTACACCATCACACAGCATCCATTATGGACCACAAAGGTATAATCATTGCAAGGCATATGTCAAACCATACACCGCTAAATATCATGAACGTCTCTGCTGATATTTTTCTTAAATCATGATGACACAATGAGTATCAGATCATCCCACCTTTCATAGCATCCATGCCAAATATTCTCAAACTACCAACATAGCAAGCTACTATCACCATAGCTCAAAAAACGATAGTCCTCTCTTAGAGCATAATCATAAACTTCACATGACTGTTTATAACCTATCAATGCACTAATCAGCATTAATAGGGTGGAACGTGGAGCATGGAAGTTTGTGATCAACCCATCTAACAGCCAAGGCTTGTAACGCTCTAAAGTTGTGGAAGGATAAACGAAAAGATCACTATCACAATACCTGCCACAAAAACTTAAAGCCCTATCTTGCTGCCAATCAGCTTGTTTACCCAAAGATTCCAAAGCACGAAAAGTGGTTGTTCCCACAGCAATCACTGGATAGCCCTTTTCTTTATGATCAAAAATCTTACCCAGTACGTCTTCTGTGATCATGTACTTTTCTGTATGCATTCTATGATGACAAGGTTTTGAGGTTCTCACAGGAAGAAATGTTCCTCCTCCCACATGCAAGCGCACATATTCATAACTCATACCACAGCTTTTAAGAGCAGCTAACAACTCTTTACTAAAGTGCAGCCCCGCAGTGGGAGCTGCAGAGCTTTGTCTGGCACGTAGTGAGTTGGCATAGGTTGTTTGATAACGAAAGCTATCTTCTTTGATGGGTGTTCGTTTCATATATGGTGGCAGTGGTACCACACCATATTTAGCTAACCAACCATCCAAATACACAGGATCATCACAATGAAAAAATACCTCACAAAACTCACAACTGGCATGTAAACGAATGGTTGCACGCAAACCAGCAATAAAATAGATATCTTTGTGTTTGATAAGTTTTTTAGCTGGCTTTGCTAAACAGCGATTCCACTGCGAACATTGAGGATAAGATAATAAAAACACTTCCATATACCCCTCATCTTCCATTTCTTTTGAGGTATAGGCACGAAGACGAGCATTGAATACAGCTGTATCATTGAGAAGCAACATCGATCTTTGTGGAAGAAGACCACAAAGATCATCAAAACGATGAGTTGTGATACAGCCTTGGTTTAACATCAACAGCCGACTATGATCTCTTTTTTCCACAGGATAGACAGCAATTTGCTCATCAGGAAGATCATAGTAAAAATCCTCCACTTCAAGATAACGAGACGTAATGTTATCAAAGACACAACGTGAAAATAACTCCTTACCACAATAACGAAAACTCAACGGCAAAGAGCCCTCATCCTGACTTTGACTGTTTTGCCCACAAAACACTTATCTCTCCCTGAAAACAGACTTCTTTAGACACTACAAACTACGTTTTATAGCTTTCTTTATAAATGAAAATGGAGTTACTTAGTAAAGTAAAGAACCATTAATCTATCAAAAATCTTTCTTTGATTCAAAACACTACCCCAATTTACTCTTCAAATCCACCTCTCACGCTAATAAATTGTTTGATATCATGCTTACTTCAAACTGAGACAAGCTACCTCTATCTCTGATGTCTTATCTCACCATCAGATTTTAGCAGCGAGGCAAAGAATGGATTCTCTTAAGGTTGCTCACTTGCATACACACTCACATCATTGCGATGGCATCTCTTCTGGACAATATCTTTTATGTCTGTGTTTCTTTTCTTTTTGTAACGTTCAAGAAATCTTTCTAAGCTTTGGCCATATATTAACTTTCTCCATCTGAAAAAAAAGAAACCTTCACATTTATCTTGGCAAAATAACTATCAGTAACATGAATTCTAACAGAACCAAATATCTCTATGCTCCCAAGATGCTTACCCCTCTATTTGGATCAAATCATGGAAATAGCTTACAAGCAAAGAAATGAAACAGTCA
Source organism: Proteobacteria bacterium bin106 (assembly GCA_002238945.1). Lineage (GTDB taxonomy): Bacteria > Bdellovibrionota_B > Oligoflexia > Oligoflexales > Bin106 > Bin106. The sequence continues at coordinate 2,797 of MPNI01000040.1, read as the reverse complement.
TGATATAATGAAGCAAAACCGTCGATATATGATTGGGTACTGGTAGTCATGAAATTTCAGAGCCATAATAAAATATTACGCCTCATCAACCTAAAAAAGATGGATTATGCAACTGCCCTTAGAAAAACAAAGCTTTGAAACACTTAGAAAAGAAAGCCACTATTACGAAGATAAAGCTCCGTAGATCTATATCCTTATCTCGCGAGGCAGCTATTATCTTCTATATCGTCCTCATCATTTTGATAAAACTCTTCTTATAAGCTCTTTATAATGTCTTTTTGAAAAAAAATAATATAACAATGAAAATTGATATCACCTAAAGAAAATATCTAAAAAGCTTTAGTGTGTTGGCAACTTTTCTTCAAACTTAAATTCACTATCTCAATATGATTTATTTATTTCAAATCGCTGAGATAAGCTGTTTGACATTCTTAACACTTCTTTGTAAGCTTTTTTAGCCAGAAGATCTGGCCATAAAATCTGCAAAAAGATATAGAATAACCTGATATCATCATACAACGAGCATGCCATATCAACCAGATAACGATTTAAATAATATTAAAACAGAGCTGCTTATAGCTGCTTATCTATATATTGTACTTTTACTTTTTTACCTGCCATGCTCATAATAGCATCTTTATTAATAAAAAATTCTTTATTGTTGCAAGAATATAAAGAAGGGTGCAGAGGAGTATCTTCATCTTCACTTAATAAAACAACCTTTTGAACGCCATAGCATTTTTCTTTAAGATTAAATCTGTTAACCACGCTTGTGACTACAATATTTTTTGATAACTCTGTAAAAAATGTCCCGTATGCTGATGGTTCTTGTCCTGCTTCTAGCTTTATATTAAAAATACCACCACCCAATGTTTTGGCAAGATTTTGATAATACCCACCGTCATCTTTATCTGGATCAATATAACCATAATATCTGAAAAAAGCTGTAGAGCCATATTGGGCCTTTAAAAAATACACAAAATCCTCATCACTTAATTCGCTGTCCTCATCTGTAACGCTGACAATCACATTGATATGATCGCTATCAAAAAAATTACTTAAAGACGAACCTCGAGACGCACCGCTCTTTTTAGCAACACGACTGCTAGATGGCGGCTCGATGCAACCAGAACTACTGCTAGACGACCAAGTATTCTCCTTCTTCCACAAAAAATCTATAAAGGATCTGACGCATTTTATATCAGGACGCGAACGAGCATTACCTCTACTGATATAAGTTTTCCAAAAATAAGGCCTTTTGGAAAGCAATGATAGAGCAATGGTTAAACCATTATTAGATCCAATTTCTTGACGCACTATAGAGATATCTGGATGTTTTTGATATTTCTTGTGTAAACAAGTCTTACCATAAACCGTACCTCCCCTGACAACCTTTTCACAACTCACAAAACGCACTTCCACGCTAAGATCATGACCGTCTTGAAGAGAACTAATAAATCCTTCTATACCTACCTGTACTTGCTCAACATCATTATCCATAGAAGGTGAATTATCAATAAGCCATAACATTTTTACAGGAAGTTTTGTGCCTGCATGTTCACTAACCTGTTGCGTCGTAATGTAAAATTCTTCTGTCCTAATGTTTGGCCTCTCTTCAATCTGCTCATTATGCACGCGAGAATCTTTTCGAGACGGCTGACTTGATAAACTTTCTGTCGGAATATTTCCACCATAATGAAGCACACTACTACCCGAACCAGTGTTTTGGCCAAAAGCTACAGAATTAAAGGGCACTGTGACAATCAAAGAAAAGATAGTTAAAAAACACCTAACACAAGATAGTAACATCATATAGTTCCTTATGAGTATTAACAACTAAAGCTCCCCCGTCACCACCTAGTCGGAAATAACGCATTTAATGTTAATCCTCGTTACTGAAGTTTTGCAACACTTATAGCAGCACTAAACATAGTCCATTGATAATTCAATGATTTTTAAGTATTAATAGAGATTTACTGGTTATGTTTTCTGCCCAAGTTTAATGCTTTGTTGTTTAAATACTTACTTTTAATCACATTCCCAACTTTTCATGAGTGAGAATTATTGTATGTGGACTTGCGATGCAATATACAATCATCGTTAGACAAACGGAATAATGTTTTAATTGTCTGATTACATACTACGCCACCACCCTCTTACAGGCTATGCCCCCATCTGTAATGTGAGAATTTCTATCAAAAAATGTAGTTCTTGAGTATGTAATTACAGCACCTCTTTATCCTTTATATGTGTTCTTTTTAACCACTTAAGATAAGGGCACGTTATAGGACAAGAAAGAACGAGTCATCATACGTAGCAGACATTTTATAAATAAGCAAGCATATTTCATGTGGATCATTGCGAGACACTTAAGAGTGTGCCGCAAGACGATTCAGAAGGTGTTTGAACAACAAGACCAGGGGTTGGCTGTAACTCAGGAGAGTTATCGAAACAAAGATTTTGATGTGTTTGATTGGGATGAAATTGAGCGTGAGCTACACCAAGCTACTCCTATGAATGTGTTGGTTCACGAGCTCAGAGAGCAGCATCAGATGGATATCAGCTATATGAATTTCTACCGGGAAGTTCGTAGGAGATTTCCTGCTAAAAAGACAGTGACTCTGAGGAAAGTGCACCAACCAGCTGAGAAGGTTGAGGTGGATTTCTGTAATGGAATCGATATCTATTAAGGTCTCAAGCACAAGAGAAAAACCCATCTCTTTGTGATGTCTTTGCCTTTTAGCTCTTATGTGTATGCAGAGTTTGTCTTCACTCAGAAGATTGCTGACTTCATTGC
>MPNI01000039.1 GCA_002238945.1 Proteobacteria bacterium bin106 | reverse complement strand
CTCAAACCTTTACTTTTTGATGATGAGGATCTTTCACCAGAGTATTCAGTTACCAGCAAGGAAAAATCTGATTCAGCTAAGCGTAAAGCGAGCATTCGTTGTAACCGGGAAGGTTTTCGTGTTCAGACATTTTCTTCTTTGATAAAAGATTTAGCAACAATATCTATGTGCTGGATGAAATTCGAAGATCACAAATCTTTAATCACAGCGACTGCCCTTCCTACACCTGTGCAAAAAGAAGTATTTAAACAACTAAAAGTTAAACTTAACCGGAAATCCTAGCCAGTAAATTTTTAGCTCAATAATCAAAAATCATTGTGATATCAATGGGTTATGTGTTATATTGCTATAAGTTTTGCGAAACTTCAGTTAATAGATGTCGATTCCATTACAGAAATCCACCACGACCTGTTCCGTATGTTATGAGTAAGTCGATACATACTTACAGGTGGGGCATAATCTGTAATAGGTGGGGCGTAGGATATAATAGGACACTTACTGTGGAAAGCTTCTTCAGCACACTCAAAAAAGAACATATATACAGGCATAAAACGGATTGTCAACAAAAGATGCAATTGCAATTATTTGAGTATATTAAAGTGCGGTACAATCGCCAGAGAATCCACTCTTCTCTTGACTACCAAACTCCGTTATAATGCCGAGAACCTCACTACTCTTCAAAGAGATTTAGCAGTCAGAAACAGAAAGAACTCCATCCTCTTGATAGTCAGATGGAACAAGTCGTTAGTAGCGATCATCAGCTTACCTCAGCGTTCTAAAGTAAGCAAGATATCAAAGACAACGCATACTGCGAGTGTTATGAAGTGGGTTTGAAGAGTGAATTAAAGTAGTTCGTTTAAGTAGTATTATTAGCTGAAGAAAGGTTGCCGATACATTAGTGTGATAATGCTCCATATTTTTTTTGATGACTCAATCTTACATACTTCAAAAACCCTTGTATTTTCAATCGGTTATAGTTACTGTTATTACAAAATTTGCGAAACCTCAGAAGAAAGCTAATATAAGAAATATTGTAAAAAAGATAGATATATTTTTTAATAAATATTTGCATTTTTTCAGCTGGTTTTTCTATAGTATTTTATGATGATGTTTTGAGGTCCCACTTCTATTGCCTTTGCATTTACCTTGAATTTTCTGCCATTACATGAGAATAAAGAATGATTAAGTTTAATACTATTAAATTTTACATGTTCTATTTGTTTACATTCTGATTCTAGAGTAAAGACTTTGAAAGTCGTATCTCTTTTAATACTATTTGTTAAATCTGTAAAAAATGAATCAAAATCACTTTCGCTAGTTCCAGTATGAAGATATTGGGCATTTTCATTACCGCTTAGTTTTGCAGTAAGGTCATAGAAAGGATTGTTGTTCATTTGTATGTTGTTCAATGGACTATTAGAGGTATAAGCATAGTTTCTAAAACTAGATAGATTTCTTCCATTATAGTTGCTTTTTAAAAAGTTAACAAAAGTTTCATTACTAATCCTTTCATCAGAACTTATATAGCTTTTACTAGGTTCATAAGAGTCAAAAGTATGATTATGTATATGGTTGACAATAACATTGAGGTGTGTTTGAGGATCAAAGTAATCTTTTAGATGCGAGATATATTTGCTATTGTTAACTTCTTCTCTATTGTATTGACTATTGTATTGACTATAATATACTGGAAAATTGTAAAGAATGAATTTTTGATGAGATTGGTGAATGTAATTAACATTTCGATTATAATAACCAGAAGGTCTGTAATAATAATAATAACTAGAATAGGTACGTACGGATTTATTATTATTATAATTGTAATATCGACATTTTTGATATGTATTAATAGATCTTGCTCTATATGGCTTATAAGAACTATTTGTACATTCAGATTTAACCTGAATTGTTGAGGATGTACGACTATATGTTCTTCCGTTTATTAAATAATCGATATGTTTCTTTTCAAGGTGTCTTCTTTTTGTTAAGAGAAATGGTGTAAAGAGTTTTTTAATCTTATTTGTTAAATTTGTCCTATCATCGGCAGAGTTACTGCTAACGCCTATTGATTCGCGAGTTATACCGGCATTGGTAAATAGATGATCTTTACTAAGTAGCAGTATAGTATTGAGCAAAAACTCAGAATGTTGATAATCACTATACTCTGTGTAACGTTTATTGTAGTCTATGTCCCCGTCTCTGTAGATTTGTAAATCCACATGTGGATTGATGCCAGGTATACTTTCCGTTAATGTGCTTAAGAAACCATGTTTTACAGGTCCTACAAAAGTAACTGTTACATCTATTTGGTCATCGCGCTTAAGCTTATTGATAAAAGGACCAATTCTTTTTTGAATATCTAAAATATTTTGATTTTTGCTATTTTCGTGTAAGTAGAAATTCTTCATTTTTTCAATGAACCACAGTATCTTTACAGGCATTTTCTCTGTATCAGCATCGCTTATACTAAGTACTTCGGTGTGTTCTGGTGTTATTGTTTCTTTTTCTGGCTGTGTTGTTTCTTCTTCTGGTTGTGTTGTTTCTTCTTCTGGTTGTGTTGTTTCTTCTTCTGGTTGTGTTGTTTCTTCTTCTGGTTGTGTTGTTTCTTCTTCTGGTTGTGTTGTTTCTTCTTCTGGTTGTGTTGTTTCTTCTTCTGGCTGTGTTGTTTCTTCTTCTGGTTGTGTTGTTTCTTCTTCTGGTTGTGTTGTTTCTTCTTCTGGTTGTGTTGTTTCTTCTTCTGGCTGTGTTGTTTCTTTTTCTGGTGTTGTTGTTTCTTTTTCTGGTGTTGTTGTTTCTTTTTCTGGTGTTGTTGTTTCTTTGGGTGGTTTAGGGTCTTCTTTCTTCTTTGCTTCCTTCTTTGCTTCAACTTCCTTTTCTGCTTCTTCCGTGGTATCTGCATCTGATTGGTTAATTCCCAATCTCTCCGCATCGCTGTTATTCTTTTCTACTATTATTGTTTTTTCAACAGGCTGTGCTTTTTTAAATTGATTATCCTGGCAGCTTAATAGTAGACAAGGCAATATAACAGAAAATATAGCTTTTCCATATGAAAGGAGTAATGATTTAGTTGAGGTAGTTGCCATTAAGATTCTCCTGTAAGGTACTTGATAGTCATTTTATTGCCGTTTTGGATGGTTTCTTGTTCATATTTATTTTGTTTCCTGAGCAAAAAATAAAGAAGGATATAGATTGCTTTTATTTCATCTCACTTGTTCAACATCTATGCATTTTTCTTTAAGAGTAAAAACGTTCATTGATGTATTGATTCTGAATCTTGATTTGATAGATCAAGAAATCCTAAGGTATTATAACTTGTTAAGATTCAAAATAAATTAACGACTACTAGTTTTGTGATGTAAACTCTAAATAAGGGCACAGTATTTTCTCTAAAAAAATGTTAATAAGTATCTACTCAACTTGTTATCGGACTTTGAGTAATAAAAATCAATTTTTTTTTGGATTATAGAAAAAGTAATACGAAAAATCTCAGTCTCTTCCTTACGTATAGCCTTAAGTAATGAGTTGATTAGAGGCTTTGAAGACGGTGATATGTGATGTTATCAGTGTGTGATATTGCAAGAATGAGTCGAATAATGAAATGGCTGGATAGCTTTGTGTGATGATCTATCTTTGATCAGTTCGAGATTTTGAGGTGTTGAGTTCTTAGCAGAACAATCTATTCATAGCTAAGTAAAGCATGGAGGGATGGATGGCTTGCCCATGAGCTTGATTCTTTTGCTTACCATTACTATGAGCATAGAGGTAGTGGCATAGACAGAAAGATTCAATATGTTTGCTGTGTTGTTAAGATTGTCTTTTGGGGGTGATATGGGAGGTTTTCTTAACGTGTGAGTGATGTTCAAGCTCATAGGGTTACTCCGGTAGGAATGCACAGGTTGACTGTTTTGCCCATAAAGCATATACATCGGTTCGAGATGAGGTTTGAGCTATATTTGAAAAATTGACAGTTAACTCACCTTATCCAGAGCGTCATCATGTATTTTTTTGACTATACTCAATTGTTGCTTGTTAAGTCCATTGGGTATGTGGATGTCTTTGATGTTGAGCGCAGTTATCATCTCATCTTTGTTGCAGGTAAGTTCATTAAAAGATTGACTAAAAGTGTGACTTCACTCTTTTGCTTGTCTGCTTATGTGTAATATGTTTGAAAGGTCTTGTAGTATCTCAAGCTAGGCTTGGTGAGATGTGTCAGAGAAGAAGAGATGTGAACTTGTTTGTTGTGGTATAGAGATGTGGTTTAGTGCCTATCACAATGACTCTTTAAAAAAAGTTAGCAGCCAAATACAAAAACTCCATTCCCTTGATTATTGACTACAATCAGACGTTAAAGGTTAAAGAAGGTAGAGGGCTCATAGGTGCGTTTTGAGAAGTAAGCAAGATATTAAAGACAACTTATACACATGAGTGAGGTGGATTTGAAGAGTGAATTTAAAGGAGTGCTTTTCATTGAAGAAAGGTTGCCGATACATCAATGCCTGTATTCTTTGGTTCTTTGGTTAACTTCAAGTCTCTTTTATGCTCTTGCTCTTAGGGGTGCTATATTTGTAGTTGTTAGTTTGTGAGTTGAGTGAGATATTAAAGGATGCAGAGAGAATGTATGTATCAATGTTAAACCCACTGTTACCGTATTAGGCTAGTGTGTTAGTTTTTGGTGGAGTGTGTTAGTTTTTGGTGGAGTGTGTTAGTTTTTGGTGGAAGGTGCTTTAGGGTTAAAGTTTGATCAGGAATGCTTTTGCAGCTTTGGGTGAGTTTTACTATCTAAAGAGTATTTGAGGTTATTTGGCTGATGGATGGGGTTTTTTAAACATATATGAATCACAATTTCAAATACAATATCAAAGAGTCCATTGAGGACATCATCAAGTCTTCAATCCATACGCGACTGAAAAGTAGGCTGAAAAAGAATATGCAGAGTGTTTATGAGGATATACATCTCAATATGGGGGTGTATTTGGGTGCTTTTATCAAAATTCCTATGACCATATGGCTAACTCCAAGGGTGATGGAGTTAACTGAGTATAAATGTAGAGTAGCCATCCCTTTGAGTGTTCGTAGTAAAAATCATTTGGCAAGCATGTACCTTGGTTCTTTATGTGTGGGTGCTGATCTTGCCTGTGGCTTATTAGCTTTAAAGCATATTCGTGACAGCAAAAAAGAGACAGGTCATGATGTAAGTTTGGTGTTTAAAGATTTTCAGGCCGATTTTCTTAAACGTGCTCAAGGGCGAACCTTCTTTACTTGTTCTGAAGGTGAGGCCATTCGCGCTTGTGTACAAAGAGCTTTGATAACAGGAGAGCGTTGTGAGCGTTCTGTATGTGTTAATGCGTATACAGGAGAAGATATCCAAACACCTGTGGCTTCCTTTCAATTGACTTTATCTCTTAAGCGGAAATGATGTGCGATGATATCTCCTGAGATTTCTGCTGCTGAGATCATTAAAAACTATGATGTGATCTTTCTTGATGCTTATGGGGTATTGGTTGATACCGAGGGTGCTCTTGAGCATGCTTGTGAGTTTATTCAAACTCTCAATAGTGAAGGAAAACGTTATTGTGTGTTATCCAACAGTAGCTATATTTCAGCTCATCAAAGTTGGATGTTTTATAGACAAAAAGGCCTAGACATTCAAGAAGGCTGTGTCATTACAGCAGCAGGGATCCTTAGCGATTATCTAACCAATCATGCCGAGCATCAACGGATCAAATTGCTTGGAGGATCTTTATCAAAAGGTTATTTGCGCACGTGTGGTGCTAAGATCTGTGAAGGTAGTGATTATGCAGCTGTGGTGATTGGTGATCAAGAGGGATTGCAATTTCCTTGTGATATCAATGCACTCATTACAGAAATCACCCATAAGATTTTGGATGGTGAAGATGTGGTGATTCTATTAGCTAATCCTGATAGGGTTTATCCCATTTCTGCTGCTAGCTATGGCATAACCAGTGGTTCATTAGCTTCCATACTTCAAGAAGCTTTGAGTGTCACTTTAGCTCATAAAGCCCCTCCTTTAATAGCTTTTGGCAAACCTTACTCTCCTATTTTTCAAAAAGCCCATGATTTTGCGCTCAATCATCATCACGGTCATAAGCCTCATAAAATGGTGATGATAGGTGATCAGATAGCAACAGATATCAAAGGAGGTAATGAGCATGGTATGTCCACTGTTTTGATGAAAACAGGGGTCAGTTGTGTGTTTGATGCTCCATCTTCTTCTGATCCATCCTTAACTCCCACCTATATATGTGACTCTTTGCTACTGTAGTTAACTTTATGTGATGTTTAAAGTTTATGACTGCCTGTTGCGATGACAAAAGCCAAAGGCCAAAGGCAGTGATGAGGGCAGCAAAACAAGAGCCCCCCTAGTTGAGGCTTAGTTGAGGCTTAGCTGAGGCTTAGCTGAGGCTGTGGTTTTTTGGATGCTGTGAGTTTATTTATAGCTTATGTCCAGTGGTGAATGGGATAAATGGAATAGTGAGTAAGAAATCGCTTAGTTGATTAGCTAGAAGAGAGGTAGAGGTTGTGAGAAGTGTAGCGATAAGCTGTGTAGCCATAGGAATGTGGTGTGTGGTGTTTGGTCTATGGAGTTGTCGTAGTGTAGCTCCTCAACGATCTGTAGGAAACTCTTATGTGTCTTCACCTTCGGATCGTGGTGAGACAGAAAGTAGCACTAAGGTGTCATCACCTCATCAAAAGTTACCACCATCAAAGAATCAGCGCATTCATCCTGCAACCACTCAGTTGGTGGATTATGAAGAAGATCGTTTTGTGGTACAGCGTCGTGCTGTGAATGTGTATTGGAATAGTGAGTGTCTGAGCGAGGAACACATGCAAATCCTCTCAGAGCATCTTAAGATGTTTGTTGGCTTATTAACACATCACATGAGTGAATATCGTGTGGCGTTTGTGTCTTGTCGTCCCACTGAGTGGTTAGAAAAAGCTTTTGATGGTGATGTGGATCTGTTTGCACGTCATATTGATGTGGGAGATGCTTTACAAACTATGATCACAGACCTTCTCGCTGGAGGGATGTTAGCAGATCTCTTTGCTCTATCAGCTACAGTAAAGAGAAAAGAATCTGATAAAGAGTGGGCACCGGATCCTCTGAATGTGGTGATCACCACAGCAGGAGCTTACGAGCCTTCTTATTGGGCCTCCACAGTGCGTTATATCAATCAACATTTTTTGCCATATCAGAATTTCTATTATGCAGGGATGTATGGTGGAAAAGATGTGGATTTTGCAGATGTGCATGAAGCCTATAAGCTCATGATCGAAAGATTTGATGGTCGCTTATTTCATATTCACAACACCAAAAGTGCTGAAAGTTCTATGGTGGAACTGATGAAGGATGTCAGGGTTAGAGGTGTGCAAAATAGCTTTGAGCTTTCAAAAGATATTCAATCGATCACTTCTGTCACTATGGCCCAGCAACCCATCGCTCTTGATCACGTGCGTGTTCAAGAACGCACAATCACCATTGATGGTGAAGCTTTATTACCTGGTGAGCCGTTACGTGTGGTTTATGAAGTGGCTCAATAAGGAGAGTTTTTGGAGGCTTTTTTTTGAGGCTTGCGATAAAAGCTACCTTTAAGAAAAGTCTCTTCAAGGGCCTTAGCAGAACGGGTGGGAGTGTGTGCTTGTTGACTTGTTGATGGATGAGCAGCTTGAGATTGAGGATGCGTGTAGACGGGTTTTTGGACTTGTCTTAAAATGCCTAAAGCGAGAGGAAAGTGTGGAGGCCTTAGCTTTGCAAGAGCGTAGGCATAAGTGGTGTCTTCTCTGTTTGGTTGATGGATCAGTAAAGAGCTTTCTTCTTTGCTGTCTTTTTTATCTGTTTTTAAGGACCTGATGGTTGGCAAGAAGTCTTGAAAGTGGAGAGCTTTTTCTTTGTTTGTGCCAAATATCAAAGGTTCTCCTTCTTTGAGAATGACACATGTTTGAGCACGTCTTTGGCGTTTCTGGGTGTCTAGAAAAGCTCCATCATTGAAGATCACACAATTGGTGTAGATTTCTATAAAACTCACCCCTTGGTGTTGATGAGCTTTTTGAAAGATATCACGCATCATAGCAAGATCTGTGTCAGCAACACGAGCCACAAAGGTAGCTCCTGAGCTGATAGCTAAGGCTAAAGCATTAAGAGGAGTATCCACAGATCCTGTGGGATTTGAACGGGTTTTCAGTCCTTGAGGAGAGGTGGGAGAGACCTGTCCTTTGGTGAGGCCATAGATTTCATTATTAAACAAAAGAACGGTGATATTGGGGTTACGCCGACAAAGATGGATGAGGTGATTAGCACCAATGGATAAACCATCTCCATCTCCTGTTATCACCCATACAGAGAGATCAGGTTTAGCAAGTTTCAGTCCTAATGCCACAGTAGGAGCACGGCCATGGATGGTATGAAAGCCAAAGACATCGGTGTAGTAAGGTAGCCTTGAACTGCAGCCGATTCCAGAAATCAGTGCGATTTGATGTCGTGGGAGTTCCAGTGCAGCCCAAGCAGAGGTTAGAGCTGAAAGGACGTGATAATCTCCACATCCTGAACACCAGCGTACCTGGTTAGTGGAAAGATAATCAGCTTTTTTCGATTTTGGCGGCGTTATCAATCAAACCTCTTAAGTGTTATGTGTTGTCGATGTTTGCATGAGCTTGGTGATGCCTTCACGTAGTTCACCTTGTCGCCAAGGTCTGCCATCATACTTTGTTAAAGAAAGAAAAGTGTATTGGGGAAACGAATGAATAAGCAGTTTACAGGCTTGAGAGCGGTTATGTTCTATGACGATGATGTTCGTGTAGTTTGATAAAATACCGGCAAGTTCTTTTTGCCAAGGATTCAGTGAGAGCAGTTGCAGATGAGCGAGACGTTCGTGTTTTTGACAGGCTGTGAGGTGTTTTTTCACAAAGCGTTTAAGAGGCCCATAAGTCGAGCCCCAGCTGATAATAAGAGTTTCAGCAGAAGACGCACCTTCTACTTCTAGGGGAGGTAGCAGGTCTATCACCTTTTGGATTTTTTGGTCGCGTAATGCGATCATACGCTGGTGATTATTGCCATCATAGGAGATCTCTCCTGTTCCATCTTTTTTTTCTAATCCGCCGATGCGATGGGTGTAGCCTTTGGTGCCAGCAGGTGCGAGATAACGAGCTAAGGTGTTTGGGTCGCGATTGTAGGGAGCATAATCTTTGCTGTCAGGTAACTTAGCTGGGCAAATGGTAGGTAGAGATGAGATTTCAGGAATCTGCCATATCTGATGGCCTCCGGCTAGATAAGCATCTGAAAGGAGTATAACCACACAGTTTCTTTCAATGGCAATTTTACATGCCAGAGCTGTAACACTAAAACAGTGTACGGGAGTGTGAGGAGCCAGTACTACCACTGCAGATTCACCGTTACGGCCGTACAGTGCAGCTAGTAGATCGGATTGCTCGGTTTTTGTGGGCATGCCAGTGGAAGGTCCGGCACGTTGTACATTGATCACCACACAAGGAAGTTCGCTCATGACAGCTAAATTGATAAACTCACTCATCAGTATAAAACCAGGTCCAGAAGTGGCAACAACACCTAAGTTTCCGCCATAGGCAGCACCGATGGCGCTGCCTATGGCAGCCATTTCATCTTCTGCTTGAAAAGCCATCAAATGAGGGTAAGGGGATGCTACCAAGTCATTGATGATAGTGCTCGCAGGAGTGATGGGATAGGTGGCAAAAAAGAGCTGCTTTTGACTGGTTTCAGCAGCTGATAACAGTCCTAAGGCAATACCCGTATTGCCGGTAATAAAACGGTATTGAGTGTTAGGATCGTAACAAGACGTAGCTGGATGAATCTGATAAGGTAGAGGGAGTAACTCTCTGACAAATGCTTGAGTGTAACCTTCGTTGAGGGCTTTGATATTGGCTTTTGCCAGTGCAGGATTTTCACGAAATTTTGTTTCCATCCATTGACTGGTATCTTCAATACTTCTATTGAGTAGCCAGCAAAGCATGCCTAAAGCAAAGAAGTTTTTACAGCGATGAATTTCTTTTTTTGTGTACTCACTATCGCTAAACAGCTTTTCTAAGCTTGTTGTTATGGCTACTTTAACCACAGTATAAGATGAGAGCTGAGATGATTCTAAAGGATCATCTTTAAGGCCTATTTTTTCTAAGTTTTTTGCTACAAATGCATCTTCATCAACGATGATCATGGCCCCTTCTTTAAGCTGATGAAAACAGACTTCTAAGGCTGCTGGATTAAAGGCAACCAGGAGATCGGGTGCATCTCCTGGAGTAAAGATTTCTTGACTGCCCACTTGGAGTTGGTAGGCAGAAACTCCAAATAAACTCCCTTTAGGAGCACGAATCTCTGCTGGAAAATCAGCATATGTGGCTACATTATTGCCAAATAATGCATTGATCATAGCAAGACGGCTTCCTGTGAGTTGGATGCCATCGCCGGAATCACCGGCAATTTTTATGGTTAAATGGAGGGTTTCTTGCATGGGATAATCGGTTAAAATATCATCACATCATCATGTTGGGTTTTAGAGATAGATGTGCATAGAAGTGTGTATGTGTTTATTCTCTGATTGTGACAAGAGAGCATAAGAGAAGATTCATATCTCATATCAATATGTAATATAAGGCTGTTTACATATTTTGCACCACCTTAACTTACCTTATTAACTTTCTATAACTATATGCTAACTCTACGATATATTATATCGGTGAGGCCATAAGAGTTGTAAAAAATCAGTCATTTGTGGATATGTGTGTGGATATGTGTGTGGATATGTGTGTAAGGATAGATGATGGATAAGATCGCCATATATTACCGTGTATCTACAGATACTCAGGACCTTGAGAGTCAACGATTTTCTGTGAATAGATGGCTGAATAATCTTAAAAGCATGCCACCAGTGATACTGACTTTTGAAGATGAAGGCATATCAGGTAAGACAGTGAGACGTCCTGGTTTACAGGCGATGTTGAGAGCTGCTTATAAAGGCAAAGTCGATACCATTGTGGTTTATCGTTTAGATAGACTGTCACGTAATGCTTCTACAGCTATTCGGATGATACTGGATCTCGATGATGTGGGTGTCGCATTTATTAGTATTTCTCAACCTGTACTGAATCTTGGCCATGAAAATCCTTTTCGCCGTACCATGTTAGCTGCTTTTGCTGAAATCGCTGAAATCGAACGTGAAACCATTTCAGCACGTGTGAAAGCTGGTTTAAGTGCTGCTCGAAAGCGCGGTGTTAAACTTGGACCACCACGAAAAATCACGGATGCAGCTATTTTAGAGAGTCGTCGCATGCGACAAGAAGGACAAACCATTCGTCATATTGCTGCTAAGATGCAACTTTCTGTGGGATCTATCTCAAAGATGTTACGCAGTGATGAAACACTGTTAAAAGTTCCTTCAGACACTTCTGACTCATCACTTACAAAGAATCACCGACAAGCTTCACTGTTAGTTAAAGCAGATCACTTGGCAGATCATGTGGATAGTGTAGCTGGTATAGATGAAACAGCAGCAAAGCCCATAGTGAATCATAACCAAACGACGGATTCATGTGAAGCGAGTTAAAGAACCATTATCATCCATAAAGCAGAGAGTACAAGGTCATCTGCACGTTATTGTGTATGTTGTGATAATGGTTGTGGCATGTCTTATGGTTATGAGTTGTTCAGAGGATGCCCAAGAAGAGGTAGAGTTTGTAGAGGAGTTTAATGCTAGGAATCGCTATGATGATCCTGATTTTGCCAAAAGATTTGAAGTCATTAAGAGCTTACAGATAGAGCTGGTGGTTTGGAACAAGACTTATGATTCAGCAAAACTTTTGACAGTCATCGATGATACATCTGTATGGTTGATGTCCTATCATCAAAACGATGGCTATCAAATGATTTTTTTTTCCACTAAAGAAAAGCTGAATGCATTTACAGAGCACTTAAGGCAATGTCTTGATAATGTTAGGAGGCGTGGTCATAGCCCATTTGATAGTTTTAATGACAATAGAAGACGTCGAGGTGAGCGTATAGAGTTTTATAAGTATAAAACTCTAGATGATCCTGGAGGCATTTTGATTGAAGGAAGAAAGTATGCCAGCAGTAAACGCTATGAAGAATGTTATATCTCCATTATGGACCATCGAGAACGCACCCCGGAAAGAAGAGAGGTCAGGCAGTGGGTTTTGAGTTCCCTAAAAACCCGTAAACTTCTTGAACATCTTGCTGAAGCTCTTAAGCGTCTTGATGAAGATTGAGGCAAACTTTAAATATAAGAACGAGACAGATTTCTATTAGCGTTGGAAATGTAGCCATAAAAGAGCCTGAATATCTCTAGCTGATTGCGGATTTTTCAGTAGCTGTTTGAGATACGTATCCATAGAATGGAGTGAGAAGGCATCAACGTTGTTTTGGAGATACCTACTTGAGAGTATGTTTAAGATGAATGATGATGAGGATTCAGCAGATCGGAAAGCCATAAGGCAGGCATAGGGGTCTTTGAGGCATTCCTGAAGAGCTGAAGGTTTATTGGGTCTGATAATGGAAAACCTTTTCATTTTACCCATTTTTCCTAAACGTGCAGCTGCTATAAAAGCTGTGGATATATCTCCTATTTCATCCACTAGACCGATTTCTTTGGCTTGAACACCTGTCCAAAGTCTGCCACCAGCAAGATTTTTATCCACTTTGTCTGTTTCCATGCCGCGAAAGTCTGCCACACGCCTGAGGAAATGTTGATATGCTGTTTGGAGGGTGTCATTGACCCTTTCTAGCGTGGCTGGTTGAAGATCAGAGTTGAAATCTAAGAGGTTTGCCATTGCCGATGAAGGGCCAAAATAGCTTACAGAAAGACCATACTTTTGAGAAATTTCTTTAGTGTTTGGTCGTATACTAATAACACCAATGGATCCAATAACGGCCATAGGACGAGCTATCAAATAACTGGTAGCAGATGCGAGGTAGTAGCCTCCACTTGCTGCCATATTAGTGACATAGGTCACAATGGGTTTTTGATCATTAAGTCGCTTCAATTCTTGCCAGAGTACTTCTGAGTCATAAAAACCTCCACCAGGAGAGTTGATTTCGAGGATGACAGCTTTGATGTGATCTTGTTCGAGCATCCATTCCACATCTTTTTTGACACGTTTGTAGGAAAATTGATTGGAATAAGAAGAATTGTTAAATAAAGATATAGTGCCCCGATAAGAAAGAAAGCCTATAGCTGGCTCTTTGGTAGTGCTTTCTTTGGTGTCTTTTTGAAGCCATTCTTGCCATCCATTTGATTCCTCGGATGCAACTTTTAATTTCTTGGATGTTTTGGAAGGTGTGCTTGTTTCATGGCTCCATGAGTATTTATGGTAATCTATAAAAGATAATGATGATTTGGCTAGCAATTGTTCTTTCCATTCATCAAGCACAAAAACACCCCAAACCAGTCCTTCTTTTATAGCTTGATAAGATGAAATCTCTTCTTTTTCAAACCAGCCACGAATTTCTTCTTTGCTCTTTGATAGATTTTTGATGTTATGCAAAGTATTCACTGCATAATCTAGACTAGAGTTTATATAGCTATTCAGATGATCTGCTGCATAATCGGGAATGTTTGCATCAAAACCGCTGGTATAGCCTTTCCATTTTCCAGCTCGAAAAATTTCTAATTTTATACCGAAATGCTGAAGTACATTATAAAGATGAGGTATCCAAAGAGATCCTGCATTGAAAGATATTTCTGATGCAGGGGCGATGGCGATATATTTGGAGGTTTTAGCAAGAGCATAAGTGCTTTTGTCGTATCGGTTTGCAAAAAAATAGATAGGTTTTTTTTCTTCAAGAGATGTGAATGCTGGTAAAATATCGTTTAAATATTGAATAGGTACGCTGAAAGTAGGAGTGATATTAAATAGCACTCCTTTAATGTGTTTATGATTTTTTAAATGTTCAATTTGATTGTTGAGTTCATCGGTACTGATATAAGTACGATTTTTTCGAAAGAGTTTTTGCAATGATGAAGTACTGTCTTTTTTTTTAACAGAAGGAATGACTTGTTCATAAACCGATCCTTCTAAATCTACCACCACCATATTGTCTTCTTTAGGTGCGAGGGTTTTTGGTGTATCATTTTTTTTGCTTGTGAGCAAAAAATCCAAGCCTTTTTGAGAGCTGAAAGAAAAGATCATAGAAACAGCTACAAAGAGCGTAAAGACAGCTACACCAATAATGAAAAAGTATATTTTGACAAGGTTCCATATGCCTCTTAGAATACGTCTTAATAATTTTTGCATAAAGATCTTGTCCTTTGTATGATGTTTTATGGTTGGTGTTTGCCGTGTTTAGTTTACAGCTTTGATAGTTTGTATTCAGTGAGTTCAAGCCAGTTCAAGCCAGTTCAAGCAAGTTTTTGTGTATGATTGGCATCAGTGAATGAAAATGGTGTATTGAAACGAGTGTACACGAAAAGGTACCCAGACTCAAATAATAACACAGATGTTCTGTGTGGATGTGACTCTGAGTACTTAAAGATGATACTTGAGATTTTTCAAGGTATAAAGAACCATTCTTTGAAATGGTTAAAGGGCAATCGAATGGCTTCATCTAGTCCATGGATGCCATCTTCATTGCGACAAAAACCACGGTTGCCATCCCATTGTTGAGCAAATGTCGTATCTTCACTGCGAAGGGATTGGGCTACATCTAAAATGCTATGGGCGTACTGGTTCATATCTTTGGTGATGAGTTGATGCTGGACGATGTTCTGCAAGAGATAATAAGAAGGTTTGGGGGTACGTTTGAGGTTGTTGTTACGATCGACGTGAACAAGTCCAAATTTGGGACAATAACCATCTGCCCATTCCCAATTATCAGAAATGGTCCAGAAGATAAATCCTTCCACAGGAATGCCCTGCTCAATAGCATAAGAAACCGCTTTGAGATGCTCGATGATAAAAGGCATCCGAAGAAGATCGGTTTCATCAGCGATTCCATTTTCTGTGACAAAATATGTGAGATGAGGATGTGTGTCTTTGTAGCGTTGATGAAAATGGTTAAGTAGGGTCCATAATCCTTGAGCATTGAGCTGTCTTCCAGCATCAGAGTAGGTGTTGTTGAGAGGACTGGGTAAAGAGAAATTGAATATAGACCCTCGCTCTTCACTGTAATAGTTAATCCCTAAAAAATCGAGATGACTAATGATGCTATCAGGAAAGTCATTGATGAAAGTATTTTTGAGACGATTATGGATGCCTTTAAAGATGAGGTTTTGGATTTGATTGTCAAAATCTTTGATATGAGGGGCTAAATGAGCTATTCCTACAGGTATGTGGGGATGGCTTTTTTTGATGGTTTCATAAGCCATCTTATGGGCTTTTTTGATGGCATCCATGGCAGCAAAATAACTATTGCTGCACATAATGGCATTGAGGCCAGGCAAGCTTTGACAATGCTTATTTTGGTGACCTGGTGGCCAATGATTTTCCACGTAAGTGAGAAAGGAAAATAAGGTGGGTTCGTTAAACGTGACCACATAATCTATATCATCACCTAGTTCTTGGATCAGATCACGGGCAAAGCTATTGAAGTATGTGGGCATATGAGGATCCAGCCAGCCCAGCTTACCTTGAGTGTATCTGGAATAGTAGGGGATAGCCCATTTAGGAAGGTCGTGATGGAATAAGGTTAGCATGACTTTCATGCCACGGTCTTTGATCATGGAGATGATCTCTTTGTAGCGTTGTAAAGCTGCTTTGTTTTGAATCCCTCTTTTACAGAGAGGTGGTACGCAAATAAGATTATGTGAGGGCTTACGTGGTACGAGTCGTTGCCAACTCACTCCTAAACGAAACACCTTCACGCCGGCTTTATAAGCCAGATCAATATCGACCTCTGGGTTAGAGAAAAAATCCACTCTACGTTCTGGTTCCACAACATTTGAGTACGCATTTACCCCTCCAGCACGAGCAAGTGCAAGCCATGAATCATCGAGGTTATCTTCCACATGACTAGGTGCTGTGGCTAAACCAAACAAAAAGTTTTCATCGAAACGTATGATGATATCGCTTGTGTCTGCATCAAAGTCATAAGATGGGATACGTTGCCAAATGTATCGAGGATCATCAGGAGGATAATCGAGCTGTTCAGAAGCATGGCTAGAGCTTCCTTTAAGAGCAGCCACTACGATGATAGCTAACATCCAGATTTGGCTTTGGGCCTTAAAAAACTTGCAAAATTGTTGATATGACATGGACAACATAGAATGACTTTCATGAGTATGGAGATTGTGAACACGTATAAAATGTGTGTGTCTTATGTGGAAAGTATGGCTATAGAGCTATACATAGTGTTTTTGAGTACTGCTAGTTCATTGGTTTAGTCCAGATGAGAGTGTTGGTAAAGTATAAATTTTAAAGAACGCGAAAAAATCAGACGGACTTATAATGGTTTTTAGATCCAAAACCACTAATATATTGATATGTAACAGTTATGATCGGTGGTGTTTATACATAAGAAAAGATAGCATAATGGTATAGATTCAAGGTAAAATAAGGGCGATCATATCGGTTTATGTACTCTGCTTATGTACTCTGCTTATGTACTCTGCTTTGAGTGTACTTAAAGTGTATATAAGATTAAGTTAGAGTGAGTAGTCTGTGAGTTTGAACTTGTGTTGTATATCTTTGTTAGTTTTTATATGTCATTTTTATATGTCATCATGGAATACATCGTACACACATCACACATAGCATATAATACAGAATGAGCCATGAGTCAAACATCTGCAAAAGCATTGTTTTGTGGCGCTGGTGATTTTTTTTGATGTTTTTTTTCATGCATAGTGAGAAGCATAGTGACCACATTGAGTGTAAATGTCAATAAAATTGCTACGTTGCGTAATGCGCGAGGTGGCTCTGATCCGAACCTTTTGAGGTTTGTGGATCTGATCTTAGCTTGTGGCATTAAGAGTATTACGGCTCACCCTCGTGGCGACGAACGTCATATTAAAGGCAGTGATATTCGTGACTTGCACGCTTATATATCTGCCCATAATCATAGTAAGGATAAGGCTGATAACGTAGAGATGAACTGGGAAGGTGATATTCGTCATGGTTTTCTTGATCTTGTTAAGGAATACCCTCCTCATCAATGCACTCTGGTGCCGGTAAGTTTTGCTGAACTCACCTCTCATCGTGGTTATGATATGGCAGCTTCAGAGTATTTGATAGCTCCTATTATCTCTTATCTACGTAGCCAGAGCATTCGGGTGAGTGTGTTTGTGGAAAGTGGTGATCTTGCAAGTGTTGAGACAGCAGCTAAGCTGGGCTGTCATCGTGTGGAGATTTACACAGAGCCTTATGCACGAAGCTTTTTGCAAGGAGATTACACAGCAGAGCTAGAAAAGATCAAGCAGACAGTACAACGAGCAATATCGTGTGGTATAGAGGTTAATGCTGGACATGATTTGACTTATACTAATATTCCTCCGCTACTAGAGGCTGTCGCCTGTGATATTAAAGAACTCAGTGTTGGGCATCATCTTATGTGCTACGCCTTAGAAGTGGGTATAGTGGCAGCAACGCAGTGCTATCAAAAAGCTGTGGCTGGTGTAAATGAAAGATAGTAGCTACTTGTGAATGCATAACATAGCGAAATTTTCTAGCTATGATGATGATTGGTGTTACGTGCAGATGGGTGGAAACGTAGGATAAAATCGGATAGTGCCATTTTTTGTGTCATTGGTGTTTATATAAAAACCTGAGCTTATAGGTCCTCGGATGTTTATTGACTATATAGAAATTTTCTCTACTGTAAGTATACTAAGCCGAATAAGGTTATACGACTAGCTTTGTACCATTCTTGTTGCTCCTCCTATACTGAGAATCTAAATAACTAGTATGGTTGAGCTCATTCAGGTATAATGGCAGGTATAATGGCAGGTACAATGACAAGTGTAGTGGTGGGTGATTGCCCAAAAGTTTCATGTTTAAAATGTCAAGAATACGTATT
>MPNI01000038.1 GCA_002238945.1 Proteobacteria bacterium bin106 | reverse complement strand
CGCGGCCGCGATAAAAAATAGTACTTTCCTTTCTTGATAAGAGTTTTTAAATATTTAGTCTTATCAACGTAGTAGAAGTTATTTTCACGAATGCTTTTAAAATCTGGATCACCTGAAGGAAATTCCATGAGCTCTCTCACGCGTATGAAGGGTTGAAGGGATTCTTGGTAGCAAGCTTATGTTTTTGTTTATATGGCAACAATTCAGAAGATTTCTAGGGTATCTATCGGGGCATTAATAAAGATATTGTCTGAAAACTGTACCACACAGATTTCTTCTAGTCTTCTAGTCTTCTAATAAGTTATCGGAACTTATTTTCGATTAATTTTTGATTAATACCAAACTCTACTCTCATACTAACTAATAGCCTAGAATGCTGTCAAACTCATCTGAAAACACTTCATTAGCATAGTAACATGTTTCTTTGCCAAAGATAAGCAGATAGTGAGATTCTATCTGACTGTCATTTACCCTTTTCTTATTTGATGGATAGCAATCAAGATGAGCTATCCAGGAAAAAATATTTGAGATATTCTTGCTATGAGTATTCGGTTTCTTAAAGATGGAATAAAGAGATTTCTTGTACATATCTATCAACTTAGCCAAGTTTAATACAAAAGATGAATCTCACAACCGTATTCAGCACCATATCTCAAGGCGGTAGTCATCGCTCAAGGGACTGTAAACACAGCTTTCAAAAGTGATTCCGGTTTCGCGTAGCTCTATTTCTCTAAAATGGATACCACAAGTAAATGGATCATTATGTTTACATAGCTATTCTAGCTGCTCAGATGGAGTAGCAGACGGTATCGGGGGCCATGATAGTCATTGTGTTATGTCTAACTGCAGTATTATCAGAAGATTTTGTAGGTAGCTCGTCTATTAGGTATTCACGAGTCACTGGATATACGAGTACAGCTTCTAATGAATAAGATCCACGAGTACCTATCTGTTTTCAAGTTACGCCCGCATAACAAACGCCCTTATGAAGAAAATGTCTTATCCACAGCTGTAACTAACATCGATAAATCCACGGAAGGAGCGCGAAACATCGCACTGGTAGAAATATAATCCACTCCTGTTTGAGCTACAGAAGATATAGATGCCAAGCTAATACCACCAGAGGCTTCAAGAGGTACAGCTCCTGCAACATATTTCACACACTTCGCCATATCCTCACAACTCATATTATCCAACATGATCATATCAGCACCTGCATCTAAGGCTTCTTTTAGCTCCAAAAAGCTCGTAACCTCTATTTCTATCTTCATAGAAATAGGAGCACATCTACGCACTCTTTGTATAGCCTGCGTAATACCTCCTGCAGCCAATAAATGATTATCTTTAATCAACACTCCATCACTCAAATGATAACGATGATTTTGAGCTCCTCCCACAGCAGAAGCATACTTTTCAACTAACTTAAGTCCAGGGGTGGTTTTGCGGGTATCAAGTAACTGCGCTTTGTAACCTGTCAACTTTTCTGAAAGCTGATAACTCGCTGTGGCAACAGCGCATAACCGAGCCAGCAGATTTAAGGCCACCCTTTCAGCTTTGAGCAAAGCACTCATTCGTCCACGTACAGTGGCGATAACAAGAGGGACTGAAGCTTGCGATACCTCCACATCGCAAAAACCCAAACAAGCACCCTCCTCCACCTCAGAGGTAAATTCCACCTTAACATCACAGAGCTGAAATACCACTTCACATAGCTTTAAACCAGCCACCACCACAGCTGACTGACGTGAAATAATCATCGCCTCTCCACATAGATTCTCTTCCACACAACTCGTTGTGGTGATATCTCTAGTGGGTATATCTTCCATAAGACAACGTTGAGCAAGCTCTCTCAAATATATCTCATCAAGAAAAGCTACAACTTTTGGCATATATATCTCTACTTTTATTTCTCAATATTTTATTCAGGTTTTATTCATCTATTCTTTTTGTATGATGCACTGGTCATACTGCTGATAAATAATAGATATCACTCAAAAACATCTCTATGCTTTTTACTTGTGTTTATAGCCTAGAACGCTCTTCAGCAAGTTTCTGCAACTCTTCACGAATAAGCTCTTTAATATCTTTTTCTACACCACCCCTTACCATCACTTCCAATTGATGATAAATCTCTTTTTTTATCCCTGCCTGTAATCGCGAATACACCTCCGCAGCAATCAGATCCATATCCAGTGAAGATAAAGCCTGTGAAGATAAAGCCTGTGAAGATAAAGAAGGCACTGAAGTATCTGCAGATGATGGAACATCGTCTCGATGAGGCTCTCTTGTATCTTTAGAAGGCTCTGATAACCCATACCGCTCCAAGTCCTCTCTAGCTTTTTTTTGCTGCTGTTCTTGACCTTTAAGATTTTTTGACCCTTTTGAATAATCTCTAACCTGATGAGTCATGACTTGATGAGATCCAGGATAAGGTTCAAAAGCTTTTTGCCACCGACTATCAGGCTCTCTAAGAGCTACCTGAAACGATGATGCTGAAGAACTATCTGCAACAGCAGTCGCACCGTGACGCGAAAGTTGAGAATCTGTGGGTGGCAAATGATTGTGTTGATGATCTGTCAAAGGAACCAAAGAAGCGACATGAGAAGCAATATCAGCCATAGAAAAGGGTTTAGCAAGAACGTGATCAAATCCAGCATCACAAAATGCCTGTTCATCATAACCATCATAACTCCCCTTAAGCATCAAAACTTTAAGAGAGCTGTAAGACTGAACCACCTCCTTGAGCATCTCAGCAGACCTCAAACCAGACAGCTTACCATCACAAATCAATAAAGCATAAGACTTACGCTTAAGCTCACTTTTCAAATCTTCAAAAGAAGACACCACAACCACACTATAAGCACTCTTTTGAAGCGATAAAGTGATGACTTTTTGAATGGCAGAAGAATCATCAGCTAACAAAAGATTCATATGACCTACTTTAGTTTTTTCATTCTCTTGCTCTTTGATTTTCTCATTCTCAACAATATTCTCAACAATCTCGTTTTATGTCTATTTTAACATTTAAGCATACTGAAAACACCATCTTTTCTGTATTCCATACACATCTGTCACAAAACAACAACCACATTCATGGTAAGCAATCAGATAGCTATCAAACATAGCTATCAAACATAGCTATCAAACATAGCTATCAAAATAGCTACCAACACACGCACACAAGATACATATCAACCTGTCTTTGTGTCTATATGTCTCATCATAGCCCATTCCACCATATTCAAACAATAAAAAATCACTATGATTTATAACAAAAAATCCGATGAACTGAAAAGAACCAGATGATAGGTCATGCTTGAGAACAAAAAATTTAAGGCACGAGATGGCTCTATATCACTTAGAACCACGTAAATATCTCACCCTAATATAACACCCTTTATAATGACATTATAAACCACTTTATGCACTTTCAAAAAATCACCCAAATTCAAAATACGAATACTGCCTTGAAACATCGACACAACAAAACATTGATGCCACATATACTGATATTCATTATATTCAGCATAATCAGCCCACTAGATGTTTGGGGAGGACCGGTTCATGCTCATGGAGATGAAGATACATCACATGATTCATCACTTCACACAGAAGAAACACACTCCGATGCAACATCATCTCCAGATAAAAGCAGAACCTCAGTGCGCTTTTACAAAGAAGCTCCAGGATCATTAACCTCATCTGATAGCGAAGATAATGAGGACGACGAAGATCTTGAGACATGGCTAGAAAACACCAGAGCATCTAACAATAACAGCCTTAACGGCCCTGTTGATGACAGCTACATACAAAAAACCCTCACTAAAATGATAGACAATCCTGCCATCATCCCCGTGTTGATTCGATCCACTGCCAAACCCTCAGGACGCGTCTCTTATCAATATCACTTTGAAATTCAGTCTTTACCCCTTCATCATACCAACATCAAAGCCATCAAGATGCACAATGACAATATCGTCATTGTCGGAGATATCCCCGCATCTACTTATGATCCAGACCACTTTAAAGAAACAGCCATTGAAAACTACGATACAAAAGACAAAACTCTCAAAGAGATAATGAGTAGCACACTTGCTCAGCATGACGCTTCCTTTGATGCTGAAAAGCTATCTTTAGAGGGAAGACATGCCTGTGTCTTAACCTTGGATGATCACTACGTACCAGGAATATGCGCTCAATTTTTATATAATTATCTCTACTATGAAGCCACATTCCATCACCTCGGACTAGCCTCTTACAATCCACTCGTAAGTCATGCTAAACACACCTGTGCCCTCCTCAAAGACATTCACACATTCAACCCTAAAACAAAGAAAACTGATTTTGCTGTGGAGGTATGCTCACAAAGATCTGCCAAAAATGCTTTAGCAAACCAATTCATCGTTGCAGGAACAGAAACGTGTGGAGCCACAAGCTCTTCAGAGCTTGCAGCTACAGATACAAAAAAAAGTACAACAACCTCTATACTCGAATCACTATTACCTTCTTATGCAGCTAGCAACTCTAATAAAAAAAAATCAGTGGGCAAACCAACAGGGCATTTCCAGCCAACCGCACTAGCCTTTAATGACGGTAAATTTACCCATAAAGATGACCTCTCTTCACGTCAAGCACATGTTTTTTCCTATACCAGTCGCATGCACGAATGGTTCGCATCATTAGGATTCAAATCACCTTATCCAGATCCCATCTATTTGGTTGTACATACCGATAACACCAATAATTGGATCCAAGCCGGAAATGCTTTCTATTCCTTCTCACCGACAGGTGACGATAAGAAACGAAAAAACATCATTGGTTTCGGAAGAGACAACAAAACACTGCAAAATTTAGCATATGACTTTGATATCTCGGCCCACGAGCTCGCTCATTATGTCAATGGACACTATATTCGTGGACGACTGCAACGACAAAGCGGTCATATAATGTTTAGTAGAAAACGCTACAGCGATAACTACCCAAGCGCAGACCATACCACGGCCATAAATGAAGGACTAGCTGATTACTTTACCTTTGCTGCCACAGAAAATTCTTGTTTAGGTGAAACAATGAACGTAGCCCCTAAAAAAAAGGTATCAATATCAGACAAAAACTGCCTAAGAACTGCAAATCCACCTTTTACATACCAGGGTACAGAAAATTATACCACAACATCTGGCACAACAGAAAATATATATGTATCTTTGCTACAAAAAAATTCATTTCACTCTTTAGGACAACTCCTCTTCAGGCATGCTATGGACTGCCAGAAAAAGCCTCAAAAATAAAGAAGAAAAAAGACTTTTTGATAAAATGGTTCTCAATGGCTTAGAGTACTCACCACAAGATGATGTCACGTTTGTGGATATCATCCAAGCATTCTTACAATCTGATGATGAAATAGCTGGCAAACAATTTTGCAAACCCCTACTCGATGCTGCTGATAAGTATAAACTGCTCAACATCACAGAAAGCACCACAAAAGCTCGCATAGACAAAATGCGCAAGAACTGTCCAGCCTCAACTGGTACTCCCCAAACAAGAGCACACAGTGCAAAGAAAATAACAACTCCTCCATTTGATGTAGCACGCACTTCCACAGGCAAATGCAAATCTCCAACTGACAAACCTCAGAACATGATCCCTATAACAAAAGTTTCGCAAGTTACAGCTGAACAAAACAGCTCAGATGCTAAAAATATTAAAGGCAGCACTCTAGACTCTATCCGTCAAAACACCAACAGCAATGGCTGCAGTGGAACACTTAAGCTCAGCTCTACAGCTCACGGCCAAGCTCTTCATGCATCATCGTCCTCCCCCAATAAACATAACCAACTTAGCTGGTGGTGGCTATGGATGTGTCTGCCATTATGGGTGATGACAGCAAGGAAAAAAAGACTTCTGAACCAATGATTTAAAAGACTCTTCTACCTTCTACAAGCCACAAACTTATAGAAATATAAACGCCCTTCACAGCAAACTCTCAAAGATCTCTCAAAACATCCACAAAAGAATCAATCAGCCCTCTAGCTTTGCTTTTGTATTGATATGCATCTACATCCTATTGATATGAAAAATGAACTCTTCATTGTATCTCAGCCTTTATCACATCACAAAAAATTGCTTTTTTTTATACAGAAAATTCCGAGTTACGAGCATGTGGTGGTTTAAGAAAAATGAAAACAAGAAAGAAAAGCTCCGAGTTACTTACATTCTCCATACCTTCATATGTATATGTTCATATGTCCTACTTACACAATACACAAAGAGCACTTCCTCTATGTACTTTCTATATCCACATTATACAAAATCAAAACCCACCCCATCCCGGAAACGCTACCTCAAAACATTCACACTGTGGATGTGGGTACTCATTGTATTCAACACAATCAGCCCACTAAAGCCTGCCATGGCATCCCTAAATCACTCACATGATTACTCAGTTTTCAAAGAAAACATCACACCACCTCCAAAAGAAAACAAACGCACTGTACGTTTTTATCAAGAAGCACCATATAGCGAAAATAATGAAGACGGTGAAGATCTTAAAGCATGGCTAGAAAACACCAAAGCCTCTAACAATAACAGCCTTGATGGGCCTGTTGATGATAGCTACATGCAAAAAATTCTAAAGAACATGATAGACAATCCTGCCATCACTCCGGTACTCACTCGCTCCACTGCCAAACCCTCAGGACGCATTTCTTACCAATACCACTTGGCAATAAACTCTCTACCCATCTGGCAATCTCATATCAAAGCCATCAAAATGCACGATGATGCTATCACTATTCTCGGAGATATCCCCACATCTATCTATGATCCAGATCACTTTGAAAGAGCCATCATGGATATCCATGACCAAAAAGATCAAACACTCATAGATATGATGAGTAACTCACTTGCTGAACATGACACATCTTTTGATCCTCAAAAGCTATCTTTGGTTGCAAAACATGCCTGTGTCTTATCCTTGGATGATCACTTTGTTCCAGGAATATGCGCTTATTTTTTATACAATTACAGCTATTATGAAGTCACATTTCATCACCTTGGACTAGCCTCTTACGCCCGTATAGCAAGTCATGCCTGTGCCATCCTCAAAGATATCTACACACTTAACCCCCAAACAGAAAAAAGAGATTTTGCTGTGGAGGTATGTTCACAAAGATCTTCCCCAAATGCCTTGGCAAACAAACGCATCATAGCAGGAGGCACTGAAGAATGTAGGTCCACAGATCCGCTTATTGCTTCAAGTTTAGATAAGAAAACACTGCTTGAGAACTCTCTAGAATCCACAGATTTTCTACTGAATTCACTCTTGCCTTCTTATGGAGTGAGTCATAGCACTGGATCAACAAGTAAACCAAGGAGAAGTGATTTTCAGCCATCGGCACTAACGTTTGAGAATGGTACATTCACCCATAAAGGTAGCTCCTCACTTTCTTCACGTCATGCCCATGTCTTTTCTTATATCAATCGCATGTACGAATGGTTTGTATCCTTAGGCTTCAAATCTCGGACTTCAGATGCCATCTATTTGATAGTGCAAACTCCTACAACCAGTAGCTTTATTAAAGACGGCGAAGCTTTCTATAGCGGCATCTTTAATAATCCAAGTCTAGCGCAACTTACACAAAAGCACTTTATTGCTTTCGGAAACAATAGCAGCAAAAAAAACAAACAAAATCTTGCCTATGACTTTGATGTCTCAGCACATGAACTCAGTCACTATGTCATTTCACATCATATTAATGCACAATTCACAACACAACCAGACTCAGAAGGCAAATTTAAACCCAAGGCCTACAATGATAACTATCCCAACCCAGAACATACCTCAGCCATACATGAAGGACTCGCTGATTACTTCACCTTTGCTGCCACAGGAAATTCCTGTTTAGCTGAAACAATCAAAACAAAGCCTATAGCAAGTATAGGGCTATCTGATAAAAACTGTCTAAGAACTGCAGAACCACCTTTTACATACCAGGGTTCAGAGACGTCCGGCAAATCAAATACATATACATTACTTCGAGTAAATAATTATTTTCATTCTTTAGGACAACTCCTCTCAGGCATGCTATGGACTGCCAGAAAAAGCCTAAAAAATAACCGTAAAAA
This sequence comes from Proteobacteria bacterium bin106, assembly GCA_002238945.1. GTDB lineage: Bacteria > Bdellovibrionota_B > Oligoflexia > Oligoflexales > Bin106 > Bin106. Next base: position 9,946 of record MPNI01000038.1, on the reverse strand, counting down.
AAAGCTTTTTGATAAAACGATTCTCGATAGCCTAGAATTTTCACCAAATAAGAATGTCTCGTTTGTGGATATCATCGAAGCATTCTTACGCTCTGATGATGAAATAGCTGGCAAACAATTTTGCAAACCCCTACTCGATGCTGCTGATAAGTATAAACTGCTCAACATCACAGAAAGCACCACAAAAGCTCGCATCGATAGAATGCGTAACAACTGTCCCACAAGCACTACAACAACGTATGCTCTAACCTCAACAGTGTCATACAGCGCAACTAGACTTCGCTCATTTGACGTAGCACTTACTTCCACAGGAACATGTAAATCTCCAAGAGACCGACGTCAAGACACTATCTTGACCTATGGTAGCGGTACTGGTAGCGGTACTGGAAGCATTGCCCCAAGCAATGGAGGTAGTAGTAGTACAAGTACAGAGCAAACAAGTCAAGCAGGTCAAAACAACTCAAATGGTGAAACACTACCTGAAAACACCGACAGCAGTAGTGGCTGTAGTGACATGTTTTCATTCAACTCTATAGCCCATGGCCAAGCTCTTGATACATCATCAGAACTGAACAACCCACACAACCAACTCAGCTGGTGGTGGTTATGGATGTGTTTGCCACTATGGGTAATCATGATAATAAGAAAGAAGCTTTCTACATCTGAGCTTTCTACATCTGAGATCTCAAAATAGACTTATGAACCAATGACTTAGAGCCATTTTTAACTCTCAAAGTACCCACAAAACCTTAATATCCTACTTTTGGTCTGCTTATGTAAAAAACATCTATGGATCTGAGCATTCATATCTGACGATGTAAATTGTGCTTGAAATGATCTCTTTTTTTGTATAGCTTGTCATCCAAATTAAACAAAAAAATAACTTTTGTTTTATACAAGAAATTCCGATTAACTCTCAGATGAGTTCTTCTAGGGAAGACCTCAAAAAGGAGAACTGAAGTAAGAAAGAGCTCTGAACCATTAAGCAAACACTATTCTATATACTACACACAACTCATGCCTCATCTATGAACTTTTTATATCAACACAAAACAAAACAAAATATCGCTCAGAAATGTTGTGTGAAAATTGTCACACTATGTATGTGGACAGTTATGATGTTCGGTACACTCAACCCGTTCAATTCTGCCATCGCATCCCTAAATCACTCTCATGATTTCTCAACTTTCAAAGAAAATACCCCAGCGGTATCTCGACAAGATGAGAAAAGACGCTCTATACGCTTCTACAAAGAAGCTCCAGGATCGTCCAGTTCATCTACTCATGATAGCGAAGATGAAGATAACGAAGATCTTGAAGCATGGCTAGAAAGTACCAAAGCCTCTAACAATAACAGTCTTGATGGGCCTGTTGATGACAGCTACATACAAAAAACCCTCGAGAAAATAATAGACAATCCCGCTATCACTCCTGCCTTGATTCGCTCCACCGTCAAGCCCACAGGACGCATCTCTTACGAATACACACTTGCCATTCATTCTCTGCCCATCTGGAAATCTCATATCAAAGCCATCAAAATGCACAACGATGCTATCAGTATTGTCGGAGGTATCCCCACATCAATTTATGATTCAGATCACTTTGAAAAAGCCATCATGAATATCCATGACCAAAAAAACCAGGCCCTTACAGATATGCTCACAACCGCTCTTGCTGATGATGACGCGTCATTTGATCCTCAAAAGCTATCTTTGGTTGCAAAGCATTCCTGTGTTTTATCCTTAGATGATCACTTTGTACCAGGAATATGCGCTCAGTTTTTATACAATTACAGCTACTATGAAGCCACATTCCATCACCTCGGACTCGCTTCTTACGTTCGTATCGCAAGCCATGCCTGCGCCAACCTCAAAGACATTTACACATTCAATCCCAACACACAAAAACAGAATTTTTTAGTAAATGTATGCTCACAAAGATCTACCAATAATGCCTTGGCCAATGAAAGGGTGATTTTAGGAGGAAATAATAATGAGTGTAAACCAGCTCGCCTGTATGCTGCAATAGCAGCATACACACTATCCTCACAAAGACTCTCTATAAATTCTCTGCTGGATTCCTTCAAACCTTATGGATTCAGAGGAAATCCTGAACTTGAAACCGAACAACCAGAAAATTCGTCACTACTTGGCAACCTCCAACCCTCCAGATTACATTTTAGTAATGGTGTGTTTAGTTATTATTCCAGTGATACATTTGCTCAACGCCAAGCTCATGTCTTTTCTTATGTCAATCGCATGTATGAATGGTTTGTATCTTTAGGCTTCAAATCTCCGGATCCATCTCCCATTTTTTTGATTATACAGTCTCAAGAAACCGGGGATTTTGCCCAACCCGGTCAAGCTTTCTATACCGGTATATATCCAGAGGATTTAGCCAAAAAAAACCCTGGAGGACAAACTTTAAGTGAACCGCTTCATATGATTGTTTACGGAAACGATAACAAAGACATGCAAAATATCGCATATGATTTTGATATCTCAGCACATGAACTCGGGCACTATATCATCACACATAATATTCGTGGAGTATTCATAGAAAGCAAAGGCAAACCTGAACCCAAACGATACAATGATAATTATCCCGACGCATACCATACCTCAGCCATACATGAAGGACTCGCTGATTACTTTACCTTTGCTGCCACAGGAGATACCTGCCTAGGTGAATCGGCCATAAAACCAGACCATCAAGATTATGGCATGGTATCAAGACCTAAAGGAGAATGTCTAAGAACTCACCATCCAACGTTTACATATCAAGGACCAGAAACAGGTACTTATGAAGATCGTAACGGAAACCCTCTGAACTTATACAACTTTTTGGTACTTCAAAATGGTTTTCACTATTTAGGACAGCTCCTCAGCGGAACACTATGGGAAGCCCGAAAGCAAACCTCCCGTGATGACAAACGACTCTTTGACAAAGTTATTCTTAACAGCCTCGATTATGCCGATAAATACATTGTCTCATTTGTAGATATCATCGCTGCTATCTTAAAATCTGATGCTGAAATTGCTAATAAGAAATTTTGCAAAAACATACTCAGCGGTGCTGAAAAATATAAACTGCTTAACGTAACAGAACAAACCACAAAAGATCGCATCACCAAAATGAAGCAAGTTTGTGAATCTTCTAGCCCTGTAACTCCAGGATCTTACACTTACAAAGTAACTGAGGAAAATGTCGATGCAACCAGTGCTTCAGCACCTCAGCCATTTAGTGTAGCCGGCACCGTAACAACCACATGCTCATCTCAAAGTGATCTCTCCCAACTACTAGCCACTGGTGTTGACGTCCCTCTACCACAAGATACCAACACGGAAAGCCTACGAAAGCCCATTGGTAATGGCTGTAGCGGAACACTCAGACTCAAGTCTGTGGCCCATGCTCAAAGCCTAGAACCCACCACCACAGAACATAACCAGCTCAGCTGGTGGTGGCTATGGATGTGTCTGCCACTATGGGTGATGATGATAAGAAAAAAACATCTTACTCTTACAACTCATTACTCTTACAACTAACCATCAACCACACATCAAGAATAAACACGCAAACAGATAGCAGATAAAAAATGGTCGGGGCGACTGGACTCGAACCAGCGACCTCATGCTCCCAAAGCACGCGCGCTACCAGACTGCGCCACGCCCCGTATGATCATATATCTCTATATGCTTACTTTACCCTTCTTATATATTTCTTATACTCACTTTTCTGTTCTCTTCATCTTTTCTTATCATAGCTCTACCCTAGCTATATACCCTAGCTATATACCACAGCTATATGCCCTAGCTATATACCATAGTCGTCATCATGTCTCTTGACTTCTTTATATTCCTTTTTCACAAATAGTTACTTATGGCTATACCATACAAATAAACGATGGCCTAACAGTGCAAAGACCACTGTATATACAGCCATGATAACAATTCTTGGCAAAACATCCGTTACTGTGGCACCAGAAGAAGCCACATCTCGCACACTTGTGACCAAAGGGGTTAAAGGAGAATACTCTGAAACCATCTGCAACCAATAAGGCAGATTTTCTAATGGACGCCAGACCTCTCCCAATAACATCAAAGGCAACAGTATCAAATTAGCCAGTCCATTATAAAAACTTGTCTGAATAGTACGTGAGGCAAGAACGAGAGCAAAAAAACTCATCATCGCCGTACCCAAAGAACATAACACAAGAAATAACCATATAGAGCCTTTAAAAGAAAAATCAAACAAAACCATAGCACATCCCATAATCACCACCATCTCAACTAACATAATCAGCTGGCGCCCCACAAGATGTGAAAGGATATACACAAATGTGGGCATGGGAGTCATAAGATAACGTTTCAACAATTGCTCTCGACGATGAGTCACAAAAGTCATTCCAAGACCAAAAAGACATGTAGTAAATATGCTAAAAGCCAACAAACCTGGAACAATAAAATCAATAACTCTATCGCCTTTATCACCTGCCGAAAAGTCAAATATGAAATAGATCACTGTCATCAATACAAGTGGAAAAAAAACCACAAAAAAGATAGCAGAAGGCTCACGGCGAAATTCCCGTAAACGACAAAGCACCAAAAGATAAAACATCTTCATCATCTTCATCATCTCTCCTCAAGTCTGATCTTTTGGAAAGAAAGGAACTTCATCCACAACAGGTAGCTTACCTGTTAAATGCATATACACATCCTCAAGAGAGCCTCGTCGTAACTGCAAAGAACATGGCTTCATATCCAAAGCCTCAAGCATAACAGACACCTCACCAAGAGAGGCCGATGAGGGCTGTAAATAAACCTCTAAACGATGCCGCACCTGACTCTTAATCTTAACCACCTCTTTACGCTCCAGCAACTTCCCTATCATCTCATCCATCACCGCAGGTCCCCTGCGGTGATGATCATCAAAAACCAAAGAAAGAGTGGTGTATTGAGCGTAACGTCCCACCAAATCTTGTAGAGGACCTAAAGCCAAAATCTTACCTTGATCTATAATAGCCAAAGTATCTGCAAGATACTCAGCTTCCTCAAGATAATGAGTGGTTAAAAGAACAGAACAATCCAACTGTTTAAGCTCTTGAATCATCTGCCACATCACTTGTCTCGACTCAGGATCCAATCCTGTGGAAGGTTCATCAAGAAATAACAACTTCGGCCTATGAATCAATGCACAAGCCAAATACACTTTCTGTCTCTGCCCACCACTGAGATGCATCAAATACTTATGCTTAACCTTATCAAGCTGTAATTTCTCCATAATATCATCAAAACCAGGCGTATCTTTATAAAAACTCTTAAACAGCTCCAAAGTCTCTAACACCGTATAACGCTTATACAAAACCGTATCCTGTAACACGACCCCCAACAGAGGAAGCACCTTAGAGCGTTGCTTTCTAGGAGAGTAACCAAATATACAAACCTCTCCACTATCTGGTAACAAAAATCCCTGCAACGTTTCACAAAGAGTGGTTTTTCCAGCACCATTAGCTCCGATCAAAGAAACACACTCTCCTGCCTCAATACGAAGATTGACTTTATCAAGTACCAACTTCGAACCAAAACTCTTACAAATCTGCTTTGCCACCAACGCTGGGTGATTCATCTATGGCTCACTATTTTTGCTATTTACTATAGATCTCTTAAAAAACATCATGTAATCATCTACTCTAAAGATGATCCACTGTAACGTCAATCCTCAAGAAAAAACACCATCAAATAACATCCTACCCACTCAACGGAACCCTATCCCCATGATCTATGATGATGTCATTGTTGGAGCAGGCATCTCTGGAGCCCTTGCCTTCCATACCCTAACAAAATATTCTCCTCACTCTAAAGTTTTAATCATCGATACGCTTTGTGGCCCCGGAGGAAGACGATGTCCACCTCATCCCATCACATCACAAACAGCCACATCGCAAAATACCACCAACTGGGGTAATGGGCTCTTTTTACTACCTGCCTCCACTATCGCTGTCATCAAAAACACCCTTGGTGCCAAACAACTCAGCCATATCACACCCATCAAAACCTATGGAGTGATAACCTCTCAAAGACTGCATCGTTTTTGCCATAATGAACTATTTTCACACAAAACCATCACCGCTTTTAGTGATAGAAAAACCGCTAAAGCGCTCGATCAACTCACCACACTGCTCCATGATCCCATCACCATAGCTCTACTTGAGAAAAAACCCACCAAAAAACACATAGCCCTATCACTCCATACTCTTCGCCAAACCTATAATAACCTCATCCATCATCTCTCATCACCTCCCCATAAAGGCTTCCTCCACACACTGATGGCATTTCTAGGGCTCTTACCACAACCCACAAAAGAAGGACTCTTGCCTCCTCATCAGATCATAGCTTTTATCAAACAGCTCTGTGCATGCTTACCCCAAGATCAGGACGAAAACATAGCCCCATTCCACTCAGCACAACTCAACCATATCTGTGCTGACATCTTTCATAACACACCATGTAACCCTGATATCCATTTTCAAGAAACGGCCATGAAAGCTATACAACAAGATCACAACTTTTCTGTTACCACTTGCCAAAACCATTACCAAAGCAAGCGTCTGATATGTGCTAGCAATCCCTGGGATCTGATGAGATGGTTTGATCTAGGATCACTCACAAGCAAACAACACAAAAGACTTATCCATGCCACTCGCCCACAACCGCTTTCCTATATTTCTCTTGTGGCAAGTGGTCTAAGTAACACCATCAACGATGATTTAGACCACTTACCCTCTCTCATATTTATCCCCCAAGAACAAACTCATATTCTAAAAAGCAACTCCACTCTCATTTTAAATACACTGGTTTCTTTTGAAACCAGTGTTCATGCACCAGGAGCTCTCAAAGCCATCAAACGCCTCCGACGAGCCCAAAAACGTCTTGAAGAATACCTCAGCCCTAACAAAGCTAGATGCCTTAAAGAAAAGTGTGTTAAGGTTACGCCTTATGCACGTCCCTCTTTTACAGAAGGACTCGGTGGAACACCAACAACACAAAGCACAAACCTGCAAGCAAACATGTTCCTTTGTTCCCAAGGTTTTGGCCCTTATTTTGATGAACCAACAAACCTCAGCTTCCACCTTGAACAACTCGCAAACTCTTTGAAATATTCCTATCCATCCACATCTCCCATAACTGCCTCATTTTCTTTATGACAAAACTCATCCATGGCAAAGATTACGCTCGCCGCATTATGGCTAACCTAAAAGAGCACATCACTGCTTTTAGGCTTAAAAGATATAGACCGCCCAAACTGGCCATGATTCTTGTGGGAGATAACCCACCATCTGTAATCTATGTGAACAAAAAACAACAAGCCTGCAAAGATATCGGTATGGAATCTCTACTCCACCATCTACCTACCACAACATCACGCCAGCAGCTTGAAGCATTGATAGATGATTTATCTGAAGATTCTTCAGTGGATGGCGTGCTCTTACAACTTCCCCTCCCTGAACCTCTTAGGGGAATGGATATCATCCAAACGCTCTGTCCTTATAAAGATGTGGATGGTCTCACTGCCTGGAATCAAGGCAAACTAGCTCTCAATCAAGAAGGCCTTTTTCCATGCACACCTCTAGGATGCATGCATCTCATCAAACACAACTTACCAAACCCTGCAAACACACTCTCTGGTTTGAATGCTATTGTGGTAGGCCATTCCGCTTTAGTAGGGGCTCCTCTTGCTAAAATGCTACTTCATAGTGAATGTACCGTAACTACCCTACATTCAGAAAGCCAATCACCCCAACAGTACGCCTGCCTAGCCGATATCCTTGTTGTGGCAGCAGGATCACAAGGACTCATAACAGAAGAATGGGTGAAGGAAGGATCTGTCGTTATCGATGTAGGTATCAATCGCACCGACAATGGTATTGTGGGCGATGTGGATTTTAACAAGGTAAAACATCTTCCTTATGCCATCACTCCCGTACCAGGAGGAGTTGGCCCTATGACCATTGCCATATTACTAACCAACACCCTGCATGCCTATTACTACCTTAACCACAACATGCCTCTTTGCTCCTTTGATAACGTCATCACATCACTATGATCTCTATGAGCCACATTCATCCCCATCATGCTATCAATATCGTAGGATTAGGTCGATTAGGTGGTTTTTTTCAACACATCACCCAAGGTAAAGGATACTCTCGCAACTGCCAGCTATCCTCTTTGGATCCATCACGTCCCACTCTCTTATGTGTACGCATAGATCAACTCCATACCGTTCTTTCTCAACTCCCTACCCAAGTTACTGATAAATTGATATTTCTACAAAACGGCATTTATGATGATATTCTCTTAAAACATCATATCACCTCCCCTACTCAACTACTGATCTATTTTGCCATCGCCTCAAAAGGCCATAAGCCTCAAGATGGAAAAAAAAGTGTTATCACAGGACCATACAGTCATATTATGGAAAATATCTTTCATTATAATGACTTATCCCTCAAGCTATTAGACCAGCTAAGATATCGCCAGTGTGCTTATGAAAAACTCATATGGCTCAGTGCTTTTGGTTTGCTTTGTGATATCTACAACACTTCTGTCACATATATTGTCACAAACCATAAACCAGCTCTTGAAAAACTCAGCAAAGAATTATGCTCTATTATTTACAACAAGCAAAAGATCACTCTTGAGCAAGGATGGCTAGATAGATTGTGCTCCTATTCTTTAAGCCTTGGCCATTATACAGCTTCTTTAAAAGAATATCCGTATCGTAATGGCTGGTTTGTGAAACAACAACACACGCCTTATCACATGGCACTACTACAAAAACTCAAAGAAAACCACTAATGATCATCACTTATATTAAACGCATTTAAACCAATATTATTCATATAGATTCAGTGATAATTTGTTAACAAAAAATGGATAGAAATAAAAAACCCTCTTTTTTTGCTATTCATCACTTCCAAGAATCATAAATACAATATAAATTCTGAATTAAACACATTATATACTATGGGCATTATAGCTCTGATAAAATCTTCTTGAAAACTTACCTCTGAAGTTTCGCAAGAAACCCACCCCCTTTAATCCCTCAATCCCTTTTTACATAAGGGATTGAGGGATTTTTCTTGCTTTTTTTTGCCTCAAAAACTGTTCATGTAATTTGAAGAAAAAATGCACATCAAATTTCAGATTTGATTTGCATTTTTATTTTTTTTATGCTATAATCATAGCCATGTATTAGCCTGCTTAACGCCGTCATAAACCAAAGGGATCAAACATGTATGTTGAGGTAGTTCCAAATCATGGATCAGACAAAAAAACCACACTCATTCGCCGTTCATACTGGGAAAATGGCAGAAGTCATAAACAAACTCTAGCTAACATCACTAAGCTGCCCGAAAAACGCATCTTACAAATTAAGTGTCTTCTTAAAAATAAAAATGCTACTATCTTAACAGATGGGCTTGAAGACATCATGAAAGTTACAAGAACTTTGAGTCACGGCCATGTGGCAGCGGTGAAAGGCTTTATGAATAAACTTAATATCCCTGGAATAATCGGGGATCAAAAATCAAAATATCATTCCATTTGTATGGCAATGATCGCATCTCGCATCATTGATCCACAAACAAAAATTCTCACGCATGGAGGTTGGGAATGTGATCAAAAAGATCTAGAGAACAATGATGATAATCCAAGCCATCACTTACCTCAATCAACGTTAGGCCTTGAGTTTGGCGTAACAAAATCAAAGAAAGATGATCTTTATAAAGCGATGGACTGGTTGCTTGAAAAGCAAGATAACATCGAAAAAAAACTGGCAAAAAAACATCTGAAAGAAGGAGCTCTTGTTCTTTATGATCTTACTTCGGTGTATATGGAAGGAACAAAGTGTCCTCTTTCTAATTATGGCTACTCTCGTGACAATAAAA
>MPNI01000007.1:30000-93548 GCA_002238945.1 Proteobacteria bacterium bin106 | reverse complement strand
CCATGGAGACAAGAGTAAATGCTTTATGATGTGATCGCTATAGAGATCATAAGGAGCAGCTTTGTCTTGAAATGCTTTAATATTACGCGCAATTTGCTGAACTTCTTCTTTGGTCATGGTTTTTGAAAACATATAGATACCATCCTTATATAAGTAAATAAATAAAGTGATCAACGATCACGCTGTATAACTGCCGCGTTGCTGTGATGGTTGTGAATGGGGGGTGTTTTTCATGATAAGCATTCCTTATTTGTTGGGTGAAGAGTGTCATATGCGCCGTATATCGAGAAAGCATGATTGTATATAAAAATTTCAAAAATCCATAAGGACATTTCATTTAGTCATTTATATCCATAGATGAGAGATGATGTCTTATGGATAGATGGATCATGAAGAGCAGATGCTTAAATAAGGATGGCTGTGAAGTTGAATGAGATAACACATAAAAAAGCCATCTTTGCTCAAAAGAGCAAAGATGGCTTAAAAAAAGGCCTGTTATTTTAGTGTGTTACGTTTTTTTCTAAATTTGAAATGTCAAAGCCAGGATGAGCCATGAGCTAGGCCTTATAAAACCAGCTCATAGCCAAGATCAAGAAGAATGCATGCCAGCCACATAACAGCAAGCCGCTGTCAATGGGCTATTAATGGGCTAATACCACATCTTCAATATCATCAGGAAAATGCTCTTTAAGAATAGGTACAATGCCATTAAAAAGAGTGAGTTGAGATGATGGACACCCAGAACATCCACCATGAAGCTTTAAAGTTACAATGCCATCAGCAAAGTCCACCAACTCTGCACCTCCTTGATGCATAGCCAAATAAGGATTGATTTCTCCTTCGATCACTTTTTGCAGTTGCTCAATCACCACTCTCTCCTCGTTCCATGTACACATCTATAAGATACAAAAAGCCTAATTCTTGTTTTTTATGTTGTTTTGCTTTTATCTCTTTGCTGACAGTGCTTATCCTGTCGTCATTGCCATACAGTACTATACCAACACCCACCATTTTTCTGTGGCCATCAACACAAATACCAATAGAGCATAAATACAACTAAAATGAAACAGCCGCATAGCTCCTTTATTATTGTTATCTTTATAGAGTTTCCAACCCAAATAGACAAAATACAACGTCAGTAAACAACTGAAAAAACTAGCCCATAACAAACCACTGACCCACAACAACGCCACCACTGGTAACAATGATAGAGAATACAAAAAAATCATCCGCCGTGTGGCAGATTCTCCATAAACCACAGGATACATGGGAATGCCCGCCCGTGCATAATCTTTTTGATACTTCAACGATAAAGACCAAAAATGAGGAGGGGTCCAAAGGACGATAAGAATAAACAACAACCATGCCTCAAAAGACCATATGGATCCAGCAGCAGCAGCCCCCATCAACGGCCCCACAGCACCTGCAACACCGCCAATAACAATATTCATTTCCGTGCGTTTTTTCAAAATCAGCGTATAAAAAATCACATAATACACATGCCCTATCAACCCTATCAAAGCTGACAATGGCGAAACATAAAACCATAAAACAACCAACCCACCTATGCCCAATAACCAAGCAAAAAGACTTGCCTGCCAACGTGGCATATGCCCTGCTGGCAAAGATCGCCTAGCGGTACGGGACATGGTGCTATCGATCTTCCACTCCAACACCTGATTAAACACCGCCGCTGAAGCTGAACACAAATACACCCCACACACCATCACAATCAACAACCACATATCTGGCAGAGAAGATTGAGGTAACAAAAATCCCGGCAGTGCACTGATCACCACCAACAAGCTGATAGTCGGCTTGGTAAGGGTATGGAAATGTCTAATGGAAGATATACTCAAAAAACTCTCTTGAAACTCTCTTGGCATACACATTTAAAAAATCAAACAGCGTCCATCATATAACATGATCATCAACAAAACAGCAGCTATATCCTCTCATACAAAAGCCCATTGTTGACAAATGATGACATCATACCCCATAGTATATTGGTGATAGAGGAAAAAGACGAGGAGTGGTGACAACACAGCTTGCTGTACACCACCTACAAGCTCCCCTCACCCAACAGCAAACAAAAACAGCAAACAAAAACCAAAAACCCAGAAGAAAGCTACACCATGACCAACCCCTATACCCAAACTTTTAGTGATGATAATTTTTCATCACAAGTCCTTGATAATCCCATGCCAGTATTGGTAGATTTCTGGGCTCCCTGGTGTGGACCATGTATGGCCATCACCAAAACCATAGATGAGTTGGCCCAAGAATATCACGACAAAGTGGTGATTGGAAAACTCAATGTGGATGAACATGTGGATGTACCAGCACGGTATTCAGTACGTTCTATTCCCTATCTTGCTCTCTTTCACAAAGGAGAGCTTGTGGATTCTTTAGTGGGATCAGTGGCTAAATCACAAATCACCACCATGATCAGCAAGTACACAGAAAACACTTAAGAATGCTCTCATCATGCCACAACACCAACTGTATCTGGCATAAGCGTTATCTCAAACTCCCCGCACCAGCAAGCACATGCTCGCCGGGGTGCACAGCTATAACCACCGGACTCAACCAACCCAGAGACCAACGTGAACGATGGTGGTATAATGCTGGCTTTGATAGCGTTATAGGAGTGGATGAGGTGGGACGTGGCTGTATTGCAGGGCCCGTAGTTGCTGCAGCTGTCATGCTCGATATACCTCAACTCAACCAATTACCTCATCATCATGTTCAGCTGATTTGTGATTCTAAAAGCTTAAAAGAAAAACAGCGCAACACAGCAGCACACCTCATCAAAAAGATATGCAGAGGTTATGCTATAGCTAGCATCAAACCTCATATCATCGACCAAATAGGCATTCACCAAGCAAGCATCAAAGCTATGCAACAAGCCACCATCAAACTTGCACGCACCTGTAACTTTTCACAACCACATCATAGCACCACAGAGTACTTTTCAGATATTCTGGTTTGCATTGATGGCCGTTTTCCACTCAATCTAGCCGATGAATTTTCTGCAAACTGCCATAATCGCCACCACCGTGAAATAGCCATCATCAAAGGTGATCAAGAGCTGCTTTGTATTGGCGCTGCATCGATTATTGCCAAAGCCCATCGAGACTCTGCCATCAAACGCATGGAACGCCTCTTTCCACAATATGCAGGCTATGGCTTCTCATCTCATGTAGGCTATCCAACTCCAGCCCACAAAAACGCCCTACAACGCCGTGGAGTGAGTGCTATCCATCGCCGCTCATACGCACCGGTTAAAAGCTTACTTAACATCTGAAGATATATTTTCAAAAAGCACAAACGCATAACAGCATTTCTGAGATGAAGGATCATTTTGCAAGCCCAACTCTCCTGCCATGTCATTCATTAAACGACTTTCCACAACCTTTAAACCGAATTCTGCCACCTTATCTTTAAGCTCATCCAAATTGGTCTCAAACACCATAGGCTCACCTAAAGCACTCACAAAATCCATAATATGACGCTTGTACTGCAAATGCTCATGAGCCAAAGATTCATCAGTGAGCAATACATCCACAGCTAGCACTGATCCCACAGCAAAATCTTTGGAAAAGTTCTTCAATACATCATAAAAAACATCTTTTTGTAAATAATAAGACAAGCCCAACATGGAAAAGAAAGCTGGCTTCTGCTGATCAAAAGCATCAGAAGTTGTTAAGGCTTCTAGCAAAGAAACCTTCGAAAGATCAGCTCCCACATAATGAATACGCTCTGTAACACTCTTATCAGCTAAGACTTGAACCATCACCTCACGTTTTTTCTTTTGCACATTTGGCAAATCCACTTCAAATACCTGCAACTGATCAACCAAGTCTTTACGCCTAGCAGAAAACGTATCATAACCTGCTGCAACCAATACACACTGATCCATATTGTGTTCTTCGATATATTGATCCAACCATTTTTCAGCTTTATAAGAACGAATAAACAAAGATGAGGCACAAAGCATCAACTTACGGTAATAGAATTTGAATACAGGAATGGTAAGAGGTGGAAAAAAGAAGACAAGATTGAAAGGGAAACTACAAAACCTATAAGCATAAGGATCATAGAGAAGCTTGGTTAAAGGATGAGATGGATAATGGGCAAAAGCACCACGCATCGCTGCTACAGCTTCTGCTGTGCATAGCTTTCCAGCAAGCTTATACATAAAAAACCTGGCCTTAGACACTCCGCTCACCTCCTCGTAAAACCACTAGCCAAACCACCTGTAAACTCACTCGTTCTTAGCTTTCTGCAAGACGGCTATTCTGCAAGATAGTCTGCAAGATAGTCTGCAAGATAGCTATTTCTTCACACAGCACAGAGCACGCATTGCGTATCACTAGCACTAGCCATCCTGACCAGCCATGTCACATATCCTCAAAACACCCTCAATTCTTAACATGCACACCTAAACATGCACACCTAAACATGCACACCTATCATACACCCATCAATAAAGAAATAACGACACCTTTAGCCATAAGCTTAAAGCCACCATGAACGCAAAATTTTCAGCTTGCTGAACCCGTCATAATACCTTACACTACACTAAGTTATTTACGTTAGGCTAGTGAACTCATTTGAAAATCTCTCATCATTAATCCCTCATCATTAACTGCTAAACATAAGCCTATATTCCCTATACCTATTATTCCCGACAAGCCCTCATTCAAACTCTACATACAACCCTTCCTGTATCCATACTTCGCTTAGGTCAGTGTTATGAAATCACCCATATTGCAAGCTTTTGAAACCAAGCAACATTCATCCTTAAAGAAAGATATCCCTCTGTTTCGTAGCGGTGATACCGTTAAGGTGCATTATAAAATTGAAGAAAAACAAGATAAACCTGGCAAACTCATTCCTTTTGCTGATCGTAAATTTCGTGTTCAAGCTTATCAAGGAGTGGTGATTAAACGCAAAAACGACACTCTTGGCGGTGCTTCAGCCACCTTCACTGTGCGCAAAATCGCCTCTGGTGGTATCGGTGTTGAACGAACCTTCCCTCTCTATAGCCCATACATCGAATCCATCGAAGTGATCTCACGTGGTATCGTTCGTCGTGCTCGGCTCTATTACCTCCGCAAACGCTTCGGTAAAGCAGCACGTATCAAACAAAGAACCAACTAAAAAACGAGCAAAAACGAGCTAAAAACTCTAAAGCAAGCTACCCGAGTACCCCCGCTTATAGCAAAAACAAAGCAAACACTCAGATTAAGTTGCTCCTGCAATGAAAGCACGGACAAAAGCATCCTGAGAATGATGAAATATCTGAGGTGGTCCTTGTAGATGCACCTTACCTCCTGCTAGCATGATAATCCGCTCAGCATAATACAATGCCGCCTGAACATCATGACTGATCACTACCGAAGTGAGGTTGGTGTAGGAATGCTGGATCTTCATGATCAATTTATCGATCATATCACTTAACATCGGATCCAAGCCGGTGGTGGGCTCATCATAGAGCATCAAAGTAGGCTGACATACTAACGCACGAGCAAGTCCCACCCGTTTTTTTTCCCCCACAGAAAGTTCTGCAGGACGAGCACGCAATGCCTTACTCAATCCCACCATAGCAAGAGCCTCTTCGGCAGCTTCTTTGATCTCTGCGTAACGCATTTGAGCACGTTCACGGAGAGGAAACATAACATTTTTTAAAACATTCATGGAATCAAACAAAGCACCATGCTGAAATAAAAATCCCACATCTTTGCGGTAATCTTCAAGTTGCTTAGGAGTATATGAAGCTAAGTCTTGGTTGTGAATATTCACCTGACCTCGATCAGGAGATAACAATCCCACTATATGACGCATCACCACAGATTTGCCCTCCCCTGAACGACCGATGATATATACCAACTCACCAGATCCAATGGAAAAAGACAAATTATCCAGCACTTTAAACGTGCCAAAAGATTTGCTCACATGATAGAACTCGATCATAAAATCACAATATCCATAAAGGTAATCAGTGCATCAAGAATCAATATCAACAACAATGCTGTTACCACAGATTGTGTTGTGGATACAGAAATGCCACCTTTGCCTTTTTGAGCCTTCATACCAAAATAACACGAGGTTATGCTGATCACTGCAGCAAACACCACCGACTTCCAAAAGCCTAACACCAAGTCAGCCATAGTGACTATATGCAATGTATGATGGATAAACGTGCCATAATCCACATAGAAAAAATACTTAGAAGCCATAAATGCCCCCACACTGCCAAGCAAAAGAAAAACAATGTTTAAGGCAGGAATCGCAATCAACGATCCCACAACACGAGGCACCACAAGATAAGACATAGGAGAGACAGCCATCACCTTCAAGGCATCAATTTGCTCGGTAAATTTCATGGCTGCCACTTCTGCCGTCATGGAAGATCCCACACGACCTGCCATCAAAAAACCGGTGATTAACGGAGATAACTCACGAGTTAAAGCATCACAGGTGATGGCTCCAATCAAAGATTGAGAACGAAACATGGAAAATATATGACCAATTTGTAAGCCAAATACCGCACCGGTGAAAAAAGCTGCCACAACGGTCACAAAAAAAGACTGAGAGCCTATAAAATCCACCTGATACAGAATCGATCGAAGACGAAATGGAGGTGATATGATCTGACGACATATCTCCACAACAAATATCAACACTTCACCGATAAGATGCCCAAGCCGTAAAACCAAACGACGTAACCATACATACAACGCCACAGAAGGATGACGACTACTCAAAATACCCATCAACCGACTTAACTCACTCACCCTAACCTCTTATCTCATCATCTCATCATCTCATCATCCCATCAGCTCAGTCTATCCCATGGCTAACCCCTCTTCGAGCTTTCCTCAAGCATACTACAAAACAAAGATGTCATATCTTCTAGGCTAATAAAATTCACCTGTCACAACACCTAAGAAGGTCTCTAAGTCTTCGCGTTTTTGATGCTCTGACAAACTCACCCGCAAAGAATGAGATGCCTGCCAAGCATCCGCTCCCATAGATAACAACACCGATGATGCAGATGATGGCTCACGCTGACAGGCAGAACCATGCCCCACCGCAATTCCGTATTGCTCCATGGCCGTTTGTAACGATAACGCACTACGACCTTTCAAACAAAACGATAAGGCTAATTGCGAAGAGTATTGCATATCACCATGGATATGAACCCCTGGAATGGCACGTAAAGACGTATGCAAATAGGCAAATAACTCACGAGATGCTGACAGCCAATGAGGATAGTCATGGACATGACGACAACGTAAACCAAAAGAGATGATTCCAGCAAGATTTTCTGTACCAGGACGCAAGCCTCTCTCTTGCTGCCCTCCTACCATATAATGCTCAAACCTTGCCATATCCTTTATATACACAGCCCCTGTACCAGATAACCCACCTATTTTTGCTGAACTCACAGTCAGTGAATCCACAACACTGGAAGCCACATAACTCAGATCTTCTTTGCCTAAAGCCTGAGCTGCATCAATATGAATATAACAATGAGGAGCGTGCTGCTTGATCAGAGGACATAATGCAGATATGGGATTTTTTATACCGGTCTCATGATTCACATAAAACAACCCCACATAACCCACATCATCATCCAAAGCCTTTAACAAGGCTGACTCATCCACCTGTCCAGATGCTAATAGCGGAATCTCTATATATTCCAAACCATGCTCTGCGGCTAACTGTTTAGCATTTTGCCAATGAGAAACATGCTCTCCTCCACTTATGAGCACTTTTGAGCGCTGAAGCTTCTTAAAAACCGCAGATAATATCATGTAATTGCCCTCAGTGGCACCGGAGACAAACACCAACTGAGAACGATGAGCTCCGAGCAAATCTGCCACAGCTTCACGGCTTTTTTCCAGTACCAACTTAGCCCGTCTTCCCACCCAATGAGTGTTAGAAGCATTGCCCATATAATCACCCACCCATTGCATCACTTCAGCAAGATGATCTGCAGTGGGAAGCATCATAGCGTTGTTATCTAAATAGATCCGTCTCAATACTGACCTCCCACGATAACCGGTGAGTTATATCTCTATATTATTAAGTTTAAGCTTGTTTTGGCTTTATACGCTCATCTTCAAAAAGAAGACACAGAAACCAAAGGAGACAAAGAAAAATACACCTCCACGCCTTCTTTGCTCTGTTTTTGTGATGACGAACTGAGCAACACACCAAGAATAGGCAGATTTTCGGTATAACGATTCCATGAACTTTTCTCCCTCCTGATCTCATAAACCAGCTCACTGAGAAGCAAGGAATCAGCAAGAGTGTAAGGCGTCCAAACATGGCCTGATGAGGATGCATCCCCAGCTTTGATGGTATAAGAAAATGAGATATCACGGCTCTGCAAAGAGCCAGAATAGTAACCCAGATGCTTGATGTCTACAACAAAGTTTTTTGCTGTAAGTTGATAGGTATTGTCTTTTTTGCTAGGACTCACCCGGATCTTCCACTCCTGCAACACATCACCATGTGTGGCATCATCACTATCTGGAAGCTCACCAGAAAACCACAACACCGGACGAACATCCTCACGCTTGCCCTTATTCTTTGTCTTCACTTTCACCATCAGATGATAAGCTGCGTTTTTACACACAATAAAACGCTCTGCAAAATGCTTCATCAAAGCTTGCAGAACTTTTTTCTTAGCTGGATGAAAACAGTCCACTGCTACCTCAGAATGAGAACGAATAGTGGTGGCTTGTTGAAACCAACTCTGAGATAGCAAGGTTTTTAAACTCGCAGCTGCTATCTCTTCTTTAGATAGACTCTGTGTTTTCTTACTGCGAGACATAACATCCGGGGCAGCTTTCCTTGCTTGATAAACGGTTTTCACATCAATTAAAAGACGCCTTCCGCTCTCACTCACAGGGGTAGGATCAAAAAGTATCACACCACTACGCAAAGCCGTAAGCAACACCCTACCATCACTCAGCCATTTGACATTCACCACTCCTTTTTTCGATATAACCACTTGGCTATCAAATGGTG
Organism: Proteobacteria bacterium bin106; assembly: GCA_002238945.1. Classification (GTDB taxonomy): domain Bacteria; phylum Bdellovibrionota_B; class Oligoflexia; order Oligoflexales; family Bin106; genus Bin106. The sequence goes on along the minus strand of MPNI01000007.1, from coordinate 84,500 downwards.
GTTCAAGAATACGCTGTCCTCCCACTACCATAGACACACGCTGATCACTGTCTCTTATGGAAAGATCAGACTCCGCATACACCACAGAGCACCAACCACCCAAGAGGCTACAGAAAAGAACGATAAACAACACGCTTTTCTGGACAACTCGGATATACATACACCTTATCCTTACTAAGCAAGTAAATATCTTTTGATAACTCTTTTTTATACACGAACACATCATGCATACGAGATAAACCTATAAAGGTTTGATCTCCCACAGCATACACATACACTTCACCTAACACACATCGCCCTTCCATCACATCTTCTCTGCGTTGCGGAGCAGAAAGCATAGATGAAGGCATATACTTGGTAAGTAAATAGGTTTCACCACTCTTAAAAGAAACACTGCCACCGAGATCCACTCTCACCAACACCTCCACATCGCGAGCAAAATCATCGCCCTTACCAGCACTATCCTCTTCTGCTGTACTGAGGTGGGTATCCAGTGTTTTTCGGTACGTTTTCCAACTCTCCCCTTCCAGCCAATAAATAACCACACACAACACAATGGCTGTGGGAAGCAACACATCTTTCCACTTAAGTTTGAAGGTATCGAGCTGAAAAGAAGCTACACGTTGCTTGCACGTCATCATGATCTCTTGGATACATCCCCGCACCTTCTCTACAGCAACCTCTACAGCAACTCTCAAAGATTTACCCTTCATGTCTTACCTCCACCTGCTGGCTCACATGAGGCAACACAGACTTAACGGTGACGTAATAACTCAAAGATAACACCACCCACCCCAACACCACCAAATACATACCCACCATCACGAAACCCTCTTTATTCACTCAAACTGAGCCTGATACGATGACTTAAAATCACCACAATAACTTTCCATAAAACTCATGGTTAAAGCTTTGCTACTCTTCATACCCATCACATCTGCCACAGATAACTCATCACTCAGCTCATTACGCACATAAAACCATGGAGGCTTTTGGGCTAACTCACTTAAAGGATCTTCCTTTTCCTTGTTTTCCCAGTCTTTGTGATTTGTCTTGCCGTCACCTTCTTGATCTTTTGAGCTAAGCAGTTCTTTTAAACACCTGCCATAATGCTGCGTTTGAGCCACTTCTACGATCATAGACATAGCTGTCATAGACACCAACACAAGCAAAGTGCCATACAATATCATCACCATAACCTGCATAGAACCCATCCTTGTAAAACAACACAAACAGCACAGTACAAAGATCATAGAAAAAATCTTCTCTATGCCAAGCGACATGTTAAGGCGATATGTAAAAAAAGGATTTTTTTTCAACAAACTTATACTAACGAGCGAATAGAAGATTCACCCAGTATCAAAGCTAAGAGGCGATCAAAACCACAAGCACTGCCACATAAAGAAAGAGGCAACTGATCACAGGACTTAAGAAAATCCTCATCAAGATCTGGTGATTCATAACCCAAACACTCTCTGCGTTCTTTAGCTGCTTGCAAACGTAAACGGTTATTTTTCTGCCCTAAAAGCTCCACACAGCCATTGGTGATTTCTACACCATCAATATACCCTTCTACCCGTTGAGCTCGACCCTTAACACAATGAGATAACACACCCTGGGAAGGAGGGTAGTTGTAAAGCAATACACTCTTAGAAGCAAACCGCGGTTCAATCACCTCAAGCATGGCCTTGTAATAGGCACTCTCAAAATCATCAGCTTCTGTAATGGAAAAAACACCCGCTTCTTTGAGTAAAGAAGGCAACCCAGGATCACAATCCACCAATTGAATCCCTAAAAATGCCTCAAAACACTCATAAACACTCAAACGCGTAAACTCTGTAAGCTTACGCGTTGATGATGATAAAAAACAATGTTTAAGAAAAGCCTCTGTCTGATACATCAACTCCTCATAACTCATAGGGGCTGCATACCATTCCAACATGTAAAACTCCAAGCCATGCCATGGAGAGTCTTCTGCTGCACGAAAACACGGCCCCAGTTGATATATCTGCTTCAAACCCTGAGCACATAAACGCTTCATATGAAGCTCTGGTGAAGAACGTAACCAACCAGAACAACGCTTACCATGAACATCCACCCAGTGAGTGTCATGATAACGCATATGCACTTCCACACCAGGAGTAGGCACCACAATAGGCGTGTCCACTGCAACATAATCTGCAAAGAACTCAGCAATGGCTGCTCTCAAAGATGAACGCGCCTTGTAGTAATAGCCAACATCCACCCACAGGACCTAATGTATATAAAATCGCTGTATATAAAATCGCTGTATATAAAACTAGAAACAAGAAAACTAACACATAACTATCAATGATGTTCAGGATACAATTGATTGATCAACGAGCCATACTCCTCCCATAAACCAAAACGTGCAGCACGCTCTTCAATGGCAGAAAGTAAGTTGCCTAACAACAAAGCACCCTTACCTGTGTCTTCTTGCAAGAAATCTTCTGAATAAGCATCAATGAGATCCAAAGCCTCTTCCACTCCCTCTTTGGAGTTTTGATGCAAGCCCACAGCCACAGCCATCTCCAACCAACGTCCCAATTCTTGAATGTTCTCACCAGCTTTAATACCGATACGAACAATATCTGAACACAAAGATATCAAATAATCATCAGGAAGATTTTCACGATTCTCACCAGCAAAATAACTCAATGTGCGAAAAGCTTTTGGCCAGTTGCGGCCCTGTAATTCCCGACGCATCCTTAACATCATCCGCTCATATGCCTCAAGAGTTTGCGCCTGCTTTTGTGCTAACTCACGACTCCGCGCTTCAAGCTCTGAACGTAACTCACGAGTCAGTTGAACTAAGGCTGTCTTGGCCTCATCATGAGAAATCTTATCTGTAACATCTAGACTTTTCTTTAAACCATCACTGAAATATTGAATCACATGAGGCACAGACGTTTCTGTAGCCGAAGATATATCTTCCACTGATAATGTTGAATCAGTGGGCCATTGCGGCAAAATATCCTTCAGCTTATATACAAAATCAATCACAACTCTCCTCCCTTAGAGTAATGTCTTAGCTAAGTCAGCTGTTTTTCCCACCACAACCAACTCAATGCTCTCTGTTACAAACGCTGTAATACGTATTATAGAATAGGCAACCGGCCAAAAACAATGGAAAATCTTGTACTTTACGGAATTTTTGCAAAAAACACCCTATTTACTTGCCCTAAAAGGCAAGTAAATACCCTCAAACACAACATACAAAGATAGATTAAAACACTCAGCAAAACAGAAGCGTACGACACCACATACGCACAGCTATGATGTATTCCGTACGCACTATTTTTTAGAGATTTAAAAACAAAGAGCTCAAAGACGTTACCCTGGATAGCAGACTACACAAACAGATCTGGGATGAAAGCTGATATATCACATTCATACCACCTACTAGCTACATATCCACTAGCTACATACCCCACTAGTACATGTACATACTCTCCACAAGAGCTCATACTGGCTAACGACCACTTCTTCTAAGCTTACGACGCTTACGCATCATTTTTCGTTTTTTTTGTCCTTTTTTGCGCCGCCCTTTGGAATGTTTGCGCTTATGTCTTGAACCGTGCAAATTCTCACCTCAACATCAAATAAAATCACAATATCCACGAGAGCATCCACTCTCTATCATCTTTCTTAAGTTTATTTAGCTGCTTACTTATCTACTTACTTTAGCTGCTTATTTTATCTGCTTATTTTATCTGCTTCTATCTGCTTATTTTATTAGCTAGCCTAGCAGATTCGCTCCAAACACGGTTATAGATGGTCTCTTGTAAAATACATACCCATATGAGACAGTCCCATAAAGACATGTTCATCATAACCATAAGATCTATAGCAAAGCATTAAAGTAGCACATTTTCATCCCGAAAACACTCTTTGAAAAATCCATCAAGATCTGTTCTGTAGTACACACGTTTTTTAAAAGACATCCCAAGGAAGCTACATGCTCGACTCAAACACTCTAACAAATATGGCTTATTTGCACTTACACTTACACTTACACTTGCACTTGCACTTGCACTTGCACTTTTCTATAAGATGATTCCTCGCTAAACACTCGCTAAACATAAACTAAACGTAAACTAGACTTAAAAAGAAAACTCTTAAAAAAGAAAACCATTGTACGATGGTATCATAGAAGCATTATCATCATTATCATAATAGTGTTCTTTTTTACTTCGCTGTTACCATGCTTTTTTGCAAGAAGGATGTGCTCGTGGACCCTAAAATATCAGCTTCGGCTTTACGCAAGAGTCGGTCACTCAAATCAACGCTCATTGATCCTTTTGCTCAAGTGAAACTCGGCCTCTATGTGATTATCATCACTATTGTCTTTATGGGATTAGCTTTTTGGCTCTTCCACCAAGCTCAAAGCAAGCAATATCAACATGTCCAAGAGATCTTTAGTGTCACTGCGCCAGATGATCAAAGAGCTCTAACCAATAACGATATCTATAATGAAAACCTAACCAATATTTCCATACTGTTCTCTTTTTATATCATCATCTTGTTTTCGGTGATTTTCCGTCTAACACATAAGTACTATGGCCCTTTGATCTCCATCAAACGTTTCACCGAATGCATTATTGAAGGCAAATATTATAGCCGAGTCTCTGTAAGAAAACGCGATGAACTCAATGAACTTGCCACCAGACTCAACACCATGGCAACCACACTCGAAGACAAACATGGCTCATTGGTGGATAAAGATGGCCGTACCATACGCCGCAGAAAAGCCGACAAATCCACCTCCTCAGAGAATACAACAAACAACACAGCAGCTAGCTCTGAGCCGTCCTAGGATCTTCTACCAATTCCACCAAAACACCACCACTGGACTTAGGATGGATAAAGACCACCCGTGTGCCATGAGCTCCCTGGCGAGGAACGTTGTGCACAAGACGCACTCCTTGTTCTTTTAGATATATCACCGCACTGTCTATATCATCTACCTTAAAAGCCAGATGATGAATACCTGCACCTCTTTTAGCAAGGAACTTCGCTACAACCCCTGAAGAATCTAAAGGAGAAATAATCTCCAGCTGTGTCTTAGCGTGTTCTTTCAAGCCACTCTTTGAGACATCCTCATGAGCACTGGCAAAAAAACTGGTGTGCGTTTTTTCTGCATGCACTGCCTCTTCACCCAAAAAATCTAAGCCAAGAAGATCGCGAAGAAACTGAGACATGTCTCCATCTACGCCATCTTCACTGGCAATAGCAATATGATGGATACCAAGAATTTTAAAAGGAAGAAAACGAGACTGCATAACACCTCTTTTTTTTACTAAACCACAAAACCTCCTACACTCACACTCCAAAACAAGCATATACCACAGAGATATGGTTTTAGATATTGCCCAAGTTCATGCTTTTTTCTATCATCATCATCAGTGTGAATTGTATTATGTGTTCCATTTTTCCATATATTCTCTTCAAAGCTAGAGGCATTTGCGTGCATCATCACATCCTTGTTACCGGACATCTCCACGAACAAGCTATCACAGCCCTCCACCAACTACCACGTTGTACTATCCATATCCAATACGATCTCAGCCAAGACGAGCTACTCGATCACCTAGCAAACATTCATGTCTTGCTTACACGAAGTTCCACAGCTGTAGATAAAAAAGTTATCGATAGTGCCCCACACCTCAAGGTGGTGGCACGTGCAGGGGTAGGAACAGGAAATATCGATCTATCCTATGCTAGCCAAAAAGGTATTCTGGTGGTAAATGCACCAGATAAAAACACCACCTCTGCAGCTGAAATGACAGCCACCCTGCTCCTTGCCATGGCACGCAAACTACCCCAAGCATACACCGAAATAAAACAAGGTGGTTGGAACAGACATCTCTATACAGGAGTGGAGCTTCATGGCAAAACCATAGGTATTGTCGGACTAGGAAGTGTGGGAAGTAAGATGGCACGCATCTGCCAAGGACTTGGCATGAATGTCATCGCCTATGATCCTTATTTAGCTCCTCAAGTCTTTCATAATACCCACGTCAAACGCATCAAGTCCCTTGAAAAACTCTGTGAAATAAGCCATGTTCTCAGCTTACATGTGCCTTTAAATCAAGAAACCAAAGGGATGATCAGAAAAGATCATCTGATGATGATGCCTCCTGACAGCTTTGTACTTAACACCGCACGTGGTGGTGTGATTGATGAAAAAGATCTACTCCACTGTCTCAATGACGGCCCCATAAGTGCTTGTGGTATCGATACATGGGAAAATGAACCAGAGGGATTAAATGCCAAGCTCACCATACACCCCAAGGTTTATGGCACACCTCACATCGGAGCTGCCACAGAAGAAGCCCAACTCGCTGTGGGCATCACCATCGTTCATCAAATCCGCAAATGTCTGAATAAACAAGTGGTGGATCATCCTGTCAATATCCCAGGATTTCACCAACAAGGACTATCTTCTCCCCTACAAGCCTATATGGTGCTAGCAGAAAAACTTGCTAGTCTTGCTGTACAGATATCCCATTTCCAACCTATGCATCTCAGTTTTTCTCTGCCCAAAACACTCCAAAACAGCAAAGCCAATGACCTCATTGCTCTGGCTATCCAAAAAGGGTTTTTATCACCCATCACCGAAGAATTTGTCTCTTATGCCAATGCCTCAAATATACTTGCTGCCAAAGGCCTCACCATAGAAGAAGGACTTCATAGCCCGCATCCATCACCTTCCCATGACAACGCCCTAACCTTCCATCTTCAAGGCCTCAAAAATACATCCGTCACCTTATCAGGGGTGGTTTTTGATCATAAACATCCTCGCATCACCGCCATCAATCATTTTCGTTTTGAAGTCAAACCTCAAGGCACATTCCTTGTCTTTAAAAACAAAGACAAGCCAGGAGTGGTAGGTCATGTGGGAACCATGCTTGCCAAAAATGCCATCAACATCGATTCTTTTTACTTATCAGGAAACAAACAAGATGGCATGGCTATGGCCATGGTTAAGTTAAGTCACCCTCTTAGCGGCGAACAACTCCAAAACATGCGCTCTCTTAGCTTTATGGAACAAGTGCGTAGCGTAGAATTATAAATATTATACGTGAATATAACTTGTACACATGACAAAAAACCACCCACACGACAAGCTTTACCCTCTGTGGGCTTGAAGATTTACCATCTTCAACCGACAGTAACTGCATCTAAGAAAAAAGTCCTCATAGCCTTCTGATATCTTCTTGATTTGATGGACCATCATATATGCAACGCACCGTGACATTTCCCGACCTCACCATCACCATCACTACAACAGAAGAAAACGCAACCTATGCCCTTAAAGGACATATCACCCATGTCTTTCGTCATAACACCATACCTCGCAGCCAAACCCCTCACATCACTTTTGATCTTGAAGGTGTGGAACTCGTCACCAGTGTGGGACTACAAGCATGGGTGCTCCTTATTAAAGCATGGAGCAAAACCCAAAAAATCTTTTATGAAAAATGCAGCATATGTTTTGTGGATCAATTGAATATGGTTGAAGAGATGATTGGTGAAGCCACCATCGTCTCCTTCTATGCTCCCTTTTATTGTAACAAATGCAGCCTTGAACGTAACTGTCTGATTGATCTACGTATCCATCATGGCGCCATCACCCATGACTCACTCCCTAAATTCACATGTGAATGTGAAAGTCCCGAAGCTCTAGAGTTTGATGCACTACCCGATTATTACTTAAGTTTCCTACAAAGCCGATCATAAACCAACGTTTCTTATTTTTATTCCTCCTTTTTTAGCCACCATAGGCCAGCCAAATGACACAATCACTGCAAAATTTTCGTTTACTTCTCGTCGATGAAAAAACCTATGTAGCTCAACTCGAAAAAGAGAGTTACAAAAACAAAGGCGTTTTAGCTCATGTGGCAGACAACATCACCGACGCCTCTCGTATTATCAAAAAATTTTCCATAGATGTGGTATGTGCAAACTTGGATTTTAAAGATGGCGCAGGACTGGCTATCCTCAAGCAACTCAAACAAGATTACAACGATAAAGTCAGGCTTTGGACCACCAGCTCAGTAGATATTGATGAAAAACAAAAAGAACTGGCTTATTTAGAAAATATAGATCTCTTTTTTGTTCAACCATTATCTAAAGATTTTTTTATTAAAAAAATCCGCACAGCTTTAAATGAGCCCACTAGAGAAAGTCAACAACGTCTCACCTCTCCATCACTGGGAAGTGTGCGTGTAAAAATACAAAAAAGCAAACAAAGCAAAGAGCCCACATATCTCAAAGGCCAACTTATGGATCTTTCTAACACCGGCATGAGGATCAGTTACTTCGAAGACCTCGCCATCCACCACACCTACTCATTTATTCTCACACTAGATGGCATATCTCCACTTCATCTCCAAGGAAAAGTCATTCGTATCCATTCACAGTCCTCAACGCCACACACTTCACATACTTCTCTTGGCATCGAATTTGTAGATATGAGCCAAGAACATACCGATTTGCTCTCAGCATTTCTCAGCACCAAACACAAAAAACGCAACGCCGCTTCCTATTACGGCTAAAACATCCCGCAATCAGCAGCAATCAGCAAAACGCTGTGGCACAAAAAACCGTGGCACAAAAAACTTATGAGCTAGAAGTATGTAACGTCATAAACCGCCGCTCTAAAAGAATCCCGACTTTGACATTTCAAACTCAGGACAAAACGTAACATATTAAAATAACAGGCTTTTTTTGTAAAATACACTTAAAAGCACACACTACAAGTTCATTATTTTTAAGTAAAAACAGTTATGTTTTGTAAGGTCTCTTTTTAGTCTTTTATGCCAGAGGCTTCGTCAATTGACCACTCTGGGTCTAGCTAAGAAAAAACATGCCTAAGATGGATGTTGTTTAAATAGGAAGAGCTAGCTGTTTTTTGGGATCATAAAAAGCAGTAACCATGGCTGTGCATGACTCTCATCACCGATGATAAAAACTTTCATACCCATATTTCCATCAACAGCCTAAAAACATCAGAATACACAAAACCCTAACATCAATACTTCTTGCTAGAGAATTGATGGAAGAGTGTGTCCTTAAAGTGAAGTCACAAAGACTTTCGCTCATGTCACTGAGTGGAGCTATCAGCAAGCTTCGTAATTTCTTCGGGTGTGAGGCCTGTCGCAATCGAAATGACTTCTACATCACTCCCATTGGAAAGCATGCGTCTAGCCACGGCTGCTTTTTCCTTTTGCTCACCCTTCTTCTCGCCCTTCTGCTCAGCTTCCTTTAAAGCTAGTTCCTCTTGTTTTTTCTGTCTATCAATAGCCAACCACATATCCACATCTGTGAGAGTGGTGATACCATCCTTATATAAGTAAATAAATAAAGTGATCAACGATCACGCTGTATAACTGCTGTGATGGTTGTGAATGGGGGGTGGTTTTCATGATAAGCATTCCTTATTTGTTGGGTGAAGAGTGTCATATGCGCCGTTTATCGAGAAAGCATGATTGTACATAAAAATGTCAAAAATCCATAAGGACATTTCATTTAGTCATTTATATCAATAGATGAGAGATGATTTCTTATGGATAGATGGATCATGAAGAGCAGATGGTTATATGAGAATAGTTGTGAAGTTGAGTGATATAGCACATAAAAAAGCCATCTTTGCTCTTTTGAGCAAAGATGGCTTAAAAAAAGGCCTGTTATTTTAATACGTTACATTTTTATCTAAATTTGAAATGTCAGAGCCAGGAAGAACTAGTGGCACAAAAAACTTACGAACTAGAAGTCGGTAACGTCATAAACCGCCGCTCTGAAAGAATGACATCCATGGGAACATCCCATAACTTAGCACACAGTGCACCTTTGAGTGACTCTTCTGTCTCATCGCCTGCAAAAATATGCTTATCCCACACTACCCCCACCTTCAAAACCCTTTCAAATAGGCCATTATGCTGCAACTTAGCAAAGTAGCGATCATAATATCCATGTCCTGAACCAATCCGTAAACCAGTGCGTGAACACACAGCTACACATGGCACACACATAACCACATTCATGTCTGGGTTTTTTTGCAGATCCTGCATCAAACTATCGCATCTTCCACTGGGAGCTCTGTGGATATCCCCTCTATAAAACGGAAAAAAACGCCCTAATAACCCCCAAAACAAGGGAAGGCCAGCTACAGATATATGAATGCGACGAAATACCATGCTTTTTTCAGACGTGCTCATCACCTTAGGCACATAAAGCTTGCTAAAATACGAACATTTCAACATCAACTCATAAGAAGTGGCTGTATAAAGACACACACACAGCTTTCCTGCAGCATGGCAAAATCTATCAGTCAGAAATGATTCAAAACGTTTTTTCAGATCCGCAACCACCGGACAATGCCTTCTATTCGGCACAACCCAATCCCTACGCTCCGCATAACACCGCTCTCTCAAAGCATTTCGACTCAAACAATTTTCACTCACACCATTTTCACTCAAACAAGGCTTGTCACCAACCAACTGCGATGGCAAAACAACGCCTCCCGTCAAGAAAGTAAGAAAGTACAGGATATAAAAAATAGAACATCCATACCTTATATATATTCATATAAATATATTAAGACGACAGGATATATAACAATAAAAAGATTATAACAGGCCAAAATATATGAAAAGTGCCGTTTCCATAAGAAATACAGCCACTTTCAACCCATCATCATAAACAGTTAATGCTTAACATGTATTTATTCAATGGTTACAGCAGTGGGTGTAGAGAACTCCCAACGTCCAGATACCTCTGAGAAAGCTCCCACACGCAACTGATACTGACCGGCAACAACACCCGCTAATGCCACACTGGTACCAGATGTCTGAAAACGCCACTGAGGATTAGACCAACCCGATTGAGTGATCTCTACCATATACCTAGCTACTTTAGCATCGCCTGTCCAAGAAACAGTACCTCCTTGACCAGCAAGAGGTTGTCCTAAAGGAGCAAGGGCTACCTGACGTCTTACCGGAGGGTCAACCACGAAACGAGATACCTGACTCTCGCCTTGATCATTAACAACTCTCCAATACCATGTACCAGGCCATGGATGAGCCATTCTATAAGAATTACCACTTACCTGAACCACCTTTTCTAGAGGCATCATGGTAGGACTACGTGAAAAATAAACACTACCGCCCGGCTCTCCTTCCCACTCAAAGAGAGCATATTCACTGGTTTCATCATAACTTCGCGCTTGTGCATCCATCGGCGAAACAATCTGCGGTGCTCCTTCACCACCAGTTCCCTCTGATCCATAAGCAGACGGCTCATCATCTATATAACCCTGCTCATCCGATCCAGAGTCATCATAACTATCTTCACTATCAGAATCGCTATCATAATCATCATCATCATCAAAATTTGAAGCCATAGAGTCATCGCTATCAGAATCGCTATCAGAATCGCTATCAGAATCGCTATCAGAGTCATCAGAAGAAGCTGTATCTTCGTAACTATCATAATCATCATCAAAGGAATCAGAACTATCCTCACCACCAGAGAATAAGAACATCGCTCCTGCAGCTCCAACTAACACTACAGCGAAAACAGCTAAAAGGGTTTTTTTAGCCCCCGCACCGTCTTTAAAGAATTGCGAGAAGTTGGACATATCCATGCTAAGCTGAGAAGCCATATCGCTTTTAAGCTCAGCAGAAAAGGGATTACTACCGTCATCTACACCAGCTGTAGAATCCAGTGATCCAGCTGAAACAGGCGCTGTACCAGAAGCTGTAAACTCATTGGCTGCTGTTCCACCTGTATCTCCATAACCACTGGCTGGAGGCTGTGTGCTAAAAAGATTAGATACTTTGGTTTTTCCCTGATCATCACTCATTGCTCTCTCCTAATAAGAGATTCACGCTGTTTACTAACAAACATGTGTTACAAAAATCTCATGACAAATATTCAGATTTATGTCACCCACTCAATCTACGTATCTGTCTTTAACTATTGTCGAACACCCAAAGCCATTATAAATCACCTACAACTATGAGATTTTGCCTAGTTGGCCCTGGCACTTATGGCCCTAGCACTTATGGCCCTGGCACTTATGGCCCTGGCATCTCATAACACCATACAGCCATACCTCTATCACATGGACCATGACAAAAGGCTATATGAGGACTTGAGATACTGGCAAAAATAGATTTTAAAAGAAAAATAATAGAAGAAGTGTCAGTGACTGACGAGCTCATCAGCGTTACGGCAATAAGCTATCAACAAAGCTGTGGCAACACATTTATGCTTTACAAAGGCTCGTCCTCGATTCCAAAAAAAAGGCGGACGCTCACGCTCAATATTCACCTCACACCGCAAAGCATCCCCTGGCAACACAGGATGAAAGAAGCGAGCATCCTTCACCCCTGTTAGCAAACACTCTCCGAGAGGAGCATCTGATGAAGCTTGAAACAACACAGCTGCACTCTGACCAAGAGATTCTAAGATCATCACCCCTGGATAGATGGGTTGATGAGGAAAATGACCGCCAAAAATAGGATCGTCAGGAGAAATAAAATTCCATGCCAAACAGTAACTCCACGGCACCACTGTATCCACTTGATGAATCAAAAACATCGGCGGACGATGAGGCAGGCGTTTAGCAACTTCCTCTTTTTGCCAAGGAAAAGGAGGATCAAAAACAAAGCCGTAATCCGTCTGAGCACGCAATGACTTATTCAAAGTTGGTAGCCTTTCAACACCACTAAAATACCCTTACCTACTCTGTTTTATTTATGAGCCTTCTTCAAGAGTCGTTGGGGTTTTTGAAAGCTCTAAAATCACCTCATCTGTAAGATCAACATACTCTTTCATATAAACAATCCCCGAAGTAGAGGTCTCATAGACTAAAAAGAGTTTTTTGCTCTCAGCAAGCTTTTTTACCGTAAGAGATATCTTTTCCACAATCTTACGCGTAGCCTCACGCTCTCTTCCCATCACATCAGCCTGAAGCGCTTGCTCATCTTGACGTAACTGCATCAAACGTGTTTGAAATTCCTGTGTCTTGGCTTTTTTCACCTCATCATTCCAAATAGAAGCTTTTCTCTCCATTTCTTTAGCAAACGTATCAAGCCCCTCTTTTTTCTGACGTAACTCTTTTTGCTTGGCCTTAACATACTCTTCTAAATCACCCCGAGCCTTAATGCCCTCAGGAATAGAGGTGATGATTTTTTGATTATTAACAATACCAAAATGCTTCTCAGAAAGAGAATGGCCATAAGCCTCTGGCATAACCCACACACTACATAACGCCATCACACATGTCATATAAATACGCATAACATATCTCCTCATAATAAATATCTATCTTTTTATGTTTTTTATTCTCTCTTTGTTTTTCTCTTGGTTTTTCTCTTGGTTTTTGTTTGTATTCCTGGTTCTGTGTTTGCTAACCTCATGCCTAATAGCTCATGTCTAACCAGCCAAATGCAGCTAAGCAAGACATCAAAGTCCCCATCCTAGCAATCAAACACGATAATTTCAAGGTAATTGCTTAACACAACCACACGAAAATAGAATCAATAACCGATATTAAATATCATCTTATAAGGCCCCAAAGATCCATCATCTTCAATGGGGAAAGCCCATTCAAAGCGAAATGGCCCCATAGGAGTGACCCAACGGATACCAAAACCCACATCCATATGCAAATCCTCTAAGGTAAACGATTGGTTATTATCATAAACCCTGCCAGCATCATAAAACAATAAAGCCTTCATACCCGCTTGTGAGATCAAAGGCAGATAGTACTCAGCTTGCATCACCAATTGTCTATCACCCCCTTTGGGATAAAAAGATGTTTCATCATGATCAAAAGGCGTACGCCAAAACACAAACCGCGGGCTAATGGAATTCGCACTATAACCACGCAAATTAAAAGGACCTCCCAAACGATAGCGCTTGTATAACGGAGGAGCCGAACCAAAATAAGACATCAACTTCGAAGCTGTAGCTCTAAGCTTAAGATGTGTATTGTAATGCTCTAAAAAACGTAACGGATAGTAATACATCGACTCAAATTCACTTTCCATATAATCATAGTCACCACCAAGCCAACCACCCACAAAACGATGAGTGAGTCGTAAACTATGACCAGACGTAGGATCAATATAATTATTCAAACGACGACGAATCAAAGATAGCTGCAAGCCTATAGTGTCACCGGAAAGTCTTAAAGAATCACCCAAATACAAGCGACTGTCCTGAGCTGTACGCTGAAACTCAATACCCACCACACCACGAATATGCTCGATAATCTTACGTCCAACACGAAATCCAGCTGTGTGAGAACGCTCAACAATATCAAAGCCCAACGAAATCACCGTTTGTTTTTTGTAACCTAAAGAAAACCCTAAAGACCACTGAGAATCTCTTAGACGAGGATTGGAGAAATTAAAAGATGTGCCATAATTGTTTTTATCACTGTAAGTGGCAGTAAGTCCAAGATTCCAAGCACGACCACTTTGATTTTGCTCTTCATATTTTCCCTGCCCAAACCAAGTCGCATCCGTATTGCCTCCAGGAGTGTAACCAATGGAAGCTTGCACCTGGCCTGTGGCCTTCTCTTTTACCTTCACCGTATAATGGATAATCGATTCATCATCTGTATCAAGCCTACGAATAAACCGTACTTCTTCAAAAAACCCTAAACTCTCCACTGCAGACTTAGAATCATCCAAGGCTGTACGGCCAAATAACTCACCATCAAGAATGGACAACTCACGACGAATAACATTATCTCGCGTTTTGGTATTACCAATGATACGTACACGACCAAAGTAAGCCTTCTTACCAGAAGTGATAACATACTTCATCCCCACACGACGATTTTTCGTATCAAAAGTGGTTTGAGGATCCACATCCACAAAGGCATAGCCTAAATCACCATATGCACGCTCAAGGTTCTCCACTGCTGTGCGGAATCGTGAAATACGAAAAAGATCACCCGCTGCAATACCCACATATTCATGAAGCTCTTTTTTGGAAAATAACAGATCTCCTTCAAAGGAAATATCACCAAAGTGATACTTCTGTCCTTCATCCACAGTAAACGTGAGATTGACAAAACGTTGATCTTGACTCAATTCCTTCAAAGTTTTTGTCACCTTCATCTGCGCATAACCAGCATCCTGATAAATGAAGGATAAAAACTGCTCATCACGGTCCACGAAGGCTTGTTGAAAGAAAGGTGAGCCAAATAACGTGGCATAACGATCAAACGGCCGCGACAACATAGACTCCAACAAATAAGCATCATTGAAAGCCTTATTGCCCACAATATTCACATCACCGATATACATCTTTGTACCCAGATCCAACTGAAACTCTAACAACACACTATCTGCTGACAGAGGAATCAATTGATAACTCGCTCGCGCAAGAAAATATCCCTTCTCTTTATGCATATCTTCAATGATCTTCAAATCTTTTCCCAATAAACCTTCATCCACAATGGTGAAGGTTTTAACATTCAACTTCTCAGAAACATCATCAGAAGACACACCATCAAAGCCCTTAAAAGCTATTTCCACAATGGCTGGCTTTTCTTCAAGATTCACCACCAAACGCACCGGAATATCTTTAGGATCTGATGTAGGTTCATCACTAGCTACTGTACGTATCTCCACTTGAGAAAAAAAGCCCATAGCATACAACGAACGAATATCATCCGCTACCTGCTCAGCATCCACATAGGCTCCCACCTTGCTCATCAAGGCCCGCACAATAGCAGCTCTCTCCACACGCACATTACCGCTGATGTCCATAGCTACCACCTTGAGCCGGTAAGTATCACCAGGCACTTCTTGGGCGCTTTGAGCACTAACAGCAGAAGTGCCCATCATCACCAGCCATATAACCGGCCATAATACCAAGCGATAACATTTTTTTAACACTGCACCCCCTTAGCATCCACAACCTTGCCATCAGCCATCACAAGATGCTTGTCAAAACACTGAGCCAACTCCGTATCATGCGTCACAAGAAGCATGGTGGTGTTATGCTCATTACATATCTCCTGGAGCAGTGCCTGAATATGATAAGACGTTTCTTGATCAAGATTACCAGTGGGTTCATCAGCTAACAGGATTTCAGGATTCATCATCAAAGCTCGAGCAATGGCCACACGTTGCTGCTCTCCACCAGAAAGCTCTGCTGGCTTATGAGTCTGACGATGACTCAATTCCACAGCATCAAGTAGCTTTGCTGCACGTTTCTTAGCTCCTCTTTGCGCAATCCCAGCAATCAAAGCCGGCATCATCACATTTTCTAAAGCACTAAATTCAGGCAGAAGATTATTCATCTGAAATACAAAACCCACAGTAGAATTACGAAAAACACTCAGCATCTGATCAGACATCGTTGTGACATCACTGCCCCAAACCATGATCTGACCTGAAGAAGGACGGTCCAAAGTGCCGATCATATGCAGCAATGTACTCTTACCAGATCCCGACGTTCCTGTCACTACAACTCGATCTCCTTTCTGCAAAGAAAAGCTCACTTTGTTTAAAGCTGTCACCTGTTCCGATGATTTCTTATAAAACCTAGAAACCTCCCGCACCATCACCACACACTTCTTTTGAGAAGAGTGTGGTTGGGGACCAGGTTGTTGCAACGAAGAGGAATGAGACTCTTGCACCAATTTGCCTTTAATCAGTTAACAAACACAGCCACCAAGAATCAGTATCTCAGCCCCTTACCAGGATGCTGCTTACCAGCAAGATAGGCAGGATAAACCGATGCTAAGATAATCAATACCAAAGCAGAAAGACAAATGATCGCATAATCTTTATATAAAAATTCAACAGGCAGCCTATGAAATCCAATACCACCATGCCTAAAAAGCGTTAAAAGACCATTCAACACACCTGATTTGATCAATATACACAGCAATAAACCACCCACAGCACCCACCACCACACCTATTAAGCCGATGATCATACCATGGGCCACGAAGATCTTAACCACATCCTGCCATGGCATCCCTAAACCCCGCAATAGAGAAATCTGCGAGCGCTTATAATATACCGTCATCATCACCGCACCAGACAGAGAAAATACCGCCACCACAATGATCAAAAACAATACCGTACCCATAGCAAATTTCTCTAAAATCAGAGCCATCAAAAGTGAGCGATTCTCTTGTTTCCAACTTAAAGCCGTAAACTTATCTGGAAACGTTTGATCATTAACCTCATCCACCATATCAGGATCAGAAAAAACCGCTGCCACTCCACTTACATACTCTTCTTCATCCAAAAACACATCATAATCATCCATATAACGCCTGGCATTCTTCAATGAAGTAACCACATAACGTGCATTGTATTCATCTTTGGATTTATGAAAGATCCCTGCCACACGGTAAGGTTGAAAGAGCTTATCACCATGCAAAAACCCCGACAAAGAAGCCTTTGAAGCAAGCACATATACCGTACTACCCGTAAAAGCCCCAAGACGCCTAGCTAGTTGATCTCCCATCACCAAAGCTGGATCTTCTCCTTCCACAGAAAACATTAATTCTTGAAAACTTTTAAACGATGATACCTCTTTTTTGATGCCCCAAATATCCGCAGAAGAACGTGGATCCAAACCAAGCACGGTAGCTGAGGCAATCCGGTCTTTGTTTTTGATGATAATATCTGCTCGAATAAACGCTGATATGGCTTCAGCTTGGGGCAAATGCTTAGAAAAGTAAGCGAGTGGATGCTCTTTTAAAGACCAACCCAATCGAGCCGGCTGAGACAGTACCTGAATATGAGAAAGTCCTGAAAATATCTTAGAACGAAGATCTTTTTCAAACCCTCCCATCACCGAAAGAGTCACCATAAGGGCCACAATGCCAATCACCACACCTAACATGGAAGCAATAGACATAAAAAGAAGACCGGCTTTTTTTTCTGGAAAAAAAACCTGCCTTAACGCAATCCACCAAAGATATGATTTCATCAAATGCCACAGGCCTCATATGTATTTTGCACTGCTTAGATGATGAAACAGATTACACAGAGGTGCAAGGAATAAAACGACAAAAGCTGTAAAATCCTCAGATTTTACAGCTCACTATCATACATATCACACAGCATGGCTCATTATAACTTATTTATAGCTTATAGCATATAACAGCCTAGAAAACGTATCTCCTTTTAACCGCATGTCACATCGAGATCATCAGGCGTTAAATCGAAATCATGTTTTGTAGCATCCCCAGTCCCTCCTGCTCTAAAACCCCCTTGATAAACATAAGTACACTTATTATCAGACCAACGATAATCAGACCCTTTTTTCTTACATTGCTCCTCTTGCTGTGCGTCTGTCACCACCGGCTCTTTTGTTTTGCAAGTATTATCCTTCCATTCTTTAGTCTCTCCACACTCACATTTTTTAGCTTCAGAATCCCAAGTGGCACCAGAAGCAGAAGCTTTCTCACAGTTTGTTTGTGCCAAGTTTGCGGTTTCAGTATCACCATCGGGGCGAGTACACATTCCTCCCTGCAGCTCATACCCACTAGCGCAAAGACACTGACTATTAGACCAACGATAACCAGCCCCTTTTTCCCTACATTGCTGCTGTCGCTGTGCGTCTGTTAACCCTCCACCAGACACTTCTTTGTTTACACAAGCACTACCATTCCATGTTTTTGATGCCCCGCTACAAACACATTTGTTGGCTGTCCAAGAAGCACCAGCTGCTAGCTCGCATCTTTTTTGTTCCTCGCTTACTGCAGATGTTTCACTACCAGGTGCATCAACATCTGGGCTAGTACCAGCTGCAGGAAAACTCACAGAAACCACTGGTTTTAAAAGCTCTGTCATAGAATCACTACTTGCTACATAACCTCCTGAAGATGCATACTTACCTTTTCCATCCACCAAAACATCATACATAGCAGCCATGGGATATCCATCCACTATCAAAAAGGATCCCATCAAAGGATCTTTTTTTTGAACAAAAACATCTAAATGATTATACGGAAAGAACCAAGGGCGAGACAACAGCTGACCAGCAACAACCTCTTGAGGTTTTGCTGGTGATGGAGCCACATGATGCATGGAAAATCTTGCCAAATGAGATGCCATATAATAAACCCGTACATCTTCATGAACAGCATCACTCACTATTTTGCCACTAGAGAAAATCTGTTGACTTTGCTCAGAAAGTTTTGCGAGTGCAGAACGAAGAGCACTTTCCCTTCCTGTTTTAGCTCCCAAAGCAGCTTGATAATCATTACTTGCTGTACCCAAAGCCGCACGATTATCACTACTCAATAACTTACCAGAGGCAAGGATAGACGCTGGTTTAAGTTTGTCATCGCTCTGTAAAAAATCAGGTGTGGTAGCTTTTGGTATGCGCACCGAAAATACAAACACATTACTCGGGAAAAACTGAGCCTGTAACTTTGCCGTTGATGGCGTAGCTACTTGCGGAAATAGAAGATCTTCACCATCAGCACTACTCTGAGACCCCCCACTCGCTGACCACACCTCTTTAAGAGCATCCACATACGTAGTCTGCACATTATTATCATCTAAAGGAATATGCACATAATCATTCTCACGAGCCAAGTACAGCCCAGGAGAGAGTTGTGGTTTACTAAAAGCTTGCTTCAAACAATGATAAGGAACCGTTACTCTTAGACCCATCAAAGAAGCATCCTCTAATTGCGGATCTTCTCTAACAAACACCGTACAGTAAGAATAACCCGTTTCTTGTTGTGCAGATGGTTTTTGCCAACCTAAGACACCAAAATACGTATTTCCAGAACCTGTCACATCACTGCTAACCGATGATAAGGGAGCACATTCATTATTTGTCCTACGACAACCACTCACCACACATAACACACATAAAAGGATCCATAAAAAAGCATGCTTCACTGGCCACTACCTCCCTGTTCAGAAGATGCTTCCGAAGGGACCACAGAATGATCATCTAACTGCACCCCCTCTTCTTGAGGAGTATCGCAAGGATCTCTAAAATTGGCATGAGTTGGGGCATGAAAGACATGAGCACACAGATTTTCTTTAGCTCCTTTTCCTTGCCTATCAAAAATATTACATAAATCCGTAATGGGCTGCTGAGTTTTTGTTCGCGCTGTTTTTCTCGCCTCTAGCAATTCTTTAGCTAAATCCAAGCAAGTGACCAGATCAGGACCTATATGCACAGAACAGCCATACATATCTATACAAAGAGACCTAGAACCTGGTTCCCACCACATACAGCTTAAAAAACCATCACGCATGGATAAATCACCATCATGTTCTTCTCTGCTTGGCAGTTTGTCAGCCACAGTATCCACAGAGGAACACTCTTGAGGTAGATATGACTCCACATCTACTTCCTCTTCTTCATCTGCAGAATTTTGAGTGATCTCTACGGAAGCTGTTCCTCCGGTATCCTGCTTAACTCCCCCGTAAGCACCTTCTTCACCACCTACAATCACCCCCCCTAAAACCATCACCAAACAACCAAGCCACCGATATACATTATCTATGTAAAACGCTGTTTTATGCACCCATCACATCCCAAAAATAGCAATCATCATGTGACACAGAATAAAAAAATCACCTCAATACAACAAACACCACAAGCCAGCCCAATAAACCCATCGGGTTTTTACAGCTTTTTCTAAACATATATTTCAAATACTTATATTCGAAGATTCACAAGCCAGACATATGGCTTAGATATCAAACTCTTTTGCGATATCAAACTCTTTTGCAAAAAGTATGGCATGGCTCGTTGGATAACCCGCTTTGTAGCTAAATAAGTGTAGCTAGGTAAAAAATAACTCCAAAGATAACAAAACGTGCCTATTTACTTGCAAAAAAGCTATGAGTGAAAAAAGATACCAACACCATATATCATAAAAAAGTAGGTGGTGACGGAAAGCGCGAGTCCCATCACCACCCTATCAGGAGATTAACACCCACACCCGAGACAAAGTGCAAGTGCTACATGTTACATCGAAACATCAGCGTAAAATCTTTAGCCTAATTACAAAAAAACTTCTAAAAGCATAAATATCTCTTAAGATATATCACCACATCACATAACTTACACATAGCTTACACATAGCTTACAGAGTAAGCTAACTCCATAAACCCTTACTCACATGAACATTCATATGAAAAATTTGAGGGATGTTTATGTGTCAAAAAGAAAAAACATACTCATTGGAAATAGAACATGAAATAGAATATTTCTATAAAAATATCTTAAAAAAAAGATATAATGTATATACATATATATGTATATACATTAAGTAGTAAAAAGGGGCGGGCAGTAGAGTGTTTGGAGTCACCCTACTGCCTAAGGACAAACATGAAATACCCACCAGTATATCGGCAAATAACGGTAACTCTTTAGATAAAATCATACAAAAAATACCCAAGAACCATACAAGAACCATACAAGAACCAACCATCTAAACGTATCAACTGCCAAGCATCTCAAGCAGCCCAAGCATCAGGCCCCAGCTCATTTGGACATGGATGATTTTACCTACACTTGAGACACATCATAAACGATCACTCACTCTTGAGTGATCGTGATAACGAGTACTGTGAGTGTGTATCATCTCAGTGTGTTATATATAAATGATGTCACACTACGTTCACTCTTAAAAATCATCCGGTAATGAACAACCTAGCTCCTCCCCATCCTCCTATGGAACTCTATGCAACATCAGTGGATGTAACTGCAATCGTTGTACTTCTCGCCCTTCTTGCTATGGGGATATGGCTGTTAAGATATGTGGTCTATAGGCTACGCAAACGCCACAAACAACCTAAGCCTATGAATGCTGAAGAGCTCTATGAACAAGCTTGTAGCGTAGATCACAATGATATTGCTAGTTTAAATCTGTATCTTAAAAAAATACTCGGTTACTATTTAGGGCCAAGCGAACAAGTGATCTCGCTCAGCGATCGAGAACGCTTGAGTTGGCTAACAGCTCAAAAGGTTCCTCAGATGATCGCTCAGGATTATCATGAGCATTTATGTATGGGAGAAACATGGCTGTTTTCTCCACAAGCTGTAAGTGGTGAATCTGCCGTAAATTATAAACAAAAGACACTCGCTCTTGGACGCCAAATCATAGAGAATTATTCGCAAAAAACAGATAGCTATACAGAACAGATAGAATAGCTACCAGCTCATAATGAGTGCTATTTTCAGAGGTCTTATGCAATTTGCTTACCCATATGCATTACTTGCTTTGTTGCTGCTGCCGTTATGTATTTATATGTACCATAGGCGTCAGCGGTGTTTTTGTGTCTTTTTTCCATTGCAATCACGACTTACAAAGCACTCTCCATGGTATATGAGGCTATTGTCTCATCATAGCATGCTGATTTTTCTGTTAGCTATAACCTGTTTGATCATCGCTTTAGCCCGACCACGTTTTGGCAAAAATCGCTCCATGCAATCTTCAGAGGGGTTAGACATTTTTTTGGTCATTGACACCTCAGAAAGCATGAGTTCTCAAGACCTCACTCTTTTAGGGAAAAAAGTGAGCCGCCTTGAAGCTGTTAAAGCTGTAGTAAAAAACTTCATTGAAAAGCGCGTTCACGATCGTCTAGGACTGGTGATATTCGGTAGTCGTGCTTTTGCACAAGCACCGTTAACTTTAGATCACCCAGTGTTGATTGATTTTCTCGATGAGATCTATATCGGTATGGCTGGTTCTAAAACAGCCTTAGGTGATGCTATTGGTGTATCAAGCAATCGCTTGCATCGTTTGGATGCACCATCGAAGGTCATGATTCTTCTCACTGATGGTGCCAATTCTGCAGGAAGCATCGATCCCCAGCAAGCTGCACGTGCTGCCAAAAGTTTAGGTATTAAAATCTACACCATTGCTGTGGCTGGAGAGGAAAGCTCCTCTCTTCTTGGAGGGGTTTTCGATCTTATCGCTCCTGTGGCCCATGTGGATGAAGAGCTTTTAAAACAAGTAGCTGCTTTAACTTCAGGAAAATATTTTCGTGCCAAAAACACCGAAGATCTTCAACAGATCTATGCAACTATTGATCAATTGGAAACAAAAGAAGTCGAAGAGAGTGTGTTTTTGATGTTTGAAGAACACTTCTTTACGTATGTCCTAATCTCTTTGTTATTATTTTTTGTCCTACAGATTTTTTCTGTTTTATGGACCGGGAGGTATTTGGCATGATTCACAGCTTTGCTTACCCACATCTCTTATTCCTTATACCTTGCTGTGTGGTGATGGCTATACTGCTCAGCTATTTGGCACGAAAAAAAGAGCTCACATTACTTGGTAAATGGGGAGATAATGCACAAGCTTTGATATCTCATTCTTTTCATTCATGGCGCCATACCATGAGAACACTTTTTATCTGTTTGGGTTATGTGTCTTTAGTGTGTGCTCTGTCTCAGCCCAGAGCTGGTTTCACCTTAGAAGAGCATCAAAGTGAGGGCCGGAATATTCTGGTGGCTGTAGATGTATCACGCTCCATGTTAGCCGATGACTTTAAGCCGTCACGACTCGAAAGAGCCAAACGTGAGATACTCGATCTCATGAAACTTCTCGAAGGTGATCGCATCGGTTTGATTGTGTTTGCTGGTGAAGCTTACATTTATCTTCCTCTCACTCGTGATTATCAGATGGCTGAGTTGTTTGTCTCTCAGCTATCCACCAAAATCATGGAGAGTCAAGGCACTGATTTGGGCCGTGCTCTAACGGTGGCTTTGCGCAGCTTAAAGAAGCATCCCGATCGTCCTTTAGAAAGTCGTGATCTTTTGATCATCACCGATGGTGAGGATCATCCTCAAGAGGTCATGACAGCAGCACAGCAAGCAAAAGATATGGGAGTACGTATCTTTACAATGGGAGTGGGAAGTGCTCAAGGTGCTTTGCTAAAGATGCCCGATGGATCTTACGTACGCGATCATCGTGGCCATATTGTCCTTTCAAAGCTGGATGAAAAAACTCTTAAATCCATCGCTTCTATAACAGGCGGAAAGTACGTTCTTTCAGATGCTGCCACAGATGATATGCAACACATTTACCAACAAGGCATCCGAGCTAAATCCACTGTGGTGATGGATAGCGAAGAAGGCAAAGTCTGGGATGAATTGTTTCCTTGGTTTTTACTCATATCTCTTATCAGCTGGTTTACAGCCTTTTTCATCTCTCCTTATTCATACAAACCCCATGCCATGGCTATCATCATGTTATTTACACTCATAGATATTCCAAAAGCCTATGGCTCGATCTTTAAAGAAGATATTCATAAAGATTTTATCAAAGCACGCCATCTCATGGAAAACGCTGATAACTCACCCGATCATTTAGATCACTTAAATGAAGCCAAACAATTATTAGAAGGCATAGTCAAAACACCCGCAAGTAAAGTATCTAAAGATTTGCTTCATGCCAGTTATTTTAACCTCTCACATGTGCTGATGAAAATGGGACAACATGATGAAGCCTTTAAAGCTTTAAAAAAAGCTTACGCTATGCGCCAAGACCACCAACCCACTTTAGAAAATCTCCAGTGGCTAGCAAAGTTTTTAGAAGAAAAACAACAGCAGCAACAACAACAACAACAACAAAACCAGCAACAAAACGCCAACGGTGATTCCAAAGACAACTCATCTTCACAAACACAAAAACCTCAAGACTCAAAGTCCCCATCTCAACAACAATCAGCATCTTCAGCCAATCAACCAGGTGATGGCAAGCAAGAACACAATGATCAACATGCATCTTCTTCAAAAGAAAACCATACTCATCAGAACGCTGGCCATCAGAACACTGGCAAAGAAGAGGAAGGACATGATAATAATCATAAAGAAGATGATCATAAAAATGCTGCACGAGCTGAAAACACCGATCAAGCTCAAACTCAAGAAAACTCAAAGAACACTCATAACGATCAAAAAGGAGATAAAGACAGCGGTGCAGACAGCAAAGACAACGAAAGTGTTGCAGCTGGTAGCACAGCAGATTCAGGAGATAAGGACACAAAAGACGATCAGCAAGAAAGCCAGAAAGGTATGGCAGTTGGTGAGCCATCAGAGACAACGGACCCACAGGCTATGGATCCTCAACAAGCCATCAATTTATTTCGTGCCTTAGAAGATAACCGCGAAGCTTATGGACGTTACTTTCCTGAAGATCGCCTCAATAAAAGGGATTTTCGAACAGATTCATCCACAAAAATCAATAGTCAACCTCCCAAACGAGAGGATAATGGGCACAATACAAAAACATGGTAAGAAAAGTGCGTGTTTTCATAGCAACTGGCTTAGAGCCATATGTGCTATGGTCACACTCGCAGCTAGTATAAATATAAACTTTCCTAAGCAGTCTTATGCTGCCGTTGAAGCACAGTTAAGTAGCAACAAGATAACTCTTGGTGACAGTGTTGAGTTAACTCTTACAGTAGAAGGTGATTTTGATTCCGATTCTTTACAGATGCCAGAAGTGGATGGTCTTCAAGTCAGCTCATCCATTTCTACTTCCAGAAGTTACACCTACTCCAACACTCGAAATACCAATAAATTTCGTGTCACCAAAACACTCATATTACGTATCACTCCTCAACGCATGGGAGTGTTTGAAATCCCTCCCATTGAACTCACTGTGGATCAAAACAAGGAACACACATCCCCTTTTACCTTAACTGTTACCAAACCTTTGAGTGCTGAGCAGGTCCGTGCTTCAGGGAAACTCCCCTTAATGTTTGCTGAACGCAAACTATCTTCCCAAGATGTGTATATCACTGAGCCGATTATGGACACCATCAAGTTGTATGTGAAAAACAAGTGGGGTGATCTAGGCCATTTTGGCAGTGAAAATCCTTTATTTAAGGTCTTTAAAGTAGAGCCTGAAACCTCTCAAGAACGTTTTCAAGATCATCCTTATTGGGTTGTGACTGTAAGACGTATTCTTATACCGCTCAATGTGGGATCATTACAATTGGGGGAATATGGTTTTCAAGCAGAGATTGTAAAATCTGGTGCTAAAAATACTCAAACGTTTTTTGGCTTCGCTCTGCCCTCTTCCATGGTTCATAAGAAAGTATCTTTACCTCCTAAAACCATCACCGTAAAGGCGGTACCGGATGAAAATAAGCCAGAACATTTTCATGGTTTTGTGGGGGATGTGGAACTTCATTCAGAACTTTCAGCCAAAGAAGTCAAGGTTCAAGACCCTCTTACCTTAAATCTTGTTTTTAAGGGCAAAGGCTGGTTATCAAGCTTAAGTCTTAAAGATCCTGAACTCCCCGATGCTTTCAAGATATATCCTGACAAACCGGTGGTGGATGAATCGGTATCTCTTTTGGGTATTGGTGGCAGCAAAACATTTTCTTATGCACTCGTTCCTCTCAAAGAAGGTGTCTATGATTTAGGTGTTTTTGAGTGGAGTTATTTTGACATAGAAACACGCTCCTATCGTAGACTCGCTACCCAATTAGGTGAAGTACGTGTCACAGCAAACACCGCTCTCAAAACAACAGCCAGCAATCCCAGTGACACCGATAACACAGGATCAAACCCCGAAGTTTTGCAGCCAGTAGCTGAAGACAGCCCAAATGACATGGCAGATCCTTGGCGCAGCTCTGTGATGTTACCTCCTCTACAAGTGTGGTTACATTCTGTACTTCCTCCAAGCTTAATACTTCTTCTGCTTTGGACTTTGTTGATATGTTTATCGGTGTATCGCTTACTTAAGTGGCACAGAAAACTGTCAACAGCCTTAAGCCCTCATCAAAAACTCGCAGCTGTTAAAAAGAAGGTTTCTTCAGCCATTCATAACCATGATCACCAAGCCATATTTGATGCTCTTGCTTGGTATGTTTCACCAGAAGCTGGAGCAGCGGTAGCTGCTTATGATATTGCCAGTAAGCTTCAAGATGAAACTGTGTTCAAAGAGGACTATCACATCCTCAAAGAGCTCTGTGCTGCCATTGAAAACCAGCGTTTTCAACTTGATAAGAACCCACAGATCTTTGGCGAAAAGTATTGGCGCAGGTGGCAAACGGTCATAGGTAAATGGCACAGTCACAGCTAAACAAACAGATAAACCCTTAGAACATGTCAAAACACATCAAAACATATCATAGGTTATATATGATCCCTATCCGCCTCATCTCTACTCTTAGTTTTGTGATTCGGCGATCTATTTTTATGTCAAAAGCTAGCATGATGTGTATCTTTGCACTGGCTTGTTATCATCATCTAGGAGGAGGGCATCGTGCATGGGCGGATATTCCATCTTCTTACAGGCAAGCTATGGAGTATTACGATAAGGGTTATTTTGGTGAATCTATCCGTCTCTTAGAATCCATAGCTGAACACATCACCTCACAAAGTGTATCTGCCCATGGCATTAACCGAGCTATGGTATTTTACAATCTCGGTCATGCTTACTGGCAAGATAAAGCTTATGCTCCTGCTTTAGCTGCTTATTTAAAAGCCAAAGTCTATGCTCCCTATCATGAGGACATCGAAAAAAATATCCAACATATATTCCATACTCTTAAACTCACAAAACCTGATATCGTCCATAAAACCTTATACAACATCCCTTATACCTTTACCGGTGTATGGTTATGGATTCTTGCAGCAAAGACCTTACTGCTGATCTTATGGATCATGGGAATACCTTTTTTCCAAGCATTACTACCCAGATTTCTCGTTCACTCCGTAACCACTGTTCTTGGGCTTGTACTTGCAAGTTCTGTGGTGATGTTTATCACCATGGATAGAAGTGTGCATACTTACGGAGTGGTGCTAAAAGAGAGCAGTGAGATATGGAGCACTCCTCACAGCAGCCAAGTGCTTATCGGAAACATACCCAAGTACACTATTGTCCGTTTAACAGAGACATATCCTCCCCATCAAGCTGGTGATGATAATCCCACCCCAGAAACAAAAAACCAAGAAACAGAAAAAAAACAGATAGATACATATTATAAGGTTTTTTCTCTTAGCCAAAAATCTGATAAAGACCTTGAAGATATTCCTTTGACAGGTTGGTTAAAAGAAGAAGATATTATCTATTATTGAAAACGTGATAAGGCTCATACATCAGGGAAAAACACGGCACTTCCGATACGAAGTGTGGTGGATCCTAAATCCAGGGCCAGTTTCCAATCTTTACTCATTCCCAAAGACAGCTCTTTTCTGTCACATTCGCAGTGAAGCTTTACAATATCTTGATAACTACGAGGTAATTTTCCTCTTTGAGCTAAAATAGCATCTTCTTTAGGTGGTAACACCATTAACCCGCATATATAAATATGAGAGAAAGTTGTTGATGTGATAGTAGCAAAAACACGGCGTACCTCATCAGCAGAAAACCCTGATTTTTGTGGCTCACAAGCAATATTGACTTGCAAAAAAACACGAAAGTGATGTTTATCTATAGCCTTTGCTGCTTTTTCTATAAGCTCAAGATGAGCCCAAGATCCCACCGATTGAATTTCATCACAAAGAGCCACAATCTTAGGAATTTTCTTAGATTGCAAAGCCCCTATATACACCCATGAAATACCATAAGCTTTTAAAGCTGCAGCTTTATGTTGAAGCTCAGCAAGTCGATTTTCTCCAAGGAGACGATGCTCACGTTGCATGATGAGATTTTGCATAGTTGGCACATCCACCCCTTTTGTCACAAGAACAAGACGAGGTATTGCTTGACTAGAAGAATGGGGATAAAAACGATCACAAGGACGAAGAGCTCTATAAGCGGCAATATCTGCCATCAATTGATCATAAGCTCTAAGAAGAAGGGTGCTCATTATGGAGTATCTCTAAATAATAAATCCATTCACCCTCTAACCATAGCATAGAGAGCTCTAAGTCAGGATTTCAAACCATTATGGGATTTTCTGATAACTTTTATGGTGTTTTTCTATAACATAAAATCCTTATTCTTTACAAGAAGTGGTCGAAATAACCACCAAGATGGCACAGTTCAGCATCATAGAATGGCTTCAAACCTGTACCATCTCATTATGAACAGAGACAGGAAAACCACAGAAAAACAGAAGCACAGAAACTCACACAAAGAGCACAGAGACATGATGAAATGGATGATGTATGTGATAAACCTCAACTTTTTATCGTTTGGGTTGTTGTTAGGAGGGCTGATCTTTGCTGGAGGCTGCAAAAGTTCTTCTGCAGAGATCTTTAAACAACCTTCACACAGCCAGTTGCAGGGTATAAAAGATAGATATTACACATTGATCTTAAAACCCATGAAACACAAGCCATCACAGGTGAGTTTTATGGTGTGTCACCGAACGAAAGAAGCATCAGAACCCGAGCAAGATGTTCAAGTCTTTATCGGTATAGAGGCACAAAAGCTCTGTGTTCATGCTTTTATGGACTCACAAGGAGAGCCGGTAAGTTTTGCTAAGGAAACGTTTATTTTAGAAGGAAAGCAAGCACTTGATGCTTATTATATGTGGGTAAAGCGTAGAGCTGCTAAGCAAAAATATATTAAAGAACAGCTCCAAAAAGATCTTTCCCATCAATACGACAAAAATGATCTGGCTTTGATGATAGCTTCAGGAATAACCATAACAGCTACCATGTTTTTTGCTGTAGCAACCAAAAGACCTTGGGCTTTTGGTTTAACACCTTTAGCCTTAGTTGTGGCCTCTCCACTACATGGCATCAATCAACGCCTTATTGGATACAATTACAGACAAGAATTAAAAGCCTTTCAAGATTGTGAACGTGTTCTCCAAAAAGGTTTGAAAGCTCGTAATAGCTATGAAGATCATATTCCCATCCAAGAAACATGTGCATTGGTAGGCGTACAATTACCTTTAAGTCAACAATCATTGGGCACAGCAGGATTACAACTTGAAGATATGATGCATATTCTTGACAGAAATACCCTCCATGATACCTCAGTGCGTATCCCTGATGTCATAGGAGGATTAGCGAAACTTATCAATGTCTCAGGGTGGGGAAATGAAACAACTGATAACCTCTATTATCATTGTCTTCCCTCAGAGATCATTTATGGTGCTGCCCCTAATAGTATGTGCTTAACCATTGAAGAAGCATGGCCCACAGGAGATAATGAAGAGTATATCAAACCCAAAGAAAGAAGACCTGCCACTGGAGAACCAGCTTTATAATACATGATCAGCCACCAACCCGCCCCCCCCCTAGAATCATACGAAAATATCATACGAAAATATCATACGAAAATATCATACGAAAATAAGAATCATAACCATCTATCAGCATCAAACACACACACTCACATCACAAGAAAGAGGCATCTATGAACACAAAACACCGGCCCCATAAACTACAGCAATGGATACATCTACTGCCATACACAGGACTGGCTATCATCATGATGACAACTGGCTGCACCACTTTTAGTGGCGAATATGCAGACCCTGAGTCTGTGGAGCTTCTCGATGAAAGTTGGAATGAAACAGATGCTAGGCAAACAGCAACGAATGTGATCAAAACCATGCTCACTAAGCCATGGCTTAAGCTTTTTAAAAGCAAGAAAAAACAACGTCCGATTGTGGTGGTAGGTAACATTCAAAATCGTACCGATGAACACATCGATACAGAAGCTTTGGTGAATTTTATCTCAGATGAATTAATCAATTCTGGTGAAGTGCGTTTTGTGGATGCAAAAAATCGTCAGGCCGTACTTAAAGAGATTGCCCATCAACAGCAGCATGCACGAGTAGCACAAAAAACCGGTAACCAACTAGGAGCTCATATGCTACTCACAGGTACCATATCTTCATATGTACAAACCCAAGGAACGAAAAGAAAAAATGTCACCTACCAAACTCAAGTGACTTTAACAGATCTAGAGACCACTGAAATTGTTTGGTCCCATAAAGAAGATATCAAAAAACGTTTTAAACGTTCTGCCTTAGGACTGTAATTCTATAATCTATATATAAAACCAAAAACCATACGTACCTCTCACAACCTATTATGGTTCACGGAGTTTCTACAAAAGCTCATGCAACATAAACATAAACATATACGTATTAGCCATAAAACGTCTTTTGTGATTATGTGGCTAGGTGTATGGTTGTGTGTGGGCTGTGCTTCACACACCCAACTTTCTGCTCCCATACGAGAAGCCGTTCATAAGCTTGATTTACCTCTTGCCTTTGAGCATTTAGAAAACTCTTCCCATCTATCACCTGATGGCAAAAACCGTCTTCTTTACTATCTGGAAAAAGCCCGACTACTCCATCATATGGGCACATTATCAAAGGCAGAGATCGCATATAGAAATGGAGCAAGACTAGCCAGTGAGCTATATACAACCAGTCTCACTCAAGGAGCTCTCTCTTTTGTCATCAATGACTCCACCATGAATTATGCTGGAGAAGAATATGAGTTGGTAGCATTGCATGCCATGCTAGCCATGTTATTTATCGAAAAAGGAGAACTTCAAAAAGCACGCGTAGAAGCCAAACGGATCAATACTCGTCTTAAAGAGTTATCTCGTCATGAAGCTCGTCATGAAGTAAACTCAGCCACATTTGGCTATCAACGCGATGCCTTTGCTCTCTTTCTTTCAGGGATGATCTTTGAAGCTTTAGGGGAATATGATAGCGCTGTGGTGGATTATAGTAAAGCCTTAACTTCTTATGAAAACAACTATCCCGGAGCAGGAGTCTCGTCTTCTTTAGTGGAAAGTCTCTATCAAGTGGCTTTAAGAACACAGCGTAAAAATATGTTAGCTATGCTACGTAACAAATATGGACATCTTCTCCGTAACCAGTCTTTGTCACCAAGTGTGATGGTAATAGCTGTAGGCTATCCGGTCACATTGAAAGTATCCAAAAGTTTTGTGTTTGCTGCTGGAGGTCAGGTATTACGTTATTCATGGCCTTCTATCCCTGATCACTCACCATCTTTGCCTTTCTATGATGTCCGCTTACAACACTCTGGTGCTGTCTCTCTAGAGATGGCTCAAAACTACGATGTTATCGCTCGTACTGTTCTTGAAGAAAAGCGTGTGCGTCTAGGAGCCAAAACCATCACCCGGATGATAGCCAAAGCCAAAGTGGCCCATGAAATGCATAAAGTACATCCTATCTTGGGTTTGATCACTTCGATTTTTGGTGCATGGGTAGAAACCGCTGACACACGTTCATGGGGATTACTACCAGGAAAAATAGCTCTCAAACGTGTTCCTGTAAAACCGCAAACCTCTTCTCTCAAATACACCACCCGTCACTTAAGAGGTGCTGTAACATTTAAAAGAGATCAATCATTGAGCTTTTTAATTCTCGATTACACACGCACTCAAACAAGACAAAACAGCATCGCCTCTATCCTCTCATCCATATCACCTCCTACTAAAACCCCTGCCCTCTAATGATGACAACCGGATGATGGATGGAAGACTCCCATCGAGTTATAGTGTCTCCTACAAGACATATAACGAACATAGTAACGTTATCTTCTTTTTGAAAGGCTCTTTGAACAAAACAAAGAACACTTTCCATTCAAAGCTAGTTATCCCAGCTAGTTATCCCAGCTAGCATCCAAAAGATTTCAGCACACATTACCTATGTCTATTCCGTAAAGCTATCACCGACGCTTTAACTCTTTCAGCTTTCCTCCTGGTCAGATAAAAAGATGACATAGGAGTTTGGTTATTGTAAAGGGTAAGAGCACATTTGGTTTTTCCTGCTCTTTTACTCACCTTCCTGAAATACAGATTACGCATATGATCCTTGGCACCATCAGCACCTGTAAAGCACCGCGAAAGTAGATCTACAAACTTACTGGTTGACATACCTCCACCAGAAATACCATCTTGAAAATGAAATGAGAACACTTTATGACCAAAAGAATTGGTGCTTACATTTGCAAACAAATTTTGCGTCAACACCTTTGAATCGGTCCACAAAAAACGAAATTGCTTCTTTCGGAAAGCAAGAGTTTCTGAAGGCATATGTTCTGTCATCAAGGTTTTAACACTATCGGCTTGGGCTTCTGTTAAAAACACAGAGGGATTACCTCCCTCTACTTTGCGAACAGTAAGCTCACATGCTCTACCCGAACTGACCCTTCTTAGCTGGAACGTAAGATTATCTATAGCGCCCTTAATACCTATGCCTCCGGTAAAGCAATCTGATAATTTTGTCATAAAATATCGAGACGCTCTATATGAGGTACCATCCTGAAAGTAAAAGACAAATACGTCGTTGTTGCTCCTATCACGATAAGAATTAACAAATGGACCGCGAGCATCAACACCCGATTTCCAAACGAATTGAAACTGCTTCTCCACGTAAGACACAGCATCTTCCCCCTCAGCATCAAAAGCATCAATATAGTGATCTTGCGTCACATGTTGAGACTCCGCATCACTACTTGATGGAGAGCTTGGAGTGATTATAGCAAGCCGACTTTCTTTCTTACGATCAGTATCCGGCCCTGGATCTGCTGCTACTGGATCTTCTTGGCGATCCTGTGGTACCCTATCCGGGTTGGTGTTACTCGGTAGTGGCTCACCTGCTGATATATCAGTGGCTTTTTCTTCCTTTACTGACTGACACGACAACACAAACACAAAGAGCAGCATCATGATAACCCAATAATTTTTCATACACATTTTCTCCTAGCATCTAAAACAAAAATCCCTATTTAGCATCACACCACACACAACAACAATAGCAAAGTAAGTCCGCAACCATCGACAACATCTACCACATTCTGAAGTCTCTGAAATATAAGGTTTAGAGATTACCTCAAAAAATAGATTCCAAACGGAGATGCCAAAAAGACTCTCCATCTTGGCATAAACATAAAAAGGACATCTATCCTGAGTGTGTCAAAGAAAAATCACACAGTGGACAAGCAACATCCTCATCCACCTAGAGTATGCCTTTAACAGCAACCAAGACACGTTCAGATGACTACAAGATAGACCTGCAAGCCTTGATGGATAGAACCCTCACAGGACAAAACTAAGGGCATGTCATAAAGCTGTCATCTTCTATGTGAGGTGATAGCTGTGCAAAAAAAGTCTTTTTTAAAGCGCTATCTTGCCCAAACGTGCTCAATCCTTGTTGTACTTTTTTTCAAGTAACCTCACTTAAACACATCCTTATAAGTTTAAAACCTTCTAAATGGCCCTGTTGGCATCAAGTAGCGTTTTCTCTATAATGCATAACATAATAATGACGTTTTCATCTCATTTTCATTGACGTATGTTACGACGCTTATTTTTTGTAAAAAAAATAAACGTCATATTTATGTTTTATAAGAAAGCAACATCACTACCTGACTCAAGTAAAGCCTCATTAAATGATACACCTACGGATATATACAATCATGCTTCAATGCAGCAAATGCATTGACTCACAGGCTTCTGTGTGTTAGTCCTCTCTAGCAGACTGCGTCTCATCTTTTTACAGATGAGAGATAGCTCTGCAGACATATCTCATGAAACCTAAGCTTATTTTTTAGGTATATACAGCTAGGACGTATATGACACATCTGACTTCTTGTACTCATTGTACTAAACCCCCTACTCGTTCTTATCACTTGTTACATTATGCCTGTTTACACTGGGGTTATAGTGGTTATAGAAGATATAGATCCCTAATATTGTCTATAGCCTATGTGTGTTTATGGTTCTTTTTGGTAAGAAGCTCTTTAGCCAACCAAGAAGATGATATCGCTTACCTGCTCACATCTCCTGATGATTCTTCTCCCGCTATACCTTCCCTATCTTTGCCCGCCCTGTCTTTATCTATCGTTAAAGACGATGATCTGCCAGCTATCAACTCAGAAGTGTTTCGGCTATCTGCATTTATACCACCAGCGCTGGTGATACCAGAGTTGCTAACAGCATGGCAGGGACAAGCTCATGGTTTACCTGCTCACCCACAATGGACACGATTACCTCACACCTGGAGACGCCTAGCTTTACCTGCTGCAGCCATAAGCTCTGTGGCCATATATGCCACTTACAAACTCAAAAGCAAAAACGAGCAAGGCTATTTTTTGTCACAACAAAACAGTGAAGAAGCAGATCTTCCCGATCATGAGTCATTATCTCGTTCGTCTGAAGAATTTTTTCCCACGCAACCTCCCTCACCCGATGAAGAAGGCAAGATGGTGCCTTGGGCACCAAACCCAGAACGTCTTGAAGATCATTTACAAGACAGGTATTTTTCTGTTCTTGAACAAGCCGAAAACATCGGTGTTCAACATCATGACTTCATGAATCATTACATACAAACACTCATAGATGTTGATGACTTGAAACAACAAAACATCCTGAAATTACATCTTGATTATGCCCTCACAAAATATCTCAAGGATCACCAAACCAAGACATCCCCTATTCATACAGTCTCAGAACACTTACTTTCAACCTTAGGCAAGGTAACCTCATTAAGATCTAAGGTTTTTGGTTTTCCACATCATCTTGAAGCGGCAACACAACACCTTGAAAAAAAACAAGCTGAGCACATTCATGCCGATTTTTATCACATCTTTAACCCCTTGATAAAAGCAGATAAATCTATCTTACGTAAAGCTTCAAATGCGCCAAATAATGAAAGAATAGCTATATACACAAAATTTCAACATTTTGCAGGATTATTGTTTCTTATTAAAAGCAGGCTCTTAACATTTAGTGAAAAGTTAAAAATAAGTTCCCCACTCATTTACGGCGCACTTAATCGAGCTATATCTCACCTATCAGAAGAACTTGTAGACTTAGCAGATGATCTCGTTTTTTTTCAAGAAAGCATCAAATATTCTCTGCAGAAAGCATTATATAACAACATTGTCTCATCAGAACAATTGCATGTAACCAATAAGATGATGAAAGATAAATCTTACTTTGTGAATATTATCTTTCCAGATGCCCCTTTAGACATTGATACAGGGCATTCTTTAAGCTGGCTATTAGATAACTCATTCAGCGCTTTTTCAAAACACTTACTCGTCATGAGTGAAACATTCAAGAACTATTCTCTCAAGTTTCACGTAAGAAATAATATTGTCTCAAAATACAGCACTGCTGAGAAACGTCTTTTAATAAGCGTTGCTCAGCTCTATCGAAACGCACCTGTCATCACCAATCTTTTATGGTTTACCACTATCTATCAACATCAGCATACAACTATGGATCACCAACGTTTTTTTTCAAAAGCTATTCACTATTTAGCAAACCAAAAAGGTGCAACAGCTAAAGATTACCTGAGTCAGTACATGCCCATCAATAGCATTGCTGATGCCCCACAACTTGCTATGACTTTAGATATCACACACTCTATGTTGCGTTTAGTCAACTATCATAGAAAAACACTACCTTCAGCTTTAGCTACTCTTGAAACATCTAATATTCAAGAAATGATGAATTTTGCAAATATGAACATGCCAGAAGAAGTTGCTAACAACCCTAAAAGTCGTGCCATATGGAATACAAGCACACAGATCATCAAACTCGCAGCTTTACTAGGTTACTATGGCTTTTCCAACCTCGATAACCCCTCAGGTAATATTTACGAAAACGGCAAACAGTTAGAAGAACCTATTTTAGAACACTACACTAAGTATTACTTAATCAAACACGGCTCTCAAAATTTATCAACCAAAGAAACCATGGATCAACTTGCTGTCAAGTTGTATTTTACTAACTATAAAGATAGCTACAAAGATTTAGATCCAACTTATATAAATAGAGTTGTGGAAGCCTATCCGTATTACTTAAAACTTAAGAAAAATCTTATCATTATACAAGATTTACTCAATATTCATTAAAGACATCAAACAAAGCACTGCCACATCATCTCGGAGTATATAGAAATGATATTAGCCTATAAACACATCACAATTCTTAGCCACAGCATATTGCACAGCATGCTACATTACCATATAGCAAAACACATCAAACACTTTACCATAAGCTTATATGTGTGTTGCTGTTTTTCGCTACCAGCATATGGTGATGATGAATATCTTCTCGATATAGACCAAAGCGCTCATTTTAGTACAAGTCTTAGTGCTACTTTTAGTGCGAATCTTAGTACGAAACAACCTGCCACTAGCGATATATCAACACAGCTTGCCTCAACCGGTATAGCCTCTCTGGCTATACCTCCATTACTGCTACGATTATACGGCAAAGCAGGACTGCCAGCTATAGCTCAACATATAAAGTGCAGGCAATGGTGTGTGATAACACCGTCACTAGCTATGCTTAGTGGTTATGTTTATAGGGCATGGAGATCAAACGTTGTTTACAATGATCAGGTATTTATGAGTCGTGCCAGTGATGACAATATGGTTACAACACATAGTGTTTATGATCGTTACGGTATCTCACAACCACCCGAACCTGAAGGTTCCAAGCTAGTAGGTTGGGCACCCGATCCCGATCATATGGATGCGGATACAAAAGAAAAATACCTCTCTCTTCTTGAATATATCAACGAAGAAGGAGTCGAACACTCCACCTATTTAGAAAAATATCTCTCTACGATGTTGAGTATGAATAATCCAAAACAAATCGAACTCATACAACGTAATCTTAACTACACCGTACTGCAAAGACAACTCAACACACAAACTCCAACCCAAACCTTAGGAGAATTTTATCTCAAGCAAGCATCAAGACTCGTTACCATACGATCAAAAATTCAATCACTGAAGTATCTCATATCCCTTGCAGATACACATCTTTTAGAAGATGACTTAAATGCTATTCACAATCGCCTTGATACAGTATTCACATTTTTCAACAATGCCGATATTCTCATCCACGAGGCACAAAACATAAAAGGCATTGCAAAGCTTGCTGGCCTACAAATTGGATATGTGCAACTATCAGCATATTTATTTCATCTTCACCGCAATTTTCATATGTTTTCTAAATTTCTACACAACCAATATCCTAAGATATACGAAGCACTAAATCCCGCATTAAACAGCTTGATAACGCATCTATCAGCAGCTGGTGAAGATGCATTATCTTTAGAAAAGAATAGCTATTACTCAGTGCATAAAATGAAGCAAAAACATCCGAAAAGAATGGGAAAACTTATCAAAGAACTAAGCGAAAACAATACCTACCAAGTAAATATTATAGATGATGAAAACACTATTTTTAAGCCATCAAGAGAGATCTTTTATAGTCAAACTCTTGATCATATACTGAATGCATTTTTCAAAAATATGTACTACCTCAGTGAAATCACCTATAAACATCGCATTCCATTTTATCATCATCTCGAAGTGATCGCAGATCTTTTAGATCCTGATATAAGACTTAAAATAAGCATACTTGTTCTTGAAGAGAACATGCACGACATAGCACATATCTTTTTTGCAAATATGACTGAAAAAGATCAAGACATCTACTTTACTAACAATAAAGACTCGAGAAAAGATTTATTAACAAAGCCGTCTAATCCAGCAACTCTCAAATCCCCGTATAGTAGACATTTTGTACATATGGTGGGAGAAACACTGCAATTAACAAAAGCTATCGAGCA
Organism: Proteobacteria bacterium bin106; assembly: GCA_002238945.1. Classification (GTDB taxonomy): domain Bacteria; phylum Bdellovibrionota_B; class Oligoflexia; order Oligoflexales; family Bin106; genus Bin106. The sequence goes on along the minus strand of MPNI01000007.1, from coordinate 45,942 downwards.
ATCAGATGAAAGAACTAAGCTATGGCAAAAAATGATACCAGATTTTGACATAGAAGATGTCATGTACTTAGCTGATGCAAAAATACCTGATGAAGTATTAGCAAATCCTAAAGATTTAGACAAATGGATCTACGCAACAGAAATTTTTGAACTAACAAACACTATGTTATATTACGCAATAACTGCCTTAAGATCTAAAAAATTACAATCTATATACGATGAGTTAGCCTTTGAAGAATTTATCTCACAATACTATTCTAGGCGACAAATTGCCAGTGAGTTATCTTCTACAAACCTCGATGACCTACTTACCTTCAAGAAGTATATAGCCCAGCATGCATCAGATTACAACTTTTTAGATGATGATACCAAAACTCTCATACTCGAAAGCTATCCTTACTTAATAAAATTACACAACAATCTCATAAATGCATCCAAAGATATCCTTTAAGCCTTACCGAGTATCCATATAACAGTAACAGCATAACATTATAGCTCACGAAGTGTATGATTTTTAATGTCAATAACTTGATCAAACTGACTAAAAATTTCACTATCATGGGTCAAAGCTATAAGCATTTTATCTGAAAAATACTTAAATATATTATCCCATATTTTTTTGATCAAATCCTTATTTAAAGCTTCAGTCGGTTCATCAAGAATGGTTATAGGACGATTTAATAGCATAGCACGCATAATAGAAAAACGCTTCTTTTCTCCTGAAGATAACGACTGAGTAGGAAACTCTTTGTCTTTATCCATGAGGTACTTAAATTGATCTAGATATAAAATCTCAAAAAAATACCCTAAGTCTTCATGACTTAACATGATGTTATACGGAATAGCAAGAGCCTGAACAAGATTTCCATGCAAAAAAACGGGATCACTCTCGCACAAATATATATTTTCTCTAATCGTTTTTTCATCTATACAACCTAGATCTGCACCTGAAATATAAACTGTGTCTGTATGACACTCCACACCCGCAATCAATTCCGCAAGAGATGTTTTTCCTTGTCCAGAGGCACCCGTTATGGCTATATTATGATGATGGCTAAGATGAATAACAGATGTATTTTTAAGATAGACGTTTTTTTCTTTATTTAAGACAAAATCAAACGGAGATAGCTTCACTATAGGATTATGAAATATTATGTCTTTTTGTTTTAATAACGGTAAATGATCTCTCTGATTTGGCAGTTCTATAAGTTGTTGAATAGCTTTTTGGGACTCCGAAAAATCACTAAGACCTTGTATGCCATTGATCAAAGTGCTCACCTGTTGCATTAACCTGCTAGAATAAAAATACAATACCGCAAACACACCTGGAGTCAATTGACTATCTTGATTATGGCTCAGCCAATAAACACCCACCAACAGAACAATCGCACAGCTAATAGATGAAAATCCATTTTTTATAGAATAAAGCGATACTTCTTTTACGAAATAATCAGTGTTAATACCCACAAAATTTTTATAAGATTTTTTTAAATATAATGAAGCAAAACTGATGTTATTCGCTAGCTTTAAATATCTTCCTGATTTTAAAATATCTCCTCGAGATGAGCTCATAGCATCTTCTAAGTCCATAGCCTTTTGAATAGAAGGCAACCTCCATTGAAGAGACTTATACACTACCCAAACAAAAGCGATGGATAGAATGACTAAAGACACAAGAAGGGGAACCAAGCCACGATAAATGAAATACCCAGAGATAAGAACGATCTCAACACAAGCAGGAGTGAATGTGGAAAAAATAAACTTCAATAACCCTTCATAAGCTGCCCAACCACGATGAAACGAATTGAGTAACCCTCCTTCTTTTAGAGAAGAAAGAGACCGAAATGATTTAGCAAGAATACGACTTAACCACTTATGCATCAAATGATCAAGAATACGCTGCTCTAAATCTGCCATATATCTCGATTGAGCAGGAACACAAAAAAGAGCTACTGCTGAAATAGCCATCATAAGAATAGTGAAGAATATGACTTTTTTAATATCATTATCCACCAAATAGTCTATGGCATAACTAAGCAATAAAGGAGGAGATATCACGAGAATATAAGATATTAAAACAAATAAAATACCTACAACAACCCTGTATTTAAATCTCCATATCTCAGGGAGAATGCTTTTTACAGCATAGATTGCACGCAAAAGACCTATACTTTCCTTTTTCACTACGACACACCCCCAGATACCATCTTAAGCTTATGACTATCAATACGAATATGCTCATCAAACATATTCAATATTTTTTCATCATGAGTAATACATATCAGCACACTGTTTTCAAAATAGTAAAAAAGATTTTTCCACACGGTACCTGCTATTTTACTATCAAGTCCTTCTGTAGGTTCATCTATTATGGTTATCTGACGATTGAGTAACATAGCACGCATAAGAGAAAAACGTTTTTTCTCTCCATTAGATAATTCTTTTTCCTTAAAAGAAGGTTTGTCTTCAACACCTTCAACAAGATAAAGGAATCTATGGAGTTCCAACATAACAAGTATCTTTTTTAACTGATCGTCTTTTACAATGATATCGGAAGGCAAAGCAAGAGCTTCCAAAAGATTACCCGACAAAAAGCAAGGCTTATGCTCTGAAAAGTAGATAAGATTCCTTAATATATCTTCAGGAATATCAGATAGCTTTATATTTGAAATAGTAATATGATTCATGTCACATACATCGAAAAAATTTATGCGAGCAATCATCTCACACAAAGATGTCTTACCTTGGCCAGAAGGGCCTGTAATCGCAATCTTCTTACTCTTTAAAAGAAGACTTTGCTTGTTTGTTAAGATAGTAGCATTTTCTTTTGACAAAGATAGCTCAAATGGCTTGATATGAATTATAGGGTTATTATAAAGATTTTTTTGCTCATCATCACTTAACCTCTTAACATTCAAAAAATTATTTGGGGCATCTATTATACGATCTAAATCCTTGCTGTCTTGTAAATATAGCTCAAATTCCTGCAAGCCATCAGTGATAATAGCCATAGACTCGATAAAATAAAAAGAGTAAAGAAAAATAGCTAAAAAGTCACCAGATGTATAAACACCGTTATCAGACATTAAGAATGTTGCTACAAAAAGCACAAAAGCACTTCCAGCCACAATAACAAAGTCTTCTATTGATACCAAAAAATGCGTAGCAAATGAAAGACGTACTTTCTTTTTTACAAAGTCTTGATGAGACTTTCGTAATAAATCCGAAGCTATCGACGAAGAATCAGAAAGCTTAACCATTCTAGCAGATTGAAAAATATTAACAATATCTCCTGAAAATACATCCTCAGAATTGTTGTTATCTTGAATATAAGGAGCCCTTTTCTTCAATCCCCACTTCATAACGAAATACAATAAGGCTGCACATACGGTGAGTGTGAGAGTTAGCCATATACCACTAAAATACACCAAGTACAAAAAAGATGCCATCATACGGACAACGCCTGGCAAAATCATCACAATCAGAGAATAACCCAAGCCTGCATAAGCTTGTAAACCCCTATTGACAGCCTGCAACAAAGAACCTAGTTTATTTTCATTAAAAAATGAAAAAGAATTTTTTAATATCAGTTCAATCCAACGAATATGATAGTCATAATTGATATGACTAAGCCATCTCACAGCATATTTATGCTGATAAGGCATAGTAAGATATAACAGCACAGAACACACTATAAATAAAAAAATTCCTTGATAGGCCTTATCAAATTTCGAATGAGAGATACTATCTAACACCGATGACAGTATGGCAGGATTTAGCAAAGCAAATACATTTGTCACCAATAAAATAAAGACAATAATACACAAAGACTTTATATGCTTCTTAGGGGATGAATATCTGAAAAACACCTTATGAAATATGTTCATTTAAATCACACCAAATTTATAGAATAATCTAGCCAAGATTACAAAGACACATTACTTGCGAGAAAACTGTGAGGCATAACGAAACTCCCTTCACGCACTAGACAAAATCTATCTAAGCCAGGAATAAATGTATTCATAACGCTAAACGGCTCTTTTGCTGATGTTTTACTGCGCACAAGTAAACGATATCCCCCTTTATTCAACTTACTACACACTAATTTAAGCATAGACTTTGTTTTTATAAAATACCTGTTACCAACATTATTATCATTATCAATCATTCGATCATCATGTATCCTAATATCAGACATCCTTAAGTGAGACACATCTACAGAAATGAGCTTTTTCAAAAGATTATGCGAGCTCAAGAAACGATACTTTTGAGCTGTGTCACAACGCGTGTCCTGATTATCCATCAGACTATAGACCTGCAAAGCTTCAGAAAGCGCTCTGTCTAATGCGTGAAACATGCTAAGTGATACTCCAGATCCTATGTAGTCAAGATGATTTTTAAATTTTTTAATGGGGTTAGTTATAACAGCACAAAAATACATTCCACAAAAACCCTCGCTCAAAACGATATCAACATTAAAGCATAACTTTTTCAATATTTCTACTTTTTTATCTAAATAAGCATTCTTTGTATAATCTATTCTTTCAAAAGAAATTTCTGTAGACATACCTAGAATATTCATATACAATGCTGACAAATAATGTCTTTCTATCTGCTCATTAACGGCGTGCAACAAAGCATCCGACCTATTCATACCAAGAGCTGTGCCAGTATTAGAAGCATATCTTAATAAAAACTGATGACAAGCATTATCAACATCTACTGAGTCTAGATCTACAAAAGGATTCATAAGATGTACAGGAACATAAAACTCTTTTTGGTAAGTAAATGCATAATCTATATCTCCATTACTAACCTCATATGTTTTTGTTGATTTTACCAGACTATTCTTAAACGCACCTAAAGCTCGTCCTATATTGCAATTCTCAAAAACATCTTGACTACTAACAACAGACGCATCTAAATAAACATAATCCCCATAATCCTCGCAAGCGCCAAAATAATGCTCCAAAGCTTCTGCAACAGCTCCTGTCTTATGATAAAGGCCCTTTCCCATTCCATTACACATAGATCCATCACTATATTTAGTTAGCAAAACAGAACTCGTTTGGTAAGCAGTATCACAAAGAAGGTGTTGAATAGAAAATTTATCTATTAACCAATTATTTAAGGTCTTGTGAGCAGATTCCGCTGAAAATGATCGTTCATATTCCATACTTTATCCTCTTTATTGACTATATACGATTTATATTGATATTTTAAGCAGAAACTAACTTTGATCAATTTTACTATAATCAATCAAAGCGTTCCTACATATTATGGCCACGTCAAACACACAAAAAGCACACTAAGCTATGCTGCTTTTTTTGAAAGATTATCAAAAAAAGATTTGTGATCTTGATTTATCTTCAATAACACTTCAAAGTCTACTGATCTATTATGGATTTTTCGTTTCTTATTATCATGACTTTGTAAACATACATGCTGATCAGCTACACTAGCCAAGATATGTCGTTGTGGAAACCGAACTGGCGGCCACGGACCAGTCGCACCATTGCGTTTTAATAAAATTATAGGCTTATTCATACATTCTCTCCAAAATTTTTTGATTAAAATACGAGTTTACTAAACACAAACTACACTCAAGAAACACTAACAAAGTTAACAGACGCACCTCCTTTCTGGTCATCTTATCCTAGCTTTTAAGATAGCTTTTTAAGATAGCTGTGAAGCCATAATAAGATGAAATTTTATAGCGATGTTTTTAAATCTAGTGAGCAACTTACCACCACAAAGAGTATAAGTCAACTATAAATATAAAAAATATTTACATATGTCAATTTCGCCATTATGGGTTAACTTGGTGCTTTAAAACAGAAACAACACATGCAAAATTAGACAAAAATTTTACTGCATGTAGAAATGACTAAAAACAATAGAGACTGAAAAATTTCTCAAAACAAGCAGACCGCTGCCCCACTGCTTTTTCCATTTGGCAAGACATAAGCAATAAAGGGCATAGTTTTGAAAACCATATATTCAGAGTACTCCTTGAATATCTTATTGATCACAGGATCATAATTTACCTTTGTAATTCCAGCTTTAAGGTTGTCACAAACTACATAGCTCCACTCCACCAAAGAAACGAAAAGTTTTTTCATGGGCTGCCTTTTTCATGAGTTGCAATGAAGTCAGCAATCTTCTGAGTGAAGATAAACTCTGCATACCCATAAGAGCTAAAAGGTAAGGACATCACAAAGAGATGGTTTTTCTCTTGTTCTTGAGCCCCTTAATAGATATCCACTCCATTACAGAAATCCACTTCAACCAGTTTAGTTGGCTGACTCAGCTGGTTGGTGCACTTTCCTCAGAGTCACTATCTTTTTAGCAGGAAATCTCCTACGAACTTCCCGGTAGAAATTCATATGGCTAATATCCATCTGATGCTGCCCTCTGAGCTCGCGCTCTTGCTGTTTATATACAACACCTAAAGATCTCACAGAAGGGGTGGAGAGTAGCTTGTGAGGAACGCCGTTATGATAAAATTTATTGACTCGTTATATTAACTCGTCTTCTTTGTCAGACAAGCTTTGCTGGGATTCTTCTTCCAAGTTCTTTGAAAGCTCATTGAAAAGATCTGCAACTTCTTGATAGTAATCACCATAACGTAATTTGACACGTGCTCCATAGTTTTTAGATATCATAGCTCTAAGCTGTCTTTGAAAAGCAATATTAGGGCCAATCATACGATGGGAATGGATTAAGCAAATAAAACTAAGAGTTAAAAGATAGAGAATAATCAGTACCGCTAACCACACCATGACTACTTGCCAATCTTGATCAAGTAGATTCGTAACCCTTTCATCAAGAAAGCCTGCTCCATACAAAACTTCAAATATTCTTCCAAGCTGGTTATGAACCACTACTGAAATGGTGGCGCCAAAAAAGACAGTGAGGATAATGATATTTAAAACGAGCTCCACCTGTGCTCTTGGTTTAATAACCAAATTTCTCCACTTACGCTGACTCCTACCACTCTTTACTGGTGTGGAAACTTGCGGTTGTGCTGAGGTAGTGGTAACCATGCCTTCTCCTTTGCCTAGTAACTCGGTACATGCCTTACTTTATGACCCGCCGTCTTTCCATTAGAACTTCCCATGAGCGCCTCCAATCATTACAAGAAGAGACCAAGGAAACTCACTGCCAAACAGGCTAAACATCAGACTATTAATGACTCTAACCCAGTAACTGCTGTTTTTAGCTCAACAACCCAACAGAGGATCCATCGGAAGAACCGTACATTTATTTACTTATTTACTCAGACAATCCATATCGTGTTCTTTTTAAACACTCCGCCGTAGCGATACCGACTGTAAAAGGCAACAGAGATGGGCTTATGGATGCACGTGATGTGAATTAAGAGTTCTTTCGAGTTGGCTGATATTCTTGTGAACATCATCCACAAGATAGGCATAAGTGCGACTGTTTTGAGCAAGAGAAAGAAAACGGCGGTAAAGAGCTAGAGCTTTCTTGGGAGCTTGATGAGTATAGATAAGAGCCAAATAGAAATACGCTTCAATTTGATCCGTTTTCACACGAAGAGACCTAGAGATCAAAACACTCGCTTTGCGGTACTCTCCTTTTTGATAGAGTATTTTGCCTTCTCCAAGCAACGCACTAGGCAAATGAGGCCTTAAAGAAAGAGCTTCACGATAATACTCAGAAGCACGCTGTAGGTTATTGGTTTTGTAATAAATATCACCTAATAAACTGATCACAAAAGGTGCGAATACTTTTTCATCACGCTCATGAGCTCGATAAGCCGCCTCAAGTGCGCGGTTAAAGTTGTTAGCAGCAAGGTGGATACGTGCTCGGATGATATCAGTTTGGCTATCTGCTGATATCTTTTTTAAAGCACTCAAAGCCATCGAGTAATTTGCCATATTATAATATGACCATGCAAGTCCGCGCATAGCTCGAATTTCTGCTGGCCTGAGTGTCAGGCATACATTGTAGTGCTTGACGGCTTGCCCCCATTGTTTCTTCACCCGATAAGCTTCCGCTAAATAATAATTGGTTTGAAAATTTTGTGGATAATGAACATGAGCTCTTTTAAGATGAAAAAACCCCCGTCTATACAGCCCTAAATGCACATAAACAATACCGATGTTGCGATGCAAGAGAGGCCTGTTAGGATCTTGTACGAGCATCTCTTGGTAGGCTTCAATGGCTTCGCGGTACAACCCCCGTTGGGCATAATCATGGGCCTTTTGAATGTCATATGGCTGAGATGTATGCAACTGTGAGCGATCATGTGTGATACTTTGACAACCACTGAAAATGAACCATAATAAAACAGCTATCAAAGAAGCGGTCATATGGCTGATACATATGGATGTCATAGCTTTTGCCAATAAAAACAACAAAGAAATCATAGAGATAACATAAGACACAACATAAGACACAACAAAAAACATCACAAAAAACAACCATACAACACTCACACCAATACACTCTCGCACTATCTATCTGTGCTGTCTGTGAATATATATAAGATTGTAACATGCCTTTATTGCTGTGGTTTTTTATACTTTCTGCCCAAATATCGCTATATGCCTGCATAAGTCCTCCCACCGAAGAGCTATCCAGTAAATGGCACGTGGTGGATGATGCAGAAAAGCTGACTTGCAGGCGAGATATTATCCATAAACATTCCCCAAATCTGCGTGTTACATCTTTGCACTATCTTGCTATGCCAGATCATCTCAGTGATCATCAGGGACTTTATTATGGAGAGGCTTACCAGCAGCAAGCCCGAAAAATCATCTTTCATCTTCCTGCTGATAACTATCAGCCTGATAGTAGTGTAGATGTGGCTTCCATACCTCTTTTAACTTCTGAAAGCCTTCTTGCACTACAGGTATTAGATATGGGCGGTTTATCTCAACCCATAGCTTTGAGCGGCCAAGAAAAAGATGAGACCTTTCGAGTGGTCTTTAGAGATCTATTATCTAAAGAGCTAAAACATATAACTATGAACGATTTTTTATATGCCAGTGATCTCTCTTTAGTTTCTCTCAATCCCTTAAAATCTTCTTCCGATCACATGCTGCTTACAGGTTATACCGATCAACTATTATGGCAGCCATTTACGTTGAGGCAGGGAATAACAAAACAAACAGGACATAAACCCCCTTTGTTTCGTTACGGAGGATCTCATGGAGAACACCTTCACTTCTTTTATACCTACTCTTCAAGCTCATCCACTTTAACCATAGAAAAGCTTACCACTACCGCTAAACAAGCAGAATATTCTTTACCTTTAGCATTCCAACCGTATCGTATGGCTTTATATGTCTCAGGAGCTGATGAAGTGTGGGTGGCTTTAATAGAAAAAACCCAAAATGGCTCACAGAACAACAAAACATCATCCGATCTTAAGCAAGTCTTACATCTGCATAAAATCCATATGGATGCTAGCTCGAGCCGTGGCATAAAAAGTTATCAACGATTGTTGCATACAGATGCCTATTATGACACGCCTTTTTTTATGTCTTATCAAAACAAGCTGTATGTGAGTTATTTATCATGGATTTATCAAGATAAAGCCCTAGCTATTTTAGAACTTCATGACAACGGATCACCAGGTAAAGTCACCTATTTTTCTGGCTTAGATGAATCTGCACAACTCGAAGAGGTGATTGTAGATGCAGATCCTCTACGCATCATCATGCGAGAAGGAAAAGATCATCTTAAAAGACGTTACTCTATATGCACCTTACCACCACTACCTTAACTGATATTTTCTATCAGCATAGCACTTGCCTCTCCTCCCCCAATACACAGAGCTGCAACGCCGAGCTTTTTTTGATAACGCTTAAGAGCATGGAGCAAGGTCACCATAATACGGGCACCTGAACAGCCAAGAGGATGTCCTAAAGCCACCGCACCACCATGAACATTCACCTTGGTTTTATCTAATTCCAAAGAACGAATGGCTGCCAAAGCGACAACAGCAAAAGCCTCATTGATTTCCCATAAATCAATATCTTTTACCGATAATTGATGCTTTTTGAGCAGCTGTTTGATACAGCCGATAGGAGCTTCGGTAAAACGATCTGGCATAGTGCCAAAAGACATCCAACCATGCACCCGAGCCAATGCTGTGAGATTATGCTCATTAATGCCTTTCTGGGTAGCAAGCAACAGCGTGGCAGCTCCATCATTAAGCGAAGAAGCATTGCCCGCAGTAACTGTGCCACAATCAGAGGCAGCAAATAAAGGCGCAAGAGATCTCAGTCTAGTTAAATCACTAAAGCGAAGTGGCTCTTCATCACAAGCCACCGTTTCTACAGATTTACGATGCCTCACCTCTATGGGAACAATCTCTTGATCAAACGTTTCGTTTTGACAAGCCTTTTGCGCTCTTTGGTAACTGAGAACAGCAAAATCATCTTGTTGACTACGAGAAATACCATATTTTTGAGCACACAGTTCCGCATAATGTCCCATGGGTTTATGATCATAGGCATCGGTAAGTCCATCACACATCATATGATCCACAAGACTATGAGGTCCTAAAGCCAGACCTTTCCGACCCCTTAGCAAATGAGGAGCAAGAGACATGGATTCCATGCCTCCCGCAATGGCAAGCTGTGTTTCATCCAAAGCCAAAGATGAAGCAGCTAGCATAATAGCTTTCAGCCCTGAAGCACACACCTTGTTCACGGAGTAACACGTGGTAGGTAGTGCTAAGCCGGCTCTCAGCGCAACTTGTCTAGCAGGTGCTTGTCCCAATCCAGCAGTAAGCACATGTCCCATAACAAGTTGTTGAATAAATTTCCACTCTAAATTTGGAAACTCTTTAAGCATTCCCGCAAGACATTGAGTTGCCAAATCCGTAGCTGTCACTGTGGATAGAGATCCACCAAATGATCCAATGGGACTTCTTTTAGCAGCACATATATAAATAGATTGCACAATATGGCTTTTATTATCACTTACATTATCACTTACATTATCACTTACATTATCACTTACATTATCACTTTAAAACTCCACCTAACTGGTTATTATATCATCTATACACAAACATAGATATCTCACACAGATGTTTTCTACCAAAGTCTCAAAAGACATCCGAGAACATGATAAAAAATATAACAAAATTGGGATTTATCCTCTCAAAAGGTATCGTCATAAAAATATGTAAAGCATCTTCTGCAGAACACAATAGTAGTAACTCCAGTGACAAAAACATGATAGGCCTATGTTAGCTCTAAGATTATACAAGCTGTGGTGGAAATCTTTATTTAGACGCTTTTTTGCTAATTTTTGGCAAAACATTGCTGTACTCATCTGTGCTTTAATCATCTGCGGATTATGTGTGTATGTGTTTCATGACTTTATTGCTGAACGTCTAGATGCCGTTAGTCTAGCCGTACAACACCGTGCAGCTAGATGGTTTGTCTATGCCTTAGCTAGCCTCAATGCCATCATCGTATTTTATTGTGTGTCTTTAGAAAACCGTCATAAAAGAGAATCCTATTCCCATCTTTCTGGACTCCCTATTGCTATCTTTGCTCAAAGATCAGGACATCCATCATGGATTATTTGGCTATATAAATGTTTACGCGCCATAACCATCGCACTACTTACCGGCTACATCATCTATACCCTAGCCACGGAACTCTTTGCTTGGGCCATAGACACACACATCATCATCTTTCATCTCTGTGCAACATCCATAGGTGCTAGTGTGGGGTTATTTACAAAAAAGAGTGGTTTTTTCAAAACAAGAACCTCATTTTTTGAAACCTGGCTTGTTAAGCAAACCACTAAACAGCTGGGAGGTGAAAATAAACAGCTAGCTGCACAACACCTGCGGATATTATGGAAATTACGACAATTCTGGGTGAATTATCCGCCATCACGAAAGCTGCTGATGGCAAGCTGCACTCTTATCAGTTTACTCACACTAACAGATACAAACAATTGGCTTGAAAGTTTAGGTATATGTCTATTTGCTGGGAATTTAGCCAGTGTGGCTTTATGTTTAGAAGAAGCTACTGCCATGCGTAGCAGTGCTTACGAAAAACTTTGTGGCACCTCACATAAAGAATATATGCTCTCTTTATGGACTGTAGCTTCCATCACAGCAGCTATACTGTTTATTTTAACACTCACAAGTCTATCCCTCAGAGATACTCTTGTTTATCACTACACAAGTCGTTCAACTGTGGATATACATCATTCCATGAATATCCTTGAAACCATGAAATGGGCCTGGCTCACAGCACTTCCTATACTGCTGGCCCCTGCAATCATCTTTCAAATAGAAATCAGACGCGCTGGTGTGAATGCTGTCATTATTGCTTTAATAGGACTTTTTTTAGGAACAGCTATCATGGCTCATCTTGCATCTGTACTCCTACTACCGATTTTTGCTTATATTGCTTATGATTACAGCAATGGTGCCTATTATCGTCAGTAGATATAACGCATTCATCACGACTACACTGTAACATCTCAACCACATCACCTCGAAAGTATATGTTATGGACCTGCAGTGTCGTGATATAAAAAGACAACTCAGTGAGCGTTTTTGTTTAGGCCCACTCACACATCGTTTTGTGCAGGGATCCACCACAGCTATTCTCGGCCATAATGGTGCGGGTAAAAGTACGTTCTTTCGCCTCGTCAGCGGTCTTGATGAAGCCTGTGGTGGTGAGATGTTATGGGGGAATGAACGGATACATCAAAAGAATCATCATTACAAACGCTCCATTGGCTATCTAGCCCAACCTCTTGAAATGCCTTTATGGGTCAGTGGAGGAGACTTACTGAGTTATGTATCTGCTCTCAAAAAAAACACCGATAAAGCAGATCTCGCCTCTCTTATGGATCTCTTCGGAGTCACAGAATACCAGCACAAAGCACTGGCTTCATGCTCTTATGGTATGAGAAAAAGAGTTGCTTTGGTAATGTCACTTCTCGGAGATCCAGGATTGCTTATACTCGATGAGCCACTTTCAGGTTTAGACATTACTCATATTGGATCACTAAGACATATTTTACAGAAGCGTAAACAGCGCGGACAGTGTACACTGTTATCAACACATATTCTCTCTTTTGCGTGTGAAGAAGCCTGCCATGTACTGCTTATGAACAGCGGTACTTGGCAAGAGGTAAAAGGATGGGGTAGTTGGGACAGAAAACAACAAGAAGATACGTTAAAAACATTTTTTGATAGCTAGAAACATAACACACATGTTCTAGTGAGCTTATAGGATATTATGGCCGTTCATAAAGCTAATAAATTAGCTGAAATCACTCGCAAATATATGCCATCACTTTGGCTATGGTATGTTCTTGGTGGCTCGTGTTTTATCCTCACCACCTGGTTAACTTTACGTATTCCCACATTGATCAAGCGTCTTGTGGATGGTTATGTCCATTCTGGGAACACCAGCGAATACGCCTCTTTAGCGCTTGCCATATGTGCTATCGGTGTAGCCATTATGTTCATACGCACTCTCAGCCGTGTCTTTATATTTTGGGCTGGCAGGCTAGTGGAATCTCTATTACGCCATGACTATTTTATCAAAAGTCTTAGTTTTGCTAGACAGTCTTTAGAAAAAATCCCCGTAGGAGATCTCATCTCACGTATGTCCACAGACATGCGACAAATTGGCTTTCTTTATGGACTCGGCATCACCTTAATCCTCAATTTTGTTCTCATGCTGAGCTTTGTGATCTATAACATGGTGATGATTCACAGCTGGCTAACTGTATATGTTCTTCTACCTGCCTTTTTGCATGTGGGTATCATGAGGTTTATTGCTCCCTTAACGTTTAAGCATTCAACACATCAGCAAAAACAAGTGGCCCATCTCAGCTCTCGCATCGCTGAGTCTTTTCACAATGTTCAAGCCTTACAAGCAGAAGGGGCTGTTTCAAGTTTTATAGATACCATCAGCCAAAGCAATGATGATGTCTATAAAGCTAATTTAAAGTTACTCATGCTACGCGAGACGGTATTTCCTTTACTCGCACTACTCACCCCTATTTCTTATGTCATCACGTTTTTTTATGGTGGAACTCTTACTGTGCAAGGAGCCATCAGCCTCGGTGATCTTGCTGCTTTCAATACTTATATTGCCTTATTGAATATGCCTTTAGGTAATATTGCGTTTTTTATTACCGTCAGGGAAAGAGCAAAGGCAGCATGTATACGTCTACAAGAACTCGATGATTTAGAAAACGAGAAACACAGAGAAGCTATCTCATCACAAAAGTTACAAGAAGATGCTCAAGCTGGCGTGGAGATCAAAAATTTAGATTTTCAATACCCTGCAGGTAACCATCCGGTTTTAAAAAATTTCTCTTTAACCATAACCAAAGGAGAGCACTTAGTGCTTGCTGGGCGTATCGGTTCTGGCAAAAGCACGTTATCAAAAATCCTCACAGGGTTTTATCCCACAAAGCCAGGAACTTATCTATTAAATGGTATAGATGTTTGTGAATTATCCTGTAGTCAGATTCGACAACAGGTAGGGTGGGTTACACAAGAAGCACAGTTTTTTTCAGGCACTATACGCCATAACCTGCTATTGGGAGATGATCATCCTGATATGATCAATCGTCTAGAAAAGGTATGTAAAGATGTGTGTCTCTACGATGAAATCATGGGCTTTAACGAAGGTTTTGAAAGTCACATCGGAGAAGATGGCATCCGTCTTTCAGGTGGACAAAAACAAAGACTCTCTTTAGCTCGTGCCTTACTTCGCAAGAGGTCGTTATATATATTAGATGATGTGTTTTCAGCCCTCGATCATTCCACTGAAGAACGTATTATCCATATGCTCTCCACACTTCCTGCAACGTTTTTGATCATCTCTCATCGTCCCTCAGTAATGCGCTTCTGTAATCGTGTTGCCTTACTCGATAAGGGCACCATAGTGGCTTTAGCAACATATGAAGAACTAAAAGATTCTGCCAAACTTCAAAGCTATATAAGTTCTGACTCTTCGGCTAGTACAACGAAGAATACAACAAAAAATACAACAAAGAAAAACTTATGAGCACATCACGTCTATCCCATAAAGTCATTCACACACTCCCTGTCACATGGCAACAGCACCTCAGCAAGTTTGCTCAACTGAGTCCCTATTTTGCTGGTAAGCGTCTATTGTTGATCTGCTGCTTTGCTCTTATCCCTGTTATAGCAGGACTACAAGCGCTCTTGCCTCTTGCTTTAGAGGTTCTGGTTAATGATGGCATTATGGCAAAAAATCATAGCACTCTCATGGCTTATAGCAGCTATTTTCTTTTAATACATGTTTTTTGCACAATAGCTACCGCAACACAAATGCTTACAAGCACCTATTTGATTCAATCACTCATCAAAAAGCTTCGTCTACGTTTGATTTCTCATATCATGAACCTTAAAGCTTCTTACCATGAAGCTAAAGTCAGTGGCAACCTCCTCACTCGTGCCACCAGTGATTTTGATAATATCACCCACTCTCTACAACACGGGGTTTTGATCAGTATCGTAGAACTCTTTGCCATTATAGGCAGCATTATCGCCATGTTCATACTCGATGTACGACTGGCTATGATTGTTTTGTTGATTTTACCCATAGCGATCATCGCTATTTATTATATCACTGGCAAGGTCGGTTCGGCTTCCCATAATGCCCTAAAACGACTGGCCTCTTATAATGCTTATACTGGAGAGCATATGTATCAGCATTTACTGGTGAAACTCTATGGCATGGAAGAAATGGCTAAAAAGGGCCATAATGACCACGACCGCCATTACCGTCATGCTCGTCTGCGGGTTATCAGCTTAGATGCCTTATTATATTCGTTTATTGAAGGTGTTTCTTCTATCACTATTGGCATGACCATGTGGTTTGTCATGCATTCCTACTTTGGGCTCGATGATATCTCACCCGGTGTGGTTGTTGCCTTTAT
>MPNI01000007.1:0-25000 GCA_002238945.1 Proteobacteria bacterium bin106 | reverse complement strand
CGCTCGTTACCGGACTTAACCGAACATTTCACAACACGAGCTGACGACAGCCATGCAGCATCTGTCACCGGGTCTCCGAAGAGAAATTACCATCTCTGGTAAGGTCCCGGGATGTCAAGGCCAGGTAAGGTTCTTCGCGTTGCTTCGAATTAAACCACATACTCCACCGCTTGTGCGGGCCCCCGTCAATTCCTTTGAGTTTCACCGTTGCCAGTGTACTCCCCAGGCGGAATACTTATCGCGTTAGCTGCGCCACTCAGGAATGGATATTCCCAAACGGCTAGTATTCATCGTTTAGGGCGTGGACTACCAGGGTATCTAATCCTGTTTGCTACCCACGCTTTCGCATCTGAGCGTCAATATTCTACCAGTTATCCGCCTTCGCCTCCGGTGTTCCTCCAGATATCTACGCATTTCACTGCTACACCTGGAATTCCAATAACCTCTTAGATATTCAAGACCTGCAGTTTCAGATGCCATTCCTAGGTTGAGCCCAGGGATTTCACATCTGACTTGCAAGCCCGCCTGCATGCGCTTTACGCCCAGTCAATCCGAACAACGCTCGCACCTTTCGTATTACCGCGGCTGCTGGCACGAAATTAGCCGGTGCTTCTTATCTAGGTACCGTCAAACTCTATGGGTATTAACCACAGAGCCCTTCTTTCCTAGCGAAAGAGTTTTACGACCGTTAGGCCTTCTTCACCCACGCGGCGTTGCTGCATCAGGGTTTCCCCCATTGTGCAAAATTCCCCACTGCTGCCTCCCGTAGGAGTCTGGGCCGTATCTCAGTCCCAGTGTGGCTGATCATCCTCTCAGACCAGCTACGTATCGTCGCCTAGGTGAGCCATTACCTCACCTACTAGCTAATACGACATAGGCCGATCCCTTGGCAACAGCTTAGACCGAAATCTAAGCCGCCTTTTATCCGTAGATGTATGCGGTATTAGCCGGAGTTTCCTCCGGTTATTCCCCACCTAGGGGCACGTTCCTATGCATTACTCACCCGTCCGCCACTGTACTAGCCCCCGAAAGAGCGTTCCCGTTAGACTTGCATGTGTTAAGCACGCCGCCAGCGTTCGTTCTGAGCCAGGATCAAACTCTAATGTTTTTAAAAAAACACGTCAGAGTAACCTGACAAAATGTACAATAGTAACAGGGTACACATCTATAAAGATGTTCCCTTAGCTACTCAAAGATTGATTTGAGTTAAAAAATACACAGTATGGTTTCATTGCTTTAAAGCAATAACACATAGCCAAACTTTCCACTTCAGTACCTAAACGACTCAACTCACGAACCACAAGTTTATAACTTTTAGTTTTTAAGTTTTTGTTGAATAAGAACTAAACTGATTTTCGACTATGGCTTACCATGTCGCTTATTATCCAGTTTTCAAAAAGCGTGGCAAAAAAACAATTTCGCCGAGGACAGATTTTCAATAATACACATGTTTTTAAAAAGACACAAGAAAAATAACTATTTTATAATATTTTTTTATACATAACCTGACCTCTCAACAGCTATGTTACAGAGGTCTGTTAATAAAGCCATTACAAGCCGGTCTTATCTGGTTAAAAACCCTACTCTTGCAGGCAAGCTTATGCTTTTGCGGCAGTTTTTACCTAGCTTTTTGATTAAGCCTGTTTGAATCACATGCCTCAACACACAGAAACAGAAAGGGCTGCTCTATGATGAGCAGCCCTTTCAACAAAGAAAGAATATGGGAAAATCGCAAGATTTTCGCTTAAGCAAGACCTAGATCAATCTCTTTAACTCTTTTCTTTCGAGAAGGAGGTCTTGCGTAATATGGCTTTGTTTTAGGTAAGCGAGCAACCTGTCTTGAAGAGATAAGATCAGAAGAGTAAGGACGAGGTTTTCTTCTTCTTTTTGATGATCGAATCAGAGCTTTCATAGCTCTGCGTTGTCTATAGCGCTTTAAGGTCAGAAGAAGAGAGAGCAGGATAAACAACCCAACCATAATGGCTAATGAGGTGGCTAGTGAAGCATAGCGGGCTTTAGCACTGCCTTCAAAGTGGATGGAAAATACAGTATCCCAAGCTCGTTGACTGCGACTGCTATCGTGTGTGTAAAGATCATAAAGATCTGTGTAATTGATACTAAATTGGTGATGTGGACTTGCCAAAAGTACATGCATTTGCAATATAGGCATTCCTAAGGATATGTATTTAGCAAATACCACCAAACCATCTTGCTCTCCTTTAAAATCAATGCGTTTGCTATTGAGAATTTGAAAATCTTTAAGGGGTCGTCTTATGGTGTACTGCTTGATGAGTTCTTCTTTAAAAGAGGCTTCTCTGATGCTATCGATGGGCTCAGAACGCTGCAGGGTTTGAACATTGAGCACTGGCTTAAAGCGCAAAGTCGTGTTCCCTTGTTTCATGGCTTCTTCAGGGCCAATCATCCTTAAGGTGATACCATCTTTAGGCAGGTGAATAACTTTCCAACCATCTAAGGTTTTCATAGAGATGGGTATATCTTTGATAAACACTCTTTGGCCATTTCCCTGCGATTCACCTTCTTGAAGATAATCATTGCTCACAGCTTTTTTGTTTTGAAACACAAACAAGCAGCAAACAACAACACACAGACGTGGTATAATATTGGTGAGTGATCGACGTAAACGAGAAAGCATCTGCAACCCCTTGCACATTTGGTTGAAAAGTATAGCGGGCATGTCATAAGCCACAAAAGCATGAAGAAAACATGAAGAAAACAAACCATGAAGGTCATGCATACATGCATCTATAGAGGAAGGCGGTAAGAAGCTATAACCACCTTGATCTGGTTTAATGCAATTACAATGCCAAAAGATGAGATACAAGCAGATGCACAGAGCTAACACATCACTATCATGTGCAGCCATTTATAACGCCATATAACGCTAATAACCGTTATGAGATCTTTAAAACTCACCGTCATGAAAGAACATTTATGGGAGACAAGACATCTATGAATCACATGCATCGAATAGCCATAACATGGTGGATGATAGGTCTTATCATGGCCTCTCCGTTTATCTATAGCAGCACAGCATACGGCTTTATTAAAGGCGGTGTAAGTTATGGTTTTGGGCAAAAAGCAAAGATAACAGCCAGCCATCAAAGCCTCAATAGCCTTGAAAACAAGAACATCCCCATATCCACTTGGAAAATATCAGCCTTAGGATTTCTGCCACTGCCCACCGATATATTGAGTGTGGGGCTAGGACTCACTGGTGGCCATGAAACCTTTCAGCTTCAAACTCAAGTAGCTGCTTTTACAGGCTTTGACGGTAAAAAACAAACAGGAAACTTAAATACCATGAGCAGTTGGTTCGCTGGGCCTGGGTTGTTTTTGGGTGTTAAGTTTCCAGGCTTTTTTATAGGTCCTTATGGACGACTATCTTACATTTTCGCTACAAACACATTAAAAGCTTCTCTGAACAACGAAAGCTCAAACAATACCTCAGAATTCACCGTTCCTCTTACAGGACGAGGTTGGCGCTATTCCGCTGGTTTAGAGATACATCCTCCCATCCCTTTTTTAACCTTTTTTGTAGAACATGAATGGGGCCAAGATAAAGTGGGGCTATCCGATAGCCTATCTCTCGTAAAACAAGCTAGCCAAAACATATCTGATAAGTCAGTAAGTGATGCAGCTCAAAAAGCTCTTTATAAAGTCAGTGATCAGATTCAAGTAGAAAACTTAGATTTTCAAGTAGCTCGAAGAGGTTTTTTAGTGGGCGTTAAATTCGGTTTTTAAAAAACCAAAATGGCCCAGATTGCACTTACAACCTACCATCTCTTTTTGATCGCATACAAACCTAGCTAGCTACCAAAACTAGCTACCAAAACTAGCTACCAAAGGCAACCACACACCTAAAGTGGTAGCATGTAGTGAAGCAAAAAACGGCAAGGTGCTTCGAAGATGGCAAAACAAGTGTACCTTCCAAAGGGAGTGGTAAACACATTTTCTTACAAGAGATTATATATACAAGCAGATGCATAGCCCGGGCCTGAGTTGTTTTTGGCTCCCAAGTTTCCAAGCGTTTTTTAAGTACTTATGGACTACCTTACCTTTTCGCTACAAACACATAAGAAGCCTCTCTTGAAAACTCACACACGAGATCGCCACAGTCACTATGAGTCACTATGCCTTTTACGGTACTACTATTCCACTTACGTCCACTTACGGGATAAGCCTGGCATTATTCGGCTGATTTAAAGATATATACTCCCATCCCTTATGTAACTTTTTTTATAGAGTATGAATAAGGAGAAGATAAAGTGGAACTATCCGATAACCTAGCTTTAGTAAAACCAAATACCGATAATCCATCTCATAAAGCAAATCAAAAAGCTCTTTATAAAATCAATGATAATATTGCAAAAATGGGATTTTCAGGTGATTCAAAGAGGTTTTAAAGAACCAAGATGATACAGATTCCTCTTACAACATGCCGTCTCTTTTTCAGCAACTATTGCCTCATGGCCTCCACCTCCATCACTATGATGTGGCTATCTATAGCTGTCATGGGTTGCCAACAAACCAAACCTCTAGCCAATAGAGGAAGCCCTCCTCCTTTCAGCGAAGCTAATTGTAACGGTCCGTCACAATTATGGATAAACGATAAATGTGTGAACTTTGCTCGAAACAAAGGACAACACACAACCATCCCTGACGTTCCCGAGTGCAGTGAAACAAACCACGGAAAAGTACTTAGCGTAAATGGCCAAACAAGCGTACCTTCAAAGACAAGTGAAAAACACATCTTCTTACGTTGCATATTCCACGGTGGTGATCTACGTTCTTGCGTTGCTCATAACTCGTGTCAGGTATTGCTCAACAACGATAACTGTGAGACCGAGTTGAAGAACCTCAAAAAGCTATATCCCGAGGTTACTCAGAAATTTTCCTGTCAAACACTAGATAGCCTTCAAACACCTTAAGTGGACAAACCATCTCTTTGGTCCATGGCTGCTTGGATAAAAGAACAGAAAATGGGATGAGGCTCTGTGGGACGGCTTTTTAGCTCAGGATGAAACTGACAACCCAAATAAAAAGGATGATCCGATAGCTCCATGGCTTCTACCAGCTTCCCGCTAGGAGAAAGTCCTGAAAAAATCACATTGTGTTCTTCAAAACGTTGCTTATAGGCTGAATTAAACTCATAACGATGACGATGACGTTCTGAGATATTTTGCTCGCCATAAATACGACATATAAGAGAGTTTTCTTTTAGCACACAAGGATAGGCTCCAAGTCTCATGGTACCGCCTTTAGGCACCACCTTTCTTTGCTCATCCATCAGACATACCACCGGCTCTTGAGTGCTAGGATCAAACTCTTGAGACGTCGCTTGAGTTATGCCTATAAGATGTCTGGCTATTTCAATAACCGCTAGTTGCATTCCTAAACAGATAGCCAGTAGAGGGCGTTTGTTCTCTCTTTGATAGGTCAAGGCAAGCATCTTGCCTTCCATCCCTCGATCGCCAAAACCTCCTGGCACCACAATGGCATGGTATTTGGATAAAATCTTTTCGTAGTTAGCTGCATTAACCGATTCAGCGTCGATACACTCTGTGTGAATACCTTGAAGATGAGCTATACCGGCATGAACTAATGATTCTATAATCGATTTATAAGAATCCACCAAATCGGTGTATTTACCAATAATGCCGATAATCAACTTGCCTTTAGGATTATTCAAGCTGTTTTCAATCTTACGCCAACGACTTAAATCGGGTTGCTTAGCCCATATATTAAAATGTTTGATAAGAGTATGATCCAGTTGTTGCTCATGAAAAGCAAGAGGTACTCGATATATGGAATCTGTGTCTAAGGATTCAAAAACATGTTTGATATCCACGTTACAAAACAACGCAATCTTAGCTTTCAAGGCATCACTTAAAGCACGATCAGAACGACAAATCAACAGATCTGGTTGGATACCAAGTTGTCTGAGATCGCGTACAGAGTGTTGAGTGGGCTTGGTTTTGAGCTCCATGGCTACTTGTACATAAGGAACCAATGTGACATGACAGAAAGCCACACGCTCACTGCCACGCTCCCAACGCAACTGTCTTATGGCTTCAAGAAAAGGCAAAGATTCAATATCTCCCACTGTGCCACCAATTTCCACAATGGCGATATCCGCACCTTGGGAGGCATAACATATATTGCTTTTGATCTGATCAGTGATATGAGGCACCACCTGCACAGTGCCACCCAAATAACCACCCTGTCTCTCACGACTTAAAACCGTGTCATATACCTGCCCTGTGGTGAAAGCATTCTTTTTTTGCAAACGCCTAGAGATAAAACGCTCATAATGACCTAAGTCAAGATCCGTTTCAGCACCATCATCTGTGACAAACACCTCACCATGCTGCAGTGGATTCATGGTACCAGGATCCACGTTAAGATACGGATCCGCTTTCGAAATCACCACCGACAAGCCTCGTGTCTCAAGCAAAGCACCAATACTAGCTGCTACAATGCCTTTGCCTAGAGACGATATAACCCCTCCAGTAACGAATATGATCTTTGTGTGGTTTTGAGAATCACTTAGCATAACTTCAAGGATATTCCTCTCATAAACGATCAAGACAACGATAAATATAGATTACATTTGCAAACACATCATAAGCCTCAAAATAAGCTTGAGGAAGATATGAAGAGGATTTTTCCTTGTTTCTCCCATAGTATCATTGTCAGTAAGCCGAAGTACAATGGCGCCATAAGACAGACGAACCTTCAGCTATTTTCTCTGACCAATGTAATCATTTGTGAGATCTAAAACAATCTGTGTTTTTTCATCTTTCAGATCTAAGCCATCTGAAAAAACCATCGATAGACAACGTTACTCTCTTAAATGAAAGTCTTGAGCTAATTGTTTTATATGTTTTCTTTGAACAAAGTGAGTAGAGCGTGCCTAGTTGGATTTATTTCATTCTATTGTTAACCCTGATGTCATGTTCACAAGAACAAGGACCTGACCTTATTCCTCCCTTAATCAATCGTTATCGTGATATGAGTATCCATCGCACGGATCTTGGTCATACCGCAACGGTGAAATTTTTTACAGTCTATCCAGCTTATTGCAAAGTGGAGTATTGGCATACCGATTATGGTGATAACCCCCCCATGAACGTACGTAAACGTAAAGCCTGCTTCCGCAAAAGCCCTACCCAATCTCATTTTGTACGACTAGAAAACCTGGTTCGCGGCAAGCCTTTATATATACGCCTTTTGGTTTCTTCCAGTGATCCTACTTTAGCCTCTTTCAGCGATCTACTCGTTCTCAAAGAAACCTCTGCATCTTATACCTATTTTCCTCCTGATAATTACTCCAAAGATGATGACAAAAACCTTAAAGTCACTGTGATCAAAGCCAATCTCACTCAAGCTTCTGCCAGTGTCTATTCCAACCGTGTCAATCAAGAGGAACTAGACCAACAAAAAACATTTTTTACCTCTGTGCTTAAAGAAGATAACCAAGATAACTGTGAATCTTTTCGTATCCCCCATCCAGGATTCCTATTACCACCACGGACCATCGGCTTAAGTAAGGTGTATACCACCGGTTATTATTCGACATCAGGATTACGAATTGACAAAAAGCTAGGTATCTTTCTTCTTGACTACACTGGCAAGCTTGAACCAGCAAAGAGCTGGGTGTTTAAGTTTGATCTCACCGAAGATCCATCTGCGCTAAAAGGCGCTCCTGTCACATCCGTAGAACATGATTTTTCAGCTCCTCCGGAATTTCGCTCGGCAAAAATGACAGCCCCCAAAGATCGCGCTCTTAACAAACACAATCTGATGAAAATGGCTGAACCCATTACTGTCAAGCATACCGAAGGCTTGGAATTTAGCTGGGAAGCACGTAATACTCAGGAAAATGACTACTTTGAAATTCTTATCGGTAAACCATCCCAAGGAAATGCTTTGAAATGTCGGTATTCCATTAGGACAAAAATTCTCTCTCTGAGCCCCAAAGACCTAGAACCGCTTGTGGGACGAAGGTATGATGTTATTGTATCCTTAAACCGTAAAGAGATTTCACATTCCACAAACGGCCACACCGTTTTCTTGCATACTCACGACTGGAGACATCTTGCACTTAAGTTTCTCTAAGTTGTCTAAATCCATTCGGCGAGATATTTCATATCTACCGGCCATAAGTTTATGGGTTATGGCTTGCTTATGGACCGAACCAGCCATTGCAGCCACTGTAAAAAATAAACTGCCCAAACGCTCGGTGGTGGTTATTGATGAAGGTAGCAACTCTGGTGTGAGCAAAGGTGATCAAGTATGTTTCTACAACAAAAAAGATACCGAAGTGGGTTGTGGATCTGTTAACAGAGTCCAAGCTAAACGCTCTTTTGTCAAGGTCCCTAAAAATATATTGAAAAAAATCAGAAAAGGATTCATTGCCTCCTATGGTGATGATGCCTCATCTTCTGGATCTCGACCTGGTGGCTCAAGCAAATCCAAATCCAAATCCCAAAAAGACATGGTCCGTTTACGCCCACTAGGCGGTTGGACCATCCTGCAAGCTTATAGCGCTAACTTTCCTGATTATGCTAGAAGCAAGGCACCTTATTGGGATACAAAAGAGGATAGTATCAAAGAGCACACACTTGTAGCTTTAGGTACAGATGTTTTTGCTGGCATAGAGATAGAGGTGCCCATAGCTTTCTCAACTATAGGGTTTCGCTATAACCTCAAAACAGCTGGCTTTACCGATGGTACAACCGACTTTATAGCCGATGGATCACTAGCTGAATGCAAGGAAATACCCGGCACCCCTAAGCCTTATAAACCTTGTGCCGTAAATACAAACTTTGCTAGCAAAAGCATGGGTTTTTGGCTGCAGTTCATGTATGACTTTCCCATCACCTCATCCATCACTTTTGCTTTAGGCCTAGGAGCAGACATGGATATGTCCACCTTAACTTTCGATATTGATCAAGTAATTGAAGAGCCAGAATCCAGAAAAATTACAAAAAACGCCGTACTAATTAAAGATGCCCAATCAAAACTGATGTCATGGGGAGTTCGGGTGGTTCCTGTTCATGTTAATATCGATTTTATGGATGGCTTCGGATTTTTTGCTAGTGCAGCCGCCATAATAGGTGTGTATGGCAACTCCACCATTACCAACGCCAAAACCCAAAGCAATCTCGATACAGACGATCCAAACGTGAAGGCCGGTGAGAATGCTAGTGCCGATCAAAAAAAATATGTAAGTGAGTACTTTAAAGATGCCATAAATCATGGCCCAGGCATCGGAGCTATGCTACAAGCTGGCTTACAGGCAGCTTTTTAGATCAAACGGGAGCTTGCTGACTTGCCTGCCATCCATCCCAAAGACCTCTTTATTCAACACACCACCACTCAATACCCCATTATCTGTGGTGCCATGTATCCGTGCTCTAACCCAGAGCTAGTGGCAGCCGTGTCCGCTGCTGGAGGCATAGGCATTATTCAACCAATATCTCTCACTTACGCCCATGGCTACAGCTTTCAAGAAGGTTTAGATTACATATCTTCTCTTACAGATAAACCCTTGGGAATGAATGTCATTGTAGAAAAGAGCGTGAAGTTTTATGAAAAGAAGATGCGCTCATATGTACAATTAGCCTTACAAGCAGGAATACGTTTTTTTGTTACCTCACTGGGAGATCCGCGTTGGGTATGTGAGATGGTAGAAACATTCACACAAGGAAGTGATCAACCCGGCTATGTCTATCATGATGTTACCGAAAAGAAATGGGCCCAAAAAGCTATCCATAGCGGAGTACATGGTCTGATTGCTGTCAATAAGCGTGCCGGTGGTCATGCCGGCAGATACTCTTTGGCTGAATTATATGAACAACTTGCAGACTTCTCTGTTCCTGTTGTAGCTGCAGGAGGGATCGCCAGTCATCAATCAGTACAAGAGACACTCTCTTTGGGCTATGCCGGCATACAATTAGGCACACGTTTTATCGCTTCCCAAGAATGCAATGCCCACCCCCATTACAAGAAAGCCCTTGTGAAGGCCCAAGCTGAAGACATTCTATTAAGCGAGCGTTTAACCGGTGTACCGGTATCGGTGATAGCAACTGATGAACTAAAGGCTGCAGGAGGTAAGGTGTCGTGGCTAGGAAGACAGCTCCTCCAAAACCGCAAAACCAAGCATATGGCTCGAGCCTTTTATGCTTTACGGTCCATGCGCTCTTTACCTAAAGCTTCCCAAACATCATCTGGGCTCTATCAAGGCTACTGGCAAGCAGGTAAAAGTGTAGCTGATATCCACGAAATTCTCCCGGTTAAAACCATCATATCTCATCTGATGGGCTCACTTTAAGATGCTTCGTGATGATGGTGATAATACTCTTTTTAAGAACAGATCGCACGGTATAAACACGACCAATAGAAATATGATAGATGCGAGCAAGGTCTTCTACTTTTGTATGGCTCAAGTCCATGATCAAAGCTAAAAAGATATGCCATCTATAGGGTTTATCTTCAAAGAGCTGAAACAGCTTTTGGCTCATAAGAGCCACTTGATCATCTGAAAGCTGAGCCACAGTCTCAGCATATGAGCTATCCCCCACACCTTTATGGTGATGAAGATCCAAAAAACGTAACCAAATATCTCGATCAGAACTGCCTTTGAATTGCCGCTTCATCCTCCACAAATCAAGGTCCATATCTTCGAGACTTGCCTTTTTTTCTAAATGAAACGTCTCCTGTGCGCTGTGATTTTGAACAATATGTTGTAATTGAAAAATAAGCAGCTCTTGGATCAACAGTACACTATCATGATGTTGCATATTGTAATAACTAGCAATATCGTGACCGCTACACTTTCCCCATGAAATCACTAAGCAAAAGAACACCAGCCATTGCCTAGGATCTTTGATTGCAGTAGCAAAGAATATCTCGATATGCTCAAGGGTAATTTGAGAATGATCAAAATGGTTATTAAAAGCCGAAGAGATAGGATAACTGTTTTGGAAAGACCCTAAGATGAAACTATCATCTTCTGCAAAATAGCTTTTTTTAAGCTCTTCTACATCAAAGAGCCTATCACTTTTCAACAATCCTGTAGGAAAGTAACTCACTGTTGAAAATTGACGACCACCCTCCTGCCCTTGACTATCACGCCCATGATAAGGTTTGGTGAAAAATGGAGTATCTTGAGGATTTTCTTTAAGATAATCTCTCAACTCTTCGCTATCTAAATAGACCGCATTGAGCAAAGCACTTTTCATACGTGCTTTGTAAACAGCTATCCTGTTATCACCACTCAGTTGATAGCCACGCACCAACTCTTTAATGGCTACATCACACACTTCAACGATGGCACAGAAAAACACATGCCACAAAACTTGGCTCGTAGCCATTGTGCGCTTATGATTTAACTCGGTATCAATGAATGCATTAACCGCTGAAGCCGTAAGAAATTGTTTAGAAAATTCCACTTTTTTAAAAATATAGGATTGCTTAATACGCTCTAAAATCACCTCCTCACTCAAAAGCTTATACTGCTGCTTAGCCCTCTCAAGCTTACTGAGCATGTCACTAGTAGGACTCGGCTGAATGCGATAAATGATGGCATTGTCTTTTTTGATAATCTGAATCAAATCCATTTCTATTTCTGAACGCAAACGTTTGAGATGATCAAAATTAGAGTAATTAAATTCTCTAGCAATATCCGTCAAGCTATAATCATCGAGTTGCAAGATGACACTCAAAAAAAGCCTTTCTTTAATCAAATCAAGAGGATTTTTTTTATGATTTTTAAGAACATCTACCACATAACGCTTCAAAGAATCTTGATTGATATATGGCAAAATATCCTCTGCTGGATCATATCTCTCAAGTTTATTAGAAAGCTTTTTGGCAATAGATATTCTTGGCAAAGAATCATAAATCTCCCATAATTCCTCAAGTTTCAAAGGCTCTAGATCATGCAGCTTTTTAGGCTGTGCGTCTGGTTTGTGGGAGACTATTACAGGTGGTGTATAATAACCATGAACAATATCCACTAGATCATTAATCATTTTGCGCTGCTGCTGAAATATCTCAACATCATTGATATTATATTGTTTAAGATAGGAATTTTCATCAAAGTTCTCTACATCCAACACACGGCCTAAATACACCAACCATTTGATATCATTATCACCGAGCACATGTGTTATAAATTTTTGAATATGGCTAACTTGGATCTTTTCCACATCGATATCATGCATATTGTTTTTGTTATTCTGAGGCTTCAAAAAATACTTTTTAAGCTCACTCACGCTATGTGCATGAAAACTTTCACTTTTATAGTGACCTTTCCATGCTTGAATATCTGCAGAACTTGAGATAGAAGATGGCAAGGAAAGAGGTGATTTCAAACTGTGAGGAGTCATCTTATTACCAGATCTGAGAAATCTGTCCAATTTCTTGACGAGATTCACTTTTGTTTTATAGATCACATTATAAGGTAAACCACTCTGATCTGTAATCGTTTGATTACTCGATTGATCTAAGCGCAAAATCAAAGATAAGAAGATATGCTTTTTAACAGGACTATCCACAACCACTTCAAAGAAGTGCTGAGTGCTACCTGGAGTAATGCTTGCAGCCACATTCTGTGAATGTGTATTGAGATTATTCACCTGATTAGCTAAACGCTCTTTAACGATATGAAAAGATTTTTTGTGTAAACGCTCATAAAGTTTCAGTAGATCTTTATAGTCTTTGATTCCATAATCATAAGGAGCAATATTTTTTGAGTAAGAATTGGGTATATTGCCTCTAGAAAGCATATGCAATAATATTTTACGATCCCACCGCACTTTAGAGATTAAGGAATGCTCAGAAAGATCCAACATAGCACCAACACAGGCATTAGTCGCTGTTTGTACTTGCAGAAAATACATGTAAAATCTTACCCAATCACATGAATCCATTAAGTAATGGAGTGTATATTTATTGATGGTTTCTATATTAAAGTAAGGCAATGTTTCTAGATGATAATCCTCTAAGATTTTTGCATTTTTTATACGATACAGTATCTGTTGATCAGACATACCTTTATATAGCACCTCACTGTAAAGTTCGGCATTTTCCGGCTTAATACCCTCACGTATAGATGGATAGAGACGTGCAAGATATTCTATAAAATTTTGAACGATAACATTGCGCATTTTTGCAATCTCTAAGGCCGACATAGATATTTTATCACTGTATTCTAAAATAGGTGTATCTTGAATTTTAAGAACCAAAAGAAAGAATATCTCTTTAGATAAATCATCTTTTAGTTGATGACGAATAAATTTTTTTACATCCTCTTTTTTAATTTGCTTAACCATATTTATAGAAAAAGCTTTCCTAGCTTGATATCTCATATTACTTAATGCTTTTTGAAAATCTTTCTCCCCCAAGCCATCAAATCTCTTTAGAGTCTCTTTGCTATCAAGCATGTATTGCTTTACATTTTGCTGATCTTTTTTCGTTTCAGCTGAATGTATAAAATAATGCAACCCTGAGCGTATCTTAAAGATCAACTGATTTCTTCTCGCTGTTGACTGAGGAAGAGTATCAGAAAGGTGTAGAAAGTCTTCAATGAAAATCCTTCTCTCTGTTGGAGTACTAAGACTTTGAAAGAATGCCGCAACACGTTTTTGCGTAATCAGGTGCATATTGTTTATTAAGTAAGATTCCTCATCATACTTCAATACCCTTTGAAGTCGTGCGTGTAGGTCTTTTAGAGGTATAGCTTCAATTGCCTTAATCACTTGTAGTTTTGTACTAAATGCAGCTTGGATAGGCTTAAGACGCGGTTCCTTGCCTAAATTATAAGATTTCATAAGATCTTTTATATAAACATTTCTATGGATAAGATCTTCTTTGCTTGTCTCGTAATGACGTTCCAAAGAGGGTAAACGAACTAAGTAAAGTTCACTGGATGAAGCAAAAAGAATACGTAAGAATACATGAAGCTCTTTATAACTTGTAAGTTGATACATCATAAAATCTTTCAAACTCTCAAGTGTCCAAATGCTAAGATTTCTCTCTTTGAAAAAAGACTTGCCGCCTCCATCACGCAAAGACTGCATAAGATGTCTCAAGTGAGAGACAGATTTTAAAGCAAGCAATTTTTTCATCAAGCTAGATAACTCTGGATGAAAACCCCTGTTAACACGAGTGTCATTGTGAGCATCATAGTAGTGTTTATCAAGATACGTCTCAAAAAAATCTCGAACCTCAGGGTCTAGATTTTTTATGGTTTTGTTATCCTCAGAACTTTCTTGAAAAGATACGTCTTCAAGTCCCCTAAAGGCATCATCATCACCTGGAGGTGATGGCGGCATACGATAAGGGTTAGGATTCTCTTGTGATTGTAAGGATGATGGATCATGTCTAACGGTAACCTCACTAGCACCTATGGATGATGAAGCATCACCGCCATGCGAAAACACTGTACTGCCAACATGATCCCATACCGGCACCTTACGTGACATATACCATGCTGCCATAGCTCCTGAGCCCACAAAAAGTAGGTAGCGAGTTGCTTTGCGCCACATGACTTTAAACAGGGACTGAGCAGGAAGGCGCCTCATAAGACTTTGCATCAAACCAACTCGATAACCCAAAGCAGAAGAGGCAGGAAGAGCTGCCAAGCTTCCTGCACTTAAAGCTGCAGACTGCTGAGGCAGGCCAGCCACATCAACATCACTCTGGGCTGTTAAAGGATAGATTTCATCACCCCCACCATGAGTGGTGGTCATGCTATGGCTTGTCTCACTACTGCCATCAGCATAAGAAGCATAAAAAAAGGTGGTGGCTATAGCCAACACAATACTCACTGTAACTCTGGCAAAGGGTGTTTGAGACAGCCACTGCGCTATGAATGGATAAAAATGCATAACCGATAATCTTATAATGATGAGGTGTTATTAAAAGAGCTAAAGTATTCTATGAGATGCCCTCTGAGTCCATCAGCTATATCCATAACCTCAGCATTGTTATGGCTCTTATACAATGCACTGATATCTTGCGACAAGCTTGTATCTACTTTGAGAACTAAAGCATAAAAAATATGTAAATAAATATCTTCACCAAGCCAATTCGCTATATATGCATCAAGATGATGGCCTAGCGATATATCATAAGTTTTATCAGCTATAATACCAGCTTCTTTTAAAAGAAGCTGTTTTTCAGCATCCGTGAGGCTGACAAAACGCTGATGCATCACCTCAAGTGAAGATGCCCGCAAAACAGCGTTTTCAATAAGGCTACTTTGCAAATAGCTAAAACCGAATCTAGCCGAATTTTGAGGATCTTTCTTTAAAAGATAAGGATGATTTTTTGCCATGTTAAGAATGGTTTGTTTTTTATTGATACTTTCAGAATCATTGTTGATAAAATCCTGATAATCTTTGCTATCACGATAAATAAGATAGATTATAGTTCTTTTTATGGCGTAACGATGAGTGGATATAATATCTTTGTTAGCAGGCTTATACCATTTTATATATGTTTGACGAGATGTCTTTTTACATAATTGCAAGGTCTCACACAAAAATATATGCCACATAAACTGGCTTTTTTCTAAACTGGAACGATTATTCAATGTTTTCTCAATAAACTCATTTACTATATCCATATTAAGATAAGAAGCCGCTTCTTCATAGCCATGAAACACATATGATTTACGGATTCTTTCCAGGATATCTTTACTGCCTAATTTTAAATATTTTTCAGACAATTGTTTCAACATAGAAGATGCCTCTACATCCATTGACGTTTGTTTTCTCACACGAGGTCTAATTAAAGAATCATGTACTTTTTCTTTGATGTAGTACTTTTTTCTTTGAACAGACGTTTCACTTTGTTTTTGATATATCTCAGGCCAACTATCAGGATAATGAGTGTAATCTAGACGAAGAAACTCACTATAAAAAATTCTTTCTGTTAAAGACGTATTGAGATAACGTTTGACAATATAATTGATATGATCATCGGTGATTTGTGGATAAATTAGTGTTCTAGGCTTGCCTTCTAGAAGAGCCTGTAATATTCTGCTGGATTTTTCTTCAAAAGACATACCTGCATAAATATCTCTAAGCTGTTCTATGGTGAATGTTTCATAATGCAAGGGTCTGATTTTAGGATGATGAGAACCTTTATCTTTGGTAATGATACCATAAAGAATATCCACCATTTTCTTTCTTTCTCCACCCATCGCGTTAAGAGAAGGATAATAGGCAATTTTACTAAGATGTTCTTTATTAAGATGTATAGCACCCAGCATATCGCCCAAAAACAAATTCCACCTAATAATATGATCTTTGAGATGGAAGTGAACAAATTCATGGACATCATCAATGGTTAGTCGCCGCATCATTCTTTTAAAATCTTTGATCTCTTCAGAACTATAATAACCACTGCTCTTCAGCCCTGACACATTAGCTATCATCCTATTGACTACACTAGTTTTTGGAATAGCCATATAGATTTCTTTAAGCTTGTCAAGATCCAATGGATTTGACACTGTCTCTTTAGGCATCATAAGAGCATGATCATATTTTGTGTTACGATCAGCTAAGTCAAGAAGCTGTCTGTTCATTATTTTACGGTGTTTGTATATATTGCTCTCAATAGAATCAGTATTTTTATACATCTTGGTGAGATCTGCGACCTGAGCTTCATCCAGTTTCAAGAAAAAAGAAAAAAATATATGTTTTTTCTTATCTGTAGTCAGTACTTTATTTAAATAAAATTGCACTTTTTTCGAAGTAATATCCTCAAGTTTTTCATCTTTATATTCTTTAGAATTTCGAAGTGTACTGTAAAGTTGCTTTTGTAAAAAATCACCTTTACCAAGTTTTATCAATTTATAGTATGTCTTCGTCAGCTCATCAAAGCTATGTACGCCTTCTAAATATGCCGAGGTATGATAAGGCGTTCCATCGAGATGGCCATTGCGAAACATCCTAACTAAATGAGTTTGGAACAGATTTTTTCTATATTTTATAGCACTTAAACTCACCTGATGCAATACTGATAGATACTCCATATGAGGCTTATCTAAACCAAGAAAGTAGACATAGAATACATGCCAATCAACAGGTTTTTTCAGAAATCTTTTGATAAAATGATGCAGGTAGTATGAATTGGCATAACTCATATGAGATATGTTTTCAGATGCTAGCAATGGAGATTCTTTGAGTTTTTCTATAACTTCTTCTGACTTAAGTCCCTCATAAATATCTTGTAAATGTTCAAAGCTGCCTTCCATGGTAGATGCAACACCTTTGAGAACTGGTTGCAATGAATCAATCAAACGATTAATAATTTTAGCTTTGAATTTTGCTGTTTCATGGATATCTAATTCATATCTCTCACCTATGTCTACATCAAGGCCTACTGTTCTTTTAAGAACAAGATGAAAGAAAATATCTTTTTCCATTGTTGTTTCTAAGCTATGAAAAAAATCCACAATGTGTTTTTTTGATACACTTCGGCTATGAGAAAAACTAAATAATGGCTTTCCTTTTAAAGTAATATTAAGCAACAATGAAAGCAATTGCTTATCTGTTAAAGCTAAGAGCTGACGATTCAAAAAACGCAACCGTGCTTCTGTTGTTGTAGAAGATCCACTAACTTCTTTTAAGCGTTTTTGGCTTTGTTTTTTTATCAAAAAATCGCGTAATTGATGACTTACAACAAGTTGATGGAAAAACTGTTTATGTGATAATTTTTGTGTAATATCATTCTTCTTAGACAGCAATAAAATATCATTAATAAATATTTTTTGATGTGTCTTATTATCTAAAGAATCTAAAAATTCTACCACATCTACTGCACGAATCCACGATGTATCAATACTCTTAGATAGAGGTGTACTTTCTATTTTTATGGCAGCAATACGTGCTTGTAATTCCATAACATTTAGAAATCTGATAGCCTTAACAGCATCATTGATGGTAACAATATTCTGTTTCAAAGGCCCAAATCTTCTTGGGCTATCTTGATGAAAGTCTTTAAGTAATGACAAAATATACGCTTCTTTGGCATGCCACTCTGCGATGGAAAAATCATAGTAGGAAACCACCTTAGACAGAGGCGTGCTAATATGTTGTGGCAGCAATTTACGCAAAAACACATGAAGTTCTCTAAAGCTCGTTAACTGTTGATGGATAAATCTATCCATCAATTTTTTTTCCCATCTTTGAAGCTCTGATACATGAAAAAAAGGCTCTTGGTTATCTGTGATAAACTTAGAAAGAATCAGAAAGATTTTTTGATCATCTAAAATAAAATATTGATTTATCAAAGAAGGAAGTTCATGGTGAGGAGTGATACCAGAGACATTATCATAATAATATTCTGCTAAATTATCGTCTTGAAAACGCTGCCATGCACTACGAACTGAAATCTTTGAGCCAGAGGAAAGCTCATCATTTTCTTTTAGCGGCAGGCCCAAAGAACCACCTGGCTCAGGAGGTTCTTGATTTTTATGAAAAGACTGCTGCCCTTCTAAAAGATAATCCTCATTTCCAAGTGAAGAAGAAGAATTCGCAGAACTCGACAATGATAAAGGCTCCACAGTTCCTAAAGACGAAGCAGAAACATGCATCTGCAAAGGTTTGTGCGACTTATATTTATAGGAGGCATAAACCGAAAGCATTAAACTGCCACCAAATAAAGCACTATAATGTTTAGGAATACGCTTAACCAACAATGAAAAAACATTGCTCAGATGGCTTTTGAAGGGATGTATGACAGCACTAGCTCCACTGCCATAACCATACTCGTAAGGCAGAGCCAGGGCCAAAACCATCATACTAACAAGACTCACTGAACGCAGTCGCAAAAAGATATATGAAAAAAACATGGCAAAAAACGTCACACAGCTTATCACATAACCCACTCGTTGGCGACCGCGCTTACATGATCGTACTGATGTTTTGTGAACACATCTGAATTGAGATTCTTTTAGTAACGACTCTATTTGAAAAAGATTCCTAATGTGCATATCTCACTTGCTCATGCATGATTTGAATAGATGATGGCTTAGCCGACTTAACATGTCTCTATTTATCTACTGCCTATACTTTCTTTATATCTAGTACGAAAAAGAATAACTAAAACTCAAAGTAAATGAAGTAAGAATACAACTCACCAGCTCCCTAAATCATACATCTCTCATCACTACCATAACAGACCTTCTTTCCACAAAGCTATCCACAAGGTTCTTTATACAGTTCTTTATACCAGTTCTTTATACAACTAGCTTGATAGGATATTCATAGACTTCATCCAAACCCAAAGAGCATTTAAGCGGTTTGCAGAGCTCACAAAATTTTAAAATAAAGGCAAAGAACACAGAGAAATCCCAGCTCAAAACGGCACTACCCTGCGGTGGTGGAGGATACTGAAATAGATGTATAAAGTCAAGTTATAAATAGCTCAACTAAGGAATCACACACTTTAAGTAACAAGAAAGAAGCTTGCCTTGGATGGTATGCCTTCCATCTGATCCTTGAGCTTATGTGAGTTTCATATTGTAAATCCTATGATTTGATACAAGATACCAAGCAAAGTTGCTTAACCTCCCAAGATTACAACATAAATAGCCATCAATACAAAAGATTCCTTGCAAACAGATACAAACCACGTCACAGGCTCTGTAAAGCGTTAAAATATTCGGCAAGCTGTGCTTTAAGTGCATTTGCTATGGTAACGACTTCACTACTATTCTGGATACCATAAAGCGCACTGATATCTTGTGGTGAGCTTTCATCTATATTAAGAACCAAAGCGTAAAAAATATGCAAATGAAGATCGTCTTCTACCAAATAACGAACCATAAATTGGTCAAGATGATGAACCAGTGATAGGCCATGGGTATGTAGCTTAGTTTGAGATTGATTTGGAGATGAGAAGATAAGAATCTTTGCGTCTTTAAGAAGAAAGAGCTTTTGGCTATCCGTAAGATTAGCATACATCTGATGAATCAGCCCCAACAAAGTAATATCCTTTGATCCATGCTCATCATCCAGATATATATTGAGATAGCTAAATCCAAGGCGAATATGAGCATTAGGATCTGGATTTGCCAAGAAAGGATGATGCCGGACAGCATTAAGAAGAGATACCTTTTTGGAGCTACTGTTAGGATCATTATTGATAAGATCTTGATAACCTTGGTTATCACGATAAATCAAATAAAGTAAATTTTTCTTAATTGTGTAGCGATAAGTGTAGACAAGATCTTTATGGCTAAGTGCATGGAGTGTTAAATATTCTCTACGATCCATCTTATTACACAGTTTCAATACTTCACAAAAATACAGATGCCAAATAAATTGACTAATTTCTAGATGACTTCGATTGTTTAAGGTTTTTTTCATAAATTCATTCACTGTATCAACGCTAAGATAGTCCACAGCTTCTGAGTAGCCCTCAAAAATATAAGAATTTCGAATTCTTTCTAACACCTCTTGGCTACTTAGCTTAAAATATTGTTTGGTTAGTTTATGTAGGATAGGCAGTGCTTTCAAAGCCACGGCATCTTTTGAATCAGGAAAATGAGGGGCAGCTAAAAGAGCCAACCATTGATTTTTTATGTCACTTCTTCTTCTTAAAATAGTCTTTTTATTGTGACTTTGGTATTCACTAGGCCATTGCTGTGGATAATCCGTATAGTCTAAGCGAAGAAATTCACTGTAAAATACACGCTCTTTTAGGGCTGTATTGAGATAGCGTTTAGTAAAATACTTAAGATGAGCTTCGGTGATACGAGGATAGGCATGTGACTTAGACTTATCTTCTAGAAGAGCTCTTATTATTCGTTTGATTTTTTCTCTACGAGTCATACCATCATACATATCTCTAACCTGCTCTATAGTTAGAGCTTCATAGCGTAACGGTCTCAGTTTGGGATGATGGCTAAACTTGTGACGCGTAATGATGCTAAGCAAAGCATCTACCATTCTCTTTCGTTCTCCGCCCATGGCTTTGACAGAAGGATAATAAGAAATTTTACTGAGATGCTCCCTGTTAAGCTCTATGGCTCCAAGCATATCGCTTAAAAAAAGATTCCATCTGATAATATGGTCCTTAAGTTGGAAGTAGACAAATTCATGAACATCCTCAATGGTCAGTTTCTCAACAATTTTACGAAACTGTTTGATCTCCTCCGGGCTATAATGCCGGCTACTTGGAAGTTGATAAAGATTAGCTATCATCCTACTTACTACTCGCGCTTCAGGAATCGCTGCATAAATCCCTTTGAGTTCGTCAAGATCCAATGGATTTTTCACATGCTCTTTGGAGATCATAAGAGCATGATCGTACTTTGTATCACGGTAAACTAAAGCAAGAAGCTCTTTGTTAATAACATTACGATGCTTGAGTATATTGCTCTCTTTGGTATAAGTATAGCGTTCCTTAAAATCATGAAGTTCAGCTTGATCAAGTCTGAGAAAAAAAGATAAGAATAAATGTTTTTTTAGGTCCGTTTTGAGAGCTTTCTGAAAATAAAATTGTATTTTCTCCCAAGTAATATCCTCAAGATTTTCATTTTCATAATATTTGGAATTTCTAAGCGTACTATAGAGTTGCTCTTTAAGATACTTCACTCCACCACGTCTGTGAAAATGATCGTAGAGTTTTATCAAGCTATCAAGACTGTGCACACCCTCTAAATGAGCCGCTGTATGGTAGGAGCTTCCATCAAGATGTCCATTACGGAATATATTAACCAAGTGAGTTTGAAACAGGTCTCTTTTATGCCTTATTGATTTATGAGAAATCTGATGCAGTGCTGCTAGATAGCCCACAGGAACATCATCAAGATTAAGGAATAACACATAGAATATATGCCAATCAACTGGATTTCTAAGAAGTGTTTTAACCAAATGATTCAAAGAATCTGAGTTAAAGTGGTTCAAGTTATCTATATTTTCTGCTTCTAGTATGGAAGATGTTTTAAGTTTTGCTAAAATATCTTCTGGCTCAAGACCTTGATATATTTCTTGAACATCTTCAAAACTATTTTCGTTAGATCCTATGATATCTTTAAGGATAGGTTGTAGCGATTGCATAAAGTTTTCTACAACATTTGCTTTAAGACGAAAAATCTCCTGAATATCCACGATATCATACCTACTACCTACCTCTTCTATTTGATCTTCTTCTCCCTTAAGAACAAGATGAAGGAACACATCTTGTTCTATAACTGTCTTTAGACTATCAAAGAACTTCATAACATCTTCTTTAGATACATTTTGAGCATGGCTATAGCTAAGTGCTCTTTTTCCTTTAATTGTGGTTTTTAGTAACGATGATATAAGTTGTTTATGTGTTAACTCTGAAAGATCACTTTTTAAAGCAAGCAATCGCTGAGTTTGAGTTGTTCCAAGATGAGACGATTGATGTATTTTTTGCAAGTATTTAAAAAATTGACGTTTCAACACAAGTCGATGAACCACAGATCTTTGCGATAGCTCTTGTGAGATAGATTTATCTGTAAGAGATAGAATATGGCCAATGAAGATTTTTTTAAATTCTGTGTTGTCCAAAGATTGTATAAAATTAATAACATCTTCTGAACTAACTTGTGATATATCGATGCTATCAGCTAGTATAAGACCTTCTATTTCAATCTGTGCTACACGTGCCTGCAATTCAGAAGCACTCAGAGATTCCACAAAAGAGATAGCATCTTTTATGGTAACTATCTTGTCTCGAACAGGCCCAAATCTTCTTGGGCTATCCTCACGAAAATCTTTTAGTAACGATAAGATATATGTCTCTCTTGAACGCCACTCTGCCATAGAGACCTGATAATGAGCAACAACCTTAGGGAGTGGCGTTGTGATATGTTGTGGCATCAATGTACGTAAAAATAGATGCAGCTCTTTAAAGCTCACTAACTGTAAATGGATAAACTTACTTAGCAGATGCTTTTCCCATTTTTCAAGTTGTGATGCGTTAAAAAGAGGCTCCTTGTCAGCAGTGGCAAGATGAACGAGATGATAAAACACTTTTTGCTCATCTAAAATAAAATACTGATTCAACAACGAAAGCATCTCAGGATGAGACTTAAAACCTGCCACATTATCGTAATAATGCTCTCCTAGACGGGCTTGTTGAAAACGTTGCCATGGACTAAGATGTAATGCAACTACCTCATTAGGCTCATCACCCTCTTTTGACGGCGGTACAGCTAGAGAGTGTCCTCCATCTCCTCTGTCAGGAGGTTCTTGATGATCCTCATAAGAAGATGACTGCATCTTAAGAACATAACCATCATCACTGAGAGGTTTATTTATAGAGTTTATAGAGTTCAAAGATGTCAATGGCCGCTCTACTGCTTCAGAAAAAAGGGACTGCTTTTGATCTAAAGCAGATGATTGATATCGATAAACACCATAGGCTGAAAGCAATAGCCCTCCGCCAAACAAAGCCATATAGTGTTTAGGAATATGCTTCACCAACTGTGAGAATGTGTTGCTCAGGTGATAGTTCAAAGAATAGCGAAGAGGGTTTACTGCAGCTGTAGCGGGACCACTATAGCCGTATTTATAAGGAAGAATCAGTGCCATGATTATAGCACTGATACAGATGACAACACGAATATTTGCAAAAATCTTCCCAAAAAGATCTAGAAACAACCACTCACTGTGCTTGCTATACCATAAACATTTTAGAAATTTAAGCATAAACGGTAAATCTGTCTTAGAATCTACTTTAGGATGAGTAGTAACAAACATATATCTAGCTCACTTATGGGTGATACAAACAAATGACCTATCTATATAATCCATTCTAGATGATGTATTTATTATTATATGAACTGTTTTTTTGCAAAAAAAAACAGAAACAATCTCTAAATCCCTTATGTAGCCGGGGATTGAAAGATTAGATCGATAATTGGCTAGCGAAACTTCAGTTGCAAGAAAGCTAAAACACTAGCCTGCGATACACAATGATCTCCGTGAATAGCTCATCTCCTCTTAGTCATAAAGAGCAACCGAAGCAGTTAAAATGTGAACGTATGAAAAAACAGAGAATACACCGCCAAGATGGAACAGCTCTGCCGAAGGTATGATACTGAAGCATACTGATGAAGTCAAGTCATAAATAAGCCTATTACAGCCTATGCTCAAAAGACTTCATAGCATATATTTATCATATATCTACCATAAATGTACCACATCAACCACACCTCCAACTTCAACACTTTGTATCTTAAAATACTTATCACCGCTCAATAACGGATTTTATTAAAACATTACAGAAGATGTTTTAATATTGCTAAAAGCATTATAGCTTTTACAGGTTTATATACAACCAACCCTCGAAATAAGAATTAAAAATACCCATCACTTGATTGATTGAAGCACTCACACAATAGATAACATTAAATCAAATACATCAGAAGGGCTGAAAAACCTTCTTGATGCATTTTTTTTGCAGAATATAGTTGATATCACATCAAATTACGGATTGACAAACAAGACGGTACTCACCTGTCAGTTAATAAGAGAATAAAAGATGGCATAAAGGTGAAGCGGTGAATTTTGTGGTCCTAGTTTTGGTGGTGGCGTATCTTGAAAACAGATACCCGATTTTGAGACTTTTGATATCCCAGTTTGGGGTGGGGAGTAACCTGCAAACAGGCAGGCGTAGCTGAACAAACAATATAACCAAAAATCAAGAGAAAAACATCTTTAACTTAAATGCTTTTCTCTTGAAAATTTAGTACTATCTGAAGTTTCGCAAGAAAATCACCGATCCAACCTCTCAATCCCTGGCTACGTAAGGGATTGAGAGATTTTTTCTGCGTTTTTTTGCCAATAAAACAGCTCATGTAATTTATAGGTAAAAATGCATAGTCAATTTTATTTTTTCATGCTGTAATCATAGACATGTATCAGCCCTACTTAACACCGTCATAAACCAAAAAGATCACATGTGTATGTTGATATAGTTC
>MPNI01000037.1 GCA_002238945.1 Proteobacteria bacterium bin106 | reverse complement strand
CGTCGCTTGCAAAAAACAACTTTAAGGGTTTTGCAGTGACTCTTAATGCTTGTTTAACAGGAATTCCTTATCAATGGCATAAGTATGATCTAGCTAGCTATGAGGCTTGGTATGCTAGCTTGCTTTATATGGGCTTCCGTCTTCTTGATGTGGATTTGCGTGTTGAAGAATCTAGCAGCCATGGTCGTAGTGATATGGTGTTGTTGGAGGAAAAACAGGCTTTTGTTTTTGAATTCAAAGTGGTTAATAGTGCTGCAGGCAAAGATAAAGCGGTAACAGCAGCAATAAAACAGATTGAAGATAAGGGCTATGCTAAGAAGTATATGGATCAAGAGCAAGATCAGAAGGTTGAAGCCGTTTATGCGATAGCTCTGGTGTTTGGTAAAAAAGAGAAAAATGTGGTGGGATGGAAGGCAAAGGCTCTTTTATCATGAAATTAAAAAAATAAGTAAAGAGCAAAACATAGCATGTTAAAAAGCATGCTCGGTACTGCAAATCTACGAGTTTTAGTAGCAAAAATTTACGTCATGCCCGTAATGCTTCAGAGATAATCTCAATTCATAGTTTATAAAAATGGTGTGTGCCACTGTAGGTAAAGTAAAATCACAAATAATTTCTGCAAAATATCATCGTTTATCTAACATAGAAGAGCTTGCTAGAATCAACTATCATAATCTAACATACTCTAAATGTAGGTAAATAGTGAT
Organism: Proteobacteria bacterium bin106; assembly: GCA_002238945.1. Lineage (GTDB taxonomy): Bacteria > Bdellovibrionota_B > Oligoflexia > Oligoflexales > Bin106 > Bin106. The sequence continues at coordinate 17,530 of MPNI01000037.1, read as the reverse complement.
TATTTACAAAACTCACCATCTTTTTCGATATGTAGGGTTTCTGTTAAGATTGTAACCACAAAGTCAGGCAGTCAGGAAGTAAGGAGGCTGTTAGAGCAAATGAGCATCAACACCTATGAGATGGTATGGTGTTGGTAGGCATTAGCCTTCGCTTGCGGTAGGATGTCCAATATCAAATACTTCCATGGGAACTATTATGAGATTTTTTGTGTCATCGGGAATAGTGTCAATGTTGCTACATTTCTCTTTTGTTTCTTTGTACTTCTTTTTGCAAACATCGATGGGAGCTACTTGAAAATAAAGGTCTGTTTCTCCAGTAACTGTAAAGTTATTTTTCATATAGTAGGTATGCTCAGAATCAGATGTACTTGATTTTCTATGATTTAGACCTGCTCCTGTAACATGTGCGAGGATAAGTTTAGAATGAAAAGGCTCTTTATTTTCGTTTGTAAGCTCTACTTCCCACTCTGTTTTTATGTTAGTTACTGCAAGTAATGTTGTTTCGCCATCATTTTTTAGTTTTTCATTAAATGTATTGTATTTATCGGTGTTATCTGTTTCGGTGGTGGTTCCATTTTTTTTGATAACATATTTAAACTTTATAGCACGGGTTTCAGCATTAGGATTAGCGGTAGGAGGGTTAGGCGGAGGAGTTTCTTTGGTTTGATCTTCGCTCTGGGGTTCTTGGATTTCTGTTGGTGCCGGTGTTTGAATTGACGGTTGAGGCGTAGGCTGCTGATCGGCATCAGATGTAACTGTATCTTTTCTTTCCACACAAGAGACCATCTGTAGGCTTAACAGACTTATGAATATGAGATGTTTCCATTTACGCATATGACTTTTGGATAACCTCTATGAAATAATGAATGTTTTAAGTTTGGTTTTCTTTGTATGGCTCACTTATTGTAAACATCGGCTATAATTCTTAGGTTCTTGGCCAGTAGTATCTAAACAGTGCTTAAATCCTACACTTTATACAAGGCAATAGCATATCGGCAAGAGAAGAATTTTCTGAAATAACAGCATTCTATGGCTCTATCTACTATTCACGGCTATGTGTTTTGAAAAGTCTTGTATTGCTGAGAGGTTTGAGGTTTTATGAGACACTAGAGGCAGTTAGATTTATGCCTTTTGAGTCGTACTAGATAACTGGAGCTGTTTTGATCAGATATGTTTGTGTCTAATGGTCCGATAATATGCGGATTGGTAGTGAGAAAACGACATATAACGATATCAGCTGGTCTTTTGTTCTCTCCTCTAGCTATGATAACGGGTACATTTATCTTGGTGGTTTCACTTTTGGCAACATCGTGAATGCTATGGCATCTGGTGCAGGCACTTTTTAGAGCCACTCTAAAAATCACATTTGTTGTTCCAGGATAGGTAAAGTAATTGTTCATATGATAGATGTGCTTATCATTTACAGAAAACACTTTGTTATACTGCAGCCCCTCTCCGGTAACAACTGGAACAATCAGTCGAGAGAAAAAAGGTCTATTATAATTATCTTTGAGTTCTATTTGCCATTTTGTGGTGGTATTGATGGCTCCATGCAATGTGTGAGGATCGAGGTTAAGCTCCTCATCATCATCGTTGTTTGATATGGGTGTAAGATTTGTGATGACAACTGTAAAGTCATCGCTTGTTAGCTGCCCACGGATGATGGGTAGTGCTATATCTGATGGTTGCTGTGAAGGGTCGGGTGAACTTGTGTGAGGTCTGTTTCTGTTATCAGTGAGGTCCAGTGATGGTTGCTGGTTATTTTTATGTATATTTTGCTTTGTTTTATCTGTGACAGGTTTGGGTGTTTGAGATGTTGGTATATCGGGCCTTGATTTTTTAGAACTTCTTAGGGTATTGCAAGCAATCTGTATATTCAGAATGCCTAACAATATCAGAATATTCCATGTACGCATATATCTCATGGGTCATTTTGGGTAAAAGAGATGTGTGGAATTTTAGTTCTTGTTATGAAGTGTTATATCATTTTATAATTTTGATTATGAGTTCATAAATGTATAGATCTAAGTTGTAGGTGGCATATTAATCTATCTAACAGATACTTACAAAAACGTCATTACATCGGTAGGTAAGAGTGTTTTCTAAAGTCATTGTTTATATCAACTTAGAGCGGGCTTAGGGAGGATTGAGCCATAATACTTAAGATGTGTTGAAGCTCCTTGTATAGAATAGAGAATATAGAATAGAGAATAGTCTGAGGCTAACTAGAGAAAGTACTTGGTTGCTAAAATTATGGATTTGATCTTAGGGTTTTTATAGAGAATACTTTTTTACGATATGTATTCATGTAATCTATATTGTTTGAGTTATCTGCTTGATGAACGACAGTTATTATTAAGTTTCATTATATCTTCTGCACTTTTTGCTAAAATTCCAGAAACTGAGTCTTGTTTTGTTAAAAGACCAAGAACACTACCACCTGCTTGTATAAGATCACATATTTTTTTAGTATCTTCAGGTAGTTCGTATCCTAGGTCAATGACCTTTATAGGTACTTTCATTGTTACTTTTAGCTCATGAGGCATAGTTTCGATGTGTGCACATCGGTTATCATTGTATTGTTCTTGGCAGATATCTTTGGCTGCTATTGTGAATAAAACCTCGGTATCTCCATCTTTTGTAAAATAATTTTTCATTTGATAGACGTGATTATGGAAGTCTATTTTATCGTATGATAGTCCTTCTCCTGTGACAGTTGGTGGGATGAGTTTGGAATAGAAAGGTTTGCCATTTTTATTCTGCAGTTGTATCTCCCATACTGTTTCGATGTGGGTTACTGCCAGTAGTGTACTATTACCTTTCTCTTTAAGGTCTTTTTCAAATTCTTGGTGTTCATCGCCGCCATTGACTATGCTCGTTCCATTCTTTCTGATCACAGGTTGATAGTCTGCTAGGATGGTTTCAGGAGAGGGAATAGAAGGTGTTGTTGTTTCATCGTCCGGGTTTTTTGGTGATGGTTGATTTCTGTTGTTTGTTGATAAGCAGGCTACTTGAATGCTCAGCATAGCTATGACTAGGAGAGCATCCCATTGACATATATGTTTCAGGAATGGCATGGACAACCTCATCAAAAATAGTTCTTTTTATCCGTTTGCATCTGTGTGTGCCTGTCATACAGAAATATATGGCACTTACAGATCGCAAAAAGACGTTGATACATCGGTTAGTGGGAACTTTTCTGAAATCGCTCTCAGGTAAAATATAGCAGGCAAGATGGATATGGTGGATTAATTTGACATAAGATGAAAACAAAATATGTGACTATGAGGTGTAGAATATTCTTATTCTCTCCAGTCTTAGCTTGGTTGTATGGAGCAAATATGGAGCAAACAAATGGAGTATGCAAAGTGACGGTGTTTGTTTATGGATGGAGGTGAAGAGGTGCCAAAGCCATAGATTCTATGGGCGAGTGCCTGGATGTGAGAAATGATCCGTGTTTGAGATATTACGGAGATGGACATCGAGAGTTTTTAACATTTAGTCTTTTGGTTCGTTCCTTGCTTGCTACATGAGTCATCTCTGGTGAGGTTAAAGCTCCCACAATATTATAGCCATAACCTACAGCATCGCAGAGGGTAATCGTTGCTGGTTGTTGACGTCCTATATCTATGACTTCTATAGGTATTTTTAGTGTTGCAACCAAATCTGATGGAACAGAGTCAATATTCTTACAGGTGTTTTGAGAGTGTTTTTTGTGACATGTTTCTTGCGGTACAATTTTAAAAGAAACAACAGTTTTTCCAGGATGAGTAAAGAAATTATTCATATGGTAGGTGTGTTCAGAGTTATCATTCTTTGAATGATGCAGCTCTCCATTGATATCTTGTGTGGCGGCAAATTTTGAATAAAAACGTTCTTGGTTTTTATTCTGCAGTTCTATTTGCCACTCTGTTCTCACATTGCTAGCGGCAAGCAGTGTTGCCTGGCCGATTTCTTTCATTTGGGATACAAAAATCTTAGATTGTGATGGTTCATGTGAGCTTGGAAGTATGCCATTTTGTATAATGCGAACCTGAAATTTTGCTAATATGCTCTTTTCAAGTTCAGAAGTTGGGGAATCGTCATTACCATCTACATGAGGCGGTTGGTCACTTTGAGGGGACTTGTTATCATCAGAGTCCCTGTTATTGTCTGCTTCTCTATTGGTCATACAAGCTGTCAGAGAACTCAGCATGGCTATAAATATAAAAATATTCCATGTACGCATATTTTTGTTGATAACCTCAGAGCGTGTAGTGTGTATTAGTGTCTATGAAACGTGTTACGGCTTTACCAAAAGATAATAAAGACAAGGCGATATCGGTAAGCGATAGGTTTTCTGAATCATTATTTATAGGAAAATAAGGCATAAAAGTTCTGGTTTGGCTGTTGATAATCACATCACATATTTTTGTACTGGGTAAGTGGTTTTTTATAGCTACATGACTATTCTCTAACCCCTAATCATACACTCGTTGTCCTCCATGACCCAGCCAAAAATCATATCAGACAGGGTTTTTGGTCTTTGCTCTTTAATGGGCGAGAATTGTTGGCCTAGATTAAGCAATGCACAATCGAGCTGATCAGGGGGGATCACCATATAATCAAATTTCACCGTTTTTGTATGCCCTCCTGGATAAAAGTCCTTATCTTCTGAGCATTGACTTTCTCTATAACCTAGATAAAGGCATTCATTAATATGAATGAGTTCAAAGGTAATGGTCTTTTTTCTTTCTAGCTTAGTAAATTTTTTTGTGAGTTGATAAGTGTTTTCGCTAGTTTCTTTGAAGCTTTTTACAACTTTACTATCGCTGCTTGAGCGTTTCAAACGAGAGCGAAAACGTGAGGTTGGTTCCACTCGAAAGCTTACGATCCATGTGGTTTTTTCTAAGATCGAGGCAATGAGTAAAGGATTCTTGGTGTTTTTTTCATATTCTTCAGCAATAGTACCTAGACTTTGAGGTTCGCCAGAATCATCATAAGTACCATTTTCGATGATTTCGCCATAAAACTTCACTTCTGATGAACCATCAAAAGGGTTGGTTTCTGCTGAATCTTGTGTTTCTGCTGAATCTTGTGTGGTTTTATTATTCTGATTTGTATTTGATAGATCTTCTTCGGCACTGCATGCACATAGGATGGTTATGCCTACGAGGAGAAAGACTATATGACATAGTTGCTTGTTTATGGTGTTTATATGGTTTGACATTATATTCTTAACCTTTTTTTACACTCCTTTACTAGTAATGATTATCGAACTTTGGGCGCTGAACCTTAGGCTAGCTGTTCCATAAAGCGTTCTACAACATTGCCAAGAGACTGCATCACTCCTGTTCCATTTAGAGCATTGGCTTCAATTTCAGGAAGAGCTAGAGTGTTGAGTTGATCTCTTAAGATCTCGGTAGGGAGAGCATTTTTGAGATCTCTTTTGTTGTATTGTATAACGGCAGGTAAATGGGACATTAAGATGCCTTCATGAGCTAATATGTCTTGTGTCTCTTGCCAAGCCATGAGATTGTCGTCTAATTTATCCATGGCTGAGTCGGCAACAAAGACCATTCCATCAATGCCTTTGAGCATGACGGAGTACACTGTGGAATAGAGACGGTGTGGGGGGAAGGCGTAAAGATGTACCTTTACATGATGCTCCTTCACAGAACCAATGCTTACAGGTAAGAATTCAAAAAAAGGATTATCTTCGTATTCCACGGGGGTGAGTTCACTGCTGTTTTGTTGCCATTCTGCAGAAGAGTGCTTGAGTACAGCACGTAAGTTAGTTGTCTTACCTGCACCTCGGGGGCCAAAATACAACACTTTACAGTGGAGCCTACGTGTTTCAAAGTCTGCAAAAGCCATAGAGGACTTTCATAAGTGATGGACAAATACTGTTTGCGCCTCTAACACTGCGTCTCTCATGCGATGACAACTGACAACAGTATAAAGCGATGATAAAGTATAACACATTGTATCTTGCTTGAGAGGCCGATAGAATTCATGATAAAAGCCATAAAATTATACATTTAGTGCTTAGTGCTGAGCTGAGTTGGTACGTTGAGTGAGTGCGCTGAGTGAGTACATAAACCATGCCATCTTCTTTAGTCACCCTCAATGCCCATGATCACAAGCGCCTTAGCCAGTATCGAGGTCTTATGGTTGCGTGTTCAGGAGGCTTGGATTCCATATGCTTACTTGCAGAGTTGCATGATCTCGTGCAATCCTGTCAGCTTAATATGCCTTTAGGGGTGATACACATCAATTTCCATCTACGTTCCAAGCAAGAATGTGATGGTTGTGAATCTTTTGTGGCTGATGGTGCAGATAAGCTGCAATTGCCGTTTCATCCTTATCATCCGTGGCCACTTTACGCCCCTAATACGGGATGTGGTTCTGAGGAACTATGGGCCCGTCAAGTGGCAGTACAGTGTTATGGCATGTGGCAGCAAAGAGGCTATGCCATAGCATTGGCTCATCATTGTGATGATCAGTATGAGACCATTTTATTTCGTCTTATTCGCGGCTCTGAGCCTTGGAATCTTGCAGGATTGCGGCGTTGGAATGGCGCACGTTTTCGTCCCCTTCTAAACTGTCACAAAGCTGATCTTCTGGCCTACGTTCGGCAGCATCAACTCTTGTGGCAAGAAGATAGTACCAATAAGAATCTCAAATGGGCGAGAAATCAGCTCCGTCACACGGTAACGGGGAAGTTAGAGAGCATTCAAGGAGGAGCTAAAAAAGCTGTTTTAGAATATGCAGCTCACAGCTCTGAGTTAGCAGGGTTTATTCGTCATCATTTTTATCAACAACTTTCTGACTCATCTTTGCTTCTCAAAGATCTTCCTTTAAATAAACCTGCGGTGTGTAGACTTGCCTTAGAAGCACTCGCTCAGAGGCCTCTTTCTATGAGCTACGCACAACTTTGTACAACCTTGAAAGCTTTGAGCAAGAACGCCCGGCAGCATAAGACCTTTATTTTTCCTCAAGGAACCTTACATTTGCATCGTGGCCGGTTGTTTTTTACAGCAACTGAGCAGTCCGGTGATGTGTTTGATCATACATTTGATGATGAACACAATGTAAGAGAAGCAGAAGAATCGGAAGGAGAGAAAGAAAGAGAGAAAGAAAGAGAGAAAGAGAAATATGTAAGAAAGAAAGCTATAGCTTGTTTTGATCAAAAACAGTGGTTTATGCTTCTTCCGCAAACGATCCTTACTGTTGACTTAGCTAGTGGTTGTCTTTTTTTTGACTACCCATTACTTGAGAAAAATGATCATACAACGATATCTATTACCGTAGAGCCTTACAAAGATAGTCGTTATGATATAACAACCTATATGAACACAGATATGAACACAGCCATAAACCATCATATTTTTGACACGAAGGGCAAGAATATACTATTTATCTCACTTCAAGATGAACCTATAATGATCAGCACGCCTCACATTACCTTACCACTTACGGAGACCCATCAACCTTTCAGCTACAGACACCAAGCATTCTCTTTGAGTGCATCATCGGTCATATGTACATATTCTCCTTTTGAGGCAAAACTGTAACGAAGCTTTTTGAACATGTATCCGATGAAACAACGCTATCCCTTATTTTTATAACGATTCATACTCACTCGTAAGCTCTTGGAGATCTTCATGTCACAACCATCTCCCACCAATCAGCCTCCTAAGCCTCCTCCATTTATGAAAAACATTGTGTTGTTTATTCTGATCATCACCTCTCTTGTGGGAATCAATTCTTTACTGGAAAGTCAGAATAGTACCAAAGATATTCAGTTCTCTGAGTTTATGGCTGATGTGGAAGATGGCAGAATAGAAGAGATCACCATTGAAGGGCAGACCATCACCGGAACGTATAAGAAAGCTGGTGATAAATTTGTGACAGTAGGGCCTATTGCTGATTTCAATTTGCGCTCTCAGTTAGAAGAAAAAGGTGTGCGAGTGAATTATGCACATCTCAATAGCGGTAGTTATTGGAAAACCTTTCTTGTGGATATCCTTCCTTTACTCTTTCTTTTAGGCTTATTTATCTTCATTATCCGCCAGATTCAAGTGGGTGGTGGTAAAGCTATGAATTTTGGTAAAAGTCGTGCACGAATGATGATGAACATCCATCCTAAAGTGACCTTTGCTGATATTGCTGGTATCGATGAAGCTAAAGAAGAGCTGGGTGAGATTGTGGAATTTCTTAAAGATCCTGAAAAGTTCACCAAGCTTGGAGCGCGTATTCCTCGTGGAGTGTTACTGATTGGTTCTCCGGGTACGGGAAAAACTATTCTGGCCAAAGGAGTGGCTGGAGAAGCAGGAGTGCCTTTTTTCAGTATTTCAGGATCAGACTTTGTGGAAATGTTTGTAGGTGTTGGAGCCTCACGGGTCAGGGATCTCTTTGAGCAAGCTAAGAAGCATGCACCTTGCATTATTTTTATTGACGAAATTGATGCTGTGGGAAGGCAACGTGGTGCTGGGCTTGGTGGAGGTCATGATGAGCGAGAACAAACTCTTAACCAACTCCTTGTTGAGATGGATGGTTTTGAAGATAATGAAGGTGTGATTGTTGTGGCTGCCTCTAACCGTGCGGACGTGTTGGATCCAGCCCTGCTCAGACCGGGGCGTTTTGATAGACGTGTTATTGTGCCTAAGCCAGATGTTAAGGGCCGTTTAGGGATCTTGCAGGTTCATGCCAAAAAATCACCTCTTACCAAAAATACCGATCTTGCGAAAATTGCCCAAGGAACTCCTGGTTTTTCAGGAGCAGATTTAGAAAATCTTGTGAATGAAGCTGCCCTTATTGCTGCTCGTGGTGATGCTACCAAGTTGCATATGTCTCATTTTGAGTTAGCTAAAGACAAGATTCTTATGGGCCCTGAGAGACGTTCCATGATCATGCGTGAGCGTGAAAAAAAGATCACCTCTTACCATGAAGCAGGGCATGCTTTGGTGGGGTTGCATTTGCCCAATCATGATCCTATCCATAAAGTTACCATTATTCCTCGTGGACAGGCTCTCGGTGTTACCATCACTTTGCCTGAAGATGATCGTCTGACGGTTACAAAGCAGTTTGCAGAAAATATGATTGCTTATGCGATGGGAGGTCGTGCTGCAGAAGAGTTGGTGTTTAACCATCGCACCACCGGTGCTTCTGATGACATCAATAAAGCCACAGATATTGCTCGTAAAATGGTTTGTCAGTGGGGAATGAGTGAAGTTGTCGGTCCACAATCTCTTAACGATCGTCATGGCCAAGATGTCTTTTTAGGTAGAGATTTTTCTCAAAGCCAACATATATCTGAGGCCATGCATACAAAAATTGATAGTGAGATTTCAAAGTTTCTCCGTGATGGTTATGCTAAAGCTCTCGATATTCTCACCACTCATCGTGATACCTTAGAGGCTATGGCAGAGGCTTTATTAATTAAAGAAACCTTGCTAGCTCAGGATCTTAAGGCCTTACTTGACAGAAAAGATGTTATCACTCCAAAAGAACGGGACTTATATAACGAACGTTTAAAAACAGACAAAAAGCCTCTTTTTGCTAGTGACAAAGAAGGCACTTTTCAAGATGAGCCTGTGGATAGTGATGACAGTAAAGGTGAGAATTCTACGGCAAAGCGTCCTACAACACAGTCACCTGCTTCCAAAAACCAAAATCCTTCAGCGGCTACTCGGGAAGCCTCTGCCCATGATATATCTGCTTCAGACAAATCCAGTGATGAAGCTCCAGCTTAAAGAGAACCTATGCAACGGCCCTCTCATAGCTGTAGTGTGATGGGAATCATCAATCTCACTCCAGATTCTTTTTCTGATGGTGGTTGTTTTGATGGTACTCGTTCTGCAGATCTTCTTTGGCAACAGGTACGAGAATGGATTCAACAGGGTGTGAAATGGATTGATTTGGGTGCTGAGTCAACGCGGCCGCAATCACGTCCTATCAGTGATCATGTGGAGTGGCAAAGGCTGTCTTGGGCTCTTGATGTGCTTGCAAGCAAGGATCTTGGTCAAGCTGCTATCAGCATTGATTCGTATCATCATGCCACTCAGCTTAAAGCTCTTAGCTATCCTCAGGTACAGATGATCAACTGTATTTATGGTGCAACGGATATAGATCATCTCAAAGCTTTAAAAAAAGCCTGTCCTGGGTTGAGTTATGTGGCTATGCATATGCATGGATCTTGTCCAGCTACTATGCAACAACAGCCATTAGGCGAAGAAGAGGTGTTAGCTGCGGTGTGTGAGAGGCTCAAGGGTTATCATGAGTTATTGATAGGTGCTGGTTATAAGCCAGAATCTATCTATTTGGATTGTGGTATCGGTTTTGGCAAAACGGTTAAAGCTAATCTTAAACTCATAGAAGCAGCTCCTTTGCTTGCTGATTCTATGCCGCTGGCTTATGGTTTGTCACGTAAATCCTTTCTGGGATCTCTTCTTGCCATCGATGCTCCTTGTGAGCGTGATAGTGCCTCTAAGATCTTGGAGATTTTCCTCATACGCAGTGGTGTGAAACTGATCCGAACTCACGCTCCAGGATTGTTGCTTTCTTACCTTAACGCATAAGTTTTTGATCTAAATAGAACTATATTGCTCTCTAGCTTCCTTTATACCCGCCTATACCCGACGATAGCTGAGGAAAGAAAAGCAAGAGAAGGGGCGGAGAGTGTGTATGATCACCTCTTTATCTTATAAAAGAGAAGTCCTAGATTGAGTGACTGACAGACGCCTATGATCAACCTCATTACCAATATGGATATTTGGTCCTTTGTGGACATCCTCGTCATTTGGGCGTTGATTTATCAGTTTGTAAAACTTATCCATGGTACACGTGCTGAACAAGTTCTTGTGGGTATTCTTGTAGTGTGTGTGGCTTTTATCATCTCATCTATTGCCCCTCTCTCTACCTTTCACTGGCTTTTAAATAAATTTTATGCATCTATCTTGTTGATTGTGATCATTCTATTCCAAGATGAGCTTAAAGCAGCTCTATCTAAAATAGGAAAAAATCCTCTTTCTAGCAGTGATGGTATGAGTACAGGTTGGAATGCCTCCATCAATTCTCTTGATGAACTGGTAAGAACAGCGAGTTCTTTAGCTGAGCAGAAAGTGGGAGCTTTGATTGTTTTAGAAAAAAATATCATCCTTGATCGTTATATAGAAGTGGGGGTATCTATAAATGCTGAGATTTCGCATCAACTTCTTGCTGCTATTTTTCATCCCACCTCTCCTATTCATGATGGTGCTGTGGTGATAAAAAATGGGCGTGTATTAGTGGCTGGATGTTTTTTGCCATTATCGCAATCTTTACGGCTTGAGTTGCATATGGGAACACGTCATCGTGCTGCTTTTGGAATTAGCGAGCAAACAGATGCGGTGGTTATTCTTATTTCTGAAGAGCGAGGACAGATCAATTTGGTTTATGATGGTCGTATTGAAATCAATCTTTCAGCAACGGATCTTAAACAACGCTTGTTTGCACATTTTGCTGCCGATCTTCATAAAGAGTCATTGCGGATGAATTTTGCTCATCATAGCCCTTCTCAAGGTCTGACATCACGTACACATTCTTGGCTGAAACGGTTATGGCCATCTAACCGGTCTTGATGATATAGACAATGTATGTGTGGCAACATATCGAGGATTTAGCTTACGGATATAGCTTACGGACACCATCATGATATCTTGGATATTTTCTCGTTTCTGGCTAAAAATCACCTCTTTGGTGTTAGCGGTTGTATTGTGGATGTTTGTACAAGGTAAAGAGACCCTTGAAGTGGATACAAAAGCCCATCTTTCTTTGCTTGCAAGTCCAGGTTTAACCACCAGAGGAGCGAGTGTGATCACGCGAGATATCACCATACGTGGTAGTCGATCTTCTGTGGAGCATTTTCAAAATAAAATGATCCGTGGTACTTACGTGCTGCCTAAAAATACGGGGCCTCATCGTTTTCGTATTGAAAGACGTTACTTGGATGAAAAATGGGATCCTCAGGTATCGGTGCAGATTCATGAGCCTTATATCAGTGTGAATATTGAAGAGATGATCTCTAAAACACTCCCTGTGAAGGTGATTATTCAAGGATCTCCTAAAGATGGGTATCTGGTGGAAAAGATTGAAGCTCGTCCTAGCAATGTGACCATATCGGGTGCAGCAAGCTATATCCAGTCATTGGATCATATTGCCACACAGCCGATTTATGTGGATAATATTGCTTCTGATATCACTCAAGAGGTCCTGCTCAATATTCCCAGTCATGTACGAACCATGTTCTCAGAAAACAAAACGTTTGTGAGTGTTCGTGTGGGATTAGAAAAAATCAATCAGCTTTTTTCCATGATTCCCATAGAAGTTCAAGAAAGCTCTCTTCTTTCTCGTCCTATTCCAGAAACGGTAAGTGTTATATTACAGAGCAATTCCTTGGTGCTTGAGAGCATTGAAACAGATCAGCTTCGAGCCTTTATACAGGCAGGAGAGTTGCTTCCAGGGCATTATGAGTTAGATGTACAAGTTCAAATTCCCCAAGGAACAACTCTTATTGAAACCATACCTGCTAAGGTCTCTGTGACTTTATGGGAAGATAAAGAGCTGCCTTGATAACACACTTGATAACATATGTGTATTTGTGTATATGTGTGTATGACGATGACTTTATTTCCATTATCTCCATATCGATACTTTGGCACAGATGGAATTCGTGGCCCTTATGGCACGTTTCCTATCACCGATGAATGTGCTTTTCTTTTAGGGAAAGCTTTGGTGATGTTTTCAAAGAGTTATTATCCACAGATTTCACCTACCATCATGCTTTGCTATGATGGTAGGTCCAGTGGAATCAAGCTAGTTGAAGCTATAGCTCAAGGGATCCAAGATAGAAAAGGATCCACCATCATGCTTGGTCTTGCTCCCACACCTGTAGCTTCTTATCTTTGTTCTCGCTTATCCTTACAGTGGGCAGTGGTTGTTTCAGCTTCCCATAATCCTGCTAGTGATAATGGTTTTAAAATTTTCACCCATAGTGGTGAAAAGCTCTCTGATGGGCAGCAGTCATCGCTGGAAGCTATTCTTCATAGTCTTGTTGCCTCTCCTACTTCTTCTTTATCCTTTGCTCTTTTTAGGGATCAAAATATCTCTTCAATAAGGTTGTATGCAGATTGTCGTAAGATAGATATGTATGGTAGTGCGTTGCAAGAGTATTTTTTCTTAAGAGCTAAACGGCTTTTAGATCAGTTACCAGCTACTTTTAGCAAGCATATTATTGTGGATTGTGCTCATGGAGCTGCATCTTTATTAGCTCCCAATGTGTTAGCAAAGATCTCTTCAGCTAAACTGACATTTTCGTGTATTCATACATCTCCTGGGCAAGATAACATCAATCGTGGCTGTGGTGCCACTTCGCTGCAGTCTTTGCAAACTGTTGTGAGGGAGAAGGAAGCTCATCTGGGTATAGCTTTAGATGGTGATGGTGATCGCATGGTTTGCGTGGATGGCAAAGGGGAGGTGATTCCAGGCTCTGTGCTTATGACTCAGTTAGCTATATGGCTTCATGGGCACCAAAAATTGGCTCATTCTATTTTTGTCAGTACCATCATGGCTAATGGTGGTATTGAAAACACTCTTCATGGTCATGGTATTTCGCTGGTTCGTAGTGCGGTAGGAGATAGGTATTTGTGGGAGGACATGAAAAAACATGGTGCCTCTTTTGGTGGTGAGCCTTCAGGGCATCTGATATTTGCTGATTTTTCTGTTACGGGTGATGGCTTGCTTGCTGGTCTCAATGTTATTCTTTATAGCCTAGAACAATGGGTATGGGATTCTCACTTTTGTTGGTCACAGTGTTCTCGTAGAATACCTTTATGGCCTTGTTGTGAGATATCTTTTGATATTCCTCAAAAGATATCATTAGAAGAGATGCCAACTTTAAAAGAGCATATAGAATATATTCAAAACACTTTTAAGGGGCGTCTTATTTGGCGTTATTCAGGGACGGAAAAAAAACTTCGTATTCTTGTGGAAGGTCCTTATGAGGAAGGTTCTCAGAATATCCAGGCACTGGCCCAGGAACTGAAAACAATGAGCCTTAAAGCTATCCATCAAGCCACTCACATATCAGAAGAGTCTTTTCATCCACCATGATAACTCTTGTTCATATTGATGATCTTCCTTCCTACGCACAATCTGTGGCAGCGGGCATAGAAAAGCATTCTCCTTTTTGTGTTTGGTTGATAGGAGAGCTTGGTAGTGGTAAAACGGCTTTTGCCAGGCAGATGTTGTACGCTCTTGGCACACCGCAAGATATAGCCATTGCTTCCCCTACTTTTTCTCTCATGCATTCATATCCCACACCTCAGGGTATGGTGGCTCATTTGGATCTCTATAGATTGAAAGATCACGATATGAGCTCTCTTTTTTTAGATGATCAGGTCTATGCTGGTTTTATGATTGAATGGCCCACAAGAGCTCAAAATCATCCTTTGATCCAGCCCACGCACAGTTTACATATCAGCTATGTTTCTGAGCATCAAAGACGATATGTTTGGAAACATCATCAGTAAAGAGAGTCTTGTGTTCTGAGTCGAAGAGGTCACTTGACAAGGTGTAATTGTTAAGATATCTTAAACGGCTTTTAAGAGTTATTTTTGTGACTTCTTAGTGAGAATATGGCAGACATACTAGTGATATAAGTTAAGTAATATGAATAATAATGAATAATAATGAATAATAATAAATAATATAAGCCATATAAGCGATAGAGCGTTATCAGAAACCAAAAGATCTAGGATGTCATGAGCATAAAGGAGGGTCTATGCAACATTTTTTTTACATACTTATTTTCACTTTGTGCATCATCTATTATCCAGCACCAGTGAATGCGAAATCTTCAGAATCTCTGGATAAAGATTCGGTATCTCTTTTCATCCCATTAACAGAAGATGAAGCTTTATTGCTCGCAGGAGGCTCAGGATTGTGGGAAAATGTAGTCAGAGCTGTTGTGGAGGAAATCGTTGATGAAGTGGTAGATGAAATTTTTGAAGAAGAAGATGAAGAAGATGATCGCTATGAAGACCGGGATCGGAGAAGATTACGTAAATCGCGTAAAGATCTTAGAGATTGTGAAATAGACGGATGGCATATCACAGAAGAGTATTATAAGAAAAAGAAGGGCAAAAGAAGAGGGCGTGTAACAGAAAATGAAGAGTATGGAGTTGTTGTGAAATGTTCAAGAGAACGTAAAAGTCGTAGAAGGTATTAATAAGTAAAGGGTTTCAGCTTTTTGTTGCTAAAAATGGAACATCTTGTAATCATGTAATAGAGAGCAAAGAGCAAGCCTTCAATATAATATATTAGATATATATTAGAGATATCTAAGCTCAAAAGCCAAGATGAAAGAAGCAAAAAGTTTTTTTGATGATTAAAGCCCAGCACATGAATGTGTTGGGCTTTAATAGTTGGTTTAAATCAAGCAATGGTATTTCTATTTGTTTAAGTTCATAATTGCAAAAAGCACTTCATACCTATAAAGAGACATTATGGAATCTACTTCATGGGCATTGTGATGCTATGGGATAAATGTTGTCCAAGCAGTTTACAAATAGCAATATGCTTGGTTATATGTGTGATCAATAAATCGAGTAGATAGCCGATGAGGGAATGTGTGTAAACAAAGCGGATGTGTGTAAACAAAGCGGAAGGTTATCTCTATGGTCTTTTTTCAGATGTGGTGTTTTTTGCCCTTAACAGTACTGTGCTTTGGTGTGTTTGTTGGATGTAAGGAAGAGGGTGAGAAATCTGAAGATAAAGGAGCATTAGATAGGAAAACTGAAGATGATAACAATACTAAATTTAACTTGGCCGATGGATCGTCGAGGACTCCAAACAGTGATTATGAGTTAGTGATGTTGATGAAAGGAGATCGAAATACTCATAAAGATGTGGCACCATTCGATGATGCTAAACGATTTTCTGGTCTTCATGCACGATTGAATGTGTGTTTACGTTCATCTATGCCAAGTGGCAACAAGATAGAGGTTTACAATAACTTCTGTGTGCCCGCGTTTTTAGCAGGAAATAAAGCTTTACAGTTTGTGGGAGGTTATTTAGCTGTACCTTCTGCTGATGATGGGTTGGATGATGATCGTTTTAAGGGACCCTGTGCCTCAGTTTGTGTTGTAACAGAGTATAGTGATTGTGCCAGTCCTTGTGATCGTAGGTACTCAGGAGGAGGCCCGGGGCCCTCCAGTGTGTCTTCTCCAAAGGATGGGTCAGCTGGTGCTCCAGGTCCAGATGGTGCTGGGCAAGTATTTGTCATGCCAGCAAAAGGTACTGTATCGTTGTGGCCTTTTATGCATCGCAATTTAGGTGATCCAAGTTATAGTACACTTTTTGAGCGTGCCGCATTTGTGGTGGGTAAGGCCATAGATGTGGGAGTGCGTGTTTCGGCTTTAGTTTTTGTGCATAAAGGTTCTGATGTTACGTCCAGTAGTGCAGAAAGATGTGCAAAATCATTGCAAGACAAAGGAGGAGTTGGTGGTGGTAAAGTGGTTTTGGATGCTGATTTATCGAGCTTTATAAAGAGTATTGCGAGTGATTGTTCCGATTATAAAATTGATATTCTTACAGTGAGCAGTGATCACAAGGAACTTGGTGTTTTGAGTGGGTTGCCATCTCATGTAACGGTTATTTCTAAATCTCCTAAGCAAATTCTTGTCCCCTTAAGTAAACGATTGGGTTTGTCATCCTCTGAACTATCAAATAGTGGGGATGGTGATGATCCAAAAAAATATCTACAATGCTTACCCATAGAATTAGAATCGCCATCGGGTAGTGGGGAAGGTGAAAGTCTTGCTGCAAGGTGTGTTAACCTTGATGCAGAGTGGTCTTCTGCTAAAGGGAGTAGGTCTTGGTCAGAGACTCTGAGGAAATGGGTTTGGTATAAAGATAGAGCTAGAGTTTGGGAAGTAAAATTGAAGAGGTGATTAATATATCTGATGGTAACGTCGGTTATCTCGTCTTAGTTGGCATATATGGTGAGTGCGCTATCGTTAAAGCTTACTCAGTGTTCAAGTTTAAGAAGTCTTAATAAACCTAGGAGTAAGTTTGAAAAAGGTAAGATCTCAAACTACCATGGAGAAAAAGATATTTCTTGCATGCTTCATGTCTGATCTCATGATAAAAGAGCCTTTGCCTTCCATCCCACCACATTTTTCTCTTTTTTACCAAACACCAGAGCTATCGCATAAACTGCTTCAATCTTCTGATCTTGCTCTTGCTCCATATACTTCTTGGCATAGCCCTTTTCTTTAATCTGTTTTATTGCTGCTGTTACCGCTTTATCTTTGCCTGCAGCACTATTGACCACTTTGAATTCAAAAACAAAAGCCTGTTTTTCCTCCAACAACACCATATCGGCCGTGACTGCTAGATTCTTCAACACGCAAATCCACATCAAGAAGACGGAAGCCCATATAAAGCAAGCTAGCATACCAAGCCTCATAGCTAGCTAGATCATACTTATGCCATTGATAAGGAATTC
>MPNI01000006.1 GCA_002238945.1 Proteobacteria bacterium bin106 | reverse complement strand
TAGGATTCTCCTTTTAAAATGATATGATGGGATGTATTCATAATTCGAGATATTACAGTCATCATAGGTATGGGTAATGATTGGGTCTTCAAATAGGCCTTTCCAACCTTTAGGGTCTACTTGAGAAATAACCATTTGAACACCCAAGACTGGCGACTTTCAAGCAAGGCTTGCAAAAAAGTAGCTTCTGAATGCGTATAACTTCGAAGTCCAAAGTCATCAAGAATAAGAACATCCAGCTTGGCTAGCTTATTAAAAATAAGCTTCTTCAAAAAAGACACGTACTGTTATGCCAGAAGCTCTATGGGCTGCTATCTCTTCAAAGAGAAAGCTTACAGGCATAAACTGTGTTGTATAACCACTCATACACAGCTGTCTCCTTAAAGCAGTGGCAAGGTGAGTCTTTCCTCGTCCTGTGGCTTCGCAAGACAATAAGATTTTGTTTTTATGGGGAGGACTAACTAAGTTGAACCAATCCTCTTAGAGCGGATCTGTTCAATCCTCTGTTAAAGCTACTATCCCAATCTTCTATATCCACACAAGAGCGGAATTTAGCACGACCTAGAAGGGTAGTAGCTTTACGGTTTTTAGGGTAGTGTTCTTTGTCCTACCTAAAACAAGTTTTAAAAATTCATTAGGATGAAGACTACTCGATGCAGCCTCTTCTGCGTGTTTTTGAAAGTGCTCATGAATACCATAGAGCTGCCAAAAAAAGCCTATTATATTAATGGTTTACGGCTTTTGCTAAATTTGAAATGTCAAAGTCATGACTAACTATACTTTTAGGTCTTTGATTCATTTTGTTATTAACTTCTTATATGGCACTGTACGTTCCATAGTTTTTTTACATTTGATAAAAAGTTTTAAACAGAATTACTTAGCATATTGATATTGAAGAATAAAACATCTATAAATGCAAAAAAAATGAAGAAAATAACAGCCTTTAGCATAATCAGTAGTACAACAAAAGCAACTTATGCTACGCATCAGTTGCTTTTGTTGAGATATTTTGTGTAAGTAGTACTTTGAGTATCTAATAATATATCTATAAAAAATACCTTTCTTATATTTTCAGAAAAAGCACTAAAATTTATCTATCTACCTTATTAACAACTAAAAATATAAATCTCACTCTATAGTCAGAATCTTCATAACCTTTTATCCAAGTACGATCTACTTTTATTTTGCGCGATTCCCCTGCTATAGGACTTTTTACTGCTGGGTCATAACCATGTATTTGACTAGGGTCAGCAAGATAATATTGAACTAAGCAAGCACCCTTATTAAGTAAAAATGCAGAATCTATATCAAAAGGATCATTGAAATTGAGAGGCCCATTCCAGTAGTTAAAGAATCTTATATGATTACGATTGTAAGGATTGTATGGAAGTTGCACACGATGACCTATCACATGATTATGTGCCAATCCGTAAGCATACAACAATCTATCATAATATCGAGGGTATCCAGGTATTGGCCCATTCTTAACTTTTAGCACATTATCTCTAACACTTTCTCCATCAGAATTTAAAATTTTCTTAGCTCGATAGACCCTGCCACCATAAACGATAAAAGGAACAACATAATCCTTATTAAACATAAAACTTTCTGAGGAATTAGTATTTGAAGAATTTACAGTCGCACCATTATAGCTAAATACCGCGCCAAATGTTCCATATTCACTTAAAGGTGCGGTTTTTCGCTTTTCTTCTCTTTGAGATGCTGAAAGCATGGGAGAATATTTTGGCTGAAGTGTAAAGAATCTATCTGTATGGGGACCGGCTACAAAACTAACACCAGTAAGTCGTATATTTTTATTAACACTATCTCTGCAAGTTTGATTAGATCCCCATTGATCAGGCATATAGGGGACAGGCTTTCCGTTTTGTGCATATAACATACTTGGAAGTATAAAAAAGAGGCCAAAGACCAAAAAAATCTTATGTAGTATTACTTTGTAAGAGCCGTAAACGAAAGAAGTAAGTATCATATTTACTATGTCCTTTTTGTTAGTGTTTAGGAGGGTAGCTTAATAGCCATATAGTGCGAGATATCATTTTTATGAAATACAATATAAGTAAAGATTATCACATCTTACACATAACTTCATATCATAAAAGCATTAGCCAGTATAGAACTGGCATTCAAGGGTCACTATAGCATCTTAAAGAATTGAATGCAACAACTTTTGCTACTTATCTTCAAAGAAATTTATATAGCTGGTTGACCAAAAGCATTGTGTTTTTGACGATGAATTTGTACTTAGGTCAGCTTGAAAAGAAAAGCATAAATAAGCCAGGTTTTATATTCTGTATTTAATGATTTTTAAACAAAAGCTGACCAATAATTATCGAAAGACTAGCTTAATCGAAAGAAAAGTCTGTTGTAATCTAATGGTGGTTTTTAAGTAGTTGTGGTAGTATTCCTCATTATGCTCATAAAATTGATAATGCCACTGCTAAATTACAACAGAATCATAAATGATTGATTACATCAATCATTTTGAAGCAATTACTAGCTTTAACAGTGCTATTTCATGTGTTCATTTTTCTAAAAGTTACTATTTTGATTTGGTTGAGGAAAAAGAGCGGTGCACACCTTTTGAACAGGGTGCTGAGAGTGGCTTGAATCGACTTGACTAGTATCTAGATATTCAGTGGTTATTTTGTCTTTTGTTTGAATCTTCTTGATGGCATTGTTAAGTGAATTTATGCAATGATTTCTATCATATATCTTTACATTACAAAGAAATTTAACACCACAGTTACGTTGAGCATATGGAAGTGTCTCTTCTTTGTTATGATGCCAAAGAAGACAGTCTAGATATTGATATTTTTTGTTCAAGCCATTTTTTGCAAACATCTGCGCACGAGAAATCTGGTTGACCTTATCGTTTGTAACGATCTTCCGAACAGGCTCTATATTATCTGTATCGTTGCATGGTAAGTGACGAGAACGATAAAACTCTCCTGGATTATTAGCTATAGATATAGAACGTGTCTCGGTTCTTTCTTGGGTTATTACTGCCGCATTTTCAAGGTTTGAACCATTATTATGTGGTTTAGTGCTTGTGGTAGGACGGCATGAAACACTTACTATCAGGATGGCTATGTATCTCAATACCACATTCATAAAATAAAAGCCGTTTGAAGCGAATGTATTTTTATGTTTGTGTAGAAAATTCATAGTTTTTTGTCTCCTAATGAGTAAGCAATACATAAGCTGTCCGGTTAGCGGCAGTCAAGTTGCGGTGTAGAGTCGGCATCATCGCGATCATTAATGAGGTTTAGATCACCACGATCTTCGTTTTCTTGTTCACCCTCTTCTTGATGTTGACTGTTTTCTGGCTTATTTGTATCTTGTACTTCTGCTGACTTATTACCATCTTTATTGGGTTTTGTCCCATCAGAATCAACTACTGGAGACGTATTCCTAACTGGAAGTGTATTCCTTGGTTGAGGGCTTCTTTGCATTCCAGTATCAGCAGCTGTATTTCCACTGCGAGGAGATGTTGTGGCTACTCTGTTGTTGTTTTGATTATTTGGACGTGATGTTTCAACGCCGTCATCATCATCACTTGGACGTGTGGTATAAGGCTGCGACTTTATTTTGCTATAACCGTAAGCTCGATGAATAGGTCCTTTAGGGGAACTATATTCTGAGCCATTTTTAGAATACAGAGCAGCCATAATTTCATATCCGGTTATCTCATTACCAGAGATCAACAATGATCCACTAGATCCTGGGTTAATTTGAAGCCCTGATAGCACCAAAGAGACACCCCAATGTCTAAAAAAAATGGCATAAATTCTACCAAACAACGCCATAAGATCAGTATCACTATCTTTTTGATGTTTGTTGTAAGCAAGCTTTAGCTTTTGAAAATTTAAGTGCTCATCTGCGCTGTTTTTAAAAAATGTTAAAAAATACAAATGGTATTGATCTGGGTCATTATTACCGATCTCATGGACAATAACTTTCAAATCATCAGATTCACTTTCTGTTCCTTGATTGATAATATCCTCTACCTTTTGAAAGGTTTTCTTCATTATGTTATCAAATCTACTTCTATGCTCCTCCTGAGCTTCTGTTGTTATACTTTGTTGATCCTGACTGTCCCATTCCACTGCTTCATCATGAAACGATACAACGGCCTTGCTCCATTCTGATTGATGTTGAGGATGATTTCCTATATTCAATTGAATAGGAACGCTTTCTTTCTCTGAGTTCTCAGTGGTTAGATGAGATGTTTCAAGGCACTTATGAACAGATTTTGAGTTAAGGTAAAATGGATCTAGAGAAACTTTAAAAAACACTACATCACTTGAAAGAAAACAAGAATTAGAGATAATTTTGTTTCTAGCGTTCGGTTCACTTTTTTTCAAGCCTCTAATGAAGTCATGAAAGTCTTGATAATCAGTGTTTTCGATCTTTTCTGCAGATATCTTCGGAGATGTCGTACAGCTATAACGATCAAAGCTCTTGTTGAAATCATCGATTTCTGCGACTATATCATCTGATAATTTTAGATTATTTTTCATCTCTGCAAGCATCTTTTTATCATGAGGATTTATTATGTGAAAGCTCTTCTCTAACCACTGTCGGTCGTGTTGAGCAACGTCCACATAAAGATTATTGCTTTTGAGGCTTCGAATTTTGTCTATAAGTTTACTGAGGTACACAGATGTGTTGATTTCAAATGGTACTCTCACATATTGAGCTTGCTCGCCTACTTGTGTTTTACATTCTGACTCTGGAGCAACGTTCAAATAAATGGCAAATTCATCTGCTTCTTCATCAACATATTGTTCTGCCATATTACGCACACAGTGATAAGAAGTTCCTAGATAGGCTATGAGTTCTCCGTTTTCTTCTTCAAGAGAGACAACAGAGGTACAAGAGCTGATAGATGAGCTGTCGTGGCTAGAAGTGTTACCCTTCTTCCAAGTTAATTGAGATCCATAGCTTAGTTCACTATAAACACTGAGTGATACTTTAGCATCTTCACCCGCACTACCATCCGCGGCCAATCTAGTATCACTGCCGCCACAAGGATTACCTACTCCACCTGGAGCACCACCTCTATTAGGCACACAAGATTGGATGATGCTAAGGCCAAGACATAGCATCACAAGACTTTTGATGATGATCCATCTTTTATATAATTTGCAATCATAAATGTTCAATGAATGTAGCCTTAATCTATATGGAATGGACGTTATTTTCAAAAAAATAAAGTAAT
Organism: Proteobacteria bacterium bin106; assembly: GCA_002238945.1. Lineage (GTDB taxonomy): Bacteria > Bdellovibrionota_B > Oligoflexia > Oligoflexales > Bin106 > Bin106. Next base: position 89,151 of record MPNI01000006.1, on the reverse strand, counting down.
GTGCTTTTTATTGTCTTATGTCTTATGTCTTATAGATAGTCAGGCTTTATATACAGGATTTATACACATAGGAGTATCAGAAATAACGTCTGAAGTATTATCGGATTCGGAGAATGAAAACTTGATAAATAACTAGCCATTCTTTGATCTGTAACAACTTTTAAGTCTTATTTAGATGTTCTTTGCACAACACTCAAGGACATCTGACCTTTACTTATGCTAGAAATACTGTCTTTGAAAATCCTGTGAATCATATGATGTTATCCATAAATAATGGATTAAGCATAAAATGAAAATGAGGATGGATATATTCCATGGTAAAGATCTTAGCAACGTCTGAGATATTTGTTTTCTCCTTCTAAAATAACTTCTATGGATTCAAAGCGTGAGTAGTCTATTTTTTTAATTTGAGATTCTAAACTAGTCATGCATGCTCTTAGCCCTTTATTTTTGAGATCGTCAGGAGAGACATTATCAGGCTTGTTATTGTTAAGAAAAGCAATATTTTCGTAAAGAGAAATAATTCCGTGACTCACTTTGATGAACTTAACAGGATGACAAGGATGACTCCATAAGTAATCAATGGAGGCTAAGCCACTTAATTCAGCGCTGTGATGAATTGTGTAGCTGGAATGGAGGTGAGTGATGAAATGTTTGCTAACTGTGAAAATGTTGGCACTTTTAACTTTGTTATTGGCAATAAATTCTTTGGTGAGGTAGCGAAAATTAGTAAAACCAATATAAGCTAAAACAGTGGGGTAGTCTTCTTGTAGCACTTTAAGAAGGGTGCCTAAGTAGTTACGTCGATAGATAACGAAACGTTTGAGCGAATGCTCATTTATTATTCTTTGTAAGAGTTTCTCACCACTTGCATCAATCCGTGAGATAGCATAGGAAATCTTAGCGATTGTATCTTCATAGCTTACCGGTTTTGTTCCGTGACTATCTTTATTTTGTGGTTGTTGTGAGGTTATGATTTGAGGCACCTCGAAATTCTTTCGTGTTCTTTTTGCATTTGACAAAAAGAAGGGAGTTCGCTATCCCATTCTAAAACAACAGGAGGTGAGTTTGGCCTCTTATGATATATGTCTTCTAAAACTTTAAGATCATGTTGATTGGGGGAGCTACTATGACTATCGATCATGGTGTTAAGATGAGCATCCCAATCACCACCAGAGAGATGCATATAACGTACATGGTTCATAGGGAAGGCAGCAAAAAAAGAACGGCTATCTTTGCGGCGGTTCTTATGATTGATGGATGCGTTAGAGATATCCAGAAGCAACGAACAACCGGTTTGTTTGACTAGCTCGCAAAGAAAAGTAAGATCCGTCATATCTCGCTTGGTATAATCTATGTAGGTGGTGATGTTTTCTAAGCATAGCTCACGTTGAAAGTAGTCTTGTAACTCCATCACTCTTGAAACAGTATGACGGAGAGCTTCGTAGGTGGGGGGAATAGGCAGAAGATCATGATGATAACGATCTGAGCTTGCTGACCAGCAGAGATGGTCTGAAACCACTACAGGATGATATTTTTGAAATAACTCATTGAGTGAAGAGATATATTCAGGATCGAAGTGCCCCGTACCGCCTACGTTGAGTCCTGTAGAGTGAAATACTATGGATTTGTTATGCACTTCACACAGTTGCTCAAGCTTTTGGTGATGTGGACCTTCTTCAAGAAAATCCTCCACCATCACTTCAAACCATGATGGGATAAAAGTAGAATCTGCGGCCTTGTTGCAAGCCTGCAACCACTCATCAAAGTGAGGAAAACGCAGACTTGCTCCAAGGGCAGACAACATAAAGTAAACTATCCCTTTTCTACTTTCTTTTTACCCACAACCTTTCCTGGTGTAGCTTCACATACTTCTGGGCGAACATAGATCCACTCATTAGGATCAAAGTCTTTGATTTTATCGTCTTTAGCAGACAAACCGTCACACTCATGGCCATTAGCACCACAGTGATTTTTACCTTTTTTAACGATCCCGGCACACTTGACAATAATCTCACCTGGTTGAGGATCTTTAACTGTATCTGGAAATGAGCTGGCTTTTTTGGTAGCTACTTCTTCACTTTTCTTAGGGTCAGCTTTCTTATCTTCTTTATCCTTTTCAGCAAGGGCGGTGTGAGCCCATAACCCTGATGAGATCAGAAGTGCTGAGGAAGCAGCCACCTGTGATATAAAACGGCCTGTGCGGTGTGTGTTGTTCTTTGTTCGTTTCATGTTCATTGGCAGTTACTCCTTTGTAAGTTCATTTAAACGTTCTATGAAATAGCAAACATAACTATAACGTAAGTTGTCCTCGTCGTTTATATGATAGCACAGCTTTAGAAAAAACATCTTTGAGAGATGATTCATACATTTTTTTTGTTTTTGACTCTTTGGTTGGGTTTTGTAACATTCAGTGATTGATATGGGCAAAGTGATTTTAAAAGCGGTATAGTGGTATTGCTTGGCGTTTTTGAATTTTATCAGATAGTGTTATCATACAAAAGAGCCAAAATAGCGCATTTTATGATGTTTATGCGAGTTAATGTAACTGCGAAAGTGTATCGTAATCCGTTACCTGGCATCTTGAGTAAATCTGTGTAATATATTTTTGGAGGGAATGCATTGCAGAAGTTTTGCAAAATTGAGGACATATTAAAATTTTTCTCAATGATTTGCCTGAAGCTGAGGGAGACTGTGATTTCATGAGAACGTAAGACTTTATGGATGGCTATGTATAACTTAAAAAATCTTTAAAATACGGTGTAAAAATCATTTCCGTAGTGTTTGATGAGAATGAAGTGTTGCAGTTAGGATGCATGGTTTATGACATGTGTTTTTTGTGTGAGTTGTGAAGATCATTGCAATGGTTAGATGGTTAGTTAAAGCCGGTGTTTTAAGAAAAAAAAAGTCAAGGTTTGAACTGGGAATAAAAGATAGTGTTTGAGGTTGTAATCTTTGCTTTTTAGAGACGATATGAGAGACGATACGATAGATTCCATATTAAGTGGTGATAAGTAGCGTTGTGAGCTTGTTTAAAGGTTAGTATGTTTTGTTATGATAAAGTTTGTGAGGATGGAGAGGGAGTGATAGTGATGGCAAAGAAGATGATGAAAAGGCTAGCACGTTTCATTGTTGTTGTGTTGTTGGGTGTAGGAGCTATGCAGATGTTTCCAGGGATGGTGTTGGCTGATGAAAGCTCTGATAAAGGGAAAGAAGCATCAACAGATGTTGTCGCTACCCTTGAGACCAATTTTGGCAAGATAAAGGTCAAGTTGTATCATAAGCGAGTTCCTAAAACGGTATCTAACTTTGTGGAGTTGGTGAACAAAGGTTTTTATGATGGTCTTTCTTTTCATCGTATAGTAGCAAAGTTTGTCATCCAAGGTGGTGATCCCAATGGTAATGGTACTGGGGGCCCTGGATATAAGTTTGATGATGAGTTTCATCATGAGTTGAAGCACAACAAAAAAGGTTTGTTGTCTATGGCTAATTCGGGTGTTAACACGAACGGTTCGCAATTCTTTATTACCTTGGGTGTTGCTTCTCATCTTGATGGCAAGCATGCGGTGTTTGGTGAGGTGATTTCTGGTATGGATGTGGTGGATAAAATAGCTGCTGTGAAGGTTGATGCACGTAGCGCTCCACGTGAAAGTGTCTTGATGAAAAAAGTGACAGTTACCAACAATTTCACACCTGTGCCCTTTAAAAAGTATCATTCTTTGAAAAAAGAAGATGTACAGGCTCTTACTACGGATATTGCCATGGATGCTTATAATGCTTTATCTGCGGTGAAGAATAAAAAATTTCCAGTTGTTGGAGAATTTAAGAAAAAAGAACTCATACAGTTCCGCTCAGATAGGCAAGCATTGTTAGCTGTGTATATGATCACAGGCTCTGAGTCTAATTTGCAGGTCTATATTCAAGGAGTTGTATCTGATAATGGTGGAGGTAGTGCAGAGAGTAAAGGGCAGTTTACTCTTAAGAATCTCAACTTTAGCTTTATCCCTCAGATGGGAAAAGTTGTGGGGGGTGGTTCTGAAGAAAAATCCAAGTAACACAGGTACGCTATTCTCTGTGTTGATGTTCGCATTTTATAAGCGTCACAAGCTCATGTATGATCACGTGCATGAGCTTTTTTGTATGAGTCTTGTATGAGATTTCTGGGGTATGCATTTATGGGGAATTTTTTGCCGACAGGTGGCTCTAGGTTGCTTGTTTTAAGTGCTTGAAAATAGTTCTTCTACAGTATATCATCATCTAGCTGTGTTTTCCTTTGTGCGACGTGTGAATGTGGAGATGAGGTTTTCTCTGTGCTAGCTTTATAGTATGAGTTTGATAGTACAATCTTGATGGCCAAGAATGGTACGCAGACGCAGACGCAGACGCAAAAGAACTCTTTGCGTTTACAAAGAACATAAAGAAGGATGCAAGTATGGGGCATGTAGGCATATAGTATAAGCCATTATATAAGCTATGATCAGCCAGGTAGTTGTTTTTGTGTGATTGTTGATTTTTTTCTTGACGAATGCGGTAAAATTTGTCATCGTCAGTCCTTTCGATATAGGATTTTTGCGATGTCGTTATATCTGGGTTATTTGCCTGGGTTATTTGATAGCTGAGTAGTCTAACTAGCTGACGAAACAACTAGCTGACGAAAAGAGTAGAAAGAAAATAAGGAAGCAAAAGAAAAGAAAGTCAGCTACGTAAATTATGTAAGGTAATGATAGACAATAAAATGAAAGTTGTGATTCATAATATATAATGAGTAAGCAATCATGAGGTCAAACTATTGAAGTTGAAGTGGTGGTCAGTTGATCACGAGTGATTCCCAGGAGAGGCAAAAGAAGTATGAAGTAACACGTAGTGAAGAACTGGCGGAAGGCTCTGGTTTTGATGAGCTCAATGCTGTTTGCTGGGGACAGTTTGACTTGATTGGCATATCTAAACAGCAATAATCAGCTTGTGCTATGGAGTACAAGTCAGTTATGTGCTTTTATATTCTTCCTTTATTTACATGACCATTGCCATGCCATATGATGCATAGGCGGTTTTGGTCTTTTTGTGAGTTTGTGAAGAAAGAGTTTGTGAAAAAAAAGAGCTACGTGGTGTGGTTTTGGTGGTTTGAGAGAGTGAGAGATAGTGAGAAGAATATAATAAGGTTGCAAGAATGGCTAAGGGACAGAAAATTCGTATCAGACTGGTGGGCTATGATCACCGTTTAGTGGATCAGTCTGCATTGGAGATCGTGGAGCGTGCTAAGAAGTCAGGTGCTTATGTAGCGGGTCCTATCCCTTTACCTACTGTCATCAACCGTTACACGGTGTTACGTTCTCCTCATGTCAACAAAAAGTCTCGTGAGCAATTTGAGATACGTACTCATAAACGTGTTCTTGATATTCTTGAATCGAATCAACAAACAGTGGAAGCCCTGATGAAGTTGGATTTGGCTTCTGGGGTAGATGTGGAAATCAAACTTTACTAGAAATGATGAGAAATGATCATGCAACCACTTAGAGGAGCTGTAGCCAAGAAGGTCGGTATGTCTCGTGTCATGGATGATTACGGGCGGATGGTTGCTGTTACCTTGTTGAAGCTTGAAGATCAAAAAATCACTAAAATTCTATCTCCTGAGCGTGATGGTTATAGTGGATATCAAGTGGGCTATTTTGTAAAAAGCGAAAAAAATCTGAATAAGCCTGATGTGGTGCGATTGCGTAAGGCGGGTATTCTTGAATCTTATGGGCGATTTCGTGAATTTCGTTGTCGGGAAGTATCCACTGCAAAAAATATAGATACCGCTGTGCTTGAAGAAAAAGGTTATGTTGTGGGTAAGGATCTTAGGGCTCGTGATTTTTCAGAAGTTAAATATGTGGATGTGAGTGGTTTGACAAAGGGGCGTGGTTTTCAAGGTGCTACTAAGCGTTGGGGTTTTCGTATCAGCTCCATGACTCACGGATCTCGTTATCATCGTCGTACGGGGTCCATTGGTAATTGCGCTACTCCAGCGCGAGTGATGCCGGGTAAGAAAATGCCTGGAAGGTATGGTCAAGAGCGTCGTACTTTGCGTAAACTTGCGGTGGTTGTTCGTGATGAGGGTGATAATCTTTTGGCCATTAAGGGAGCGGTACCTGGTTGTCGTGGCTCTTATGTGGAGGTTTGTCCTTCGGTGTGTTGTTTATAGACCATAGAATTTTGAAGCTTTATAAAGTGTGTAGGCAGTAATAAGCAGTAAGCAGTAAGCAGTGAGATGATACATGAGTGAAAATACGATCAATTGGGATGTTGTGGATGTTCAGGGTTCTCCTGTGGGCACTGTTGAGTTATTGCGGAGTGTTTTTGCCGTGCCGCTGAATGCTCATGTTTTGCAAAGTGTGATCACATCTTATAGAGCAAATCGTCGTCAAGGTACCCATGCTACCAAGACACGTTCTTTAGTGAGCGGGAGTGGTAAGAAGCCTTTTAAACAAAAGGGCACGGGTCGAGCACGTCAGGGTACATCACGTGCTCCTCATATGAAGCATGGTGCTGTGGCTCATGGTCCTCAGCCTCGCAGTTACCGACAGCATATCAATCAAAAAACCAAGCAATTATCTTTGAAAGTGGCTTTAAGTGACAAAGTGCGTCATAAAAAGTTGCTGGTACTTTCAGAATTTCCTTTAGATGGTTATTCAACGAAGTTGGTATTTCAGTCATTGAATTCTTTGTTGTCTAGGCTGCATGTTCTTATTTTGGATGCCAGAGATGATGACTTTCTTTATAAGTCTTCGCGTAATATTTACGGTGCAGATGTTGTGCCTTGTCATCAAGTCAATGCGGAGCATGTGATTGCTCGGGAGCATCTTATCATGACCCGGCCTGCTTTGGACTTGATACAGAAGCGCTTTCATGTGGGAGGTGTGTAATGCAGGTTTATGATGTTATACGCACCCCTATGTTTACAGATAAAAGTTCTTTTCATAGAGATTTTGGACAAACCTATTTTTTCTATGTTCATCTTAAAGCTAGTAAGCAAGATATACGTAAGGCTGTGGAAGAATTATGGGATGTTAAAGTTGAAGCTGTGAATACATCTGTGCTAAGAGGTAAGAAGAAGCGACGTGGTTTGAATGTGACGCAACTTCCTAAGCGTAAAAAGGCTATGGTGACTTTAAGAGAAGGTGATGTGATTGATGTGTTTGAGTTGTGATAGAGGGTTTCCATTTTATCAAGATCCTGTGGAAATTGTGTGTTGTGGGTAAGATGTAAAAAAATATAAGAAGCAAGAAGCAAGAAGCAAGAACCAAGAAGCAAGAACCAAGAAGCAAGAAGCGGAAACAATAAATAACAAAAAAAAGAATAACAAAAAGAAGATAAAGAGAAAAACTTTAGAGAAAGACAATGGCTTTAAAATCCTATAAACCTCGCACTAACGGATTACGTGGTACACAGATCGTGGACTATCGTGAATTGGATGCGGTACGTCCTTATCGTCCGTTAACCAAGGGGTTGCGTTCTCGAGCGGGGCGCAATAATTATGGCCGTATTACAGTACGTCATCGAGGTGGTGGTGCGAAGCGTTTGTATCGTATAGTTGATTTCAAGCGAGATAAGCTTGATGTGGAAGCCACTGTGGAAACGTTAGAGTATGATCCGAATCGTAGTGCGTTTATTGCGTTGGTGCTCTACACTGATGGTCAGAGGCGTTATATACTTGCTCCTGCTGGTTTGAAAAAAGGAGATAAGGTATTGGCGGCTCATAGTCAGGTGGATGTATCACCGGGTAATGCTATGAGGCTGGTGGATGTTCCTTTAGGTAATTTTGTTCATAATGTAGAAATGAAGCCTGGCAAGGGGGGGCAATTGGCTCGCTCTGCGGGAAGTAGATGTCAATTGGTGGCTCGTAATCTCGGTTACGCGCAATTACGTATGCCATCAGGTGAAATCAGGCGTGTTCCTGAAATGTGTATGGCCACTGTGGGTGTGGTGAGTAATGGTGATCGGGTTAATCGTAAAATTGGAAAAGCTGGTAAAAAACGTCATATGGGCGTGCGTCCTACCGTACGTGGTGTGGCTATGAATCCGGTGGATCATCCTCATGGTGGTGGTGAAGGGCGTACCTCAGGGGGGCGTCATCCTGTAACACCTTGGGCTGTACCTACTAAAGGGCATAAGACACGAAAGAATAAGCGTACGGATAAATGGATTATTAAACATCGTCGTAGTTAAAATGAGGAGTTGAAATAGGGTGCCTCGTTCTGTAAAAAAAGGTCCTTTTGTAGATGATTATCTCTATAAAAAGGCAGAGAAAGCGAAAAAAGATCACAAGCCGATTAAGACGTGGTCGCGAAGATCTACGATTATTCCGGAGTTTGTTGGACTGACCTTTGTGGTTCACAATGGTCGAAAATTTATTCCGGTGTTTGTCACAGAGAATATGGTAGGTCATAAGTTAGGAGAATTTTCTCCTACTCGTACTTTCTCAAGTCATGTGGCTGGGAAAAAGAGATAAGCAACGGAATAGATAAAGATAAATGAATAGATAAAGATAAATAAATATAATAAGCAACGAGACATTAAGAGAAAGAAGAATAAGAGAAAGAAACAAAGAAAAGAACTAGAACACTACTAGAACACTACTAGAACACTACTAGAACACTAAAAGAGATACTAAAAGAGATACTAAAAGAGTGTCGTTTTGTTATTGACTCCCTTATAAGTAGCAGCCATTAAGGATGTCCCATGAGTACAACATCTAAAAATAATACATCACTGGAGCAAAACACGGATGTTTCTCAAAAGGAGAATCAGGATGTTGCTTCTGTGGGGAAAAAACATAACAAGGCTAAGTCTGTTGCTTCTGCAGCTGGGAGTGTTCATCCTGTGAGTTTTGTCATGTCTGCGTCTCCTCTGAAGCGTTCTGTGAAAGAGGACAAATCTGCTGCTAAAAATATGGAGAAGGATCATCAAGAAAAGGAAGAAAAAGCAGCAAAGGCAACAGATAGCTCGAAGCTGCCCTCTTTTAGCGCTAAGTTGACTGGCACTCCTATGTCGGCTCGTAAGGTGCGGTTGGTGGTTAATATGATTCGTGGTAAGAGTGTGGATGAGGCGTATGGTCTTTTGCAGGTCACTCATAAAAAAGCTGCCGTTGCTGTGGGTAAGTTGTTAGCATCGGCACGTAGTAATGCTGAGTATCAGGGCTACTCATTTGATATTCCTTTGGCTGTTGTGGAAGCTTATGTGAATGAAGGCCCTACCCGGTCGCGTTGGCGTCCTCGGGCTCAAGGTCGAACATATATGATCAATAGACGAACATGTTCTATTTTTTTGAGATTGCAGCAAGTGTCTAGTGAGTGATAGTTGGTAAGAAGATTATGTGAAATATGTGAAAAGAGAATATATAAAAGAGAATATATAAAGTAAGAAAGATAGGGATGTCATTGAGAATGAGTAAGGATTTTTGAGGTAAAACCACTGTGGGTCAAAAAGTACATCCGTTAGGATTTCGTTTAGGGGTGATTCGTAGTTGTGAGTCGCGCTGGTTTTCCAAGCGTGATTATGCATCTTTAGTCAAAGAGGATTTCCTTATCCGGCGTTATATTCACAAGGAGTTTACTTCAGCTGGTATATGTCGCATAGAAATTTATCGTGCTTCTGAGAATCTCAAAATCAATATTCATTGTGCACGTCCTGGTGTGGTTATTGGTAAGAAGGGATCAGAAGCTGATCTTTTGAAAAAGAAGTTACAGAAAGTTGCTAAAACGAAAGCGGTATCTTTAACGGTTAATGTTCTTGAGGTGAAGAAGCCAGATTTGAATGCTCGTTTTGTTGCTTTTAATGTTAAGCAGCAACTTGAAAGACGTATGTCTTTTCGCCGTGTTATGAAAAAAGCTATGGGGCAAGCTCTTAAGGAAGGTGCTCAGGGAATTAAGATAGAGGTTTCTGGTCGTTTAGGTGGTGCCGATATGGCTAGAAAAGAGCAGTATCGTGAAGGAAGAGTACCTCTCCATACTATCCGTGCGGATGTGGATTATGGTACTGCTGATGCTTACACCACTTATGGAATTACTGGCATAAAGGTGTGGATATACAAAGGAGAGATTTTTACGTAATCTTCTGTGAGTGATGAAAAAGAAGGTAGAACGTAAAAAATAAATGTATAGAAAATAAATGTAGAAAACAAAAAATACAAGAAATGATTACCAAAAACTAAAAAAGTTAAAAAGTTAATAAAAACTAGAATACAAAATACGTAAAACTAAAAAGTAAAGAGTTATCACATGTCCATGCGCACACCCAGAAGATTGAAGTACCGTAAGCAGTTTAAGGGGCGTATTCGCGGCTTAGCTAGTCGTGGCTCTCAGTTAGCTTTTGGGGATTATGCCATTGTTTCTTTGAGTGGTGGTCGTATTACAGCACAACAGATTGAGGCAGCTCGTATTGCCATGACACGTTATGCAAAACGTGGTGGTCGTGTATGGATTAAGATCTTCCCCCATACCCCTATTTCGAGAAAACCTGCAGAGGTGCGTATGGGATCTGGTAAGGGTTCTGTGGATCACTATGTGGCTAAGGTGCGTCCTGGGTGTGTTTTGTATGAGATGGGTGGTATTGATGAAAAAACAGCGATTGGAGCATTGATGCGTGCTGGTGCCAAGTTGCCGCTTCCAACCAAACTTTTGATCCGTCACAAGGATCCTTGGCTTGCAGGATTTTCCGGTGAAACTATAGATGCAAGTGTTGATGCTCGTGGTGGTGAAAGTTTTGTGGATCCGTCACGTCACGTGCGTAGTGTTCAGGACAAAGTCAAAATCATTATGTGCTAGCTATGGTACTAGCTATCGTACTAGCTATGGTAAATGAGTTGTGATGAATGATAAAGAGTGAGTGTGATAAAACATTTTGGAATGATGTGGTTGTGAGTTATTTATTTTAGAGATATGTGATGGTTGTGAGTGAATTAACATTAGAATCTATACGTGCTTTTGATGGCAAGGAGTCTGTGGAAGCAGAAAGAGAAGTGCGTAAACAACTTGCTTTTATTCGGATTCGTTCGGTGTCTCACCAGCGTCCTGCTCATGGCAAGGTGAAGATATTAAAGAAAGTTTTAGCACGTATTTTGACAGTGCGATCTCACAACTCTCTTCAAGAAAACTCTCTTCAAGGTAAGCAAGATCAAGATAAGACTCGAGTTGTTGCTTCATCATCTTTGGGGTCTGAAAAAGCAGATGAAAATGTGAAAGCACCTGCACAAAACAGTAATACTAGCGAGAACACTAGCGAGAACACTAGCGAGAACACTAACCAAAACGGAAACAGTGACAATAAGAACAAGGATACCCAAGAGTAAGGCTATACTAGTTATACGACTACTAAGAAGCTGGTGTATCTCAGTGTATTATTAATTAAAGGGAATCTATAGTGAATGAAAGTAACACATCACCAAGTAGTAACACGGCTTTGCGTTTGACGCGTTGTGTTGTGGCTAAAGATAAAATGCAGAAGTCTCGTGTGGGTGTGGTGGTGAGGCGTGTGCGTCATCCTTTAGTGGGTAAGTACCTTAAACGCACTACTCGGATCATGTTTCATGATGAGAATAATGATTCTAGGGAAGGTGATGAGGTGTTGATTTATCAAACACGTCCTAAGAGTGCTCATAAGAGCTTTGCGTTGCATTCTATTGTTAGAAAGAAAGCTCAATAGTGAGCAGGCGAATAAAGACTGATTGTTTGAGAAAACAGTTGAGAGAAAAGAAAGATACAGTTCATGATACAAATGGAAACCATTTTAGCATCTGCAGATAACTCAGGGGCCAAGTCTTTGAGGTGTATTAAGGTTTTAGGTGGTTCGAAGAAAATATCGGCTAAGGTGGGAGATATTATTGTTGTTTCTGTGAAAGAAGCTCTTCCTACTTCTAAAGTAAAAAAGGGTTCCATTCAAAAAGCGGTGGTGGTTCGTACTAAGGCTTCTATTGTACGTAAAGATGGTTCAACTTTACGTACTGATGAGAATGCTTGTGTTTTGGTGCGTGAATCAGATCATAGTCCTATTGGTACACGTATTTTTGGTCCTGTGGCTCGTGAAATTCGTTTGGCAGGATTTATTAAAATTGCATCATTAGCACCTGAGGTTTTGTAAGGATATTCGTGTGCGCGGAGTGTTAGAGTATGGAGTGTTGTTAGAATATGGGGTGTTGTTAGAATATGGGGTGTTGTTAGAATATGAAGAATAAAAAGGATCCAGTTATGTCGGATAAAACTCAAGATACATCTCAAACGACAATGGATGTTTTTGTGGGGTTGCCTCGGTTGCAGGAGCAATATAGGGAATTTCTTCCACAGTTATGTAAAGATTTGAAGGTAAGAAATATTATGGAGGCACCTAAGGTTGAGAAAATTGTTCTTAACATTGGTCAGGGTGCAGCTCAACAAAATATAAAAATTCTTGAAGGTGCTGTACGAGATCTTACAGCTGTTGCTGGACAAAAGCCGGTGATGAGGCGAGCTCGTAAATCCATTGCTGGTTTTAAATTACGTGAAGGCCAGCCTATTGGTGTTTCTGTGACATTGCGTGGTAAGAGAATGTATGAATTTTTGGATCGTATGATACATGTTGCTATTCCAAGGATTCGTGACTTTCGTGGATTTTCGCCTAAGGCTTTTGATGGTCGGGGTAATTATTCCATTGGTTTTAAAGAGATTATTGTTTTTCCAGAAGTTGATTACGATCAGGTGGATCGTTTGCGTGGTCTTGGTGTGACCATTGTGACTAATACCACTAAAGATAATTATGCTAAAGCTTTGTTAGATAAATTTCAATTTCCTTTTATTCGACCGCGTGGGTCGTAGTAGCGACAGAACAGAAACAGAACAGAACAGAAACAGAACATAAATTGAGGTATTTATGGCCAAAAAGGCAATGATTGAGAAGGCTCTAGCTAAGCCTAAATTTTCCAGTCGTGGTTATACACGCTGTAGCATTTGTGGTAGACCTCGTGGGGTGTATCGTAAATTTGGTGTTTGTCGGATATGTTTTCGCAAGATGGCTTTGTCGGGCGTATTGCCGGGTGTGACAAAGGCTTCTTGGTAGTTTGTTTGTGGATTTTATTGGATTTAAGGAAGATTGGATTTAAGGAAGAATAACTATGAATGTTACTGATCCCATAGCTGATTTTTTAACCCGTATTCGAAATGCGCAAAGTGCTGGTCATAAGATGGTTTCTATTCCAGCATCTAAAATGAAAATAGCTATGACTTACATTCTTAAGCGTGAAGGTTTTATTAAAGACTTTCGTTGTATTCGTGATAATAAGCAGGGCATCATCAAAATCTTGTTACGTTATACAGATAATGACAAAGGGGTGATTGTTCATGTTCAGCGTCAAAGCAGACCTGGGCGTCGTGTATTTGTGGGTGTCAAAGATATTCCTTATGTGAAGAATGGTTTTGGTTTTGGCATGTATTCCACTTCGAGAGGTGTTATGACGTGTCGTGAGGCGAGGCAAAAAGGTGTGGGTGGTGAATATTTGTGCTCGGTATTTTAAATTGTTGGAGATGTTATGTCGCGTGTGGGTTCTAAGGTTATTCCCTTACCCAGTGGTGTTCAGGTGAATGTTGATGGTAAGGATGTGGTGGTTAAAGGGCCTAAGGGCACATTATCCCGGCGTATTCATTCCAGCACGGAGGTTCATCTTGATGGTAGTACCCTTGCGGTGAAGTCTGTGGTAGAAGGATCCAAGGCTTTTCACGGCCTTACTCGGAGTTTGTTAAACAATATGGTGCTTGGTGTTTCGAATGGCTTTTCGCGTTCATTAATGCTTGTGGGAGTGGGATATCGTGCTCAGGTGAAAGGTGAGAAGCTGCATATGAACTTAGGTTTTTCCCATGAGGTGGTTTATCCTTTGCCACAGGGAATTTCTTGTACAGTAGAAAAAAATACGCAAGTCACTTTATCGGGCATTGACAAGGAGTTGGTAGGTCAAGTGGCAGCGAATATCCGTGCTTTCCGTAAGCCTGAGCCATATCATGGTAAAGGGGTGCGTTATGCTGATGAGCGAGTGAGTTTGAAGGCTGGTAAGTCGGCTAAAAAATAAAACAAGGGATAACAAGGACAATACATCGTTTTTAAGAGACCGCTATTTTTAAGAGACCACTATTTTTAAGAGACCGCTAGGATTGGCTTATGGCAGATATACACAAAAAATCAACAGAGATGCGCTTACGGCGTAGGCGACGTATTCGTGGGCGTTTGCGGGGATCATCAGATAGGCCTCGGTTGGCTTTTTTCAAGTCATCGCGCCATGTTTATGTTCAGGTTATTGATGATGATAAGGGTGTCACTCTTACCAGTGTGCATTCTTTGATGTTTAAAGATAAAAAAGATTATTCCTGGCAGCGTGCTGGTTGTCAAGCATGTAAGGCATTGGGCCAAGAATTGGCTCAGCGTTGTGGTCAGTTAGGTATTCAAAAGGTTGTGTTTGATCGTGGTGGTTTTCCTTATCATGGTAGAATTGAAAGTTTTGCTGATGCTGCCAGGGAAAATGGTTTAGTTTTTTAGTGGTTGTGTTTGATCTGTGCAAGGCTGCAGTATGATCAACTTTTTATATGTTACTTAGGGTTCTATTTTATTAGGTTAAGGAGCGGGTTTGGCTCAGGAGCGTAAACAACAGGCTTTAGCTGCAAAGGGCTTGCAAGATCGGGTGATTCATATTGCTCGTGTAGCAAAGGTGGTGAAAGGTGGTCGGCGTTTTAGCTTTTCTGCCTTGGTATGTATTGGTGATGGTATTTCTCAGGTAGGCTATGGAGTGGGTAAGGCTGGAGAGGTGCCTGATGCTATTCGTAAAGCTTCAGCCGATAGTCAAAAAACTCTTATGGATGTACCGCTCGTAGAGGACTCTATTCCTTATGAAGTGGTGGGAAAATTTGGTTCTTCACGTGTTCATATGTATCCTGCTCCTCAAGGTAAGGGGATTATTGCTGGAGCTGCGGCTCGGGTGATATTTGATCTTTGTGGTATTAAAAACATTGTGTGTAAAATTCATGGTTCTCGCAATCATCACAATGTGGTGCGTGCAACCTTTAATGGTTTATCTCAATTGAAAAGCATCGAAGATTATGCGTCTATGCGTAAGCTCTCACCTGATGATGTGTTAAGTAAGCGGGTGCAGAAAAAGAAAAAATTATTGGATGTATCTTCTTTTGGTGGTCGTGGTCTGGATGATTCAGCTCCTGCCTCTGTTTCTAACACGAAAGATCATCAAAATAAGAAGTCTCCTCACGTACAGGGTGCAAAAAACGATAAAGTTGTGAGTGGCAAAGCGCATGTAGACGATCAAGCAGAGCAAAAACAGAACATGCCATCTTCTGAGGATTCTTCGGCAAAGTCACCTGAAGAGCTCTCACCATCTGTTTCTTCTGAAGTGAAGCCTTCTCAGACAGCTTCAGTGGTCACAGAACCTTCAGCTCTTCAACAAGAGACAAAAGAACAGAAACAGGAAGAGAGCAGGAAAGAGCATTCTTCTCAGGATGGTTCGGACTCGGATTCGGACGCAAAAACTGAGCAGCCTTCTAGTGAGCCATCTTCTGATGCTGGTTCTGCTGCGGCTGAAGCAGGCGGAGTTGAGGATAAACAGTCTCAGGACTCTGCTAGCAAAGAGCCTGCTCAGTGATCTTTATTAGTGATCTTGATTAAAGAGAGTTTAAGGAGAGACTAAAAAGGAAAAGGTTATGGGGTATATTACTGTAGAGCAGAAAAAATCATTGATTGGCGCTCCCAAAAAGGTGGCTTGTATTGTAAGAAGTATGGGGTTAGGGCGTATTGGAAAAGTCAGGGAATATCGAGATAGTCGTGCTATACGTGGTCAGATAAATAAAGTGTGTCATTTGGTGAGCTATCGTTTGCATCAAGATTCTCAAAAAAATAATTAAGAAACGTGTTGATAGTTTTAGAGAATGCGAAAAGCAAGCAGGATATACGGAAAATATACAGAGATAAAACAAAAACACCTCCTTCATGTAAGTCATATGGATAAAGTGAGATATTATAGTGCAGCATTTGGGTAATTTATCACGAGCAGAGGGTTCTACTCGTTTGCGCAAAAGACTTGGCCGTGGTCCGGGTTCTGGTACGGGTAAGACGGCAGGTAAAGGGCATAAGGGTCAGAAAGCGCGTAAGAGTGGCGGTGTTCGTCCTGGTTTTGAGGGTGGTCAAACACCTCTTTATCGACGTGTTCCTAAGCGTGGATTTACTAATCGTTCGTTTCAAGTCGCCACAGTTATTGTTAATCTCTCTGATTTATCGCGTTTTTCCAAGGATTCTGTGGTGTCAGCAAAAGAATTTCATGATGCAGGAATGCTCAAGGGACTTAAGGGGCATGGTGTGAAGATCAAGGTGTTGGGTAGTGGTGAGCTATCTCATTCTTTAAAAGTCATTGTTGATGCATGTTCGCGTTCTGCAAGAGAGGCTATAGAGCGTTGTGGTGGCGAAGTTGTGTTAGCTCCTTTTTCTTTGGCAAAAAAATCCCAAAAACGGAGTTCATTGGGACAGCAAAAATCATCTCAGGGTTTTTTATCAAAAGATGCAGATACTATGCTTTTAGATGATTCTTTAGTAGCTCAAAATAAAACCTCATCTGAGTTATCCCGGCCAACTGAAGCAACTAAAACAGAAAAGCCAGTAGAGTCAGAAAAAACAAGTGCTGTCGGCAATGGGGATGTGGAAGCTACAGAGAATGTGGTGGATGCGGCTGCTACGGCATCGTCGGATACAGATACAGAAAACCAAAGTCCTGAGCTGTCTCCTGAAACTAGCTCTGAACAATCGTAAATTATATATATTGTCGTTATACATTCCGACCATACAATTCCTAATCATAAAACATGAAAATACATAAACCATAGCTGGTAAGGGTGAGAAAGAGTGTGCGGAGAGAGTGAGTGGTTATAGCGAGTTGTAAAACGAGTGGTTTGGGGTAATAGTAGTTTGGGGTAATAAGAGTAGCGAACGGAAAGAAAAAATAAGCGAAAAGAAAAATACGGATCAAGATTAACCAAGTTACATGTCATATCATGAGATGATCATGGCATGATTTTATATATAGGGATTTATTTTTGCAGTCGAGTACTGATCAACTAGGTTTGCTGAATCATCTTCAAAAAAAGATTTTGATAACCCTTGGTTTGCTTGCGGTTTTCCGTATTGGCGTGCATATTCCTATTCCTGGTGTGGATACAGTTGCTTTGAGGCAATTTTTTGCTAATCAGGGCGGTAATCTTCTTTCTATGTTTAATATGTTTTCAGGGGGAGCTCTTGAGCGTTTCTCTATATTTGCTTTGGGTGTGATGCCTTATATCTCTGCATCCATCGTTAGTCAGATGCTCACGGTGATGGTGCCTAGGTTAGAAGCTCTTTCAAAGGAAGGTGCTGCGGGGCGTAAGAAAATCAGTCAATACACTCGTTATGCCACCATTGCTTTAGCTGCAGTGCAGGGGCTGATGATTGCCCGTACGTTGCAAAATTCGGATTTTAACGGTGTACCTTTGGTGGCTGATGGTGGTTTGTGGTGGATAACCTTAACAGTTTTGGCGCTGGTTGCCGGTACGGCCTTTGTGATGTGGTTGGGAGAGCAGATTACAGAGAAGGGTGTGGGTAATGGTATTTCTTTGATCATTTTTGCTGGGATTGTGGCTGGTCTTCCGGCTGTGGTGGGCAATACTTACTCACAATATACCAATCAACAGTTGGACTTACTTAGAATTACGGTGATTATTGCCATGTGTGTGGTGGTGGTTGCTGGTGTGGTATTTATGGAATCAGGTTCGCGTCAGGTTCCCATACGTTATGCTAAGAGGCAGGTTGGAGGCCGTGTGATGGCTGGTCAACAATCTCATTTACCATTGCGAGTGAATGCCTCGGGTGTGATTCCTCCTATTTTTGCGAGCTCTATTTTGCAATTTCCTCTCACTATAGCCGCTTTTTCACCGGAAAGTTCTGTGGCAGAGATGATTAGCACGTATATGATTCCTGGTGAGTGGTTGTACAATACGGTATATGTGATTGGGGTGATATTCTTTGCTTTCTTTTATACGCGTATTGTCTTTAAGACAGATGATGTGGCAGAGAATTTAAAAAGAAATGGTGGTTTTATTCCTGGTATACGTCCAGGAGTGAGGACATCGGAGTATCTTTCTAAGCTCGTGGACCGTTTGACTATGTCTGGTGCTATTTATTTAGCTATTGTGTGTATTTTACCCACTGTTTTTACAGGGCAGTTTAATGTGCAATTTTATTTTGGTGGTACTAGCTTATTGATCGCTGTGGGTGTAGCTCTTGAGACATTCCGTCAAATTGAAGCGCATCGGCAGTCATTGCGTTATGAGGCTTTTATGAAGAATACGCGTCAGGAGAAAAAACGTCGCTTAACGATTCGTTAGCTTTGTGTATGGATATTGTAAAAGATTTTCTATAACTGATATGGATAGTTGAGTATGCATGATGGAAAGTCGTATAGATAAGACACACGTATATAGATAGAGATATAAAGACATAAGGACATAAAGAATAATATAAAGGAATATCAAAAAAGTGTGAGTATGCGGTTTTTTGTTGATTTGAGTTACGTTATGGGGTAGCATGCGCAGATTAGGCTCGCGAATATAACGAGACATTTGGATCTTGGGTGTATGCGTGTGCATGAGTGTGCATGAGTGTGTATGAATGCATGATAAGTAAATGATAAGGCAAAGCTACCAACTAAACTAAAAGAAACTAAAAGAAATTAAAAGAAATTAAAAGATAAGTGACTACTAATAGGGCTAATACTAGCTAATACTACTAGCTAATACTAATAGATGAGTATGATCAATTGTTCATCGTATTCGTTATAGCCATATGTAGTAAGATATATGTGAGGAGATAGATATGGCCAAAGAAGATCTCATAGAAGCTGAGGGATTTGTGAAAGAGCCACTTCCCAATGCCACCTTTCGAGTGGAGCTAGAAAATGGCCATGAGGTGTTGGCGCAGGTGAGTGGTAAGATGCGGATGCATTGTATTCGGATATTGCCTGGAGATAAAGTAAAGCTAGAGATATCACCTTATGATTTAAGTCGTGGGCGTATTACGTATCGTTCAAAGGGTTAAGACGCTTGCCGTGTAATGAAGCGCAGCAATTGTAGCAGTATGTTGAATGAGTAAGGTATTATCTTAAGTGTTGGATGATCGAGCTAGATAGATGAGCTAGATAGATGAGCTAAATAAAAGATAAAAAAGATAAAAAAGATAAAAAAGATAAATAAACCATTTAGACTGATATTTGGATTCAGAGAACAGAACAGAGAACAGAACAGAAAAGAGCGGAAGAACAGAGAGGTGTGTGGGTGAAAGTCAGACCGAGTGTAAAACCTATATGCAAATACTGTAAGGTTATACGTAGACGTGGTGTTTTGCGGGTGATCTGTAAAGAACCTAGACATAAGCAGCGTCAAGGTTAGTGCTGTAAGTACTTTTTTGATTGAGGCACTGCGCTAGCTGATAGTAAAAAGCTGATAGTAAAAAGCTGGTAGTAAAAAGCTGGTAGTAAAAAGCTGAGCTGATAGTAGAAAAATACATATACGTTTGGAAACATACATAAGTTTTAGACAAGCTTAGGTATAGGTCGGTGTATACATATTATAATGGCATTGTGGAATGTGAGATGCATTAAGTTTGAGGAGTGTTATGGCCCGTATTGCTGGAGTGGATCTTCCGAAGCTTAAACGAGTGGATATTGCTTTAACCCATATTTATGGTGTGGGGCGAGAATCGGCAAGACGTATTGTTGATAAAACCGGGATTGCTGGTTCTACTTTAGCTGGGGAATTGGATCAAGATGAGGTCAATCGTATTCGTGCAGAGCTGGATACTTCTTATCAGGTAGAAGGTGATTTGCGCCGTGAGATATCGATGAATATTAAACGTTTGGTGGATTTAGGAAATTATCGTGGCTTGCGGCATCGCCGAGGTTTGCCGGTGAATGGTCAGCGTACTAAAACCAACGCTCGTACTCGTAAAGGTCCTCGTAAGACGGTAGCGGGTAAAAAGAAATAAAAATAAAGCAAAACAAGAAAAATCATAAAGAAATTATATAAAATATCACATAAAAATACATAAAAAAAAAAAAAAAAAAAAAAAAAAAAAAAAAAAAAAATAAACAAAGATACAGAAAACAAGAAAAAGAGAAAAGAAAGAGGATTAAGCGTGGCTAAGGGAGCACTTAAACGACGACGAGTGAATCGTAATGTGCCTAATGGTGTGGCTCATATTCAGGCAACATTTAATAATACGATTGTTACATTTACCAATCTTTCGGGTGAAGTATTGTGCTGGTCCACATCTGGGGCTAAGGGTTTTAAGGGCTCACGTAAGAGTACGTCTTTTGCTGCTCAAGTGGCTGCAGAGGACTGTGCTAAAAAAGCTATGGATATGGGTATGAAAACGGTGGCGGTATTGGTTAAGGGGCCGGGTAGTGGTCGTGAAAGTGCTGTTAGAGGTATTGGCAATTCGGGTTTGAAGGTGAGCCTTATTCGTGATGTTACTCCTATTCCTCATAATGGCTGTAAACCACCGAAACGACGGCGTGTGTAATGATCGCAGTGTTTATGACATATCATCATAAGGCGGTGAAACACCGCTTTTATTTATATTATAACTATTATAACTCTTGATTGGTTATGAACATATTCATGAAATCATTTAAGTCATTATTATGTACCTACTATTAAAGGAGCTAAGGAGTGGCGCGTTATACAGGCCCTGTGTGTCGTTTTTGTCGGCGTGAGGGAGTGAAGCTATATTTAAAAGGTGAGCGATGTTATAGCGATAAATGCTCTTTTGATCGTAAGCCATATGCTCCTGGTCTTCATGGTAAAAAACGTGTGAAGCTTTCAGATTATGCTTTGCAGCTTAGAGAAAAGCAGAAAGTACGCCGTGTATATGGCATGTTAGAAAAAGCTTTTGTCACCATGTTTCATAAAGCCACTCGTAAGCGTGGTGTTACGGCAGAAATATTTTTTAGTCGTCTTGAGTTGCGTTTTGATAATACGGTGTATCGCATGGGTTTTGCCAGTTCACGTAATGAAGCAAGACAGTTGGTAGCTCATGGACATTTCCTTTTAAATGGTAAAGGTTGTGGTGTACCTTCGCGGCAATTATCCTTAGGTGATGAAGTGGTGGTTAAGGAATCATCGCGTCAACTTGTTTCCATACTTGCAGCACGAGAACTTTCTCGTAAACGTCCACCGTTGGCTTGGTGTGAGGTGGATGATGCTTCTTTTAAGGGAAAGGTTATTGCTTTACCTAGAAGAGAGGATATTCAGTTTGCTGTTAAGGACCATCTTGTGGTGGAATTGTATAGTAAGTAGTCAATATGGCTAAATGTTGGTTACATGCTGGCTCAATTGAGAGGTGTGTTGTGGTTGTAAGTGTTGTGGTTGTAAGTGTTGTGGTTGTAAGTGTTGTGGTTGTAAAGAACCGTGGAACAGTAGTACACATGGATAGCACAGTGATAGCACAATAATATAGAGAACTGTGAGTAATATATAAACAAGCATAGAACAAGCGTTATACCTTATATACATTATAAAAAAGCTGATTTTTGGTGGCTTGTAGTTGATGAAGTGTGTTCGTGTATACATCGATGGCTTTAAATGAGGACGGAGTGATTTCATTATGATGCACCGTAATTGGAAAACGTTAATTAAACCGGAATCTCTGCAAGCTGTGGAAACCACTACCACCTTTGGTAAGTATGTGGCAAAGCCTCTTGAGCGTGGTTATGGGGTAACGTTGGGGAACTCTTTGCGTCGTGTGTTGCTGTCAAGTATCAATGGTGCAGCTGTGGTGGCAGTTAGAATTGCGGGTGTGGATCATGAATTTTCTTCTATTGCTAAAGTAAAAGAAGATGTGATTGATATTATCCTCAATATTAAGCAGGTGAATTTACGTTATCTTGGTGAAGGCGATACGATCATTCGTATTAAAACTAAGGGGCCAAAGCTGGTGACAGCTGCTGATATTGAAACCGGTGGTGATGTGGACATTTTGAATCCAGATCAATTGATCTGTAATGCTCAGGATGCAGTGGATTTTGAGATGATTGTGCGTTATGGGCGTGGTTATGTGTCTGCTGAACAGAATAAAGACAGTTCTGAATTTCCAGCGGGTTTTATTGCGATTGATTCGATTTTTGCTCCGGTAAGACGGGTAGCTTATGATGTATCTCATGCGCGTGTAGGGCAGGATACAGATTACGATAAACTCACTCTTAAAGTTTGGACCAATGGTGCTGTTACTCCTGAAGATGCCATTGCGTATGCCTCTAAAATACTTAAAGAGCAATTCACCACATTTATCAATTTTGATGAGCGTGATGATCTTGAAGTAGAGGATGAAGACAACGAAAAAGAGGATCCATCATCAGCTCTTAACGAGAATCTATTCAAATCGGTGGATGCTTTGGAGTTATCTGTGCGTGCTGCTAATTGTTTAGAGAATGCAGATATCAAATACATTGGTGAATTGGTGACTAAGAGTGAGAGTGATATGCTTAAGACCAAGAATTTTGGGCGTAAGTCGCTTAATGAAATCAAAGATATTCTTATGGAAATGGGATTTACCTTAGGTATGAAGATTGAGGGTTTTGATCCTTCGACTCTTCGACAAAATGACAATTTCGTCAAATAGGACTGTGCAATATGCGTCATCAGCGTCGTTATCGTAAACTTGGTAGAGACAGTGCTCATCGTCGTTCGATGTTGAGAAATCTTGCCACGGGTTTTTTTGTACGTACTCAATTGGTTACCACGGTGAGTCGTGCTAAAGAGATTCAACCTATTATAGAAAAGTTGATCACTCAAGCGCTGAAAGCCAATAAAGGTAACTTTCGTGCTAGGCGTAAAGTGATGGAATATTTACATCCTTGCCCATCTCCCTTCGTTTTATTTAAGACTTTAGAGGGTATGGATGTGGAGCATCAAGGTGGTAGAACGCGTATCACGCGGATGGGTCATCGTCGTGCTGGTGATGGTGCTGAAATGGCGGTATTGACTTTAGTGGATCACCAAGCAGAGCGCCAGGCAAGACAGGCTCCTGCTTTATCAGGTGTAGATTCTCTTAAAGCTCCTAGCCAGTTTACTGATCGTTCTGCTCAGGCTAACCCAGCTTCTTCCTCTCCTGTGGATATTACTATCGATGCTGTTGAAGAAACAGATAGTACCTCTCAAGTTGATGGGAGTGTTGAGGCTAGCACGTCTCCATCGGATATAGATAACACAGCAGCCAATTCAGAAGTAACCCATAATCAGCAAGCTGATGATAGCAAGTCTGAGGAAACAGACTCAGATGTGACGGCGCCTAAGTCTTGATGCATTCACTGATTTGGAAAGTGTGGACTTGCAAGTGGAGGCGAAAGTTTATTTGGGGCGTTGATTATGGGAAGGCTCTGTGACTCATAGCAACAAGCTTTGAGCTTTCTTTTGTGATATTTTTTTGGGGTTTTTGGTGGCATCTATTGAGCTATCAGGCATCCGTACTCATAATCTTAAGGGTATAGATGTATCTTTTCCTCTTAATAAATTAACCGCTGTGAGTGGTGTGAGTGGATCGGGGAAGAGTTCCTTGGTTTTTCATACTCTGCATGCTCAATCTTATCGTCGTTATGTGGATTCTTTGTCGAGTTATGCTCGCCAGTATCTCAAGTCATTTCCTAAACCTCATGTTGATAAAACAGTTAATTTACCTCCCTCTATTGCTGTGAGGCAATCTCGTGGTGCGGGATATCGTTCCACGGTGGGGAGTATGACGGAAATTGATGATTTATTGCGCGTGATTTTTGTCTCTCTTGCTCAACCGCATTGTCCCAATGGTCATGGTGTTATAAAAGCCATGGATGTGGATGATATGTTGCAGTATTGTATGTCAACTTTTATGGGAATGGAAGTGATTATAGCGGCTCCTTTAGAGGGGTTACTTGCGGGCTTTTTTCATACAGAAGCAGTTAATGGTGAGGGTGTTGAGCAGTCTTTGTTATCTGCTCAGGGGACATCAAAGACAAAGAAGCAGGCATCTAAGAAGTTACAAAAAGAAGTAGGTGCCACTTTGCTGAATATGCTTAAAGAGCAGGGTTTTGTGCGTCTTATGGATGGATCTACTAAGATGTTACGTCTAACAGATATGTCCCCAGCTACTTTAGGTAAGCATGGTGATGAGTACAGTGTGGTGATTGATCGTTTGTTGGTGAGTGAGGAGGAGAGTGATCTTTTAAGAGACGGACTATCTAAAGCTTTACAGTTAGGTAAAGGGCTTGTGGGGGTGGTGAGTGAGCAAAAAGATGTGTCTTCCATTGTGTTGCGTTCGGGGTTGAGTTGTTTGAAGTGTGATTACAAAGCGAAGCCACTTAAGGCTCATATGTTGCAAGCTCGTCATCCTTTGGGGGCGTGCCCACGGTGTCAGGGATATGGGCGTTCTATGGTATGGGATTGGAGTAAGATCTTTTCTTCTAAAAAAAATCCTCATCATTCTTTAGAAGAGATACTACCGTTTTTTTCTATGAAAGGTGGTGACGTTGCTTTTGAACGTTTGGTGAAGGGAGTGAGTGGGAAAGGGATAGCTATAGATAAACCTTTTAGCCATTACACTCAGGAGGAAAAGGATTGGATTAAATGGGGTCATTGGCCTCATTTTGAAGCTGCTGATCAAGCCATTGTGGTGGATGGTTCTACAAAAAGGCGTTTTGGTGGGATTATAGAATATATCTATTCATTGCAAAAAAATCGCGGTGTTTCTGTTAAGTTTCATCTTGGTCGTTACCGTCGTTATATCAAGTGTCCGTTGTGTTTAGGTATGCGTTTGCGCAAAGAGGTGATGGCTTTTTATGTCGCTGATATGACCTTTCCTATGTTGCAAAGATTATCGGTGTCAGATTTGATGGTGTGGTTAAAAAAGCATGTACCTGCAAAGAATACTCCTACAGAGTTGCAAGATGCTCTTAGAGAGATGTATCAAAGACTGGGTTATTTGTCAGATATTGGTCTTGAATATATGAGCATGCATCGCGAGGCGGCTTCTTTATCTGGTGGTGAATTGCAACGGATCAATATGGCGCGTTGTTTGGGTTCTGCATTAAGTCAAAGTTTGTATTGTTTAGATGAACCTACAGCTGGTTTACATCCTTTGGATGCAGCCCGGCTTTTAAAAGTGATGCAGAGTTTACGTGATCAAGGCAATACAGTGGTGGTGGTTGAACATGATCTTCAGACATTGTTAGGCTGTGACCATCTTCTGCATATTGGTCCTCAGGCTGGTCATAAGGGAGGGCATCTTGAATTTGCTGGTAAGCCAGCTGATTTTTTATCTTCTCAAAAAAAACAGCTATCTGCTTTGGTGAATGCAGATCATGCTCGTGTTTCTATGGCTCACTGTATCCATTTAAAAGGTGTGCGTACTCATAATTTAAAAGGTGTGGATATTGAGATCCCTTTAGGCAGTATTGTGGGTGTGTGTGGGGTATCTGGTAGTGGTAAAACCTCGTTAATCCGCCATAGTTTTTATCCAGCCATGTGTATGTACTTGGGTGTTATAGAGAAGCATAAAGATCTGGTGGATGGTGTAGAGTATGACAGCATAGGTCCTAAGGGTGTGCAGCATCACCTCAAAGATGTTGCTTTGGTGAGTCAGGATGCTTTGGGTCGTTCGTCGCGTGGCACCATCGCTACGTATTTAGGAATTGCTGCTCCCTTACGTGATCTTTTTGCTGCCACTGACGGTGCTAAGAGAAAACAATTCCGTGCTTCTACCTTTAGTTTCAATACACCTGGTGGGCGTTGTGAAACCTGTTTAGGGGTGGGAACGGTGGTGGAAGATTTATCTTTCCTTGGTCAATTAACGGTACAGTGTCCATCTTGTTTGGGAAAACGTTTTGGTCCTGAGGTCTTGGGGGTGAGGTATCATGGTAAGAACATCGATGATGTTCTTACCATGACAGTAGAGGAGGCCCATGATTTCTTTTGTGATCATCGTGTGATGCAGCCGATTTTATCTCAGGTGATGGATTTGGGACTGGGCTATATTAGCTTAGGACAAAGTACCTCTTCTTTTTCTGGTGGTGAGGCGCAACGTTTAAAGATTTTGAAGTTGTTGGTGCAGCAGAGTTCCATAAAAGAGCCGCAGTTGTTGATTTTTGATGAGCCTACTGGTGGTTTATCTGAAGAAGATGTGGAGTATTTATGGTGTAAGCTAGAAAAGCTCAAACATATGGGCCATACCATCATTATTATTGAGCATCACCTTGCTCTATTGCGTTCTGTGGATTGGTTGATAGAGGTAGGTCCTGGTGCAGGTTTACAGGGTGGAGAGATCATTTTTCAAGGCACTCCAAGGGAGCTCAATAAACGTGATTATCTGTTATCGAGTATGGCTGATTTTCTCTATAATTCATCAAAAACGTAAGACAGGTTTCTTTGATGTTACCTTCAGAGATAGTATCTGCTAGCTATCATTATAGATTGGATGTTGCTTATAACGGCCAGGGTTTTTTAGGATTTCAGTCTCAACCTGGTGGTGGCACGATTCAGGATCATCTCGAATCAGCACTGGCAAGGATTTTGCCTTTTTCGCCGCGTATAATAGGAGCTTCACGTACGGATGCGGGTGTTTCAGCTCAAGAGCAGGTGTGTGGTTTTGTAAGCTCTATAAAGCTTGCAGGTGATATGGTTTATCGGTTGAATGCCGTGCTTCCCACAGCTATTCGGGTGTGTCATTGTTATGAGGTCCCGTCTTCTTTTCATCCCATAGCTTCAAGTATATCTAAAGTTTATCGTTATCGATTATGGATAGGGGCTTGTTGTGATCCTTTTTGGTATCCATGGGTATGGAGTGTGCCATCTGATTTTTCTGTTCAACGTTGTACGCATGAGCTTGCAAGTATAGTGGGTGAGCATGATTTTCGTGCTTTAGCGCGAGTAGATGGTCATAAAAAAAGTTATGTACGCCGTATTTATGCTGTGGATGTGCGAACGCAAGGGCCGTTGCTGTCGGTATGGATTCATGGCGATGGCTTTTTACGTTACATGGTGAGAAATATAGTAGGCTCGGTGGTGGCATTAAGCTGCAAAAGCCGTTCCATAACACATCAACAAGAGCGTGGCAAGAAAGCAACTTCTATGGTTGTTATTATGGCAAGTCAAGATCGATGCCAGGCCTATAGCTGTGCTCCAGCTTTTCCGCTCACTTTGGTGCGTTGTTTGTACACCAAAGAAACGTTAGCTGAAGTTATGGCTAGTCAGAGGCAAGGAGTTCACCCTTTGTGATTTTTAAAGTCTATCAATATCACAGATGACAAGTGGGATAGGCTTTTTTTTGAGATCTCAGTCAAAGAACCCACCACCACTACGTTTCTTTTTGGTGGTGGGTTTTTTCTTTTTATTGGTCTTTTTATCCATTTTTTTATCCATAAAAGGAGTCCCAGAGGTTTTAGAAGGCTTTTCAGCTTCATAGGTTTC
The DNA here is from genome assembly GCA_002238945.1 of Proteobacteria bacterium bin106. Classification (GTDB taxonomy): domain Bacteria; phylum Bdellovibrionota_B; class Oligoflexia; order Oligoflexales; family Bin106; genus Bin106. The sequence continues at coordinate 61,642 of MPNI01000006.1, read as the reverse complement.
AGGGGTGGGTATTATTTGGAGAACCTGTCCTTCTTTGGGGGCTATCCCATGGTTGAGTAAGTGGTAGTAATCATAGTTGATGCGCAATGTTTCCATGAGTACAGGGTCGTGGTTAATGAACTGATTGGATAGTGATAATAGCGTATGAGGCTTTGTGCGTTTCTCTAACCCAGGTGAGGATATATACTCCACCTTTTGGCCATGGAGAGGAACACCGCTAGGATCGAGATTCAGAGTGGTTGCAGCGAGGTCTTTAAAGTATTGATGACGTTTGAGGTCGTTGTGGCTTTCAACGCGTTTTTGGGATGTTTGCATCAGGGGAGAAAAGATGCGTTCAGGTAGAAAGTCTCGATAAGATTCTTCGTTTGGTTCAGGTTCAAAATGGACCAGTTCACGATTTTCGTCATCTTCAGAATAGAGAGCTTTGATGGGAAAGACTTCAGGGAGAGGTGAAGGTACATAGAGATCTGAATGCAGAGGTCCTGTTTCGTATATGGATTTTCCGTGTGAGGGAAACAAGCGTAAACTATTCAATGAAAAAACGGTGGATTTGCCTTCAAAGGCTGTAAGTATGGAGTCTTTGCCAAAGGTATGTTTATCTCCCACTACGAGTGCACGACGTCGATGGCGAAGAACATTGGCCATCCATTCAGCGTAGGTATGTGTAGCACTGGAAACAAGAACGGTGATGGGGATGTTCTGAAGTTTTTCATAAAGTTGTGGTTTATCTTTTAGTATGGCAGGGGTCATAGCAAAGATAGCGAGGTCTTCTGGCTCACTATCAGGACCACTTTTTTGACGTATAAAACCCAGATCAGTGTCATTGGGCAGAAAATAGCTGAGTAATTTGATGGCTGCTGTGTAATCAGTATGACTGGGTTCTACGAGATCATATGAGCGAAAATCGAGGACAAGAGAATCCGGTTTTTGATGGCTTTCTAGATTCACGAGTAGTGATTCTAAATAATAGTCCATGCTTCCAAATATGTTGCGAATTTTGATAGTGGTGGCATTATCTGGATCTGCGGGGTCATTGGATGGAGGTATAAACGGTAATTTGATCACACCTATACGTAAGCTTTCTTTTGATTCAGATATGTTAGGCTTTTCAGATTCAGAGGGGCTAGGCAGGTCTTCTTTATGACGTGTAACGATAAAGTTTCCAGCGGCTAAAGAGTCCACAGAGGCAAGGTGAAATAGTGGCATAGATACAACAAGTATGGTGTAGCTATCGTTTTTGGGATTGGGTCTGAGAATAAGAAACTTTTTACGATGGTTTTTTTCAGAGCTTGCTGCTTTTTGGAATTCTGTGTCGTGGGTGATATATGCAAAGTTGCGGAATATATCATATTTTCCTGCGCTAGCAGCAAGGATGATATCACCTGGAAGAAAGATATCTTCTTTGAGTAAAAGGGGATTGTTTTCTGAAATGGGAGCCACGATACGCCAGTAAGGTTCAAGAGGGTTTCTTAAACTCAGCACACTACTGCTAAGCGATTGAAGCATTCCCTCAGATACATCAAGAATATATTGGTTTAATATGCGTGCTCCAGCGATGTCTTCTACCTGAGTGAAGTAATCAAAGGCATGGAGTACAGCTTGTAAGAAAAAATAGTAGTAAAGTTCATAATCATTTCTTTGAGGGTCTAGCCACTGATCTCGTCCACGAAAGTGATCCAAGATTTTGCGACGAATGAGTTCAGGTTTGTTGAGTTTTTGATTGTTTTTAAAAGATTCGGTTAGTAATAAACGCTCAAACATCACCTGCTTTTCCCAGCGTATGATAAGTTGTCTAGCTCCTATAGCAAAGTCAAATGGTTCATGCCGCATGAGCAGTTTTTGATGTTCTGGATTAAGAGATTCAAAGTCGAGATCTATTAGGTGTTTGTGCATATCATTCATACGTTCTTTGAATATGTCGGCAATATAGTGGATGCGTTCACAATCGATGGCTATCTCTTCGGCGGTGTTTGTATTGAAGCCGAAATACTCTTCAATTTGATCAATGTCAGAGCTTAAAAAGTAATGTTTCATGGGATCAAGGCTAGTCACAAAATGGCTCATAATAGCTGCTGTATTGTCCTCGCTTAGCTGATGAAAGTTGATGTCTTGTTTGAGCAAATTCAAATTTTGATTGAGATCATCGCAATTCATAGCAAAAGCACGGTTAGAAAAGATGTATGTACTACATACCATAACGCCAAGACATAGGTAGAGTTTTAAGCGGTTGTTTAGGTGGCAAAAAGACAGAATTTTGGCTAAGTTGTTTGACATATGAAGTACTCTTCTTTAATTGTGTTTATGAGTTATGTTCACAGGATGAAAAGCAAGAACAGCAAGGTGTCATATAGCCATAGTGGCTACGGATCGATACGTGAGATTATACAAAAATTTAGGCAATGGCAATCCTTAATTGAGGCAAGCAGATTAGGTTTGTTTATGAAGGCAATTGTTTAGCTTAGCTAGTATAAAACGGAGGCTGTCTAAAAGAGAGCAGTGCATCTGTTGCTGTTTTCGGCTAATGCTTGAATTTATAGGTTGTATTTACCAATAAAATACGGAGCAGGTATAAGATAAAATCGGCTAAGATAGTGTTTGTTTATCATGGAGGTCGATATGACAAGTGATATGACAAGTAAGAATGGTTACAGTGAGGAGTTTAAACGTGATTCTGTCCGTCTAAGTGAGAAGTATGGAGTCTCAAAGCTGCTGCAAAAAAATCAGGGTTTCTATGTCCGGTTTGTATAAATGGAGACATACTTACTTAAACGCTAAAGCCCCAATAAACGGAGAGAAAATCGCAGCTATGATGATCTTCTTAAAGAGATTAAAGCTTTTAAGAAAAGACTGAATTTGGTCACCAATGTGATTCTACGCTAAAAAAAACTGCAGCGATCTTATCGCAAGACCATTTCGGAGGTTTGAAATGATCAAAATGACAAAAAACAATGACCAAAGTCATTCATGTGAAGATTTATGTCAGGAATTCGATGTTTCAGTGCCATGCTTTTACAAGTGGCAAGTCAGTCAAAATAAAGATATGTCAAGCCGTAAAGATCAGGTCAAGATAGATATTAAACATCTGTTTGATGAGTCAAATGGCACTTATGGATCTCCCGGGATTTTTCATATTCTTAAATCTTCTAAGAAGTTAATCAGTAAAAAAACTGTGGCTAAATACATGAAAGAAATGGGGTTAAATGCAAATTATAAGAAAAAAGAAAGCGCGTTGTTACTACTGACTCAAATCATTGAATATACCCAATAATAGTAGAAAGCAGTGGAAGTAGAAATGTTTAACTCTTCTGCAATACCGCGAACAGACTTCTTCGAATAAAGCTTGAAACATTCTAATCACAAATGGAGTGGTTTTTGGGTGCGATGAAACATCGTGTTGGTCATAAGGTTGAAAGATTTTTTATATTCGTTGCGCAGGTAACGCTGTACTCCTCGCGCATGACCGTTTTTGATGGTTTTTTGCCACCGCAATGGGGAGACAAGTTATCTGCAGCATTCTCTTCTATCTGCTCATTTGTAGGCGTCCCAAGTTGCAAATTAAGTAGCTTTCTAAGTTCTGTAAGTTGCTTTCACGAAAGCGAGACAACTCATTTTTAATTTCGATGCTTCTTAGCTGAAGTAATGACTTTGATATCGCTAAACCCATTCATAGCAAAATGACTGTAAGTATCTAAGTCTTGGCATTAGCTTGTGTTTCAATATTTGCAAGATACTGGCTGCTCAGTTTTAGCTAGCTTATGGGAACAGCTTGCGCTCAAATGAATCAAACAGTAATATAATGAGGTGAGACCGTCGATAAGAAGAGGGATGGATTTAGGCGTAGATCCCATTCCAGAGAGATGGCAAAATATCAAGATTCTTACCAATGGAGAAAAGAGATATCATGAAACTACCTTTAGGAGAGCAGGGTTTTGAAGCGCTAAGAAAAGAGGACTGTTACTATGTAGATAAAACTCAATTTCTACACCAGCTCATTACAAAAGGAAGCCATTATTTTTTATCTCGTCCCAGACGCTTCGGTAAAAGTCTTCTTGTAAGTACTTTGGAATGTCTTTTTCAGGGGAAAAAGGAGCTATTCAAAGGTTTATATATTTATGACAAGTGGGATTGGTCTCAAACATATCCCGTACTTACCATTGATTTTAGTGGCAAAGAATATATTAATGAGAATGATTTAGAAGAAAATATTTTTGCTTTTTTAGATACTTTAGAAGATGAGTATAACATCCCAGCATCTGATGAACTCAAACCTTCTGCGTCTAGACGTTTACATAAAATCATTAAGCATATCTATACCATCAACTCTAAGACAGAAGTAGTTGTTTTAATTGACGAGTATGACAAGCCTCTCTTGGATGCTCTAGAAGACAAAGAGATAAGTAAAAAAACAGTCCACTCTTAGAGGGTTTTACAGTATTTTTAAAGCATCTCATAAGTTCATTCGATTTACCTTTGTTACTGGTATCACCATGTTTGCTAATTCGACAGTATTTACAGGTTTTAATCATCTTATTGATATTAGTTTAGAACCTGAATTTTCTGCTGTCTGTGGATATACAGATAAAGACTTAGATACAGTTTTTAAAGCTGAGATCAAGAATTTTGATCGCAAGAAAATTCGTAAATGGTACAACGGCTATAGTTGGGTTGGAGAGGAAAAGGTCTATAATCCCCATGGGATTCTTAAACTTTTTTCCAACAAAGAATTTGATTCCTGGTGGTTTGAAGATGGAGTGCCTCGCTATCTCTATTTTTATCTAATACATTACGGCATTCGAGCACTGGATTTAGAAAATTGTCTTTTAAAGCGCCAGGACTTAGTTGGATTTGATGTAGAAGATATAAATGTGGAATCGCTTTATTTTCAATCAGGATTTCTTACCATCCAAGAAAAAATGCGCAAAGGTAACCGTACATATTACCGCTTGAATTATCCTAATCTTGAAGTACGGGAAAGCTTTGATGATGGACTGATAAAATATATTACTTGTGGTAAAATCAAAGATCGGTATCAAAGTCAGTTAACGCAGTTTCTGAAAAATAATCAATTTGTTGAGTTTTATGAATATATCCATACTGCACTTGATGGTGTTCCTTATCAGTGGAGTCAGAGGCTAGGTGGTGTGTCGTATTTAGATTATGAGTATTGTTACTCAGTATTTGTATATGCAAGCTTATATTCTCCAAGCGTTACAATCCTTCCTGAACAACCTTCTAGAGCGGGCCAGAGTGATATTATAGTGCTTTATTCGAAGCAGGTTTTTGTCTTTGAACTGAAGATGGCAAAAAATGCAAAGGAACGTGATAAGACACTTGATTTAGCCATGAATCAGATCAAAGATCGCGGTTATGGTGAGTCTTATAAAAAGCTCAAACAACCTATCCATCTCATTGCTCTTGTTTTTGGCAAAGAAGAAAAGAATATAATTGGCTGGCGTCATGAGATTCTCACATAAGTCTTCATAACCTTACAGTCAAAATGAGGTTATATGATGCTGAGGTCAGGTTGTTGATAAGATGATGGAATTTAGGCAGAATGAAAGTTCCATGTGATGACAAGACGTTATACCTTAAACAGCCTTTAGAATTGTGAATCTCTTAGAAAAAACGACTTTTTTTAATAGTAAAGAAGATTTTAACTTCAATCTTGACGGTGGTGAGCATATTTTTCTTATGATAGCAGCTCATTTTTTTGACTAACATTTTTGGAATTCGTGCTTACAAGAGCATTTTCATGATGAACAATTATTGTCCAATGTGTTTAAGGCTCTGATATAAGTATTGCTTGATTCCATTCTTGTGTCTATTTTCTACTTCCATCTTTGATTGTGATTCAAGTGTCTTGTATGTATTTTTTGTTCGCATATGAAACAAAATGTTCTGTGGGGATTTCCATGAGAGGTGACATAAAAATGATGCAAGAGCAATGATGCTTCCATCAAAGTGGGGAATGAGGACTGTTGCGGCGGTATGCAAAACTGCTGAGATAAAAAAATCTCAGCAACCATAAGATCTTGTCCTTTTTTTAATGTGACAAGAAAAGCTCAGTCATTCTTTTGGGGTATATTGCCCCCCTTGCGATCATTGCTGCCCAACGGGTTTCTATTTATGTCTTCTTTGTCCTTTTAAAGATCTCTTGTTAACTGTGTAGACTTCAACCAACCTTGTTAGAAGCTTGAGTAGCGGTTTTGAGATGATCCTCTTGTGTAAAAGCCATAGAAGCTTTTTACATCTGCGGTGTTTTCCAGGGTGGTGGGTATCCATTTACATGACACCACAAAATGGGCGAGTAGGATTTTAGGGTGCGGGAGGAGTCATTGTGATGCATACCTTCTGCTAGTAGAAACTGTGTTTGGCTGAATGTAGAGAGTTTTGAGAAGCTAAAGAAGATGAGGATGGCTTAAATCTGTAGTGATGTCGCCGATACCAAGCCAAATTTTTGCTTTTTTTGCCCTTATGGGAGATCTGGATTGATATGAGGTTTGTCTATAACATAGTACAAAAGAACACAGAGAGTGGAACTGAGTTAATATCAGAGAGCTACATTACAAAGACCTATCAATAATGCTGAGATGGCTAGTGGTGGATGATTTCTGATTTTTGATTTTTGATTTCTGATGTGTTTGGGATGTTTTGAGAGTAGATGGTTTGTGTTAAGAGGAGATGGGCGTGCATTCGTTTGATTGGGCCGTTGATATCATCATTGTTATCGGGTTTGTCACATTTACGTCCACACTGTTAAGCTATATGCGTGTGCCAAGCATTGTTGGTTTTATCATCAGTGGTTTATTGATCAGTCATTTTGGGCTGGTTAAAGATCTTCCTGGTATCACTACTATCAATGAGATTGGTTTAGCTCTTTTGATGTTTACTGTGGGGTTGGAGTTTTCTTCAGATAAGATCCGCTATCTTTCCAAGAGTCTTGTGGGACTTGGCATTGCGATGATGGTGGTGGTGATTGCTGGTACAACGTTGATGGGATGGGGGCTTGGATTATGGAGCTTTTCATCGGCTCTTATGATTGGGATGGTGGTTTCACTATCATCTTCTGCTATTGTTTTGAAAATCTTACAAAAAAGACGAGAGCTTGAAACCCCACATGGCAATGCCAGTGTGGGGGTATTGCTTGCTCAAGATATGCTCTTTGCTCCGATGATTATGTCTATTCCTTTTATTTTTGGCAGCATATCAGGGGATGCGCCAGCTGGTAGCTATCAAAGTCTTACTACCTTGGCTCTATTTGGTGCTTACTGTGTTGCTTTGGTGGTGTTTACGCGTTATTTGCTCAATCCATTATTCAATCTTGTATTGAAGACAGGGAGTCATGAGCTTTTTTTTTTCTTGCTGTTTTTTCTCTTTAGTGCGATCTCTTTTAGCACAGAATCCTTGGTGGGATCGATCTCTTTAGGTGCGTTTATGGCAGGTTTGTGTTTTGCCAACTCGCCACTTTCTAAGCAGGCTCTTTCAGACATTCTTCCTCTACGTGATACCTTCCTTGGCTTGTTATTTGCCTCTGTGGGTATGTTGGTGGATTTGGATTACTTCATAAAGCATTTTGCTGCCGTCTTATTGGGTGGTGTTTTGATCTTATTCATAAAACCCACAGTGATCTATATACTTGCTCGTATGCAGCATTACTCTCATTCGGTGAGTATGATGACAGGGCTACTAACATTTCAGGTGGGTGAGTTTTCCATCGTTTTGATCAAGGAACTGAACAAGCGTAAGCATTTCACTAATGAAGAGACTCAGTATTTTCTGTGTTTGATTGTCTTAAGCATGGCTCTTACGCCATTTATTCACAAAATTACTCCATGGATTGTGGAGCGTACTCGTTTTTTGAATCGTATTCCTTTCTTTGCAAAAAACTCTCAACATGCTGTGTCAGAGAAGCATGGACTGGAAGACAGAGAACTTAAAGATCACACCATTATTGTGGGTTATGGGGTTGCAGGAAAGAAGCTAGGGAGTGTGCTTGATGCTTTAGATATCTCTTATTTAGCTTTAGAGATGAATTTTTCTACAGTACTGAAAGCACAGAAAGAATCTTTGCCGGTGATGTTTGGTGATGCGCAGCGTCAAGAGATTTTGCATGTGGCAGGTATTGAAAAAGCGCGTTGTATGGTGATTACCATTCCTGCTGTGGGTGTGTCACGTATGGTAATGTTTGCTGCACGTCAATTGGTGCCAACTATTCCGGTGATTATACGTGTGGAATATGAGCGTGGTTTGGACTTACTTCATGGGTTAGGAGGTATGGAGACAGTGGTTGCGGAGCATGAATCCACACTGCAAATTTTAGCCAAAACATTAGCAACCTATGAGGTGAATCATCATACCATCATGTCTCATCTCAATCGTATCAAATCATCATGGCATACCCCCAGTGTTGTGACGAGTAAATCGGAAAAAGGCAGGGCTTTGGTGTCAGCGTTTATTCCGTATCATGCCTCTGAGGAACAACAAAAACAGGAGCATCGTCATGATGAGCATATCCATCATCACACTCTTAGTGAAACATCCTATGCTACCGATTTGACCTTTAAGGAATTAGGCTTGCTGCAATCACCTCATGCTCATTTGGTGTCCATGAGGAAGAATCATCAAGAACAGCCATTCATGCCAACAAATGATTATGTTTTTGTCTCTGGTGACACATTGACTTTTTATGGATCTACAGACTATTTTGACAAAATCGTAGACTATCTTGAAAATGGTGATTATTGACAGCTTGATATGTAGAAGCTTTTGTAATGGCTGATGTTTTAAGCACAGCTTCACTTTTTGAAGATGTTTTCCGATAGTACATCTGAGCAGGGTATTTTCGTCTTAAAATGACGTCCTTTGGTTCTTGTGCAAAACTTCAGTAGCCTCAGGCCTCAGAGTGATGCTGAGAATCTGTGGCTGAAGCTTTGTAAAATTCATGACAAAACATGTGGAAGTAGGGGCATAGCTTGCAAACAAACAGTTAGGGCGTGTATTTTATGTTTTGAGATGTGAGGGAGTATTATCGTTGATATCTTTGTTTATGAATCTATTGGGGTGCTTGGTTCTGATCAGTGTAATCGGGTGTAGTTTAAGCGCGCCTAAACGTGATGGGATGGGGGCTTCTACGGGTGTTAGCATAGATGACGAATCGAGGCTTGCTTCATCGTCTACGGGTAGGTATTTAAAAATTGATGTAGAGACTATGAAGGCGACTATGAAAAAGGAGGTGAATCTTATGCCTTCAGAAGCAGCAAGTGAGGCAAAGGGCTGTTTATTGGATGAATCTATAAAAAAAATCACCATAGATTTTTATCCTTGGAAGGAAAAGGATAGTGATGTGAATCCAGCTGCTGGAAACATTGTCACGCGAGCTACACGTATTTTATATGAATTGAAAAACCATCCTTTTTCATGGGTAAAGGGTAAAGATACAAAAAGTTTGATAAAACAATTTGATGAATATTGTCAGAATGAAAAAACCAAAGGTAGTTGTCATCCGAGTACCACTACAACGACTTCCATGACGTTGAAGTTTGCTAGTGATATTAAGATTGACTTGCCTGAGGGACAGATTGTACCTGAATCAGATGCCTCTTATCGTCTTGTTCTTGATGCGAGTAAACATCCCTCTCTTAGTGGGAAAAAAGTGAGTGATTTGGCTTTCTTTGATTTCATATGGAAGTTGAAATACAAAATGCCTCAATCTCAAGCCGGTGATGTTTCTGATATTATGAGTCTTCCTTCATTGCTTACGAGTCGTGAAGACACTCCAGATGATTTCAAAGACGACATAGTGGTGGGGGATTATCAAGCTAAGTATCCGATGATGAATCATATATCTATCCGTATTAACGATTCGAAGTATCATTTTTGGCATCGTCCTGTAGGAAAGTTGTGGTATAACCGCACCTATTTCTCTCTTGCTGATGAAGAAAAAGCAAAAAAAGCTATTGCAACTGGAGAGATTGCTCGGGGGCTTTATACGTATTCTAAAGCCATGCTAGAAGCTAAGAGTGGAAGCTCACTGGATACCGAGACCTCTCCAGTATTCACTCATAGATTTGCTGATTTTCATTTTAAGATTTCTCCAACTTATGATATTTATAAAAAAACATGTAAAAAGTGATTGTTCATATCATCATAACCTTCTTCTGTCCTTTTTTCTTTCTCCATTCTTTTCTCATGTAACTATTTGCGGACTTTATGATCCTTATCATCTTTGTGTCAGATGATGAATGGATAGTTTCAATGGATAGTTGTGCAGTTTTTTTTCGTGAATTTTAGCTGTGTTATGACGATGGATGCTGCGTGAAAAACACAGAAGGGATGATCTTGTGGTTTTTGGCTGCATTTTGGGAAATAGGTGGGGGGGTGTGGTGATGAGGGCTTTGTTAGTTGATGGCAGGCATATAAGCGGTGTTGTGTATGTTGGATTAGGGATCGTAATATGTGGATGGGGTTTGTGGGGTTGTCGTAGTGTTGGTAGCTCTGGTAATGCACAGTTGCAATCACAACCCGAAGTTGGACGTGGTCATCGCATTGAAGTGCTTGCTAAGAATTGTCAGTATACGCATAATGACGTTGAGATACGTGGTTATTGTCATCCGAAAACATCGCAATGTGATAAAAATCAAGATATTGGTGCGGTATCCATTCTTGAGTGTTCACGAGCTAAAATATCCGGTATGGATTTATCGGGTAGGAATTTGCGTTATGCTAACTTTACGGAAAGTGATTTGAACGGTGTTAAGTTGAATAATTCCGATCTTCTTGGCGCTCATGGAGAATGGGCCACATTTCAAGGTGTTTTGGCTGATGGAGCGGATTTTTCTCATGCCAAGTTGATAGGCACTGAGTTTCGCTTCGCAGTATTAGATAAATCCTTATTTTTAGGAGCTGAGCTTCTTAAGGCTCGTTTTGATGGTGCTAAACTCAATGATGTGGATTTTCATTCGGCTAACTTGAGAGGAGCATCTTTTCGCAAAGCTCTTCTTCGTGGATCACGTTTTACAAACGCTTATCTCAAAGATGCTGACTTTAAGGGTGCTCATCTCTATGGGGTGGATTTTTCTGGGGCTCAACATCTTGATACGGTGGATTTTTCGGAAGCTGTTAATCTGGATAAAGCTCGTGGTTTGGATGCAGGCATCTTAAATCGTTTTGCTTCAAAAGATGCTTCACCCTAGCATGATATTTATGGGATTATCTTGTATATGGATCACTTAGTATGGAAGTGGATGATGTGATGGAAATAGTCTACGTAAGTTAAGACAATTTTGTTAAGCTGCTATCATATGATGTGTTGCAATGTAAGATAGATTTTGGAGACTTCGTGCCTCGAAAATGGGTGCTGCTATTTAAATCAATTTTGGTGGTGATGTTACTGAGTGCGGTGGCATGGGCCTTTTCTGTTTTTGTGATGCGTTGGAAGATGCAGCGTCTGTTTGATATGTATAAGGTCATGGATCACAAGGTTTCACCGTCACTTTTTTTTTACGATACCATTGGATCATCTCCTCCTGGGGCTGTGGAGGTGTTTTCTGGATCGGATTTAGTCACAGAGGTTATGCCCACTGGGGCTGTTAAGCAGCAGGCATTGGTGCGACAATTTACCGTAAAAGTGGCGGTGGTGTCTGCAAAGTCTGCTGCTGAAGCTGTTGTGGCGGAGTTAAATGAAAAAGGTCTTCCTGCAACCATCACGTCTTTTGAAGATCAAGGTAAAAGTTCTTATCGGGTGAATATGGGGCTTTATCGTGATGCTAAGGAAGCTGCTGGAGCCTTACAAGATCTTACTTTGCGCACGTCTTATCGTGGCGAAGTCATCGATTTTCCTTAGCGATAAAAAGTACCATTCAGCAAAAGGTGTTGTTTCGCTTTGATGTGGAAGATATTTTTGCGTTTGTACTTGATGCGAAATGTAGAGGAAGGATCGGGACGAGAATGATAAGACACAAGAGCATATTTTCCAGCAATCAGTTGTAGGGTGGTGTTTTTGTGTGGGCTCAAATCGAGAGTAGCTTCTGTGTGGTGATGTGCTGTGTCATTGGTGTTGTTGGCAGGTAAAGTTTCGATACGAATGAGGTCGGTGTGTGAGTTGCGGGGATGTTTTTGGATGCTGGGCTTGAAGGTGACTGTAGCGAGTTGTAAAGAGGTTAAGGCTTGTTTTGTGGTGAGTTTGTATTTGAGGCCATGAGATGTGCTTAATGTAATCCATAGTGGTGATTGTGGTGAGGCGATGAAGGGAATGGGGACATCGCTAGGAGCTTTGATAAGAGGTTTATGGCGATTTTTGTAAAGTGTTACATCGGTGGTGCCTAAACAGGTGGATTGTTTGTGATCGCAATGGTTTGTTATGTGAAGAGTATGAAGAGGGATGCGGGTGAGTTGGTGTTCTTTGAGATCTAAGGGCCAGCTTTTTTGCGAAAATCCTAGAGTAAAAGATTGTTGAGGAAGGTAAAAAAGAGGATATGTTTTATTGACTTTCAAGGGGTGGGTGGTGTTGTGTGAGCTGGTAAAGGTGAGATGATAGGGGGTGCGGGTGATGGCAATAAACCTGCGATCATTAACACGTTCTGCTGCCTCAAAACGTACCAGAGCGGTGGGAATACTGTAAGTGTGACCAGCTTTAACATCAATGATTTTTCGACTGCCATTGAGTGTCATTTCATAAGATCCTTCCAGTAGGTAGGTCCATGTATTGAATGTTCGTGGTTGTGTGACATTGAGAGGGTGGTTGTGTGTTGAAAGAAAGTAGTGATGATGTGTGGTGGTGGTTGTGGCAAGTTGGGCTTTGAGAGCTGCAAGCTTGTAAATGGTTGTTTGGCTAGTTTTAGGGCTCGTTTTAGGGCTAGTCTTTATGTGAATGGTCAGGGGCATATGGTTGATAAAGAGTTTATGACTACCTTCAAGGACCTGAAGAGTAAAGGTGTTTGTGTGGCTTTGACGGAAGAGTCCATTGCGATAACGTTCACATTGTATAAAAAAGGAATCACTTGCAGCATCAGCTGAGAGGGGTGGTGTTTCAAAGATCACTTTTTGTAATGAGATGGATTGATGCTCTTTGGGTCGTAAGGTGATCAGACGGCTAGAGCAATCAGCTAGGAGTAGGTAGGTGCCTGGCTTTAAAGCCATTTTGTACCCAGATTCTGACTGCATGGACGCAATGGATACACTCTCTAGTTGTAAGTGATCTGTGTTGTCATGGTAGGGATATGTTTTTTTCAGAGTTTGATCGTGTTTGAAATCGAGGACGGCATGAGCAGGAACATCCTTTGTTAAGATGCCTGTTGTTAAGATGCTAAGGGTATCTTTGGGTTGTTTATGGCTAAAAGATGTGCGGTAGATTTCTATGTGCTGTTTGATTGCATGGTCAGGGGCTTGACTATCATCATCAAAGGTGATGGTAAGATAGGCTGGTGAGGGTTTACAGCTCGCAAGAAAGAGAAGCCACATCAAGGTCAGGATGGCTGTAAGGGTGTGTTTTGTGTGTGTGCAGGTAGTTTGGAGCATGGTTTATGTTTGTTCATACAGTTTGTTCATACAGTTTGTTCATACATATGAAAGGAAATAAGCATCCATAATAGGCGTATGTGAGTTATCCTAACTTTCTATTATAAACATTTAGCATAGAGAAATTTTCAAAATAAGGAAGCTAAATGACGATAGACGCGCAAGGTGATATTGTGTGTGTAGGGTGTGTGTAGGAATAAACCATGTCAAGATAGAATTATATGATGAATATCCGTATGGACATCAGTAGTGATAGATAGCACTTTTTTTGGGCTTTCTCGTCAGTGTTTAGAAAAGGTGAGTTTATGGAACACGTTTATGGAACAGGTCTATGGAACAAGGCGAATCAAAAAAAGCACTAACACCGGTATCTCAGCAGCTTCAAAAGCTTCAAAAGGTGATTGTGGCTTTTGACAAAGGCCAGGATGTGATTCCTTCTAGCAAAGAGGGTCGTGATGAGCTTATTCAATTGCTTGCTGATTTTGAGTGTTGGGATATCTATGTTCCTGTTGTTAAGATGATGATTCAAAAAAGTGATGGTGAAGCTGCACGAGGTTACTATCAGAATTTAGCCAAGGTGTACTTTAACTATCTTGATCAGTCCACAGATGAGGTGAGCCAGTTGCTTACTGAGGCTGTGCATTCTTTGGATTTATCTTTTAATTTTTTTTGGCGTTTTATGATCTTAGAGGCTATGTATCATAAAAACTATACAGTTGAAGCCCATGTTATTGAATACATTGTTGTGCATTATGATCGCTCACGATCGCAAAAATTTCTTGAAAAAGCTCTTGAGCGTTTGATTTTGATTTATGAAGAAAAGTTGCATATTGAAGATAAAATTTTTAAGTTATATAAAATTTTACGTGAAGTGAATCATAAAAATCATAAAGCTTTGATTTACTTTAAAAACATGTATATGCAATCTCAGCAATGGAATGAAGTGGAACAATGTTTGAAATATTTGATGGAATCGTCTCAAGAAATTGGTGAAGAGTCGTTTTATCGTATTGAACTTGCTACGGTATATTTGCATTATCTTGATGAAGTGGATCTTGCCTTGAAGGTGTTGGATGGTGTTGATGTGAGTGCTGGGTTTAGTGCATGTCAGGTGAAGTTTTCTTTGTTGTTGATGATGGGAGAATATGAACGTGCTCTTGCAGCATTACAGCCATTGAAACAGCTTGCTAATACCAATTATCAAAAAGCCACGATTTATTATCATAGTGCTGTATGTCATCTTAATCTTGGTTCAAAGGATTTGGCATTTAAAAATTTTGAAACATCTTTGAAAAGAGATTTCAATGTGTATGTGTTTAAAAATTATGTGAAGTTATGTCTTAATTCTCAGAATAGAAAAGCTTTACTTTTTGGTTTGAAAACTCTTGAAAAACAAAAAATTGACGAGCATCTTATAGCTAAGTCCAAAGAGATTAGGATGAAGCACTTGCCAGAGGCTTACGTTAAATCTCTTTCTCCTCTCGCCTAGCTGGAGAGTTTAGCTGGAGAGTTTAGCTGGAGAGTTTAGCTGAAAAGTGAGATAGAGATCATTACAGCTCATATGAGCTATCTTTTTTTTTGGTAGTGTCTATGACTTATATTCATGTGCCTTATCCAGCATCGCCACAACAAGTGCTTTGGTGGAAAGCTCTTGTAGCTCTTTACAAAAAAACCTGTTTATTGACAGATGTATCAGATCCCAAGTTATGGTTGGCCAGGCATGAGGATGTTTCAAGTTCTGCTATGGTAAAGCTTCCTAGAGCTGAGGTG
Source organism: Proteobacteria bacterium bin106 (assembly GCA_002238945.1). GTDB lineage: Bacteria > Bdellovibrionota_B > Oligoflexia > Oligoflexales > Bin106 > Bin106. The sequence goes on along the minus strand of MPNI01000006.1, from coordinate 46,357 downwards.
TTGGTTGCTGATCATTTTTCTTTATCAAGATTATGGAATATCTTATCTGTTCCTTATGATGGGCATATTTATGTGGGAGGAACGTTGTGTCCTGTTTCAGAATTTGAGATGTATTTTTTGAAATTACGTTTGAGGCAAAATCCGCATTTATTTGAAAAGTATGCTGATTTCTTGCAAGGCATTTATGCATTGTTATCACGTGGTCAGGTGGATATGCATATGACAGCAAGTACATCTTCTAGCGCAGAAAACAGTTGGGTATTAGGGATGAAAGGTGGCAAGTTTTTTGTTGTGGATTTTGCAAATAAGCATTTTAAAAAAGCTGAAAAGCGGTTATGGAAGATTTTAAAAGAAGTTCCTTTATGGGCGAAATCTTTGTCAAAATTAGAAGTTTCTGTTAAAGGGAGTGCTTATCCACAAGGGCTTGTGGTGCTATCTTTGCCAAGGACATGTCATCAGATGTTTTCTTCTCTTCCTTTGACTGTGGATGTGGATGATTTTGCTCGTTTATCTTTCTTAGAAAAAAATGCCTCTGATTTTGCTCATTTAGGGTTGGTGCGTTATGACGTATCTTGCTTGCGTGGCTATGGGCTTTCTGTTTTAGAAAAGATTCGCACACATATGGTGCAGTTGCAGTCATGTGTTCATGCTAGCGGTGTTCATGCTAGCAAAAAAACCTCGCCACGTTATCAGCTTCATACATATACGGGATCATCGTTATTGGATTTTGCCATCTATGATTACTTAGAAGACTCTATAGATGCAGCTGATTACCAACAGCATTGTCTGCGGAAGTGGTTGAGAGGCTGTGATGTGTGGGGTAGTGGTTTGGGGTATTTTTTAGGTGGAGATGGTTTTGTGCAGGCTCGGTCATGGCATGTTCATCTTGATGGACAGGGCGTGATGGAGTGTTTGTATCACAGTCAAGCAGAGCCATCGCAAAAGCAAAAGCAAAAGCAAAAAGAACCATCTGGTAACAGTAAGCTTGTTGGTTGCAGTCTTGATGATGGCAAGAGGTCTTTATGAAGGCTACTACTGGAGACCAGACAGCAAGTGTGTGGTTTATGCCTGAGGTGGATTCACTATACTGTCCTTCTGCTGAGTTAGAGCAGTGGTTTGTGGATATCACGGAGGTATTGAAAACATCTACAGAAAATCTATTGGTGGTGATGTCTTCGTCTTGTCAAGATCATAAGGTTGTGTCAGGTGAGTATCTTCGTAGTAGCATAGAACAACAGGTTAAGCGTTTTAGAGAAATATTAGAAATTCTGTTTGCTCATCGCAAGCGTATGTATTGTATAGCTTTGGGTGATGTTACTGGGTCGTATTTTGAATGGGCTATGATGTGTTCGCGTCTGTTTGTTGTAGCCCCTGATGTGTTACTTGGTTTTCCTGACTGGGATTGGGGTTATCCTCCCATGGGTGGTGCTTGTGAATTATGGGTGCATAAAAAACTTATTAAAAAAAGTTTTTGGTTGAAAAGACGTTGCTTGCGAGCTTTTGAATCGCTTGGAGTTTTTTCGGTTTCTGTGGTAAGTGGGTCTTATGTGTCATCATGGGTGAGTGTATTTAATCAAAATTCAGATGGTGTTTTGGGCAAGGTTTTGCCAGCTTGCCGTGATGATTTTGCAGCATGGGACGTGTTTGCAGATCATCATTTTGCTGTTGAGTCGTTGTGGAGACCTTTTGTTGATGGTGAGGGGTTAAGGCATGCTTCTGCTAAGACAGTTGTTTCAAAACGTATTCGTGAGTATTTTGAGGAATCATGGCAAAATATGTGGAAGCATGCTTTGGTGGCAGGTGATGAAGAATCCCTAACAGAGAGTGTGCGAGGGTGTTATATGTTTTGGCAAACATCTTATGATAGAGGTATGTTTCCCATAAAACACTCTTACTTGAAAGCATTTTATGGAGATGTGGAGCAGGTATGGTCTGGTAGAGTGTGGTTAGATGTATCGGCTATGATTCCTGCTGTGAAATGGATCTTGCTTTGGATCAGTCGTGGTTATCGTGTGATGCTGGTTGCATCATCAGCACGGTTGTTATCTTCTCGTTTGTTATCTTTGTGGCAAAAATTCCTTGTGATGATGGATAGCCAGAAAGCTCATATGTTACAAGAGATATACTGTGATTGGATGGTACTTTCGCCTGAAGAATTGATCAAAGTTCGAATGAGTGTTCAACAGGTATGGGTGAGATGTTATGAGCGTAGCAAAGTTCACATCAAAATGGGATATGAAGACTATCGGTTTCATCTTCTTCAGAGTGTGGAATGGAATAGTTTTTTAGGTGGGGTTTTGCTTTATCAAACTAGCCCTAAGACTAGCCCTAAAACTAGCCCTCAAAGAAACCTTGTTCATAGAACTCAAGTAGCCAAAATAGCTAAGAAAAAAATAGCTAAAAGAGAATATAAAGAGCCAGATGAGCAAGGTGCACGTCAATGTGCTGCTTTTTTAGGTGGGAAGTTGGTGTGTGTGAGTGAAGAGATGGCAGCGGAGTCTTTGCATTTATGGCTTCGTTCTAGGTTTGTGCAAGAATTGCTTAAAGAATCTTTATTCTATCGTGGGGGCTTGAAAGAATTATTGAAAGTTTTATCACATCAAGGTTGGTCTTTGGTGGATGATAAGTACTGGATGGATGTTGTGGAATCTTTGCAAGGGATCTGGCAACAGCATCAAGATATATTATCTCTTTTGGGATGTGAGTCTTCATTTCCTTATGGTGGTGAATGGAAAGATGTGTTGCAATGGAGAACGTCTTATTTGTCATCACAACAAGATAATAAGGGGAAAAACACATATAAAGCTCGTCTTCATGAACCGCGTTATCGTGTGGAGGTTTTGCAAAGTGAATACTTTGTGATGCTGCTTTTGTATTTAGGGTATATTCTGTTAGCTAAGGGCATTGTGACGAAAAAAGAGGATATGGAGTGTGTGCTTTTTGAGGCATGTGGTGTTCCTGAACATATGGGTTCGTTGTTTGCCTATGCTGATATGTGTGGTCCTTTGATGGTACAAGAATTTATTCATAGACATTTTGCTAGCAGGGATTCTTTTTTGAAATGGCCAGCTTGAGAGTGTGATGTGTAAAGTGTAAAAAAGCCTTGTGTTTGCAAATGTAAGAGAATTTTTGGATGTTTGGTATATGGGCTGATATGAATGATTCTTTTTCCACATCATCATCTTCTGTGTTGTGTGAGTCTATGCGTCAACGTTTGTCGCGTGTGGTGGGTTTAGCGGGATCGCAATTATGTGTGGGTGTGGATGTGCGTTGTGATGTGGCTGAGCGTTTTGCTGCTTTATCATCTATGAATACGGCAAAGGTATCGTTAACGTATTTATTGGAATGGCTTGGTGAGCATGTGCTCATAGCAACCATACAACAGGGTATACGTTGTGTGAAGTTTCAGATGGCGTACTTTGAAGCTCATGGTTCAGCGGGGATAGGTGTTTTAGAGTCTTTGGTGGCACTTGCTCAAAGTCATGATTGTTTTGTTATTCTTGATGGCAAGCGTGGTGATATTGCTTCGAGTATGGAAGCTTATGGAAGAATGGCTTTTGATCATTTTGATGCCGATGCTCTTACCATCAATCCTTATATGGGAGCAGATGTGTGGCAAGCTCTTGAGCCATGGTTTGTGAGGGGTAAGGGAGTGTTTGTGTTATGGCGTACATCTAATGCCAGTGGCGATCTTATTCAATCTTTCCCTCAATGTCTTAGTTGGAATGAGGCCTCAAGCCAACATCACACCGATCATAGAGAAAAGAGTGAGGCGTCTTCTGAGAGTTTATATGGCCATATATGGTCTTTGTTGTATGATAAACCATCATGTTTGCAGCAAGGCATGAGGGCTCAAGATTCCATAGGTCTGGTGCTGGGTGCAACGAAGATGGGTGCATTAGGTGATATGGATCCGGCTGTTTATGCCTCATTAGGTGATATTCCTCTTTTGCTTCCTGGTTTGGGTAAACAAGGGGGAGCTGTAGATAAAACCTTGAACAAGCCTTGGCATATTTATAATGTATCTCGAGCATTATATGAGCACAAGAGTGAGAGTGAGGGTGAGATATCACCATGTGATGTGAGACCACTTGATGTAAGACCACTTGATGTAAGAAAAGTACTTGGTCACAATATTGCTCATTATCGATTGCAGCTTAAAATACCGTGATGTGTTGTTTTGTGTGTAAAATATGGTGAAATGTATTCTATATGGGTTATGTGGATAATATGTGATGGTTACATCTATAGATGATGCATGTGCTCAAGTGGTTGCTTATAAAGAGGGAGTGCATATTAAGGGCACTCTTCTATGGTTTGATGCACTTGAGTGTCATGATGTGTCTTTGCTTTCTACATTTCCCACAAAGAGGTTGCCTCGTCATGGTTCGCATTTGATCACTAGCAATGGGGTAGCTCGGTTGCTAGCTAGTCGTCGTCGTGTTCCTATGAATTATTCAGTGCCTATTGTTTCTGAGTATTTTCGGCCCTTTTCCATAGGTCCTCATACCATTGAATTTCTTCCCGGCGGTTGTTGTTTAGGGCAGGCCTCCATTTGGGTGCAATCGAGAGATGATCTTTCCTTCCTTTATGCTCCTTCTTCGATGCCTTCGAGTTATTCTTTGGTACATCAGAGTGCATTGAAGCGCAGTAACGTTTTGATCTTGTCTGCTTCTTGTGCAGATCTTTCTTATGTTATTCCACAGAAAACGCAGCAATTAGATGCTTTAGCTTCGTGTTTGCGTGAGCACTACAAAGAACATGGAAAATACCCGGTAGTGGTGTGTAAGGCTTTAGGGGTGGCTCAAGAGATTATTCATCATCTCTCAGACTTTGAGATATCTCTTTACTCCTCGATTTATGGTGTGAGTCAGGTCTATCAAGAGTGTGGTATTTCTTTGCCTTCTTTTAAACGTTTCCAACCATCTCACAGAGGAGCTAAAGTGGTGCTTGCTCCATTTACCACTTTGTCACGTTTAAAAGCCTTGGCTATGAAACAGTCCTCTTTGTATTTTGTGGCCCATAATCACGCAGCTTATACGGAGTATAAAAAGCTTGATGTGTTTGCAAAACATTTCCTTGTGAACACAGAAAGCACTCAAGAAGATCTTTATCAGACAATCCAAGAGGTAAAACCGGATAAAGTGGTGATTACAGGGACTTATATAAGTCATTATATGGAGACTTTCAAAGGCCTCGGTGTTCCACTATCTCCGGCTTATATGAATAATCAACCGACTTTATTTGATCTTTCACAGTTTATGTAGCTTACTGAGGTTACCTAGTTCCTTATAAGTTAGATGTGACTTATTTGGATATAAGTTTGAATATAAGAGTGCAGAGCGCACCTCTCGTTAGAAGAATCAGATATGGGCGGCGGTATAGCGTTCTGGCAGAATTTTTCCTTTTTGTTATTTTCAGTATGCCTAACATAATAGAGTTGAAAAAAAAAGCTTAAAAAATAATTCTTTATCAATTTATGGGAAATATGTGATAGGGACGGCAGTTTAGCAAGAAGGGAATTGTGGTAGCATGGAAGAGAAGAATCAGGATGTGATGGATGTATATCTTACTTAGTGATTGGCATAACGCTTTGCCGGCATAACTTTTCTGTGCCTTTGCAAGTGAGGTGGTGGGTGCATCATATCATTCATTGGGTGCGTTGGTATGTCTTTGAGCACGGTGATGGCTGCTGAAAGTGTTACAAATAATATGACAAAGAAGAATACACATAACGAGGAAAAAAACCCAAAACGTAGAACGCGTATAGCTTCTTTAAAACAGACACATAACCACAGCATTGCTGGTGATCGTGAGGCTTATGTGAAAAAAGCTTTGTGGTTTGTGTTGTGTGGTTGTGGTTTGTTTTATTATGTGTCTTTGCTATCTTTTGATCCTTTTGATCCTTCTTATTACACAGCTACAGCGCCTTATCCTGATCGTGTTGCCAATTATGGTGGAAAGATTGGTGCAGAAGTCAGTGCTCATTTCCTGACTTTGTTGGGGGTGTGTGCATATGGTATTCCTTTGTTTGTGTTATGGGTTATCTTTGAGATAAAAAAAAGATCATGGTCTAACAGGTTCAGTTGTTTGCTGCGTTGGCTATTTCTTACAATGAGAGGAAGTTATGGGTTGGCTTTGGCTTGTGTTTTTGCCAACTTGCTTGCCATAACGTCTCAAGAAGGGGGTTGGTTAGGTCGTTATCTCACCTCATGGGCAGAGGTATATGTGGGCCAGGTGGGTGTGTGGATGTGTGCTTTTTTTGCAGCCATATGGTCCTTAGGTCCTTTTCTTGCTTCCTTGCCGGTATGGAAACAGCTGATAGCTTGGTTGAGGCATCATCAGATGGTGTTGTGGCGTAGGTGTCAGATCCATCACCTTAAGGGGTGGTGTAGGGATTGGATAAGGGGTATGTGGGCTCAGCTTGCTTCACAAAAACTGCCGCAGTGGATGGAACGTATCCTAGAAGGTGTGGCACAAAGTAGCACCTATCGTAGCACGAGTCAAAAACTCAGAGACGTGTTTGTACGTCCTCAAACCACTTCATCTTTACATAAAAGAGATGTGGCTCAAAGTTTATCCGGTAGCAATGACATGAGCAGCAACCATTCTAGCTCTCATTCTAACTATGACTATGACATTGCCATACAGGCGACATCCCAACCAGCTGTGATGTCGCATGATGTGGCTCTAGCCACGAAGACGGCTCAGAGCAGTGATACAAAAGATCATCCTTTGACGATAGATGATCATAGCAGTCACAAATCTGTTCCTGAGGTTTATCCTAGTATGGATTATGTGAAGATGTTTAAAGAGCAAACCTTTAAACATGTTTTGTTTAAAAAAGATGAGGCTGCTAAAAAAACAGCTGAGGTGCTTGTTTCAACACTTGAGGATTTCTCTATTGGTGGTAAGTTGGTGGGTTTGCAGACAGGACCACGGGTACGCACCTTTGAATTTGAGCCCAACTCAGGTATCAAACAAACCAAGATCACCGGTTTAGTGGATGATATTGCTCGTTCCTTAAAAGTGGAATCGGTGATTATTCAACCTATTGTGGGTAAGAGTTCTATGGGAATTCAAGTGCCTCGTTCTGATCCGGTAACGGTGTATTTGGGTGATATTGTCAAAAAACATATGCATGCTCAAAAGGACATGTCACTACCTATTGGATTAGGTATTAGTCCTAGTGGTGAGGCGATGCAAGTGGACCTAGCAGCTATGCCGCATCTTTTGATTGCTGGAGCCACAGGATCTGGAAAGTCAGTAGGTATTCATGCACTGATCAACTCTATTATCTGTGCACGTTCTCCCCGTGAAGTGAAGATGATTTTGGTGGATCCAAAGATGTTAGAACTCAGTGCTTATAGCAAAATGCCTCATCTTGCTTGTCCTGTGATCACAGATGCGCAACAATCGTGTTTGGTACTGGAATGGGCGGTCCAAGAGATGGAATCTCGTTATCGATTGATGCAAGAGATGCAAGTCCGTAATATTTCGGAATTCAATGCCAGTTGGAATAGTTTGTCGGATGATGATCAACAGCAGTGGCGAGAGCATTTCCCTAACGCTGATTTTATGCCTTATTTGGTGATGATTATTGATGAGTTAGCTGACCTTATGCTAGTGGCTCCTAAAGATGTGGAAGGATTGATTCAGCGGTTATCACAAAAAGCACGAGCTAGTGGTATTCATTTGGTATTAGCTACTCAGCGTCCATCGGTGGATGTGATCACTGGGGTGATTAAGGCAAATTTTCCAGCACGTATTGCTTTTCAGGTGGTGAGCAAACACGATAGTCGCACCATTCTTGATCAAATTGGTGCTGAAAAGTTATTAGGTCGGGGTGATATGTTATTTCAAAATCCAGCTTATATCAGACCTCAAAGGTTGCAAGGTGCTTATGTGAGTGATCAAGAGATACGTAAGCTTTTACATTCTTTGCAAAATGATTATGACTTATCGTATTTTCCTTCATTGCAAAAAAAATTATTGCGTCTTGAAAAAGTTAACGAACACACCTTTACCACACAAGATCCTAAGTGGGAGCAGGCTTTAAAGATTGCTGAAGATCGTGGCAATATTTCGGCTTCGTTTTTACAAAGACGTCTGCAAATTGGCTATAATCGTGCAGCACGTATGATTGAGGCTATGGAATCACAGCATTTCATTGAAAGATCCACAGGAGCTAAACCGAGAGCCTGGCTAGGGCGTAAAATTGTAGCTGATGGAAGTATGGTGGAATATAATGATAGCTAAATAGAAATAAAGAATTTTATATTTTTATATATGAACTGTTGTAGGTCCTTATTCATCAGCATTCTGTACGGCAGAGATAATGTCTGCAAAAACCACATTATTTTATAAGCATCATCTGGCTTGTGGGGCTAAGATGATGTCTTTTTATGATTGGCTTCTGCCAGCTTATTATAGTGGTGGTACTGTGGCAGAGCATCTTTACACCCGAGAATCTTGTGGCGTTTTTGACGTATCTCATATGGCAGAAATCGAACTGAAGGGATCAGGGGCTTTGCGTTATCTCGATGTTCTTGTTCCTTCTGACATCACATCCTTAGTTGATGGTAAGGGATGTTACAGTTGTTTTTTAGGCCATGATGGGGGAATCATTGATGATGTCATTATTTATCGTATCTGCGAAGATCATTTCCTGATTTGTGCTAATGCTTCTCGCGGTGAGCGGGTTTATGGATGGTTGAAGGATTTTTGCCAAAATCCTTCAACAGAATATACTGCTTTGGTGAAAGGTGATTGTGAGGTCTTTAATGTATCTGATGATTACCTGCAATTAGCCATTCAAGGCCCTTGTAGTAGAGAGGCTTTAAGACGTATTCTTGATGGAGAAGAGCTTACAACAGCACAATCCTTGCCTTACTCTGCCATTATGGCTTTACCTTCATATGCACTACCCGATGGAAGCCGGATGGCTTTTTTAGCTCGCACCGGCTATACCGGAGAGTTAGGCTATGAGTTGTATGTTCCAGCAACACAACAGATCGCAGACCAATTGTGGCATGGTTTATTGCCTCGTGGTGTTAACAAAGAGCCAGCAGGGGGAGTTTGGTGTGTGGGTTTGAGTGCACGCAATTCTTTGCGTTTAGAGTCCTGTTTCCTTCTCTATGGCTCTGATATGGATGAGAGTACTCATCCATATCAAGTGGGATTGGGTTGGTTGGTTTCTAAAGAAAAAACCAACTTTATTGGATCGCAATCATTACGTGCTTATAGAGACAATCTTTTAGTGCCACAAACAGTGTTACAAAATAAACATGTGGCCTTTTTAATGCTTTCTGCTGGAATTCCTCGACAGGGGATGGATATTTGGAATCATCATGAAGGCGGCTTTGTTATAGGCCAGGTAAGTAGTGGTGGTTATTTGCCATCTTTGAAGTCTTCTGGTGGTATGGCTCGTTTGCAAGTCAGCGCTGTTAAAGACCATCAGATTTGGATTTGCAGGCGTAGTGGTGATAAAAAACGGCTTGCTGCCAAAATCATCAAAAAGCCTTTTTATTCTTCTAAGGTTAGGGAAAGCTAGAAGAAAGACGAGAAAATGAGCCAAGGTTCAAAAGACAGATTTTTGTAGGTATGATGGTTGAATGACATGTATATGTCATCGAAGATGATGTTATGACATTTTTTCCTAAAATCTTCTCTTGCATGGCACGAGAAAAACATGACAAAGTACGATCTATAAGACATGGGATCGTTTTTAGTGTTATTTTTTTGGTGTTTGTTGATGGGATGCTTGGTTTGTCAAGGCCTTAGGAGGATGATGAATGTCTGGTTCTGATCGTTTACTTTTTTCAAAAAATCATGAATGGGTCACAGGAACTTCAGGCGAAGTGTTGGTTGGTGTGAGTGCTCATGCTGTGGAGCAACTTGGTGATGTGATTTATATTGAGCTTCCAGAAAAAGGTGATGAGTTTAGTGCCGGCGATACTTTTGGCACTATTGAATCCACTAAAACGGTTTCAGATCTTTATACTCCTATTTCAGGACAGGTTATAGCTGTTAATGAAGATATTCAATCGGACCCATCGGGTCTTCAAGAAGATCCTTATCTGGATGGTTGGTTGATAAAGCTGCATTGCAGTGAAGATGATAGCGAACCTTTAATGACAGCTCAAGAGTATGATGATTACATCAAAGGTCATTGATGGGTGGTGTTGTATCTATCTTGCCTTCTTCTTTTTTGTCTACTTTTTATCTTCATGGCCTATCATCTCTTGTTTGACATAAGCCTGCACCATCTGTGATGGTGTGTTCGGTCTGTGATTTCTAAAAGTTCATTGTTTGTTTTTTGCATTCTGCTGCTATGGCTAAGGTCAGCTATTATGGGCAAGTCGTTCTCTGCTTACTCACTGAGAGTGATCAGTAATCCATGCTAGATTGAAATGGATAGGAGGCTGGTTAAGGCTGTAGTGTGTTTGTTAGAGTTTGTTAGAGAGCTCGTTAGAGAAAAGATAGCTCGTTAGAGAAAAGATAGCTCGTTAGAGAAATAAGCCATGAAAATATTTCATTTTGGTGTCATATGTGTATCTCTATACGCTTTGTCTTTTTGGATAGAAGATATGGTGGCAGTGCGTGCTCAAAATGATAATTATTACAATTACAATAGTGAGTATGGTCAAGGGTATGAAAACTACTATAGCCAAGATGGGGAATATAACAACAATAATAGCAACTATAATAACAACTATAATAACAATAATAGTAGTAGCAATGCTCAAGGTAGTGAGCCATCTTATGATTACTCTCCAAACTTACAGCCTTCTAACAATCAGGGCGGTGGAGAATATAGTAATAACTCCTTGATGAATAACAGCAATGTATATCCTGGAGTGGAGACACCAGGCAATGAAGCATCAGCGAGTGCTGATGCTTCTGGTGACATGGCTGCAAAATTGAAGCAGCATCCTCAGATCAAGCTAGATCCTATTCCTTTGCCCAATGAATTTTCAGGTACCCCTGGTGTACTAGATAGCTTAGGTATCTTGGATGTGGGAGAAGCTCCGAGTTATTACACGATTCAAGAAGGTGATACCCTCTTTGATATTTGTGATCAGTTGTTAGATGATCCTGATTATTGGCCCAAATTATGGGCTTTAAATCCTGAAATTCGAAATCCTCATTATATTTGGCCAGGGATGGTGTTGCGGTTTTATCCGGGTGATGAATTTTTACCACCTTTCCTTGAAATTGAAGATGATGAAGATCTTGATCCTGTTAATGTAGCTAGTGATTATGTGGTGGAAGATCTTCTTTTTGTGGACCTGTTTGATGTTCCACCAGAAGCACCCCCGAGAGGCTTTACGTTATCCAATTTTGTTGAATGGGATGATATTCAAACACCAAGTGTTACAGCAATAGGTGGTTATGGCAGTGTGGGTATTGTTGCAACGCAACCTTTTTTTGTTTTGGAGAGTCGTCTAAAGGATGCTTTAGCAGAGTTGAAGGGGATTTTTACCGATAGTGCTGCTATCAATCCAGCAGGCCTTCTTGAGGCAGATGAACCTTTACAGCCAGGTACTACCTATTCCGTGTTGCGTTATGGTGAGAAGGTGAGACATCCTCGTACCAATAACACCGTAGGGTTTCGTTATTTAAATATAGGTGTGATACGGGTGGATGAATATTCCGAAGAAGAAGAGGAAGCTATATTTTCCACGGTTCATCAGTGGGGCTTTTTTATGGTAGGAGATCTCGTTGTACCACTTCGTCCTTCTCAACATGATATGCCCCTTCCTTCTGGGATGGAAGGTCGAGATGCTGATGCCACGGTGATAGGTTTTAAGGCGTCTGAAAGTACTATTGCTGCAGAAAATCGTTTTATTATTTTGGATAGCAATGCGTTTAATACAGGAGAACGTGTTGCTTTATATCGTCGGCGTACCTCTAGTCATAGCGATCGTAATATTCGTGGTTTTGGCGGAGTGCAGCGTTATGGTGTGGTCCATGTAGTGGATGTCGGTGATGAAACGGCCATTGCTTATGTTCTTCATGCAGGTTATTTGGTGGAGCCAGGAGACCGAACCGATGAAAACTTTGATTAATGACATGTCTTTTTGATAGCGCAGTAGGTAAGAGAGTGGTAGGTAAGAGAGTGGTAGGTAAGAGAGTGTAGAGTGATTCACTCTTGCCTTGCTCCTTGCGTTGTTTTCGTTATGATGCGCACCATGATTGAAGAATTTCCATGGTTAAGTGCTCTCTGGCAGTATCAGCGGCGTAGTGCTTATAATGATTTGAAGCTCTATGATGACCAGCATGCATTTCTCTATGATAGCAGCTCGTTTGAAGATGTTCCTTCTGCCATATTTAGTTCTTTTTTTCATGATCACAAGCATTATGAACGTGAATTGATGAGACTAGCCTGGCATCTTGAACTACGCTTTGATCCCTATTATCCCTTTCTTTGTCATGAGATCAAAGATGTTGGGCGTATCACATTGATTGGCAAGCAGCTTTTGGGATGTGGTCCTCATTTGTTTATCCGCAAACCGCGTTGCAAAGAAGATGATCTTGTGGATCTTGAAGATCCTTTATCCCATTTGTCCACATTCAAAAAACATTTTACCACTTGTCCGTGGTTGATTTGTGGACCCTCGGGTGTGGGAAAAACAACCTTGTTGTTGCAAATGCTTCATCAGCATTATGCTCAACAACCGGTGGTGTTTATGGATCGTTATCAAGAAGGTTTGAGTAGCCACCCTCATAAACTCTGGACTTTTTTGCGTGAGCAATCTCGACAGGTTAATGATAAAGGACGGGTTGAATCAAGACATCTTCTTGAGGTGGCATTTAAGCTGGGTAGTGATGTGTTGGTGTTTGGTGAAATCAGACATGCTGAGGTATCGAGTTTTTTTCATGGTATGTTTTCTGGTCATAGTCACGTTTATGGCACATTTCATGCTAAGTCTACGCAGGATCTATGGACCAGGCTGTCACTGATTGATCCTCTTGGTGCACAACATGCTCAAGAACATTTAGGAGCTTTGTTCTTGAAAAAAAATCCACACGGAGTGTTTTCAGTCAGCGATCTTTATCTTCCAGCAAGACTCGAGTAGAGTGTGAGTTCAGGAGATGTTTTTTGGGTGTTGATTTTTTATAAAGATTCAGTTATCTTGATTTACTAGTAATACCCTTTTTTATGGAATTACTAGTGAAATGGGATGCAAATGAGATAGCTTCATACGGCAGTCTCTCTTATTTGTGTAGCAATTTATTATTATGATTTTATACGTTTCTTGTAATAGATTTTCTTGAGATACTTTACGAAGCTCGTTTTGGGTTGAATAGTTTGAGGTTAATAAAAACCATATGTATTGCATTTTTCATGGAGAATTTCAAAGTTATGCATAATCGTAGTGCTAGAGTTATTTATCAAAAGCAGCCAATCAGTATATATCTATGTCTTTTTTTTATCGTACTAAGTTTTTATGCCTGTTCAGAAAAAACTTCAGATGAAAAACAGGTATCTTCTCAACACATGAGTCAAGATGAAAGTGATACAAATAGGGATTCATTTTCCATAGATCAAGATTATGACGGGGATTATTCTGCAGATAGAAAGCATTATGAAATAGTGATGCGCTATTTGAAGCCTTTAAATAACCCTGTGACTATAAAAGAAGTGGCTCAAGCCACTGGATTAAGTGAAGAAGAGGTACAATCAGCCATTGATATAGCTCCTGTTACTCCAGATATGATAACGGTGGGTGATGACAAGCATTTTGTCGTAGATAAAGATTTTTTTGATCAAAAACTATCTCTTTCTGTTGCTTATTCAGGGAATTCTATTCTTGGTCAACATCGACATATGAATACATCTCTAGGTGCACATCAATATGTGGATATAGAGATGTTTAATGGAGGAGTAAAGGTATTGCATGATGATACCTCTAAAGAACTCCTACATGGAATCAAGGCGCAGTTAATGCGTTTTGATAAAGTGTCTCAATCACAAGATACCATAACTTTTAAGGTTGACACAGATAGCCTTAATAGTATGCGCATTGTTTTTCCACTGGGAATGTATATAAAAAATATAGTTGTTAGAGGTTTGCGATATCTTGAAAATCCTTACCTTAAAGAAAAATATTTATCTTTAGAGGTATCTTATTATGGTCTTGATAAGAGTACAGGTGCTTCTTTAGTGAAGCATTATAATTTTTGCTTATTTCCTAGGCAAAATGATGACAGAGTTATTGATAAAGACGCTGTTTTAAAGGTATTACCGCTTTTCGATTACTCCTATGACGAAGGTAACTTTTTACTAAAAGGTATGAACATTAAACCTACAACGTATAGTCCATCAAAGACGATTATATTTAACGTGATTTCTTATGATTATGATTTTTCTTCAAGTGTACTTGAAGAAAAAATATATGAATCTATTAGAGATGGTGTGGAAAGCTGGAATATATATAAAAAAAATGGATCAAAGCTTGTGGAATTTCGTGGCTTAGCTCCTAAAGGGGCTAAGTTTGGCGATTACGGATATGCATTCATTTCTATGGTAAAAGATGCATTTCCTGGTTCTGCATATGCTAATGTGTCCTATGATATCAATACAGGATTGATTACATCTAGTTTAGTTCTTCTGCGTTCTCGTTCTTTATTGACTAACGGACAAAAAAGAAAACTCGTTGGCATTGAAGATATAGGAAAAAATGGCTTCGATAATACCTCTGAAAGTCATATAAGTATGGGAGCGAGTATGAACAACCATGTGTATAATCATGATTATACATCTCGAGTTTCTGCTTTACAAAGAGTGAAGAGATTTTTTCAGAAAAAAGCAACACTTTTTTCTGAAAAAGACGATTTAGATGAAGATCGAGAGGTTGACTTAGTCGAACAATACCCTGAGTACTTTGATTTGCAACTTAGTTATTTTAGAATGTATGTCTATCATGAGGTAGGTCATACTTTAGGTATGGCTCATAATTTTAAGGATTTGCCTGCATCTTATCAAGATAAGCCACTAACTAACATGGGTTATTTAGATCGTATATACAGTATAGGTTTATTTAGAGACGGTTTATTATCTGAGCCTTTTGTGTATGATCAGGCGTTTATTGATCTATTTTATAATCATGCTAAGTCTCAAGATATAGAGGTATATCCAACATGTTCTCACTTGCGTACATGGGATAGGACACTTCTTAGATGGCATAGCCTAGGTACGGAAGTATATGACGGCATTGATCCATTTTGTAATCAATTTCATAGTTTTCCTTCTGTTTCAGAGGGCGTGCGTTTTCTTATTGAACGAATGGACAAAGATGTAGACATTTCAGGATATAAATTTAAGTCTTTTCAATCTAGTCTCGTAAAAGCGGTTGTTGATTATAGTTCAAATCTAGGCTTATCTGATGATAATTCTGTTAGTGCGGTATCTGAGCTTAATAGAGAAGATAAACGAGTAGATGGTGATGCTGTTAGCGAAGAAAATGTTGTATCTGGTGATGGAAAATTTGAGGCTTTAGAAAACAGTGAAGATAGTGAATTTTTAAATGTAGATCTATTAAAAAAGATATTTTTTCAGGAAGTTCAGAACTATTTTTATTACTCATTACCTAGTCTTTATGATGTTATTACTTTAAGTCGAGTGAGCATGTTAAAATGGATGAGTTATGAATCATTAAAAAAATCTGCTACAAAAGACTACACTATTCGTTTGCAATCTAAGGTCTATATTGGAGGCTTTAAAGCGCATGAAACATATTTAAAATATAGCTCTATTTTTGATGATTACACATTAACAGATTTTAATGATGAAGAGTTGCTTAAGCGGGCTGGCTTATCTCGTTTTTCTGGCCCAGCGGATTATGATGCTTATTATCAAAAAGAGCGAAAATTGATGCTAGGTATCTTTAGCGACGTAGTTTCCATCTCTGCAGGTAATTTAAAAGAGCTTGTAGTGATACCAGGTTCATCAAATTTTTCATCTATAGCATGTAAAACGGATCATTTCTTAGATTATTTCTTAGATGAAAATCACTGCCTTGTTGAAATGAATCCTGTGGCTCGTCAATCTATGTTAGAGATTAATCATGAATTTTTGCAGAGCTTTCTCAATGTAATAAATAAGATTAAACACACTTTTGCCGCAATATTTAGTAATTCAGGTAATCCAGTCGAAGGAGAAATAACGTCTTATGTTGCAAGGAATATGTTAGATATAATGGAAAATAAGATAGATATCTCTAAGCTTATTATGAATTTTTCAAACTATGATAACGACTATAGACAAAAATCTATGTCCGGGGTGATGGATATTTACAGCTATCTGATTGATCGAAGTTCCTTCTTAGACTTTAAGACATTTAATGAAAAAAAGATCACATCTAAACGTAAAATTGCCTTGGCTTTATTGGAGGCCATGAATAAACTAGAAGATTGTAATGTGTATTTCTCTCAATTTGAAGAAAATAGAGATAGAGAGGATAAGTTAGTATCTATAAAGAAGTGGCTTATAAGCTATATTCAGAAATTTGGAAGAGCTAAGGCTAAAGCGTCAGAAGAGGGTCAAGAAGAAGCTGTTTCAGCTAATAGTGAAACGTGTAATTTTACAACAATTTAGTTGAATGGAGTTATTCAAAAAAGTTCTTTGTTAAGTAGCTATTCTATGGAGATATAATACTTACTTAATGTATGTGTAAGGCATTAATCTAGGTACTATAAGAAGTATATTTGAAAACTACTGTGTTTTTAAATGTATTTATCATTTACTGAGTAAATGGATGTGAGTATATAAATGTCAATTTTTCAATGATTTTTTTGAACTTATGCTTATGAGCAAGTATAAGTTTGCCTAAATTTGTCTAAAAAAGAAGTGTGTGATTTATCTAAGGGATTATTG
The DNA here is from genome assembly GCA_002238945.1 of Proteobacteria bacterium bin106. Classification (GTDB taxonomy): domain Bacteria; phylum Bdellovibrionota_B; class Oligoflexia; order Oligoflexales; family Bin106; genus Bin106. The sequence continues at coordinate 29,475 of MPNI01000006.1, read as the reverse complement.
GTATACTCATGAAAAAATATCTAAGAACATTTATTAGAAGTTTAATGTGTTTAGTGGTCTTAATAAGTTGCATGACTGTTGGTTTTTCTACCACTTTGCAAGCTTCACCAACAGCACTTAGATGCGATGATATTTCTCAAGTTTTTGATCTTTTTTGGAAGGTTAGTGATCAGCAGCGCCTTAGAGATAATAGTAGCTCTTTAGAATTTGGAAAATCTTTAGTAAATAGTTTTCTCAATATACTTGATCCCATGAAATTGTATTTCTTAGATGATCATGTTGAAGAAATTCAGTCTTTTTTTAAAGGTGATACGTATATATCAGAAGACTTTATAGAAAGAGTTTGTCCTTATATTGATAGAGCTGCGATGTTATATAAGCAGCAGGTATCTATGATAGACAGTGAGATGTATGGTTTGTTAATGAACCCTTTGTATAAGCTAGGGGCAAAAGAGCAGGATAGCACAATTAATATGCGCATGCAGGTTGATAGAGAGTTTATGCCTTGGGCAGAATCTAGCATTGATTTAAAACAGAGATGGCAAGAACGGCTGTTGTTTGAGAGGTATAAGTTAATTAACTATAATTATGATGATTTTTTGAATATGTCAGAAGGCTTTTTTTCAGATCATCATCGCTTGATGACAAGTGATAATATTATTAAGCAAGCTTTTTTAAAGACGATTTTTAAAAAAATCAGTGTTGATGGAAAATATTATGTATTTAATAAAATTCCTCTATTAAAGGTTTTTGCAGGTATAAGATATCAATATAAAATGAAAAGTCCTTTTGTTTTGCATGTCCCAATAAGTATTCCATATCTATCATCTGAATTTATTGAAATTCGTTCAAATGGATATTTAAAAATTTCTCTGAATGTTGATGATTATATCAATATTAAAAGTTCCGACAAGTTAGTCAACTTTTTTGATATTAACCAGCCAAATAAAGAATTGTTATATGTATTGCGTAAAAGCAATGAGTATATCTTTCAAAAATTATTGACTATTCCTCTGAAGTTTAGTCGATCAGCATTTTTTGTTAGAAATGTTAATTTTAAGCAATCAATTTCTCGCCGTGTGCCTGAAGATATGAAGTATGTCAGTAAACATGATAAGTCTGATATAGCCGATATAAGTAGCGTGATGTATTTGTATGTAAGAGATATGCATGTTCCATTAAAGCGAGGTTCTAATAGTTCCATCAGTGCTGTGAGAAGTATTCTTGGCGATATTATGCGTAGAAATATTGAGAGTGATCATATTACTAGTACTTCTTTGGTACTGGATCTTCGTGGATCAGCTTTGCTTAATCTAGGAAAAGCTTTGGCTTTATTGGAAGTGTTTTTGCCAAACACTCCTGTTTTTCAAGTCATAAAAACTTATGGTGCAGCACCACTTATTGTTACTACTCGCGATCCAGAATTATCATTTAATGGTCCTGTGGTTGTCCTTGTGGATCAATCAACTTCTTACCTTTCTGAGATGGTTGCAGGTGTCTTGCAAGAATATGGTCGTGCCGTGATTGTGGGAGAAGGATTAGGTATGTCAACATATGGGAAAAGTTCTTTTGTTGGCATTAAGACAATGTCTGATAATGAAGGAGGCCTGGGGTCATTAGTAACGAGTCAAGGTTGGGTGTACACTATCATGGGTAGATCTTTGGTGCATAAAGGTGTTCAACCTGATTTTACTTTACCTAAAGTACGAGGAAATCCTAATCTTGATCAACATTATTATATGTATTTACAAAACAAAATCCCTTCGCTTATGGGTAAAGATATTTTGCCTGTTGTTAATATATCGGCTCATCAAAATAGTAAAAGCTTAATTAATATACTTAAAGAGAGGTCACATAATAGACTACTTAAAAGGAAGTATCTTGATCGATATCTCGTTATGGATATTTCTCTTTCTTCAAATAAATTGAGGAGTCGTTATGTGAACTTTAATAAAAAATTTAACATAGAAGATAATGATTTGCTTCAAGAAAGATCAAGAAGTTGTGATAGTGATTATTGTAAATCTGTATCTTTAAATTTTCAAAAATTTTCAAAAAGCATGAGCGCATCCGATTACCGTTCTGAGTATTTACAAAAATCTTTTTTATATACAACACCAGACAAGCTGAAACGTTTATCTTCATTTTATGATCTGATAACAGAAGATGACTATATTGTTTATGAGGCTATGCATATAGCATTGGATTATGAGCGTATTATGAGTAAGCAAGCACTGCAAGTTTATTCATTCTATAAAAAAAGCAATTAGTCAACAACTGTAATAAAATGATATCTATGTTTTGTGGTGTGTAATATTACTCAGAAATAATATTAATAAAAAATAAAGAATGTAATATATATTTTTGATTTGATCAGACACGATATCTATTCATTCTCAACTCTCTGACATTTTACCTCACATTGCGGTTTCAGGATAAAACATTGAATGAGATCTCTTTGGAAGCCATGAATATGAGTGTATTCTTCATGTGCTAGTCAGAGTGAGTGTTGCGCCCTATTGAGGTAAAAACCGGTAAGCTTTAGAGGGTTTTGACGACTCAGCTTGGATGGTGGTGTTGAATGAAAACTCATTGCAGGCAAGAGTTATATAGCATATGTTAACTTAAAATATTAAACACTTTGAGTTTGAAAAAATGGCTTCCCTTCCTAATAAAACAGGAATTACTTAATAAAGTATATAGTTTCGCCGATAAGGAACCATAGGTGATTGCGATAGCTGTATGAAGTTACCCACAAGATGTGAATCATTGTAGCGACTTGCGACTTAAGCAGCAAAGATTCGCTTAGTTATAACTAACTATAAAAAAATAGGGAGACAAATGAGCATTTTTCCTTCTAGAAAAATAATTTATGTTACTCAGGTCAAATGTAAGAGTCAAGGATATCAATATTTCTTTGTAATTTCGTCAATGTTTTTTGCCTTATTTCTTGGTGGTTGTAATAGTCCAGTCCAAAGAAGAGGAAGTACAGCTTTAGCAGAAGAAGCAATTGAAGTATTTTCAAAAAATTCTAATGCTAAGGCTACCAAAACGCCGACTGCAGCTACTACACCTCCTGCTGGTACTCCACCTGGAGGCACTCCTCCTGCGGGTACTCTTCCTGGTGGTACTCCACCTGCAGGCACTCCTCCTGCTGGTACACCTCCTGCTGGTACACCTCCTGCTGGTACACCTCCTGCTGGTACACCTCCTGCTGGTACACCTCCTGCTGGTACACCTCCTGCTGGTACACCTCCTGCTGGTACACCTCCTGCTGGTACTCCTCCTGCTGGTACTCCTCCTGCTGGTACTCCTCCTGCTGGTACACCTCCTGCTGGTACACCTCCTGCTGGTACTCCTCCTGCTGGTACCCCTCCATCTACCCCTCCATCTACCCCTCCATCTACCCCTCCATCTACCCCTCCATCATCCAGTGGGTCTGGAACGACATCTACAAGTTCAAGTATGGGTTGTATTCGGCCTATTTCTACTACTTCTAAATTTGCTGCGGCATACACTCTTAGTGGCAGCTGGGGTCATTTTATATTTAAGAATTTTGGTGATGCTTCAGGGTGTAAAAATCATTATTCGATGGTAACAATAGGTATTGTGCAGGGTCCTAAGAGAGAAGATGTTGATTTGATAGTGGTGCGTTTTGACCCACAGACGATGTTGGATATGACATACCATGGCACAGACCCAGAAAAACCAAGAGGACACATGTTTACTATTGCTGCCAGCTCATTACGTAGGCGTGGTGATCTTGAGAAGAAATTGTCCGATGCTGATAGAAGGTATTCAATGTTAAGGTTACGGTTTGTTTTCTGGAAAGGTATTGGAAAGGAAAAAAAGGCAATTAAAAAAGTAGATTTTACTACTAATGAAACTCGGGTTTTCGCTGGTTTAGCTGAATATAGCGGATTTCAAAGTTATGTAAAAACAAAGATTGTAACCCACGAAGGATCAACATTTCGAGCTGCTTACAGTAACGAAGAAATTTTGAAAAGCTTGACTATAAAATTAATTAAAGCCCTTGACCAAGATGCCAATTAAATTTAGATAATTCGGTTGTTTATTTTATGAAAATCAGATGTGTTTTCAAAGTTATATTTAAAGACATCTATAATGCATATTTATTGTCTATTTATTTGAAATGTATTACAAAAATGAACTTCTTGTGAGTTATCCTACAGATTCTATCGAGAGAAATTAATAGCGAAGTGTTAGAAGACTAGAACGGTATTTTTGAGAAGCCTTATTATTAACTTGGCGTTGTATTTGAAGCACAAGAATGTGATTTTTTATGAGAAACTTTGGAAGGGTTGAGGTGATAGCATAAAGGTGAAGTGGTGGATTTTGTGTCCCATTTTGAGCGGTGATGTAACTTGAGAACAGATATAAATGATGGATTGGTTGGTTGAAAAGCACGATGATATCTAGAAAAAACGAGTAAAGAATATTAAGCTTAAAAGGCTTCATCTGTAAAAAAAATACTTTAACAACTCATAACTAAAAATTAAATTTTATCAAAATTATTCTATTAACGAAGTTACATCTGATTTTTGTGATATCTTAGTACAAAGATGTAAATGTTTTTTAAGATTTTTATTATAATTTATTCTGTGTAGTATATTACGTTTATTCTATTGCAGCTATTTACAGCTTTATCGTGGATAATTAATTCTTTGTTTTTACACTGATATGAAGATGGGTGTAGAACCTTTCCATCTAATAAAGTGTTTACAACGGATATACATCTTGATTGTAATAAAAAAGTATAAACTGTAGCTATAATTTGAATTTCTCTGGCTAGATCTTTAAAAAATGTTCCATATGCTCTCGTGCTTTTGTATCATAAGTTGTACCGCCCAAGCTTTTTGCAAGATTTTGATAATGACTACCACGATGTGTATTTTTTTGGATCTATATATCCATAATATTTAAATACAGAGGTTGAACCATAGTTGAGCTTTAAAAAGTTTATAAAATGTATATCACTTAATGTAGATTTTTCATCCGTAACATTGACAACAACATTGGTTGCGTAAGATCTAAAATAATTTTGTAATAACCTTACGTAATTTTTTCTTGAATGATTATAAATACCAACTGGAGCTGGGTCTCTAGAGTCAGCTGAAAGATAAGGGACATTATCAAGTGATCCTTCAGAGCGAAAAAAATTGAAAAATGTGTGGGCATTGATACGATTTATGTTGTTTTTATTTAAGCCATCTTTAGTAAACAAATGGTCTTTAGCAAGAAGTATTGCAGCAGTGGCTAGGCCGTCCCAAGACTCAACTCGCAAATTTACTAATGTGATAGATGAATCAGATATTGTTGATACGTTTATGCAAGTGCCACTGCCCATACAGCTAATAAAAGTGACTGTAATATCAATCGATGATCTTCTTGGAGAGCATCTAAAAAACCCTTTATACCTGTTTTAACTAGAGGTATATTACTTGTCATAGATCCTGAGCTGTTGATGAGCCATAGCATTATTATAGGAAGTACTGTCTTGTTTACTTTTTTCTGTGATCGTAAAATTTTTATTAATTTCTCGCTTTTGTATGGGTGGATTCTCTGTTTAAGGATATTGATTATTGTTGTCCGGCGGCCTTGGTAGTTGGGGATCTGGATTAGTCTTATATGGTTGAATGTTTACTTCTTCAGAGTTTTGATGCTCGCTTTGCAGTTCATCTGATTGAGTAGCTAAATTTGAATCCCGAAAAATATTTGAGTTATTACAGCCATTTAATATGCCAGATGTTATCAAAAATAAGATGCAAAAATAAAGATATCTTTTTAAAATTGCTATTATAATTTCTTATTTTATTTGTAATCACTTATAAGTATACTTTTGCCATAAGTGATAGCTTTTTTAGATTAAAGGACCTTAAGTCGTGGGTACTGTTTCTTGGGCTTAGGGTCATCTGCGGATCCAATGTTAGCAGAGCATAGTAAAGTTACAAAAAGAGATGTACCAACGCCTGGCTCTGATACGGCAGTGATATCACCTCCCATCTCTTTCATTAAACCATAACAGATAGCCAAACCTAGTCCTGTGCCTTCTCCTACTGGCTTGGTGGTGTAGAATGGATCAAAGATTTTGCTCATATCTTTTTTAGGTATTCCTACACCTGAATCCTTAATTTCTACTTCGACATAATATTTATCATCCACCTTTTTCTGTCTTTGGATAACATATAGCTCACCACCACCAGGCATGGCTTGAAAGCCATTTTTAAAAAGATTTAAAAAGACTTGCATTAATCGTGTACGGCATCCAGAGACTTCAACGTTACGACTTTGCCATTCATAAAATACGCGACAATCTTTTGCAGACTTAAGTACCTGAGCAAAGCGCATAGCTTGACTGATGATATCTTCTAGAGGGAGTAGTGTGATTTTTTGATCAGGTAGTGGGGGAGCTTGTCTGGAAAATTCTAGAATTTGTTGGACAATCTCTTTGCATCTTTGAGCAGCTGATTCTATTTCGAGAATATCTTGATAGTGGTGATCTCCTGCATCCATCTCTTTAAGTAACATCTGAGAAAACAACAAAACACCACTTAAAGGATTATTGATTTCATGGGCGATCCCTCCAGCTAATAATCCTAGGGAGGTGATTTTATCATGTAAGCGAATCTTTTCTTCTACCTTTACCTGTAAGGTGCGATCTCGATACACTTGTACCACACCAGATATATCTTCTTGGCTTTTGTCATCTAAGACAGGATAACTCGATATTTCAAAGGTTTTACCATCTTTGGCCCGTTCGTATTGAAAAGAAAGAGATTCTTTCTTTTCAAGACTCTTTAGAGCTGTACAGCCTTTACAGGGTTTATCAGCCCCAGCAAATACTTGATAACATTTTTGACCCACAAGTTTTTTGGTGTCACCATGACTTGTGAGACTGGCCATGGCTTTGTTGGATTTTTGGATGGTGTATTGCTTATCGATGATAGCAATAGGATCACTGATGGCATCTAATGTAGCCATCCACTGTAGTTTGATTTTTTCAAGGAATTTGAGAGTATCTCCTTGTTTTAGTAAATCTGACTCTATATTTTTTGCTGCATCTGCCACTCTATTACCACCTTTATTTTGACAAGTCTGAACATTGTGCACGTTTCTCATTCAGGCCTCTATCGGTTCAATACAACCAAAATATAATTGTCAATTTTGTGAGTGTTACTCTTTGGTCTTGAGCTATCAAAGTTTTACAAGGCATCAAGCATGACAACTCTAGGCAGTGTTTGCCTGTTGTTGTGATCTGAGGGGGAAGATAGCAAGGATAGCAATGATGTATTGCCTGATAGCTTGTGATGTCTTGAAATGTGGGTTTATGTTGTGACAAGCTTGACTTTCTCTTAGCCCATCTTGTAGGCTAACACTGTATAACTTTATAGATGAGGGCCTTTGAGATACACATCATTGATCATTAAGATGATAGATGGACAGATGATGGAGTAAGTGGGTCATATTTTCTATGCAAGACAGACATTATGGCATCTTCATATGAGAAGCATATAAGAAGCATAAGAAGCATAAAAAATGCATTTATTACATAAATTTTCATATGTGTAATGTCTGTAGTGGTTTGCAAAGATAATGATTTTTATACGTAATATATATATATAAAAACATATAAAAACATATAAAAGCTTTAGAATAGGGAAAGCACAAGAATAGAAGAAGGAATACATAAACAACATAAATTATTGCAATAAATGACTGCTAAAAGACAGCTAATGAGGGAGGGAATCTTTTAGTCGTGGTCTGATTGTTTGCTTGTATGTGTTTCATACATGGTTTTTCAAACATGTATGAAAATGTCTCAGGACTCATCAGAGGATAGCTTATACATACTTCATCGGATATAGCATCTGATGGTAAGAGTTAAGAATATCTCCGTGATGTTAGAGCATAGACAGATGCACTTAAGATATAAAATCTTATCTTAAAGATGGTCACATAAGAGAATCAATTGAGGCTTCGCTGGCCATTATGTCTCAGTTATTTAAACATCCTGAGCCTTCAAGCTCCTCATATTCTTCCTTTGATGTTTCAGCAGAAATACTTAAAGACCACACATCCCTTGCCACTCGTAGTCCTTCATCTTTGAGCAGAGATTCTGTTCGGTCTTCATCTTTGAGAAATGCGGCTGCTGCATCTTTAGATGGTGATGATGAGGTGTTTTCACAATTTCCAGAGATCACTACTCACTGTCCAACTATGAGACGTATTCTTTTAGAGGCTTCAAAATTTGCTGCCTCTGATAACTGTGTTCTTATACAAGGGGAAAGTGGTACAGGTAAAGAATTGATTGCTGCAGCACTGCATCGATTATCGCCAAGGTCTCAAGGCAACTATGTGACAATGAATTGTTCTGCCATCAGTGAGGGTTTGTTAGAAAGTGAGTTGTTTGGCCATGTCAAAGGAGCTTTTACAGGTGCTAGTCGCCATAAAGAGGGTTTTTTTGCTAAGGCTGAAGGAGGAACCATCTTTCTTGATGAAATAGGGGATATGCCTATACGTCTTCAAGCTAAGTTGTTACGTGTTTTACAAAATGCAGCTTATCATCCGGTGGGTTCTACGGAGCTTAAAACAACCAATGTTCGGGTGATTGCTGCTACCAATGTGGATTTGGCTGATGCTATCAAGCGCAAGCGTTTTCGTTTAGATCTTTATTATCGTCTCAATGTCTTACCCATCGAATTACCTCCTTTAAGAAGACGTATTGAAGATATTGAGATGTTGATTGAAGAATTTTTACAAAAACACAATCAAGACAATCATAGCCAATGTTTTCTCACGCCTAAATGTCTGTCCCGTCTTAAGCTTTATCCATGGCCAGGAAATATTCGTGAATTAGAAAATGTGATCAAACGTTTAGTGATCACCCATCAAAATGGGCCTATTCACATTTCAGATCTTCCTCGTAAGTATTTACACAAAGAGCACTTTCCTCTTTGTGTAGAAAGTCAAGATGATTATGAGGGAGGATACAAAAAAGGCCATCTCTTCTTTGATCATTATCAACAACACAATGAGCCCTATTCATCTCATTCTGCCATACAAGAGAGTAGAGATAGAGAAGATAGAGAGAGAGAGACAGAGAGACAGAGAGACAGAGAACCCACCAGAGAAGCCAAAACCTCTTTTATACTCTCTGAGATTATTCAAGATATTTCTCTTCCTTCATCGGGTGTGCAAATGAATGAGGATTTTAAAAAGCTTGAAGGACACTTTATTCAATGTGCTATGTCCATGAGTGCTAATAATCAAAACAAAGCTGCAGCTCTGCTTGGTATGAAACGCACCACTTTCATTGAAAAGATGAAACGACATGCTACTCCATAGTGGGCTAATGAGTTATAATGCCATGAGCCGATCAGAAGGCACAATGACTCTATCACTTCATATCCCTTGTTATAGTTATAGTTATAGGTTATAGTTATGGGTTATAAATGTTGACATCTATGACAATGACTATAGCTCGTTTTAAAAGCACAGGCTGTTTGTTGGTGTGGGTGTTTTTTCTTTTGAGTGCAAACAAAGATAGCACCAAAACTGCTCCTCTAGCGTCTAAAATAGCGTCCAAGAAAGAACCTCTTACCGTGGTTCTTTTAGGAGATTCTTTAACAGCAGGATATGGTGTGAGTGCCTCTCAAGCTTACCCAGCTGTGGCAGAGCAGATGCTTAAAGAAAAAGGGTATCATCTTAAATGGATTAATGGCAGTATATCGGGCTCCACCTCTGCTAGTGGATTGTCACGATTGAAGTGGCAGCTTAAAGGCAAGCCTTCATATGTTCTTCTTGCGTTAGGATCCAATGATGGATTGCGTGGTTTTCCTTTATCCACAGTGGAAAAAAATATTGAAGATATGATTAAAGAAACTAAGAAACATGGTGCTGTTCCTCTTTTGGTGGGTTTGCAAGTACCGCCTAATTTAGGTCCTAAGTACACACAAGGTTTTCAAAAAATATTTCCTCAGCTTGCTCTTAAACATAAAATCCCTCTTTGGGATTTTATTCTCAAAGATGTGGGAGGAGAGTCTAGCAAGAATCTTCCTGATGGTATTCATCCTAATGCCAAAGGACATCGTATCATTGCTCAGTACTTTGTGACCTTTTTGATGAACCATCTTCCATCACCACAGCCGTCTTGAGATGGCTGTATTGTTATCAGACATTTTGGGTCATAAATGAATCATGTAACCATCCATATCAAAAATCTCTGTAAAACCTTTAAACAGCCTAAGCACACCATAACCGTTTTGGATCATTTAGACTTTCAGGGTTTTGATAGTGAGAGTGCTGCCATTATTGGACAATCAGGAAGTGGAAAATCCACATTCCTTTCATTGATTGCAGGATTGGATGACGCTGATAGTGGTGAGATCATTCTGTTGGATCAATCTTTACAAAGTATGGATACCACTCAAAGAGCTCTTTTTCGCAGAGATCATATTGGTATGATCTTTCAAGAATTTCACTTAATGGATCATCTCAGTGCTCAAGAAAATGTGGCTCTTGCTTTAGAGATAGCACAAACACGAACTCAACCCCAAAAAATGTCCAAAGCGTCTATTGCCTCTTTAAGCCTTCAAGCTCTAGCTGATGTAGGACTTGCTGATCGTTGTCATCATCTTCCCAGTGAATTATCCGGTGGTGAGAAGCAACGAGTGGCTATCGCTCGTGCTTTTGTGACCCAGCCTAAAATCCTTATTGCCGATGAGCCCAGTGGTAACCTCGATCCTGATACAGGAGAAGGGGTGATGGAGATTTTATGGAAATTGGTTAAAAAACGTCATATGACACTGATCTTGGTGACTCATAACCCACTGTTAGCAAAAAAATGTCATAAGATATACACACTGAAAAAAGGCAAACTTGTCAGTTCGTCGGATGTGTAATGTGACCTTTCTCATCTTATAAAAAATGGCTATTGTGATGTATGTCTATTTATCTGTTCGTTTAGCTTTACAAAATATCCGAGCAAACGCGTCATTTGCCTTACTCTTTATTCTCTCTTTGGCTGTGGGGCTTAGTGGTATCACGCTTGTGGATGGATTCAAAAATTCTTTTGAATCCTCTACTAAAAAGCGTTCTCAAATCATTGCTGCAAGTGATATCACCATGAGTGGAAGACGGATCTTTTCTGCTGAAGAGCTTAAAGAAGCTAAAGATATTCTTGCCTCTAAGTTACATGCTTATACCCATCGTACGCGTATGTATTCTATGGTGAGTAAAAAAGATGTTTCATCTTCTATTCATCTGACACGTTTGGGGGAATTGATTTTTATAGAAAATCATTATCCACTTTATGGCCAGATTCTTTTAGAATCGGGCCATTCTTTAAATACTGTTATAAGATCTCTTCATTCTGCAACACAAACACCTCAGGTGTTTATGGATAAAGATAGTGCTCAAAGACTATCTTTATCTACAGGAGATCTTGTTACTGTGGGAGATCTTACCTTTACGGTTGGGGAGTATATTAAAGAAGATGGTGGTGTTTCTGCCATTTCTCCATCTCTTGCACCTAAGGTGTATATATCACGTCATTATCTTGTTCAAACAGGATTGGTCCAAAAGGGTTCCAGTGTATGGAATGATCATCTCTATGCTTTAAAAAATCTGTCTACTCCTAAGCAAAATAATATCCAGCTTGCTCAACTCACTCGATCTCTGCAACAGGCTTTACAAAGCCCTAGTATTTCCATTGAAGATCATAACGAACTTTCTGATGATTCCAATTTTTTGATCCGTAGCCTGAGCTCCTATCTTTCTTTAGTCAGTCTTGTGGCTTTCTTTTTGGCGTGTATGAGTACCTGTTATCTTTTTGGTAACTATTTAGGTAGAAAGCGTAAAGAAAGTGGTACTTTGATTCATCTTGGTCTCACTCCTTTGCAAGCTTTGATACCAACGATTATCGAAATCCTTCTCTTATCTGCCTTTGCTACTCTCCTCACCTCGGTACTGTCTTTAGCTGCAGGATGGTTACTTCCTCAGTTATTGGGTTGGGCTGTTGCAGAAGATGTGGGTTTTCAACTCAATGGTTTGTATATGACATTTATGTGGTTGGGTTCTTCTGTGTGTGCCTTATCTCTATGTCTTCCTAGTATGGTTAAACAACTCAAAGGACCTCTTGGAGAACTTTTTAAACCTTATCAACAGCAACCAACGTCTACCAGATTATTTGATATTCTTTGGTTTCTTCCCACTCTTATGGTGTTTGCCTTACTCAGTTATACCTCTACGTCATCTTGGCAAGTGGGAGGAATTTTTCTGGGTGTGATACTGTGTGCTACGGTGTTACTTTCTATGCTATCGCGCTTATTTAGCAGAGGTGTGGGTATATTACCACACCACACCTCTATTCCATTGTCATTACGTCTTGCGCGTATGTGGATCAAAAAAAATCCTTTTTACTGGCATGCTTCCTTTCTTTCCTTAGCCGGAGGTATCATGTTACTGACCATTATTCCACTCCTTCAACATAGTATTGAAAAAAATATCACCCGTAGTCAAAAAACCCCGGACCTTTTCTTTTTGGATATCCAACCTGAACAGCTTTCTGGGTTGAGAAATATGCTGAGTGAAGAAGGTCTTCTTGATGGCTGGGTGGATAGTCCATTTATTATTGTGGAACTTAAAACCATAAACAATGAGCCCTTCAAGCGTATCGAACATACAGATAATGAAGCCACAGAAGAGCAACGCTCTCGTGGACTCACTAACCGTACTATGCGTGTGACTTATAGAGAGCAGCTTTCTCCATCTGAAACGGTGGTGGCAGGAAAATTTTATGAAGGTCCGTGGGATCCAAAGCAAAGAGAATATCCTGAGGTTTCCATTACCGATAATTTCGGTAAACGTATCGGTATGACATTAGGTGATCGTTTGCAGTTTAATATTGGCGGTATTGAGGTTTCAGGAGATGTGACAAGTGTTAGAAAAGTGGATTGGTTGAGTATTCAGCCCAACTTTTTTATTCAATTTCAACCTGGTGTTCTTGAAGAAGCTCCTAAAACGCATATTGGAGTTTTGTCCACATCTGATCAAACCACTAGCCAAATCATCCAATCACGTATTATTCAAGCTATGCCTAATATCTCCATTGTCGATGTGCGTCGAGTGGTGAGTGTTTTAGAAGAGATTATCAGTCGGGTGTCTTTAGCTTTGATAGCTATGGCTATTCTTTCTTTATTCATAGGTTTTGCTATTTTTACGTTTAATATTCATTACACGGTGGTTTCAAGGCTAAGGAATATGGCCTTGTTAGTGGCTTTAGGATGTCCTAAACGCACCACGCAACGCTCTCTTGTGATGGAGTACTCTCTGCTTGCCATGTGTGCTACTTTGAGTGGTATTGCAGGTGCTATAGCGGTGAGTTATGTGTTAAATGTCACGGTCTTTGATAATGCAAATCCTGAGCTTATCCATCTTCCCTATTTAGTGGCTATCAGTGTTATGGGGGTGATCACAGCCACCTTTACGGCATGGTTTATTTGCTCAAGAGCTCTTCATCAGCCGCTTTGGCCACGATTGAATCGGCCTAGCTAATGAAAATGAGCTAAGACAATGAGCTAAGACAATGAGCTAATGAAAATGAGAGCTAGAGAGCTAGCTAGGAGAGCTAGTGGGGCCTTAAGACTTATGGTGGATATAGTGAAACATTTTTTCTTGTTTGGGAGCTTGTGAGGGTTGAGATATATCGATTAAGGCGATGATGTGACTAAAGCGTTGTTTGGATACTTCCACAATGAGAGCATCAGCACAGAGAAACAACTTAAAAAAGCCTAGCCCAGCACCACCTTGTTCTTTGTATTCCATAACATGGGAGGGGGCATGACGATGAAGCACTTTACTGAGATGATCTCTGAGGATGTCATAATTTAAAGTGCCAAAAGGATCCTTGACTCCTATGGCAAAAACCTTGCCATCAGCTCCCCACTCGCATTGGGGCCAATGAGATGGTTTGAGATGTAGAGGTTGGGCTTTATCGATGCATGGGTAATCTGTAAGTTGGGCACTGTGTGGCGCATCATAGATGGCATTGCTTAAGAGTTCGTAAGTCATAGAGAGAAGGCGTTGTCTTTGAAAACGTCTGATACCACATGTGTTCATGGTGTGATGGATACGTTGAGAGAGTAGGGAGATATCATAAGAGCTGGCTAACCAGGCATGATGATAGTTGTGGGTGTTTATCATGTAATCTCGGATACTTTGTGGCTGATGAGTTACACGTAAGGTATGTTTCAGGGAATGAAGCACTTCTTTAAGGTAGAGTTGTGTGCCATAAGAGGCCATGATTAGGTGATCGAAAGGGTAGTGGAAATGTTTTGCGAGCATGGCATAGTTACTGGAGTTTTCAAAACATAAAAGGATCACTTTGGTATTTTCAAGATAGTCCACTTTATCACTATCTATGCTTTCAAGATCGGTGTGGGTGGTGATGACAATGCTACAAGGATGAGATTGGATGGCTTTTTGAAAGGCTTCTATGGTGGTTGTTGCAATCCACTGCAAAGAGATGAATTCTTTGAGGCACGTCTGTTGTAATGGCTCTCTTATGCGTGCGTCTTGAATGTAAGTCACCACTGATTTGATATCAAACCTCTTAGCAAAGAATCATCTAACAGTTCAACCCATACGGTTTGAGCAGGTTCGTTTGGAGATCTTTTCGGTGACTTTGAAAAACACCATACCTGTTTTGTAGAGAAAATCTCTCCAGCCTGCTCACGAGTCAGTAAGCAAGCTGATCTCACAAATGAGGAAATATCTTCTTAGTATACTTTAATATCACTATCACAAAGACGATGGAGCGTAGAATACAAGATGGATATGGCTAGTCGTACTGCCATAAATTGCCCATCTCTACTCACTGGACATGCTTATTATGGCTAGTATATTCTCAAGTAACCAACTGGGTATGGAAATAGTGTTATAATATTTGAAGGTCATGAGAATCTGTGAAATAAAATATTCATATACAATTCATATACAGTTATAGAGACAGGTAGAAGCAGGCATACAGAGACAACTCTCAGATGTTGTCAACATGGCATAATCGTAGAAACTGAGGCTAACTAGAGCTAGAGAAAACTAGAGCTAGCGAAAACTAGAGAAAGTACTGGTCGAGACATTTTTATAACTTTTAGTGAGCATATGGCAGTGAGTATATCACTATAACAAGGAGTCTACATGGATACCATTCAACACTTTTTTCTTCAGGGCGGATGGCCAGTGATGTTGGGGATTCTCTTTACCCTGATCTTTTCCATCATCATTATTGTGGAACGTGTTATCCGTATGTGGACAACTTATGACCTTGCCAACTCCAATGAGTTTATGAGTGGTGTACAGAAATACATCATGAACAATTCCATTGAAAACGGTATACGGCTATGTAAGAAATACAAACCAGCACTGCTACCTCATGTGATCTCTCAAGGGCTGAAGAAAGCCAACCATTCACCTTCTGAGATCGAATACGCCTTAGAGCATGCTAACCTTCAAGTGACGCCTGATGTCACCAGATCCACGCCTCTTCTTGCAACCACAGCCAATGTGGCAACATTGCTTGGATTGTTGGGAACCATCTTTGGTTTGATGCATTCGTTTAAAGCAGCTGCTGATACCACCGGAGCTGAAAAACAAACTCAATTAGCTGCAGGTATTGCTGAAGCCCTTACAGCAACATCTTTTGGTTTAACCACGGCCTTATTATGTCTGTTAGCGTATGGGATTTTACAATGGAAGCAAAAACAAATACTTGATGATATCAACCAACATTCTGCCAAGCTTATCGATCTTCTTTATACACGTAAAATGAAAATACAATCCAAAAGCATGGACTAAAACATATTCCATATATTGGAAACAGTGACGAGCCATCAGCGACAAGAGCCATCAGCGACAAGAGCCATCAAAAAGAGTTAAAAAGGTTTGAAAATATCACGTGAACAGCAGACGCAAACGTAAATTTAAAATGCACGAAGATTCAGGTCCCATTGATTTGAATGTTATGCCGTTTATTGATGTTTTTTCTCTTTTAACCACCTTTTTGTTATTTTCTGCTGTCTTTATCAACATCGGTGTTGTTGAGGTCCAGGCTCCTTTCTTTTCTAACAAAGAAACGGAAAAACCAGAAAAGACCAAACGTACTATCAGTGTCAATGTGTCGATAGATTCAGAAAAAATTGAATTAGAGACATTCTACGAGACAGGGGAACGGGATAGTAACTTAAAAACTTTTGATCTTTCAGATAGTGGTATCACAGCTATGCACAAAGCTTTGATTGATACACGAGTGAAGTATCCTCTAACAGATAAAATGACACTGTTTGTAGAAGATGATGTTGGCTATGACAGTGTGATGAAAGTGGTGGATGCTATTAAGTTTCTTGCCAAAGGTGAAGAAAACGTTATTCCTAGTGACCCTAATAAAGATCCCCAAAGTAAGACAAACCAAGTGTATCTGTATCCCAAAGTCGTTATGGGTAATGTGATCCTTTAGGAGCATCGTATGAGGATGTGTTTTTATATGTATATATGGGTATTAAACAGCTATTTTTCACTTTAAAAGCTCATCATCGTAGAACGATAACACAAACGTACTAACGGCACTAACAACTGAGTCTCACACTTACTTCATAGGATCCTCATAATGGCAGCAGTGGATAGTGGATCGAATGAAACCCTGGTACTCAATATCATGCCCATGCTTGATATTTTTTCTATTCTTATTTTATTTTTGCTTATGAGCTTTTCCACAGATCCTGTAAATCATAGTATAACTCAAGGTTTGGATATTCCAGAATCGGTTACTCTGCGTTCATTAGATGAAATTCCTATTATTACCGTTACAAAAACAGAGCTGAGATTCAATGAAAAAAAAGTAGCAAGTGTGGATCCTGCCACAGGTGATTTTACTCAAGAAGATAAGCGTGGTGGTCAGGGGGCTTTACTGGGTCTTTATGATGAGCTTGAAAAAATGAGTGAAAAGAACAAAGAACGTCGCAGACAAAAACTCTCTGAGGTGGAAGATCCTGACTCCATTAGTCCTGATGCACTTACTATGGAAATTGATAAAAAACATGACTTTGTGGTGCTTCGAAGAGTTATGAAATCTGCTCAACAAGCAGAGTTTATCTCCTTTAAATTGATGGTACTTAAAGAGCCCGAATAACAACATAAAGTCTTTGCATGCCTCTATCCACTTTACCCATACGCTTCTATGGCACTCGTTTCTTGCTGATGAGCATACTGATGAGTACTCTAAAGGGTATGGCATGTCTTGTGCTTCTCTTGCCTTTATTCTCAGAGGTTTATGCCCAAAAAGATGATCGTTTCGATGACTTTGAGATCAGGGTGATACGTCCTAAGTATTTCACCAAAAGCTTTCGCCTAGAGACAGGTCTTCAAGGGGTAGCTATCTTTAATCATCCTTTCATTTATACCTATATGGGCCATCTCAACCTCACCTTTCATTTTAATGAAGCTTTGGCTCTTGAAGCATCTGGCTATTATGGCCTTTCTTTGGATAGAAACGCCAAAACAGAACTTAATAGCAAGTTTCTGATCCAAACCATCATTCATCGTACTCAGCATATTGGTATGGGATCTATCTTATGGACTCCTTTTTATGGCAAATTCCAAACATCAGCAAACAAGCTTGTCTATTTTGACTTCTTCTTAACAGGTGGTGGAGGCGTGACAGGTATCAGTTATCAATACGATCATTGCAGTCAAGGAGAGCAAACTTCTCAGCCAAAGTTAAGTAAGAAATTGGTTCACTATCCCACAGCGAATCTAGGAGGAGGGCAGAAGGTATTTTTGACAAAAAATATTGCCATCCGTTGGGATATTCTCTACATGCCTTATCGGCTACGTGAGTCAGATGGACTATGTGTGCAAACGGCACAGCCAGATACTAATGCAGGTGCGAGTGCTCAAGCAGATAAAAAAAGATGGAAGGTAAACTATGTATTTAAATTGGGTGTCAGTCGTTTTTTTTAAACATCGCTTGTAATCAACCGATGCTGCCGTGGATTTATAGGGCAAGAATAGATAGGGCTGACAAAACGGACACAGCAGATAGAAAAGCAGATAGAAAAGATAGCACACATAAAACTGATAGAACGTATACGCATACATAAAGAATACAACCATTATGACTATGAAAGCTGCCATGACCAGCTCATCATCATATGTTTCATCTGGCGATCACACTCACCGTATGGATAGTTTTCGCCTAGGCTCGTGCCAAAAGCTGTGCCACCAAAAGCTGTGCCAAAAGCTCTCGTCTGTGGCGATAGGTCATGTATTATGGCATTCACTCTTAAAATTTTTCTCTAAGATGTGTTTGAAAGCTGGGACAGTGGTAAGGCTACAAGGTCTGGTTACACTGGGGCTGGTTACACTGGCTATGACTTTGATGACAGTCACAACACTTTTCATACCTCAAGCTTATGGTGATATAAAAACAGCTAAAAAGCTCTTTGTAAAAAAACGCTTTCAAGCAGCAGCACCAGAGTATTTTAAATCTTACAACTTTCCTAAGTCTGGCCAAGAGAAAACCGAGGCAACTTATGGTTTGGCCCGTTCTTTAGAACGTTCAGGTTTGCCCTATTCAGCATCTAAATACTACTCTTTGGTGTTTTTAAAAGGAGTTAATCATCCACAGTTTAAAAATGCCACCACTGCCCTTGGCCGTATTGATTCCCGTGTGGGGCTGGGAAGGGCTCATGCTATCCAGCTTTTTTCTCGTAAAATCAGTCCTTCAAACATTTCCGGTGCTGCACGAGGATTTTATTTTTATTATCAAGGTCTTGAGGCTTTTTCCAAAAAAGCATGGCAGAAAGCTTCTAGGAGTTTTTCACGTATTAATTCTTCAAGCACTTACTATCACAAAGCTCAATTCCATCTTGGTGTGATTTCTGCTTTGCGGAACAACTTGGCACGAGCCATCAAATATTTTCAAACAGCTCAAGCAGGATCAGATACCCTTGCTGTTCAAGCGAGTTTGAATATGGCACGTAGCTATTATGAAAAGCGCAACTTTCGTAAAGCTTTTCAGCACTATGCTAACGTACAGCGTGATAACGAATACTGGCTTGACACGATATTTGAGTCAGCATGGGCCTTTTTTATCTTAAAAAAACACAACAATGTGTTAGGCAATATCCATACCATCCACTCTCCTTTTTATAGCAATCGTTTTTATCCAGAATCCTATGTTCTTCAGGCCATCACCTTTCTTAGATTATGTCGTTACAATCAAGTTAAGCAATCTCAACGGATCTTTCGTTCCACCTATAAACCTCTCAATGTTTCTTTGAAACGTGTCATTGGTGAGTTCAACTCACAGCCTGTGGAGTTTTTTAATCTCATTAAAACCTATAAGGATGGATCTCTTAATCGCTACGAGAAAGCTTGGCCCATCATTGATTATCTTGCACGAACCAATGTCTTTAAAGCTGCTTATGAAACGGTGAGGCGTTCAGATCAAGAGCTTTCTAAACTTGGTAACACGCCAACGGCATGGCGCAATGTGGGATTAGAAGATGAGCTTGCTGATTTTTTGCGTAAAAAGAAAGAAGCAGCCATGCACACAGGGGGAGTGAATTTGCTCAAAATTGCCAGAGAGTCTTTGAGCTATCTTAGAGATCTTTCATCTCAAACGGACTTTATTCAATTGGAGATGAACTTGGGTAAGATCGATAAACTTAGAGAAAAACTTAAAATTGTAGCCTCTCGTGAACAAGAACGTACTAACTTTATTGGAGGTCTTCAGGAACTGAAAATTGGCCAAAAACTTGAGTACTGGCCCTTCCAAGGAGAGTATTGGGAAGATGAATTGGGAGGTTATGTATTTAATGTAGATTCAAAGTGTTCTCAAAATAATACACCTGGAGATTCTTAATCTATTGTCTATTGCGCACTTACTGAAAACTTTATACAAACACCGTTACTCATTCATAACAGACCACACATACACCATAATCAGATCATAACTTAAATAAACGAAAATCCTTATATGTACAGAACAAACACCCATAGTATTCATTTAGCTATTAAAGGTAAGCAAGCATGATGCTTGATGTTCTCATTCACATCGCTCAAGATAGTTACATCTATCTTAGAAATGCCGTTGCCCAGAAGGCCGTTGCCCTAAGAGCCGTTGCCCTAAGAGCCGTTGCCCTAAGAGCCGTTGCCCAAAGTGCATCTGTGCGAGGAGAGTCTGTGGTGGGCATGTGTGCAGATGGAGCTGAAAGCCTTAGCCCAGAAGGCCGTTGCCCAGAAGGCCGTTGCCCAGAAAGCCTTAGCTGCTATAGAGGCCATCAGCCTAGCAGGTACATCATCCTTACAGCTGCTGTGGTTTGTATCTTTTTGCTCACTGCGGTGGTGAATCCTCTTGTGAATGCTCAGTCTTTGAATCGTAAAGAATCAACTATCGGTTTAAAGGAGGAGTCACGATTTCAGCGTTCAGCTTCAAGTCCTACTCGATCTGGCAGACCAAGTATTTCGCGTTCTGCCATTATTGCTTCCACTGTGGAAGGGAAGTTGATTAAAGGTATTAAGCGCACCTTACAACAAATGCGCAGTATCGCTGATCGTCAACCTAAGGGCTCTGAGGCAAAGCTGAAAATTATGGAGCGTATGTTGCGCTTACAATTGGAACAAGCGAGTTACGTTACCTCTCAAGAAGATGGTATTTTTCAAAAAAAATGGGATAACTGGAACGCTAAAGGACGTAGAGGTGCTGAGCCAAAGCTGATCCATCAAAAATCTAATCGGATGTGGATTCAGTATGTGAAAATCTCTACAGCCATTATCAAGGAGTTTCCTAAAAACAAAAAACTTGATGAAGTGATCTTCTTTAAAGCGCTTGCTCTTCAATTTCTCAATAAACAAGATGAATCTGCTCGTACGTTATCTAATTTGATTCAACGCTTTCCCAATTCGTCTCGTACAGGAGATGCTTATTATTCTTTGGGGGATTATTATTTTGAAAAAAATCAGTATCAACAAGCAGAAAAACATTACACTAAAGTGATTACAGTTCATAAGAGCTCAGACTTTTATGATCAAGCTCTTTATCAATTAGGCTGGACATATTATAACCTCAACAATTACCGCAAAGCACTGATCTATTGGAAACGTACCATCACCCGCACCAAAGGTGGAGATAAGGTTAAACAGAATTTGCGTGAGATTGCCTTGCGTGACATTATTTTAGCTTTTGCTGAAATTGGTAATGTTCCTTCAGCACTTTCTTATTTTCGCTCTCAAGGCGAGAATAGATATGTGGCCAAGTTTCTTAAGATGCTCGCTGATATTCTTGTGGATCAAGGAAAATATGCCAAAGCTGTGGAAGTCTTTCATAAGCTACAAAACCATAGCCCTGAGTCTGAAGAGGCTCCTGAAGCACAAGCAGCACTGATCCATCTTACCTACCAACTGGGTAATTACAATTCGTTATGGAAAGAGCTCAAACTCTATTACGTTAGATACGGATTGAAGTCGCCATGGGCGAAAAGAAATACTCAGAATCGTCGTTTAGTGCTTGAAACACAAAAGAATATTCGTGATCAAATCCTTTATTACTCAAAAATCACTCATAAAAATGCCCAAAAACAAAGATCTCGTGCTCATAACTTAGAAGCAGAAAAAGGCTATAAACTGTATCTATCTAGCTTCCCTAAATCCAATCAAGCCACAGAGATCAAATTTAATTTGGCTGATCTTCACTATTTCCGTAAAGAATTTGGTACGGCTGGAAAGCTTTATTTTGAAGTGGCGTCAATGGGTAAGAATAAAGCTTTCATTATCAATGAAGAAGGTAAGAGAATCAAGAACATTCATAAAGATTCTGCTAAATATATGCTTGATTCTTATTATAAAGATTTTGAACCAGAGCTTAAGAAAATTTTAGCCAACAAAGCTCCTTATGATATTAAAAAGCCTAAGCGTAAACTTTCTTATAAAGCCAATAACTTTATCAAAGCGTGTGGATCTTATTTGAAATGGTATCCACGTGATCCAAAAGTCAAGAAAAACTGTGATGTCTATCTTGCTGAGATTTACTATCGTCATAATGATAGTAAAAATGCCATTACCTATCTTCTTGTGGTAGCAAGAAGATATCCAGGTACCAAAGAAGGGATGAAAGCGGTTACATCTCTTCTTCCTCTGTTACAAAATGATAAAAAAGGTCTTAATCTCGCCCTTCTTGAATTCACCAAAAACCCTGCTTATAACAAAGGAAGCTTAGGGAAGAAAATGAAAGATCTGTTACGTGGTGTGAATGAAGAGACCGTGAATAAAGAAAAAGATCTTACCAAACGTGCCAAAGGCTTCTTGAAATTAGCTTCAGATTGGCCGAATTCTCCACAGGTGTATAAGTATTACTATAATGCTGCTGTGATGTTTATGAAAGCCAACGATTACCCCAGTGCTATCAAAGCTGATTATGTGGTGATGACACGTTTTAAAGCTGTTCCTGAGGCTAAGGAATCTCTGTTACGTATGGCTCAAATGTCAGAGAGTATTATTGAATACGACAATGCTCGTAAGTACTATTTGCTCTATGTCAATCGTTATCCTCAATCCAAAGAAGCTGCTGAAGCTATGCAACAAGCCTGTGATCTTTCCATTATTCTCTATGATGAACCTAATAAGGTTCTTCAGAGCTGTTCAGGGTTACGTAAATACAATCCAGCAGCTTATCTTGCACGTGTGGAAGATGTCATTATGACTCTGTATGCCAATAAAGAATTTGGCAGAATGAATCAGGTCATTGATGTCTATAACAGATTACCTGGAGTCACAGTGACTCAACGGGTGAAGATGGCCCATAGACAGTTTGTGGCAAACAATCGTAACGGTGGAGCTCAAAACCCTCATGCTAAAAGAATTCTTTCTCTTTATACCTCCTCTGCATCAGCAGCTACTGCTGATGCGGCTTCTCGCCAAGCTGTAGCAGAAATTCTCTTCTTTAGAAGTATGGAAGAGGTAAGGCGTTATGAGCAAGTAACCTTAAAAGGAGGTCAGCTCAGTAATCTTGAACAAACCATTCAGATGAAAACAGCTGGTTTGGAAAGATTGTTACGCAGCTTCTCTGCAGTGATCAATACTCGCGATGCTTACTGGGGAGTAGCGGCTCAATATCAAATGGCGTTAGCATGGCAACAGCTTGCTGATCAGTACTCTTCCCCTCCAGCTATCCAAGGAGCTAAAATAGCGGATGTAAAAAAACAGTTAGCTCCTCAGGCCAAACAAGCTTACTCAAAAGCTCAAGGCATTTTTCAAAGTGCTTTTCGTGATAGTCAAAAATTCCATGTATACTCGGATCACTCTCGCTTAATTGCTCAGGCTGTGAATACAGGAAAAAACTCACAAGTGACCACAGACGATTGGGTAGTGCAACCTGACTTTATTGGGAGCCCTATTTCTTCAGGACTTAGCGAGGCCCTCAGATAAACAGCAGAATACACGACAAGTACAACGCTACTTTTATAGATCATAGGTTAAGGTATAGACGGGAAGAAAGTAAGTAAGATCTAGAGCAGAAGAAGAGCAGTAGCAAAAGAGTAGTAGTAGCAGAATAAGTAAGAGAAGAGAGAAGAGAGAGAAGAGAGAAGAGAGAAGAGAGAAGAGAGAAGAAGAAAAGAATGAAAACGCTCATATTTCCATCATCACGATTTCAGATATGCTTTTTGAGCTCGCTGGGGTTAATACTAGGGTTAATACTGGGGCTGATACTTGCTGGTTGTGAAACCACTCCTTCAAGCAGTAAGGGTGATAAAGGTAGTCAGGGTGATGATGACTATTCTCTATCATCTGCTGATGGGGATGACTATGATTCTATGGATGCCACACCAAGGAGGGGTTCAGCATCAGCACAGTTCGGTGATACCCTTATGACATCTATTTCTAACAATCCTTTAAGTACAGGAACAGTGAAATCTCAGCAGGCTGCTGATTATGCTGCTGGCCTTGAATCTAAAGAGAATCCTTCAGAAGCTGATCTTGTGGATAGTCTTGCAGCCACGCGGGTGAGTGGTGGTGGTGTGTTAGAGGTGGTCCAACAAGCCAAAAAACTGATGGCTTTACGTGTTCGTCAAAATCAAAAAAAGCTGCCTGATCTGGCTCAACTCGAAATGGGTCTTGCAGCTGTACAAGCTAAAAACATTGCTCGTGCTAAGATCTTTCTTGATCCTCTCCTTAGGTCTTCAAAGAGTGTGGTGGTTGTAGCTGCAATTCATAATGCTTATGGTATTGCTGCTCTTCAGTTAGATCAAACCTCAGCAGCCATTAAGAGTTTTAAAAAAGCTCTGTCACGTTCATCCAGTTATGCTCCGGCTCTTTTCAACTTGGGTATTCTATCTTTAAAATATGGTCATTACAAAGAAGCTATCAAGCATTTATCGAAGTTGCCTCAAGATTGGTATGCCGATCTGGGAATGGTGACAGCTGGCCGTCATTTGAAGCGAAAATCGCAGGTTAAAAATTTATGTAGCCAACTCACTCAGGCACATGGCAACAATAAAGTGGTGTTGTTTAATTGTGGGTTGTTTTATTTACAAAACTTAGGGGATAAAGAGAAGGCTCGGGAGTTGATCGATAAAGCTACCCAACAAGCAGGTGGTGATCCTTCATGGGATGAAATAGCTTTTGAAATCATGGAAAAACTTCAATGAGCCATACCTCTCATGGTTCTTTTCATCTCTCTTCATGTGCAGGACCTCATAACATCCTTAACTCTGTTATTTTAATGGAAGAAAAAAGTATCCACTTATAGCTTCCCTCCATAGAGTTTATTGACGATGATTTTGATAAGATAGATAAGAGAGTATAAACGTTCTACAGTGAACAGCTATGGCTATAACCGTTACTTAAGCATTATCTCCTAGAGCATCAGGGTCGTGCTGGGCATATATAAAGTGAGTTTATGAAGTTTTTCTTTATATACAATACCGTAGCCGGACTGAGAAGCTATCGACTCGATCAACCTACCATTACCGTGGGAAGTTTGCCATCGAACCATCTGGTGTTGGCTGGAAAAAACGTAGAGCCTATCCACGGCTTAGTGGAAAGACAAACTGATGGAAATTGGCGTATTACCGATCTTGGTAGTGAAGCAGGGATTTCCATTAATGGTAAAAAAATTGATGTGGAAACCGAGCTTCATCCACGAGATAAGATCCAATTCGGTAACGTCGAACTGCATTTCGAACAAGAACTACCCACCGATGAAAAGCTGATTGTCGGTGCTGCTCGTGGCAAAGTGATCAATGATTCCACACCTACTAAAACTAAAAAAAGCCAAGCTGCTGTTTCCACACCTCAGCCATCTTCTTTGGTACCTAAAGATCAATTATTCAATGTAGACAAAGTTGGCGAAAAAAGTTCAGGTAAAACCCTTGAGGTTGTGGCTTGTTGGGGAGATAGAGTTTTAGAGATTGAACACTATCATCCTAAAAAGAAAGGATCTAAAAAACGTTCTGTTGCAACGATTGGTCATTTTGGTGTAGCAGATTTCATTGCTGCAGGACCTAAAAATATCAAGCTGTTCACCATTGCTAAAGCCACTACATCCGGCTTCACCTTAAAGCTTGTCAAGGGAATGAAAGCTCGATTACGGCGTGCTGGCAAAATCAAAAATGTAGAAAAGGCAGGTAACTTTAAGCTATCATCTCGAGATATAGCTGATGTGGAATACGGCCCGGTACGTTATTTCTTTCTTTATGTCACATTACCCAAACTCAAACTGCCTAAACAATCTCCTCGTGATCCTTTGTTGTTAGCCATGATCTGGGCAGGTATGTTGTTTTTCTTTATGGCTGCTGGAACGATCATTTTACGTCCTGCTCCTGAAATGGATGCTCATAAAAAAGATGATATATGGTCCGTGGTGACGGTTTCTAAGGATGTGAGTACTCCCAAAAAAGAAAAAGAAGAAAAAAAACCAGAAATCGTTATCAAGCCTGTAAAAAAAGAAAATCAAAAACCTGTGGTTCCTCAGGTGAAGCCTAAACCGGTACCTATCAAGCCGGCACAAAAAGCTGTTGAGAAGGTGAAGCCACAAAAGATTACGCGTCCTACTCCTAATCGTAAGCTCAATAAAATTGCACCAGCACCCAAAACGGTAGTTTCAAAACCTAAAACACCGCCTAAGTCTGTGGTAGGTAGTGCAGCAGTAGGTGGTAAAAAAGCTGACGGTACAGTTTCTGGTGGTAGTCCTAAGAAGAATTTAAAAGGTGTTGGTGCCAAAGGTGTTGCTGGAGGTGGTAACGGTAGCAAAGGAGGGGTACGTAAAGGTAAGGGCAAAAACAGCGTAGCTGGTGTGGAAGGAGTGAGTAATAAACAAGCTTCAGGAGTGAATTTGTCTAAGCTTGGTCAGAGTGCTGGTAAAATCTTTAATAAAGCTGGTGCTGGAGCTATTCGTACGAATTTCCAATCTTCAGGAGGAGGATTGGGTGGTGGTAGTGGTTCTGGTGAACGTACTCGAGGTTTAGGTGGTAGTTTAGCTGCAGGTTCTGCATTGGGACTTGAAGGAACATCAGGTCAAATGAACAAATTTGGCTCTGGAGGAGGTGGTATCCTGACAGGTGCTAAAGGTGTTGGTGGCTTCTCTGCTTCTGGTACTGGTGGTGGTCGTTCAAAGGTTCAGATCAATGTAAGCTCTGATGGTGCTCCAGGTGTTTCGGGTGGTTTGAATTCAGGGGTGGTCACAAAAGTAATTCGTGCTAATCATAACGCTATCAGACATTGTTATGAAAAACAGCTCCAACGTAATCCTAACGCAAGAGGACGTATTAAAGCTCGCTTTGTTATTGGAGCTAATGGTCGTGTGGTATCGGTGACAAAAATTCAAGATACTGTAGGCTCTTCGGAGCTGATTGGTTGTATTTTTCAAAAGGTGAGAACCTGGAAATTTCCCAAACCAGCTGGTGGCCAAAAAGTCACTGTCACTTATCCTTGGGCGTTTAATCCCGTTTAAGAACACATTCTCTAGTTAACCTCAGATGTTTCCATTCTCTTTAAGCCATCTTTGCTCTATTGAGCAAAGATGGCTTTTTTATGTGCTATCTCACTCAACTTCACAACCCTTCTCATATAACCACCTGCTCTTTATGATCTATTCATAAGAAATCATCTCTCATCTATTGATATAGATGACTAAATGAAATGTCCTTATGAATATGTGACATTTCTATGTACAATCATGCTTTCTCGATATACGGCGCAGAAACATATCTCATATCACATCACATATGACATTTTTCACCCAATCAAAAAAGGAATGCTTATCATGAAAAACACCTTCTATTCACAACCATCACAGCAACGCGGCAGTATCGCTTTTGAGTATGTTGTAGTCACTCTGATGGGTATTGGTATCAGCTTAGTGGTGATGCAAGTAGCCAAAAAAGTGATCTATGAAAAATTATCCACCATGCAAGATCGTCTCGAAGAGACATGGGATGATGGTTTTGCACAAGACAGTGAGTTAGACAATGATTTTTGATATTCTTGTCTCTTCTGCTCTTAGCTTACTGGCTACTACGCTGTTTTTAGAAATAACTCATCTTTTTTAATACAGTGTGGTCGTTGATCACTTTATTTATTTACTTATTACTTATATAAGAATGGTATCTCTATGTTTTCAAGAACCATGAGCAAAGAAGACGTTCGGCATATTGCGCGTAATATTATAGCATTTCGAGATAGAATTGCCCCCTTGGATCTCTATAGCGATAGCATCATAAATCATTTATATTGTTGGTTTCTTGAAGCGCTGATTAGGCGAGCGTTGCTGCTTTCGCCGAAGTGTCGGATTAAGTGTATTCAAATGCGTAATGAGCTGAATGAATCGATCATCCATAGTTTTAGTAAGGGGGTATTAAAGAAGCTAGTTCTTGATAGCAGATTATTTGTGAAGTACAAGGAACCTGGTAAGAAAGAGCGTGGTGAATGTTGAAGTACAAAAACGCTATGAAGAAAGTCATGAGCTCTATAGCATAGATCATTTATCTGTGAATTTTGGCTAATGGATCACCACCACATGACCCTATGGTGGTTAAGACGATAGTTATTAGGATCAAGAAAAAGAAAAATCATATTTAACCTTTTTTCACTTCTATTTTTCATTTCTATGATTCATGATGAATTTCAAGAGTGCGGTCTTGCTAACATAAAAACAGTCTAGCGGCGGTATAATGAAAAAGACATAAATTTATTCGTTAGGTCTGCCAATCAGTGCTTATCATAACCTACAAGAGATGTCACTTGCTTTTTAGAAGTTTTTGGTTCATCTTCCATGTGACTATTGGGATAGTGATAGTAATGAATGTACCTACTCACAAAATATGGAGTAGTGGATGGAGTAGTGGAGTAAGCATAATATAAAATCAGCTAAGTATAGTGTTTGTTTATCATGGAGGTAGATATGACAAGAAGAGGTTCTTACAATGAAGAGTTTAAACGTGATGCTGTCAACTTAAATTCACTACCTCACATTGCAGCTTTAAATGTAGGTGTGTTTACAAACGCAAGCACACATTATTTATCGCTCTAAGTCCAGCGACTACACCACAGCTGCCATGTTGTTACAGCAGCGCTTCTGAGAGTGCAATTTTGAGAGTTCATAAAAATACAGATATATCTATTAATTTATTCTATTATTTAAACTACACTAGAGGACCGTATGACATTCAAAACAAATAACAACGAGCCTATGCCAAAAAAGCTTCGAACACAAGAATTATTAGAGATGAGCAATGATTTTGTCTTTAAAAGAGTGATGGATGATGTTCCATCTTTTGTAAAACTCCTCATACCCCTAGATCCTGATCTTAAGCATCTAAAAAACATACAACTCTTTCCTCAAAAAACAGAGATGCTTGGCAGCAACTCGCGTGTTAAAACTCACGTCCTTGATTACGTCACGTTGTACACAGGCGAGATTATAGACAAACATGGTGTGGCGGTATCGATCACCGGCTTTTGCAACTTTGAAATGCAAAAGATTATCCTCCCTGATCTCCCAGATAGGGCCTCGGGGTATGCGATGAGAATTTTCTCAAATCTGATAGAAAAAGGCTTGCCTGAATTTGAGAGAATGCCCATCAACTCTATTATTTTTTGCGATGGTAGCACAGATCATTTGGAAGCATATAAAGGTGAAAAGGATAGTTGGCATCATACTGCGGCTATAAGAAGTGGTATCCAACCTCGCCTTCGCGTTTCTAAGAAATTCAACTTGAACTTTATAGAAACGAAAAAATTTGATAAACTTTGTACGCTAGCCGATACAGACGATGTAGAAAAGTGGGCTGCGTTAACTTTTCTTGCTAGATCGGAAAGCTTAAGTGAAGAGGAAAGAGTATTTATTTGGAATTTAGGAGGAGCCATGAGAGAAGGACTGAAAAGATTAGGTGAATTATCTGATCT
>MPNI01000036.1 GCA_002238945.1 Proteobacteria bacterium bin106 | reverse complement strand
AAAAGTGGGCTGCGTTAACTTTTCTTGCTAGATCGGAAAGCTTAAGTGAAGAGGAAAGAGTATTTATTTGGAATTTAGGAGGAGCCATGAGAGAAGGACTGAAAAGATTAGGTGAATTATCTGATCTTGAAATGTTTGCACGCTTGTCAAAAGAAAGAAATGAGTGGTATAAGAAATTAGATGATGAGATTATACTTGAAAACAAAAAAATTATTAGCAAAGCGAAAGCTGAAGGGATAGCCGAAGGGATAGCCGAAGGGATAGCCGAAGGGAAAGCCGAAGGGAAAGCCGAAGGGAAAGCCGAAGGGAAAGCCGAAGGGAAAGCCGAAGGGAAAGCCGAAGGGATAGCCGAAGGGAAAGCCGAAGAGAGAGCAGCCGTGGCTAGACGCATGCTTTCCAATGGGCTTGATGTAAACGTCATTGCGATTTCGACAGGACTCACACCAGAAGAGGTTACGAAACTTGCTAATAGCACCGCTCAGTGACATGAGCGGAAATCTCTGTGACTTTAAGGACACACTTTTCCATCAGTTCTCTAGCATCTCTAGCAAGAAGTATTGATGTTATAGCTTTTTGCATTCTGATATTCTTAGGTTGTTGATGGAAATATGGCAGGTATGAAAGTTTTTATCGTCGGTGATGGGAGTCATGCACGACCATGGCTACTGTCTTTGAAAAATCCACCACTTCACCGTATTGTGCCATCACCTCAACCCTTTCAAAGCTTCTCATCAAAAATGACATTCTTGTGTTTCAAATACAGCGCCAAGGTTAATATTAGGCCTCTTAAAAGGCCTGTTCTAGTCTTTTTAAAAGGATATGATGAGATGTATTCATAATTCGAGATATCACAGCCATCATAGGTATGGGTAATGATTGGGTCTTCAAACAAGCCTTTCCAACCTTTAGGGTCTACTTGAGAAGTAACCATTTAAACACCAGCAGACTGGCGACTTTCAAGCAAGGCTTGCAAAAAAGTAGCTTCAGAGTGCGTATAACTTCGCAGTCCAAAGTCATCACAAATGAGGACATCTAGCTTGGTGAGTCTTTCCTCGTCCCGTGGGTTCGCAAAACAATGAGGTTTTGCTTTTTATGAGGAGGACTAACTGAGCTGAACCAATCCTCTTAGAACGGATCTGTTCAATCCTCTGTTAAAGCTACTATCCCAATCATCCACACAAGAGCGGAATTTAGCGCAATCTAGAAAGGTAGTAGCTTTAAGGTTTTTAGGGTAGTGTTCTTCTTTTAAGACAAGTTTTAAACATTCATTAGGATGTAGACTACTTGATGCAGCCTCTTCTGTGTGTCTTTGAAAGTGCTCATGAATACCATGAGGAACCGAGTAAAAGCTTCTGTTAAATTGAATATGACAATCTGGATGAATCTTAGCCAATTTTATCTTATAATCACTCCATATTTTGTTTGTAGATCCAGTAGAAGTGTTATGAAGCTCTTATGAGAGAGTCTCGATTTTAACAAATAGAGGTTCTGGTGAGGTCAGTTGAAAATTGGGAGCAAAGGTGTTATGGCTGTGAGGGGGTTGTATCCAGGGTGAGAAAATGGATAGATCTTTGATGCCTAAATACGAAAGGATACGCTCTGCAATGGATGGCATAAAAGGGCTGAGTAGCCAGGTGAGGATATTGAGACGAAAGAGGCATGGATAGATGATGTTATGGATGCTTTGTGTGTTATCCAGGCCCCATGGTTTTTCTTGGTTCAGATAAGCATTGAGTGCTGAGACCTCTTCAAAAAGATGATCCATGGCTTTATGATGATGATAAGTTTCCATATCTTTACAGACTTTTTCTATGAGCTTTGAGGCATCGGCACTAAGTGATGCTACCTTTGGAGATGAGCTGATAGCTGTGATGTGTGTACCGAGTTTTTTTAAAGAAAGCTTGATCAGCCGACTGACCAAATTTCCTAGATCATTGGCTAATTCTTGATTGTGTTTGGTTTGGATGGTTTCAAGGGATATTTTGCCATCACTGCCATGAGAGATGTATCTTAAAAAGACATAACGGATAGAATCCAGTGGGAAATGAGCGGTCAATTGTGTGGGAGATATAATGTTTCCTGCTGTTTTTGACATCTTTTTGCCTTGGCCATCAAGTACCATGCCGTGAACAATGATTTTTTTGGGAAGTTGTAATTCTAGAGCAGTTAGCATGGCTGGCCAAATAACAGCATGAAACCAGGTGATATCTTTTCCAATAATATGTCCATCAGGTGGCCAGGCATCTTGTGGTAGATCACCACAGGAGATTACAGAGTAGTAATTGATAAGAGCATCAAACCATGTATAGATAACAAAGGCAGAGTCATCTGGTACGGGAATGCCCCAACCTTTGGATTTTCTAGAAACAGGTAAGTCCATTAAAGGCTCTGACACAATCCTTGAGAGCATCTCTTCGTAAGCTGAAGATGGAAAGACAAACTCAGGATGATGGGTGAGGAGATCTTTGATGGTATCTTGGTATTTAGATAGCTTGAAAAAGTAGCCTTTTTCTTTAAGAGCCGTTAGAGGTTTTTCGTGTATGGGACATAGATTGCCCTCTTTGATCTTGTTTTGTGGGATAAACTGCTCGCAGTGATAGCAATACAGTCCCGCGTATTCTCCTTGGTATATGTCACCTTTAGATGAGAGATGACGCCACCAGGTCTTTACTGTGTTCAGGTGACGATCTTCTGTGGTACGAATAAAGTCTGTGTGACTGGGAGCAAAGGTTTGAGCGCACTGACGAAAGTATTCACTATGATGATCTACATAAGATTGCGTGTTGGGATAGTTGTGTGTTTGTGCAGAAAGCTCAAGTTTTTGGCCATTTTCATCTGTTCCTGTAAGAAAGAATGTCTTTTTGCCAAGAAGTTTATGCCATCTAGCATAAAGATCAGCTAAGGTTTTTTCGTAGGCATGGCCAATGTGAGGCCTGCCATTGGGATAGTCAATGGCAGTGGTGATATAGTAGTGGTTGGTCATAGTCCGTCTAAATCTATAAAAATAAGAAGATATAAATGCACTAAGAGCAAAATCACCACTGCGGAGACCCTAAGACATAGCAGGTAGTAACGCGTAACGTTATTTTAAGCGCCGAACTTTTCTGATTTTATGGTCGAGTGCAGAGGTAATCTCTTCTTTAAAATCATAAATGTGATTTCGTATTTTTTGTACAAAACTACCTAGAGCCCTAAATCTAGGAGAGGCATTAATGTCTCTTTTACGACTATTGCGCAAAATATACTTATATTGTTCTTCTTCACTGAGTATATAATCGTCTAAATACTGGATGTTTTCTAGTGTGTGGGCTTTAAGCAATTGCAATTCTTCTATAATAAGGGATCGTTCTTTTCGAATAGCTCGTCTTCTCTTTTTGCGTTTTTTGCCAAATTGTGTGTTGTTTTTGACTACTATGTCATCTTTAAGTTCTTCTATTCTGAGGTTAAGACGAACCACTTGGTCATAGGCTTCAGAGAAAACATAAGATTTTAAAGCGTTGAGATACGATTTGAGGTGTTTAAAGGAAGTGTGTTTGTGTTGGAAAGTGATCCTATGCTCAGAGGCTAAAGCGGCAGAAGATAAGCCTAAACTAAAACATACACTAAAAGATGTTATGGCAAGATACAGTACCATCAATAAGTTGCGTGTGTGATTCATGTTTTATGACCTATTTTATATGTTTTTTTATGTTTAGCTTTATGCGGGGGTTTATGTTGGGTTTTGTGTTGTATATATACCTAATATTTCAAAGGGTTACATCTTATTTTAACATACGTTATACAACAAGTCTTAAATCATAGTTTTTATCTAGGAAAATTATTCTTACACCTTTCATCTTGTGTCATAGATAGTCATATAGGATGGTTTGTGGCTGAGATCTGGGATAGAGGATAAAAAATAGCTCAGGAATATCTATTCCTGAGCTGAAGATGGTGTGTTGATGACTAAGAAATATTGTAGTTAGCACATAGTTTAAAGGTTTCTGCATCCTTACTGTGCTCGATGGAAAAGTGAGAAATATCTACGCCAGATACTGCGAAGATAAATCGCATGTAAAGTCGTACATGAGATTCAGCAGGAGCAGGTAATTGTGCCATTCTCAGAGCCTTAGTCCAATGCATAGCCTCGCCATTGTAAGTGTCACTATAAGGCTCATCTCTTTCTGTGCTACTGACACTCATGAACGGAGATGACATAGATTGGTGACTAAGTGGTTGTATGGATACCTGTGATGGCATAGTGGAAAGATCCAAGTTAAGGCATTCTTGATTTTCAACACTAGAGTAGCTAATACCACTGGATTTTTCTATTTTCAATGAAAAGCATAGATCCATCAATGGATTATCAAAGTCAATATCTGCTGGGTTTTCCATACCTGTTAGATCTTCACAGAGTTGTGCAACAGATGGGGAAGGAAACGGAGCTGTTTCTTTTGTTGCAGCAGATTCTGTCATTTCCACAGGAGTACCTATAAGTTCTGGGCTTTCTTCGACGGGCTCTTCTTGGGGTGTTTTTTTCAGGGATTCTTCAACTGCTTTAGCTGCTTCAATACTTTCTTGAAGTGTATCAAGCACATCTTTCAGTGCCTCTGCTTCAGCTTCTGTATAGTTCATCTTTAACTCTTCAGCATGGCTAAGAGCTTCCTCAAGTTGAGCTTTAGCCATATCGAAGCTATTTTTATCTTTAGCATTAAGGGTGTTTTTGAGTTCATCTATAATATTTTTTAGAGCTTTAGCTTCCGCTTCTAAGTAGTTTAACTTCAATTCATTAGCCTTATTTACAGCTTCTACAACTTGCGATATAGCTTTTTCTTCTTCTTCTTGAACTGCTTTTTCTATAGCTTCTTCAGTTGCTTTAATACTTTTTTGAAGTTTATCGAGCACATCTTTGAGTGCTTCTTCTTCCGCTTTTGTATAGTTCATTTTTAACTCTTCAGCTTGGATGACAACTTCAGCGAGTCGAGCTTTAGCCATATCGAAGCTATTTTCATCTTTAGCATTAAGATTGTTTTTGAGTTCATCTACGATAGTTTTAAGAGCTTCTGCTTCCGCTTTTAAGTAACTCATCTTCAATTCATTAGCTTTATTTACAGCTTCTTCAATTGCTGAGGGAGTTTCTTCAACAGCGTTTTCACTTTCTAGTTCATCTGCTGGTTCTGCTGATTTTGTTGATTCGGAGTTGTCTTCTAAGGTTATTTCAGAAGGAACGTGTACATAAAAATGTAACTGGTTGGTTTTATTGTAATCGCTAAATAATCTTTGGACAGTTGCCATGTTTTCTTCATGGTTACTTTTTTGCAGATTGAGGGAACGTATATACGTAGTGCTATCTTTTTTGCCTGTGGCATCTTTTAGAACAGCAACGATAGTATCTCCGACTTTTACATTACCACCTCTCTTAGCACTACCACGCTTGGTTAAATAACTCACTGTAACTGAAGCAAGATATCCATCTTTGTCGTAGTTTGTATCAAAGAATATGCCTAAATCTGAGTTGTTTGGGGTTTTGGAAGTTTGGTTAGGTACAGCAATGAATTTACGGTCTAGGGTATAAGTTAGGAAAGCATCGCCGCGTTGTACTCTAAGAGATAATGATGTACCTTTATCACCTCGTAATACTGTATGTGTAACCACAGCTAGAGATTTTTCGATCCACTTTTGTATGTTTTTTTCGATTATTGTTAGGCTTTTAAACCCTTCTGCTGAAGTATTGTAATCATCTATTAGGGATTTTACATAGTCCACTAATTGGTTGAGAGTAAAGTTACCATTGAAAAAAGCAGTAATATCTTCGCGGCTAACATCTAAACCTAAAGATGATGTTACTTCAGAAAGAACTTCTTTAACGGCATTTTCAAAGATTACTTCGAGACGATTTTGTAGTTTGGAAAATTCTTCTTCGCTGAGAAGTTCAGAAAAGTCAACAGTCATATCATCCCACATCAGCCACTCAGATTCATCGGTGACTCTTTGGATACCTACAATTTTATCGCCCACTTTGAGTTGTCCCACAGCAGAGCTCTCAGGGAGGATATTAGCTACAGTCACAGCTACTTCATCAGACTTTATATCCACAGAAAAACTGAAAGCAACACCCAATCCGACAAATCCTTCTACATTACCGGAAGCTGCATCATCAGAGACAGCTATAAGTTTTAAAGTCGGAGCTGTATTTTTATTTTTTTGCTTGCTGGTTTGCTTGCTGGTCTTTTGATTCTTTTTGTTTTGATTATCAGGTTGAGTGTTTAGGGTTTCTTCTTGAGTTGCAAGAGGTTCTTTCTTAGCACTATTCTTAACACCATTCTTAACGCTATTTTCTACGCTGGTTTCTGCTGAAGGTTTCTTTGCTTGAGATGGTTCAGCTGCTGTAGGCTCATTTGTTTTCGGTTCAGTTTTTGGTGTATTGAGAGGTAAGTCATTAGTTTTTCCTGGGTTGATATTTGCAGGGGAATAATCTACAAGTTCATTGTTGGTATCGCTATCTTTGGATTTCATTTTTTCTTGAAGACTTTGAACCCATGTGGTGACGTTATTCCATGCCCAACCAGGTGAGGAAAGGACTTTCTCCCATAGTGTAGGAGATTCACCATTTTCTGCTTTTGCCTTTGCTTCGGCTGCGGCTTTCTTTTTTAATGCTGCTTGTTCTGCTGCTCTCTCTTTTGCTCTTTTCTTCGCTTCTGCCTTTGCTTTGTCTTCTTCAGCTTGTGCTTGTGCTACATCATTGACATGAGTGTGGCTTGAAAAGTATGGATGGCCGAAGGCTGTTGAACTGATATTGCTCAGAGCAAACACCCATACCAAAAGAGTTATCAGTGAGGACTTTGTAAAGCGGATGGAAAATAGTGATAAAATATTCATGTTGGTGGAGTCTCCGTTTTGAGTTGTTAAGCAAATGTTAAATTGTCATTTAAGCACAGATAACGATGTAAAGATGAGAAAGGAAGTTCTTGATTATAGATGCTATCGCTGATGATGTTATATGGAAACATGTTAAAAGTTCAGAGAAAATCAAGATTCACTTATTATATATTATATATATTATAGCTGTGTAACAATGATTTATAATATGTGTTTATAACTTTGGTTGATAAGTTAGGGGTTGATAAGTTAGGGGTTGATAAGTTAGGGCTAGTAACGAGCAAGGGGCAGGCTTCATGCGCACAGCTCATGTGAACAGCGTGAATGGGTAGACATATCATTTGTCTACCATAGACGCCATAGCATATACAAAACTTCAAGTATTGTCAAATAGAAATGGCATACATCAAGTCAGCTATTGACCATCCATTTAGAGAAGGTGTCAAGATAGGTTTTGAACTCTTTGAGATGATGTGGTGGAAAAGAAAATGTTTGAGGATGGTCCAGTACATCATAGAAAGTGGCAAGCCATACTTTTCGAGCTTCTTCAGTGATACGAAAAGGCAGATGCCGAGCTCTTAGTTTTGGTTCACCATAACGTTGTCTATATATCTGTTCACCTCCCATGAGTTGAATAAAAAACGCACTACTGCGTGCGATGGATTCTTCAATGGGGCGTTTTTGAAACATTTCTTTAATTGAGGATTGATGCAGAGCGTGATAGAACTCGCTTATCATGGCATGAATGCCTTTTTCCTGCATCAGTTGAAAGATCTCACTTGAAGGACGTTTAGCAAGTTGATGATAAGGCTGAGTGGGTACTTTTGCTGGACAGTTTAATGGGCGAAAGTAAGGAGGTTTCATGATGTTTTCGCAGAAGTGATACAGAAGTGATACAAAAGATTTTATATTTTGTGTGGCTAAGCTATGAAAGTGGCTTCTTTCATATATATCATATACTTTTTGGCAAGCAACCTATAAGCTGATTGTGTTTGTGTTGATTATGGGGGGATGAAGGTCGATATATGAGAAGTGACGATAAGTGATGAGGCGATAAATATAGATGGATGAGTATAGATGGATGAGTATAGATGGATAAGTATAGATGGATGAGTATAGAATACGTATAGAATAGATAAGAGTAGATAAGTATGATGAGCTATGGGTTTTGGATGATATGGAAGCAGAGTACAAACATAAAGGTGAGAAGTCGTGTTATTGCTTAAAAATGCTCAGGTATGGTCAGGTAAGGGAGATGTTCGGGCTGATGTCTTGGTGGATGGTGGCAAGATTGTGGCCTTGGGGACTTCTTTAGAAACATCCTACTCAGATGTTGAGGCCATAGATCTTTCGGGTAAGTGGTTGTTTCCAGGAGTGATTGATAGTCAGGTGCATTTTCGTGAACCAGGCTTGATTCACAAAGAAGATATAGCCACAGGGTCTAAAGCGGCTTTGCTTGGAGGTGTGACAACATTTTTAGAGATGCCTAATACCACTCCTCCCACCACATCTATTGCTGCACTTGGTGAAAAGTTAGCTATTGCTCAGAAAACATCTTATGTAAATTACGGATTTTTTATAGGAGCTACTGCAGATAATCTTCATGAGCTTAAAGAGGCACGTCATCAAGAGGGTTGTTGTGGTATTAAGATTTTTTTAGGATCTTCAACAGGGGATCTGTTGCTTTATGATGAGTTTGTACTGAGAGAGATTTTTTTACAGACAGATTTACCTATCTCGATTCATAGTGAAGATGAGGAGCGTCTTAGAGAGCGTGTTCATCTTAGAGATCAGGGTCGTCATCCAGAAGATCATTTGGTATGGCGTGATGAGGAAGTGGCCCTTCGTTCTACGAAAATGATTGTAGAGTTGGCTCGCCGGTGTCAGCGTAAGATCCATATGCTTCACATTAGCTCGAAGAGCGAAATAGAGTTTCTTGATTGGCATAAAGATATTGTTACAGTGGAGGTAACGCCTCAGCATCTGACTTTGGCTGCTCCTGAGTGTTATAACGATTTGGGATCGTTAGCTCAGATGAATCCTCCTATTCGTTCTGCAGAGCATAGAGAGGCATTGTGGCAAGGTGTGAAGAAGGAGGTGGTGGATGTGATTGGCTCGGATCATGCCCCTCATACTTTGGAAGAAAAATCTAAACCTTATCCTGCTTCACCATCGGGAATGCCGGGTGTGCAAACATTATTACCGGTGATGTTGCATCACCTGGATCAGGGGCGTCTTTCGGTACCTCATTTGGTATCTTTGTTGTGTGAAAGGCCCGCTCAGATTTTTTCTCTTGCAAACAAAGGCTACATACGTCCTGGTTATGATGCTGACATTACCATTGTGGATCCTTGTGCAGAGTATGTCATCACTCATGCTTCAATGGCTAGTAAAACCGGCTGGACACCTTATGATGGTTTGAAAGTGAAGGGTGGTGTTTGGGGGGTGATTGTAGGAGGTGAAGTTGCGATGATGGATGGTAAGGTTGTTAAAGCGTATGAAGATCACAAACATGATGTTGTCTCAAAGATCTCTCGCATGGCTATGAGTACAGTGTGAGTATAGAGAGCAGAATCCGGTAGAGATAGTATGAGATGTATATAGGTTACCAAGACGTGAGTGATATCGAAGATAGAGTTGTTATTTATACTGATGGAGGTTGTTCTCCTAATCCTGGTTGTGGGGGTTGGGCAGCTTTGTTGCAGTGGCGTCAGCATGAAAAACTGTTAATGGGCAGTGTTTCGCATTCGACGAATAATCGTATGGAGCTATGGGCGGTGATTGAGGGTTTAAAGTCTCTTAAATATCCTGCCAAGGTTGAGGTGTATTCGGATTCTCAATATATTGTTCGTGCGTTTAATGATGGTTGGATAGAAAATTGGCGCAAGAAGGGATGGAAGTTAAAAAGCAATCAGCCGGTAAAGAATCAAGATTTATGGGCTACTTTATATGATCTTGTTACAACCTATAAGCCCTCCTTTCATTGGGTGAAAGGTCATTCAGGGGTGGGTGGAAATGAACGTGTGGATCAAGCCTTAAATGAAGCTCGTGATGACAAGATCAATCATCAAAAAGATCTTGTTTATGAGAAAGCTTATCTTTAGCTTTCACGTATTCCATATTTTATTGACTTTTATGTTTGTGATTATGGTTGCATAGCCCATAAGACTAGCCCATAAGACTAGCCCATAAGACTAGCCTATAAGACTAGCCCAGTAGAGTGCTTCCACTTCTAGTGGTGTGTGTTTGTGATTTATGGTTGTTAAGAGGTGTTGGGTGGTGTGGAGGTAGGTGATCCTAATATTAACCTTTCAAATTTAGTAAAAACTATAACCTATTTAAATAACAGGCTTTTTTGTGCGTTTTATTCTTAAAAGCACACCACTACAAATTTCTGATTTTTGGGTAAATGAGTAAACATAGCGATATGGTGTAAGGTGAGGCTACCTTCTAAAAGTAGAGGAGGACGTATTAGGATAAAATCGGCTAAGATAGTGCTTGTTTATTTTGGAGGTCGATATGACAAGTGGGCATTCTTACAATGAAGAGTTTAAACATGACGTTCTTGACTGAAGTGAGAAGCATGGAGTCAAAGTTGCTGCAAAAAACCTAAGGATTTTTGTGTCCTGCAACATCAAAGCCTCAACGAATGGAGAAATTCGCAGCTATGATGATACTCTAATAAAATCAAGCTTTTAAGAAAGAAGTATGTATCATCAAGAACGTGAATCTACGCAAAAAAACTGCAGAGATCTTATCTTAAGATTATGTCTTAAGATTATGATTTTCTGTCCCGTTGGGCGAGGCAAGCAGCTGGCCTGTATTCATGAATTCTTTCATCGATTAAAAGCAATGAAGGATACAATCTTGTTACTTAGAGATGCCTCTTTTCATAGCAGGTTCACCTCGTTTTCTATGGGCTCGCTGCATGTCTTTCTTTTTTCCTATATAGCTAAGAAGAAGATAGATTTCATCTGCTTCTATTATTCCATCTAAAACAGGGTTTTTGTTTTCTGTTAAAACGTTCAATGCTTTCAGAATTTTTTGACGCCAGTAGAAGACAGTGGAAGTAGAAATCTTTAACTCTTCTGCAATATAACGAATAGACTTCTGCTCAAATAAAAGTTTTAAACACTTTGACCACAAGTGGAGTGGTTTTTGAGTGCGATGAAACATCGTGTTAGTCATAAGGTTGAAAGATTTTTTACATTCCTTGCATTTATAACGCTGTACTCCTCGTACATGGCCGTTTTTGACAATTTTTTTGCCATCACAATGAGGACAAATAAAGTTACCTGCAGCATTCTTTTTTATCTGCTCATTTGTGGGCGTGCCAAGTTGTAAATTAAGTGATTTTTTAAGTTCTGTAAGTTGCTTTCGCGAAAGCGAGGCTACTAATTCATTTAAATCCATAAAAACCCTCTTTTTGTTTCATTCTATAGAGAAAAATGGAGAATGCAAGCATAATCACTACTTAACCGTAACAGATGCTTTTCTTTACATGAAAAAACTGGCAAAGAAGCTATTGTCCTTGTGGATGACTACGACCCGCCTATGGTTGATGTCATCATTGATACAGAGCTAGTCGAGAAAAATTGCGAGTTTGTTTGATTGTTTTATCGAGTAATCAAAGATTCTGGTAATTATATCCACTTGGTGTTTGTCACAGATATTATTATGTTTTCTTAGTGCTTAATAATCTTAAAAATATAAGCTTACATCAAAGATATGCGACTACTTGTGATTATTACAGATAATGATCTAGACACCGTATTTGCTAAAAGGTTAAAAATCTATGAAGCAGCTTATCTTTAGCTTTCACTTGTTTCCATATTTTATTGACTTATGTTTGTGATTATGGTTGCATAGCCCAGCAGACTAGCCCAGCAGACTAGCTCAGCAGAATGCTTCCATCTCTAGTTGAGTGTGTTTGTGATTTATGGTTGTTAAGAGATGTTGGGGGGTGTGGAGGCAGGTGATAGGTGACAATAAGTTAGGGAGAGGTAGAGACGGTGAAGTGTATGCTTCAAAATATCAGCCATAATATTTGTATAGAGAAATCTATATGGTTAGGTAGGTTTTTTTCGTTGTCACATTTTTTGTTATCACATGGATCATGTGGTTATGTGTGCTTGTTCCAGCATATGCTGGTGATGATGGTTTATCTATGGTTGCCAAAAACAGTATGTGTGTTGTGATAGATCATTTGGGTGATGCTGTAGTGCTTGCTGATGAAAATTGTCATTATGTTCTTTTTGGTGAGGCGGATGTTTTAGTGCTAGGTGAGGTTGATGTACGTGCTGGTGATATGGAAGATATATCGTTAGTTTCTGTTCAACAAGCTTCAGCAGTGGCACTTGTTGTTCCAGGTGCTTTGCGTTTATCACCTCGATTGTATGTGGTGTTAGCAGCTGTGGCTCTTGGAGGAGGGTTGGTGATGAAAAGTCATTGGGGTGACAAAATCTTTCCTACTTTGGGTGATTCTGCCCAGAGTGTGTTACGGGGGTTGAAAAAAGGTTCAGCTTACTTCCCTGAGAGTGTCAAAGAGGTTGCTGGTACTGTGGAAGGGAATATGCGGGAGATTTTAAATGTAGCTGATAAGACCATGAAAAGGGGCTTAGATGTTGCCAAAGATTCTTTAGCTCCCATGGAAAAAGGGGTTAATGAGTATGTGGAAAAAATGCTTGATGATATCCATACTCGTGTTCAAAAGGAAGTTGCTCGTCAGGTAAAATTGCAAAAAGTGGGTCTTGAAGGCGCCATTGAG
This sequence comes from Proteobacteria bacterium bin106, assembly GCA_002238945.1. Classification (GTDB taxonomy): domain Bacteria; phylum Bdellovibrionota_B; class Oligoflexia; order Oligoflexales; family Bin106; genus Bin106. Next base: position 5,849 of record MPNI01000036.1, on the reverse strand, counting down.
TTGACTCGTTCGTTGTGGAATAAGTCTTTAAGGTCAGTGGAATCCATGCTGGATAGGTTGCTTAATGAGATTTTTGATGCTATCGATGATGAGGAACGATCTTTGCGGTCTATTGTGGATCCTCAGCAGAAAAGAAGAGAATTGTTTCAAAAACTAGGTCTTGATGATGGAGCGAGTTTTGAAGAGGTTCGTAAGCGTTATCGTGAGATTGTGAAAAAAACCCACCCGGATGCACATGGTGGTGATGATAGTAAAATCAAAGAATTTTACAAAGCTCATAAGGCTTATACAGTTTTAAAAGAGCTCATGAAAGACTAACTAAGCCTGGTCATCAGTAGTGATATGGCTTATCTGTGTGTTTTCTAGGTGTGTGTATAGGTTATGAGCGTGTATGTAACACGTCATAGAGGATAGAGAAACAATGGTGGAGGTAATCGGAATCGAACCGATGACCTACTGCTTGCAAAGCAGCCGCTCTACCAACTGAGCTATACCCCCGTATAGTGTTCTTTTTATTGTATTTTCTATTGTGTTTTTTATTGTGTTTTCTATTGTACCTTCTGTTGTATCTATGCGCTTATGCACTTACATGTTGTGTCCTTGTAAGTCTTATCAAGTTATCTTTTGTATACCTTTATTGGTTAACTGGTTTATTGTCAGCAGTGCAGTCTATAAGTCACCTTATGAGCACAAAGACGTGTGTGAGGAATTTAGGTTAGCATAAGAGTGTCGGTATTCTCAAGTGAAGGACACTATTTTTTTTGACACATAGAAGATGACATAAAGCTTGATGTGTGAATGGATATGAGAAGTAAAAAAAAGTTGCTCGTTTAGGCCAAGCTAAACGAGCAACAGTAGGTTTGTCTATAGCACACATCACTCTTCGGTTTCAAAGTTATCATCTTCTAGTAGAAACAACAGATCATTGAGTTCTTCAATCTGTTCTTCAATGGTCATGATACGTTGTGATAAGTTTGAGCGAGGTGAGTCTACACGTCCTTCTAAGTGACTCACATAAAGAGGTACACGAGAGCGTACGATTTTTTGAGTCAGTTCACGTCTTTTTTTGTAAAGTTGTAAATCAACGACCACAGATTGTGGTTGATCATCAGAAGGGGCAAATTGAGCATTCTTCAACATAAACAACATCCTTAACAACTGGGGGAAATGGGGAACAACAACAGCAGTAACAACAGAAGAATATATGTAAAAGAGAAGACTAAAGCTTAGGATTTATCTTTGATATTGTAGGTTTTCAAAACCTGTGAATTCTTCTTCAGCCGATCTTCTCGTAATTTGCGAGATACCTCCATATGGCGTTCAAGATTGCGAATGAAGAATTCATCGGTGTTGATATCTACAGATTGATCTTTGTTCCCTGCTTTTTTTGCCTGCTCGAGTACAGATTGTTCACAAGACTCATGTTCAGGATTTATATGAGTCTTTTTGAGGCCAATGCCAAGTTTGGCAAGTTTTTGTTCTTTGATGGCACGATGCTTTCTGTATTCAGATAAAGAGACGACGTTGCTATTTTTTGTGTGTACTGTGTTTTTTGAGTTTCTGGGGTCTGTGGTTTGACCGGTTTGGGAGAGGTCGTTGATATGAAACATAAATAGAACTCCTGTAGCCGTCTAAGTATTGAGCTTAAAAATAGTCCCTCAACTAGGGAACCTAATGTTCTTTATACAAAACTCATGCCAAAATAGAAACAAGTTTTTGTCATTTTTTTGACAGGACCATATTTGTCCTAGATAAAATCTTGCAAGAACTGGTCCAGGCCTATGATCTAGTGGTATGTACACGTCTTGTTATATATGGCCAGATGGAAAGCCGTATATGGTTATACATGGCTAATTCTCTCTAATATGGATGTACTACCTACAGAGTAGGTAGTTAAAGAAGGCTAGGTGTGATGGTTTGGACCGAAGAGCTTTTATGCAAAAAGGAAGGGATGATCAGATTCACACACACACATACTCAGACGGATAAGCAGTTATAATTCTTTGAGAGCTGCCACAACTTCTTGTACATGTCCTTTAACGCGTACTTTGGCCCATACGTGTTTGATGGTGCCTCCTTTTTGGATGCAAAATGTGTAGCGAACAATTCCCATATACACCTTTTTAAACATCTTTTTTTCTTGCCAGACATTATAGGCTTCACAGAGTTTGTGAGAGGTGTCGGCGATAAGAGGAAAGGTAAGTTGGTATGTGTCTTTAAAAGATTGATGAGAGCTTTCAGAATCACGACTCACACCTAATACAGTGGCATTGAGATCTGTGATCTCTGGGAGATGTTTTTGAAAGTCTTGTGCTTCTTGGCTACAACCAGGGGTGTGGTCTTTGGGGTAGAAATACAATACAAGATGTTGGTTTTTCCATAGTTTGCTCAGTGCTGTTTCTTTGCCATCGATGATGACTTTAAGATCAGGTGCTTTCTTTCCTAACCATTGCTCTGATACCTTCTCTGCTTTAGGTGGTGTCATGTCAAAAGACCTATTTTATGTATTGTGGAATGTTTCAACGAGGTAGCTAGTGCTCTTTGTGTTTAGATACTCAGAAAACACAGTTTAGCAAGAGAGTCGGTTTTAGCAAGTCATAACCGAGGTTTTGCAAAACTCATAAAAACACACATACAAAAGCAAATAGAAAGACAAAAAGTGCTTTTTGGTTAAGTCTTAAATCTGTTGTTATACAACAGATAAATAAGTTAGGGATAGGGAGTTAGTTGCTGGATGGGTGCTGTTTGCGACGCCGACGATGGCTATATACGCCATAGCATATAGCCACAATGGCGAGTGCTATTATAGAGAGGATCGCATTGAGACGAGGTTGCAATACATCAAATAGATATTCGCTGTTGTCAGCGAATCGTCTGCCAAGATAGAATAACAGTGCAGAGCTTGCAAGGCAGCTTAGGGCATCCACACTTAAAAACTTAACAGGATGCATTTTTGACATGCCTGCTGTGAGGAAGATGACATTTCTTATGCCAAAGGGAATAAAACGTCCAAAGAATAAGGTGAGGATACTGTGATTGGCATAGAAACGCTCTACACGAGAGAGATGTTTTTTAGAAATAAATTTGCTAAAAGGTTTTTTGGTTAGTAGATTATGGCCAAATTTGCGTCCTAAGCTATAGCAAATAATATCTGAAGAATAGGCTCCTAGATAGCAACTTAAAAAAAGAATCTCGCGGTTATTTGGAGCATATTTGACACTGATAATAGCTGCCGTAATAATCAAAATATCTTCTGATATGGGAAGACAAAATCCTGCTAAAAGAAAAAGAAACACAATATAAAAATGTGCATACGCAGCTTGTGATAGTAAATAATCAAATAACATAAATATGAACGATGTCCTGGTTAGGCAACAATGTGGTACATGAAAGATAAGAAAGCACTGAGATAGGAAGGGTCTGTCAAAGTCTCTTGTTGGTAAGCTTGTTGACAAGGGTGGTTCATCAGTAAGATACACCAAGAATGCCTATTGAGCAATTATTGGCATATGTCTTAAAAATGTAATAGTTTAGATATCAACTCAGAAAATCATCATCTATGAAACAAACCACAACATCTTCGTATCATTCCCACCATGTGACACTGTCTGGTGTATCGGCAGGGGAGAGATCTTCAAAAGTTTCACCTTATCAGATGTTATCGTCTCTTCTTTCTGCTTTAGATAACATATCTTTTGAGCCTGTTCTTCTTTCTCAGTACAGTGAATTGTCTTCTTTAGAAACAGGTGATGAAACGCGACACTGTGAAGAATTTCAGGTGGGTGCTGATGAGGCCATGGCTCTGTTGGGTGTAAAACGTTCACGTCTTACCCAGTTAGCTGGTAAAGAGATTCCATGTTTACGGGTTAAAAAAGGTCGTTACATACGTCCGATGTTTCGTCTTCAAGATCTTCAGACTTATCTTTCTCATGTACGTACTCCTTCTTCTCGAGCTAAGGGTCGTCAAGTGATGGAAGGAGCTGTAGCGGAGTTGAAGAATCAAACACAGCAGCTTGCACTCTTACTAGAGCGTCAAAATCAGAGTATTTCTCAAGAGTTTTCTCAATTTTATGGAAAATTTGAACACAAACTTACCAAGAGATGGGATGATCTTGAATCTGTGATGAGATCATCTTTGCAAGCTTTTTCAGCTGAACTAGCGTTAGTGGCTGTTAAATTAGCAGGATTGCAAGACCAAGGAGAGCTTTACCGACGTGAACAGAGGCAACTTCAAGAAAGTGTACGGATGGAGTTGGATAGCATAGCTCGCAATTTACGTGCTTGTGAGTTATCTTTTCATCATCTTCATCAGCAGATGATGGAAAAGTGGGAAGCAAACTCACGATTTTTTCGCAGTGAGCGTATTCATGCTCAACTGCATAGAGATCAACTCGCTAGAGAGATAAGACATTTGCATCAATCGTTTGAGGATATGCGTGCAGTACTTATAGATGATCTTAAGCAAGCTTGGAGGTTATCTTATAGGGAACATGCATCTTTGGGATATCATCAAAGCTATGTTCAACGTTGGAGTTTGGTGCGTTCTGCTAAGATGTCTAAGAAAAAAACAGACTCTCCTCATCGTCATAAGAGGTCTTCTTTAGCTTACGAGCGGTAATCTACGGACAAGCTTTTGTTGTGATATGTATGTATCTATTTCTATGCATAGCGACACACATATAAAAACATAAAGTCATAGAGTCATGAAGATATCAAGAGATGGGTTATGATCTTTTCTTCTACTCCTTAGGTTTTCTACCACTGTTATTTGGAAGCAAAGCTTGGTTGCAGTAGAGCATTTAAAGAGATATCACTGAGGTCATAGCCTGAGGATGGGGTGTTTTTTCCTGAGTTACTGCTTAGAGTGTTTTCTATCAGATCAAATAAATGATCGGCGAAGTTAACCACATTTGCTTGAGCGCTATCGATGGAATATCCTTTAATGATAGTTGCGAGATCGTTGGTGGCATCAAGCATAAAGGCAGCGTAGTTGAGTAGGTAGTTGGTGAGTTTATTTTCAAAGTTTGTAAGGCATACTCCTTCTTCGTAAAGTATACTGATAAGCTGTTCACTTGAACACTGGCGGCTGTTATAGCCTTCTTTGTTTAAATGCCACACACCTTGGTTGTGTTTGCGTCTCCAGGTGAGATAAAAAGATGACGAAAGTGGATTTACACTTTCAAGATGGAACCTACGCGAACTTTCAAGACAGTATTGATCAAGGAAACGCATTTTATGTATAAGCATGATATTTTCTCGTTTATGACTAAAGGATGAATAAGTTGAGTAAAAAACAGTGATCTTTAAAAGCCCGTGAATCATCTTTACTTAAGGCGACAGGGAGAAACATAACCGGTTCACAAAGAACACGTTTAATGTTTAGCTCTATGTGAGCTGTTTATATGTTTAAATGAAAGGAATAGTCACAAGTGTTATGTACAGTGTCACAAGGCAGAAAGCCCATTTGGGAAGATGTTAGACACTAGCAAGGAAAGTAAAACAAGGAATACACGGTTTGTTTTGACAGCTAGTAAACCAGAAGGGTGAGAGGATAGAAGAGAGAAGAACAGAAGAGTAGAAGAAACAAGTTTCGTTTTTGTGGTCTGTAACCAACCGTCTATCCATGGGTGATACTAGCAGACATATGGCCTTGAGTCAAGTAAGAAAATGATGTGTGTGTATTTTGGTATGGGTAGATGTTGATCGTTGATACATGTAGATAAAGGATTAGAGTGTCAAGAAAGTTAGCTAAGGAAATAGAGAAAAGACGCACTTTTGCCATTATTTCTCACCCTGATGCAGGAAAAACCACCATGACAGAGCGTTTGCTGTTAATGGGAGGGGCCATT
>MPNI01000035.1 GCA_002238945.1 Proteobacteria bacterium bin106 | reverse complement strand
TCTACACCCGCATCCTCTGTGGCAATTTCCAATTGATCCGTAATTGCTTCTTTGATAGATTCTGGAGTATCACAGAGACCATCAAAGCTAATTCTTATCACTGGATGTTTTTTGCTCCAGTTCCAGTGATCATAGATATGCAGATCTTTGAATAATTCCTTTTCTCCTTTAAATAGATTATTTAAAGTGCTTACCAGAAGACTTTTGCCAAATCTACGCGGACGCGATAAAAAATAGTACTTTCCTTCCTTGATAAGAGTTTTTAAATGTTTAGTCTTATCAACGTAGTAGAAGTTATTTTCACGAATACTTCTAAAATCTGGATCACCTAATGGAAATTCCATAAGCTATTTCACGTGTATGAAGGGTTGAAGGGATTCCTGGTAGCAAGCTTTTGTCTTTGTTCATAGGGCACCGATTTAGGAGATTTCTAGGGTGTCTATAGGCATGAATAAAGATATTGTCTGAAAACTGTACCACACAGCTTTTTTCTAGTAAGCTTCTAGTCAGCTTCTAGTAAGCTATTGGAGTTTATTTTTGATTAATGTCAAATTTTATTCTCATACTAATATCTCATACTAATATCTCATACTAATATCTCATACTAATAGTTTAGAAGAGCCTCGAAGACTGTCAAACTCATTTGAAAACACTTCATTAGCATAGTAACATGTTTCTTTACCAAAGGTAATCAGATAGTGAGATGAGGTTAACTAGAGAAGGTACTGGGAATGGTCTATTGTCCTTATGGCCAAAGACTTCACTGACGATTTGATATTCAAAGCTCAACAGAAATCTGGTGAGCCTTTGCATGAGAGCTACATCACTATAATGAGAGAAGCCATGTGTTATAATTTTTTTCTAATAACACAACAGTATTTTGCAAGTTGATAGAGCTGTAAAGTGTTTAAGTAAGTTTATAAATGAATAGTTTTCGGACTTACTTGACAAATATAAAGATATGATCATCTTTTTGTTGTTGTGTGGTGATGTGTATGAATCACTTATTTATGATCTTAATAATGATATAACATGAGGGGTGGACATGTACCATTTTTCTCCTGATTTTATGGGTTCTTTAGATATAGCTCGAACATATGCTGAGCATTGTAGGCATCCTTACTTAGGTGATATTCATCTTGTTTATGGCATGGCAAAAAATCCTAGTTTACATTGTCAAGAGTATTTAGCTAAGAAGCTTTCTCAGATAGAAGCAGCTTTAGGTAAGATCTCTGTAATTTCAAAATCAAGTTATGACAGTGATCAGATCCATCCTGATCGATCTTTGCTGAAATGGTTGCGAGAAGCTAATGCAAAATCCACTGAGCTTGGTGCTAAAGAAATTTCAGAAAAGCATATTTTGCAATGTGTACCCAAAAGTGTAGCGGTGTATTTTGCGGATTTGGATAAGGATTACTTGAGACAAGATAAAAAAAATAAAAAAGAGCAGCAACCTGATTTTTTAGTTAACTTAAATGAACGTGCTCTTGGTGGAAAAATAGATCCAGTGATTGGTAGGCAAAAAGAGATACGAAGTATTTTAGAGGTCTTAGGACGTAAATCAAAAAACAATCCGATTTTGCTTGGTGAAGCGGGTGTTGGAAAAACGGCTGTTGTTGAGGGATTAGCTAGTTTGATTGTGAAAAAAGAAGTAGCAGAGCACTTTTTAGATAAAACCATTTACGGCTTGGACCTCAGTGCTTTGATGGCTGGCACAAAGTATCGCGGAGACTTTGAAGAAAGACTGCAGAAATTGTTGCGTTTTGTTGATAGTCAAGAAGGACGGGCTATTATTTTCTTTGATGAAATTCATACTCTTATTGGAGCTGGTAAGAGTGAGGGGGCTATTGATGGAGCTAATCTCCTTAAGCCAGCTCTAGCTCGTGGAGACTTGAAATGTATTGGTGCTACAACTCAGGACGAATATCAAAAATACATTATGAAAGATTCGGCGTTGGATCGTCGTTTCCGTCCTATTTCTATCCTTGAACCATCAGTAGAGGCATCCATTGAGATTCTTTTGGGTTTAAAAGATCGTTTTGAGGCTCATCATGGTATTTCTATTGATAGTGATGCTCTTTATGGTGCTGTATTCTTTGCTGATCAATACATTCAACATCGTAAACTTCCTGATAAAGCTATAGATTTGATTGATGAATCGTGTTCAGCTAAAAAATTCTCTACTCAATCTATTCCCAATGACTTGATGGAACTACAAGCAGAATTGCGTAGCAAACGTACTCTTTCTAAAACAGAAAAGTGTGATGATCGTTTGCTCAAACAGATTGAAAATCTTGATAAAGAGTACAATGAAAAAAAAGAAAAGTGGTCAGCTGATCTTAAGCAAATGCGTGAGTTTGCATCTTTGAAAAAAAGCATTGATGCTTTGAGTTTTGAACAAGAGGCAGCAGAGAAGGCTGGTGATTATGAGAAAGCTTCACGATTGAAGTATGCAGAGATTCCATCGCTTACCGAGAAGCTTTCTCATTACTCTGTGAGTACGTCTTTGAGACGAGAAGATGTGGCGGAAGTTCTTTCGAGGCAAACAGGGATTCCTAAAGAAAAAATTTTAGCGACGAAACAAGAGAAGATTTTACAGTTACAAACATTTTTAGAAAGTCGTGTTTTTGGGCAGAAAGAAGCTCTTCATGAAATTGCTGAAACACTCATTTCTGCTTATGCAGGACTGAGTGATACCTCTCGTCCTTTAGGCTCTTTTTTGTTGATGGGGCCAAGTGGAGTAGGTAAAACTCAAACAGCTAAGGCTCTGAGTGAGTTTTTCTTTGAGAGTGAAGATCATGTGATACGGGTGGATTTGAGTGAGTATTCTGAAAAACATTCCATAGCCAAATTGATAGGCTCTCCAAGTGGTTATGTGGGCTATGATGAAGGGGGTTATCTCACTGAGGCCTTAAGGAAACATCCTTACTCTATTGTATTGTTTGATGAGCTTGAGAAGGCTCATCCGAGTTTTGCTGATTTGTTGTTACAGATACTTGATGATGGCAGGTTAACGGATAATAGAGGCAGGACCGTATCTTTTCATCATTCATGCATTCTCCTTACCACCAACTCCAAAGATATCACAGCTGACTTTAAGCCAGAGGTTCTGGGTCGTTTGGATGCCATACTGCAGTATCATTCTCTGGATAAATCGGTAATGGATCGTCTGATAGATAGAGAGTTAGAGAGTCTGAATGCTCGTTTACTATCGAAAAGCATCACGGTATCTTTGCATGAATCTTTGAAGTCTTTACTTGCACAGAATGGCTATAACCCAGCTTATGGAGCAAGACCTCTTAAAGCTTATTTTCAAAGAAAGGTTATCCGTCCCATTGCTCATAAACTATTGATGGGATCTTTAAAAAAAGGGCATATCAATCTTAGAGCAAAAAATGATGGCCAAGACGTGGAGATGTTATATCACCACGAGCTAGACAGTGCTTAAAAAATAAGTGGTGTTTGCAAGTTACGCCACCACCCAAGCTGGTACATCAAAAGTCTCAAAATCGGTACCAAATTTCTACAAAAATGGGGCTGCAAAACCCACCACTTCATCTTTATGCCGCCACTTAACCTTTTTAAAGTTTTTCATTAAAAATGAGATTCTTGTATTTCAAATACAAGGCTAAGTTAATAGTAAGGCCTCTCAAAATGCCTGTTTAAGTCTTCTAACACTGAGCTGTTAACTTCTTTCGATAGAATTCTTCTTTTAAAATGATATGATGGGATGGGTTAATGATTCGATCGATCACAGCTATCATTGTGTATGGGTAATCACTGGTCTTTAAGTCTTTATAATAGAAGATGAGAATATAATTGGCTGGCGTTATGAAATGTTCACATTAGCTCTTCTCGTGAAACAGCCTTGCAACTATATGAAGTTAGGCAGTATGATACTAAGTGAGGCTGCCGATATGATGATTGGATAGTGGCAATCATGAGATTTCAAAGCGATGACCAGACATCACGCCTTACTAAACCTTTAGCAAGAAAGCAAAATTATGAGGTTACCTTTAGAAGAGAAAAATTTTGAAACACTTAGAAAGAAAAACTGCTATTACGTAGATAAAACTCGGTATATTTACGATCTTACCTTACATAGGTACGATTATTTTCTGTCTCGTCCTCGGCGCTTTGGCAAAAGCCTTTTTGTAAGCACTTTGCAATCTCTTTTTGAGGGTAAAAAGGAGCTATTTGAAGGCTTATATATCTATGATAAGTGGGACTGGTCGCAGAAATATCCAGTGATAAGAATCAGTTTTGGTGGAAAAGAATATACTAACGAAAACGACTTAGAAAAGAGAATTTTTTCTATCTTGGATAGTTTAGAACAAAAATATAACATTGTAGCTTCTGAAGAGCTTAAGGCCTCTGATGCTGAACGCCTGCTAAATATTCTCGAACATATCTATACTATCAGCTCTAAGACAAAAGTAGTTATTTTAATTGATGAGTATGACAAGCCTCTCTTAGATGCCCTAGCAAACAAAGAGCTGAGCGAAAAAAATGAGTCCACTCTTAGGGGATTTTATGGTATTTTTAAACAGGCTGGTAAGCATATACACTTTATCTTTGTTACTGGCATCACTATGATTTCTAAGTTTAGTATATTCACTTATCTCTATCTTATAGATATTAGCTTAGAACCTGAATTTTCTACTATCTGTGGATATACAGATAAAGACTTAGATACAGTTTTTAAAGAAGAACTCAAGGATTTTGATCGTAAGAAAATTCGCACTTGGTATAATGGCTACAGCTGGCTTGGAGAGGAAAAGATTTATAATCCTCACGGAATTCTTAAACTCTTTTTCAACAAAGAATTTAAAAGCTGGTGGCCCGAAGATGGCACACCGCACTATCTCTTTTATTATCTTATAAAAAAAAGAGCTCTGCCTCTGCAATTAGAAAACAGTCTTATATTAGGTAACGATCTGATTAGGTTTTCTATGAATAGTGGCAAAATAGAAGCTCTTTATTTTCAATTAGGATTTCTTACCATCCAAGAGAAGTTATACAAAGGGGATGATATATACTATCGCCTAGATTATCCTAATCTTGAAGCGAGAAAGAGTTTCCATCACGGGCTTATGGCATATATTACGCAAGGCCAAGTCGATGATGAATATAAAAGTGAGCTAACAGAATATTTAAAAAATAATGATTTTAAGAAATTTTGTGAATATTTACACAATAAGCTTTGTGGGGTCTCTGGTTATTGGAATATGATGCCTAACGAGAGATTCTTTTTTAACTACGAGAGTTGTTACTCTTTGTTTTTATATGCAAGCTTACATTCTCCAAACCTTCAAATGATACCAGAACAACCTTCCAAAGCAGGACGGAGGGATCTTACTGTATTTTATGAAAAGCAAGTGTTTATCTTTGAATTGAAGGTGGCAAAAAATGCAAGAGAGCTTAAGAAGGCACTTGACTCAGCGATGGATCAAATTAAAAAGCGGGGTTATGGTGAGTCCTACAAGGATAGCGAGCAGCCTATTCATTTCATCGCTCTTGCCTTTAGCAGAGAAGAAAGAAATGTAATTGGCTGGCGTCATGAAATGCTCTCGTAAGTTTTCTTATGAAAAACTTTATACTATTTATACTAATAGTCATCTGAGAACAATAATGAAGCGGGGTCTCTGACATGATGATGAGACTTTATCGCACAGTTTCTTTATCGATAGTATTCGCTTCACTCCATGATGTACCCATGACACAAATCGATGTTGTTGGGATAGGATCTGTTGTGATTAAGTAATGATTATGCTGGCATTCCCCATTTTTCTCTGTAGAGGATGTGAGGTAACTGAGGTTAACTAGAGAAGGTACTGGGAATGGTACAAGTTAGAAAATACTTAATAAATTTATGAAAAAATCCGTTAGTAAGATGAGCCCGTTGGAGCGCATGTATTATGAGAGTGATGTGCCATTAATCATTTAGCTAGCTGGGTAAGGTTTATGATGATTTTTTCGTATATGTCTTGTTTTGTAAGTTACATCAGTCTAAGAGCTCTCAGTGGCTTGGGTATTTTATGTTTAGTCCTATGGGTGATGATTCTGGGGTGTCAGGATGCTAATGATACTGCACTTAGGGGCAAAGTTACCCAGACACAAACAGCAAGTCCTAGTGGTAACCCGAGTGGTGGTGATGCTCAGACAGACACTCAAAGTCAACAAGAGGCAAAAGATAAGGGTGAGGATTTGTATAAAAAAGCCAACACTTCGGACACATCGGGGGGAGGTTCTTCGGGTTCATCGGCATCTAAGAAATTTGTCAAACACACAGACAGAGTCACTATTACAGGTAATTCGAGTGTGCGAAATCTGCCAGTACGCATTCTTTTTATGGTAGATAATAGTTATTCCATGGCTGGCCAGACGCCAAAAGTGAGGGATGGATTGAATAATCTTGTAACAACACTATCAGAGAGTGACAAAGATGTTAGAGCAACTATTTTTAGCTGTTTTTCAGGTCATGGCGAGCTTAACCATGGTGGCTGTATGCGTGGTGAGTTTGTAGATGAAGTTGAAAATAATGATCTCATTGATCTCATAAAGGTTCCTGAAATTGATGGTCAGCCTGATAATGCAGGAAGAACGGGTGTGAATTCTTGGCAGTCATTATTTTTAGCCACTGCACTTCTTGCAAAAGATCATATTTTTAAGGCGGGAATTGCTAAAAATAAGGAAGATCCACTGACGGCTGATGATTTGAGAAGTGCTGATAGCACCGCTGAGAAGGTTCAGGAATTGGTTTATATCGATGATGAAGAGACGAAAAGAAGAGCTAGTGACAGAAAGCCTCGAGCAAATGATTTTTTGGGTTATTCCGTGATTTTAAAGCATGAGACGAATTATCTTCAAAAGCTCAAAGACTACTTTAAACCAGATCAAATCAATCTCCTTGTGTTATTAACAGGTGGAGAATCCACATTGTCAGTTGATGAGTTTATTACCTTTGCTACTGCCAATTATGGCAGTGTGGAAGACTTGTCTTCCTTGAAAGTATATACTTTTTTCAATTATCGCGATACGGATATTGCTGAGAGTAATAGCAGAGAGTTATTTTACCACAGACTTACCCAGGCATTTCAGGGAGAAGTCTTTAATTTAAAGAATTCTGAAGATTCAACCATTGCTTCTTTCTTTGAAGATATTGACAATAAGGTCACAGAGAGTACCCAGGTGGTGGATTATGCATTGCAATACAATTGTCGGGTGTTAAAAAAAGTCATGAAAAATAAAGAAGAATTGCCTCTTGAGTCATTTAGCTGTTTGGGTAAAACGTTATCGGTTACTGCTGAGGGCGTTGTTTCTACAGATGATGAGCTTGAGGTCACTTATTTTAGAAAAAAATAAACACGATCTATAAATGGCTTTTTAAGCTTGACCTATAAATATCTATAAAGTTTCTATTTCCTCTATAAACAGTTATATATGCTGTCCTCTAGCATTGTATTTTGGGCGTAGCTGATCACTTATATTTGAAGTGGTGATGTTTGCTTGTGGTGTTACATGCTTATGGATGTGCAAATGGATGTGGTAAAAGATTTTGATGATAAAAAAGTGGTTTTTTTGTATGGTAGGTAAGCTTGGAGCAAAGTGAGTTTGAGTGGTAAGGAGTGTTTTTATTAGGGGGTGGCTGTGAGTTCTTTGGATAAATTGAAGCATTCTATGTTTTATCAGGTGTTATTTCCTCCTGAAGATCAAACTCAGAGTCGTCATTTTACTTTGCGTAAGACTTATCGCTATCAGATCCAGCCAGAAGAGTCTATTCGATCAGCCACATGGGTGGTGTTTGACCTTGAGACAACGGGGTTTCATAAGCATTCTGATAGAATCATCGAAGTAGGAGCAACTAAGTATAGGGGGCAGAAGGAAATAGAGAGCTTTTCTTCTCTGGTTTACACAGATGTTGCCATTCCACCTACAGTTCAATCACTTACCGGTATTGATCCTTCTATGCTGGTTGGTAAACCTACTATGACAGAGGTTTTGCCGCAATTTTTAGAGTTTATACAAGGATCTTTGTTGGTGTGTCATAACAGTGCTTTTGATATGAATATGTTAGGCGCAGAGTTACAGAGACAAAATATCGTGGTGGATTATTCGTGTTTATGTACATTGAAGATGGCACGAGATCTGTTGAGCCATCTTGCCAATAAAAAACTTGTTACCATAGCTGAATATTTTGGCTTTTCTTACACAACTCAGCATCGCTCCCTTGAAGATGCTCGCGTGACCGGACAGGTGTTTCAGAAGATGCTCGATGATGCACCACATCTACAAAAATGGAAGCATATGTCTTTGTATGCTCATACAGCTTCGTAAAGTTTTAAACTGTGGTTGGATTTATGTCATCACCTTGTACTTTATCTTTTAGCTATGATCCAAAGAGTGTCTCTTTTCAAGACAATCTTTCTTATCACCGGCGTAGTATTTCTGAGCTTAAAGTGAAGTTAGTAGTGGCTCAGCTAGGTGGTGTCACAAAAAGTCAAGACAGTGGCAGAAAAGCAGATCAAGATAACTCCATTGCAAAAAGCACGTCTCAGCAGATATTAACAGCTCGACAGCGTATTGCTTTACTCCAAGATAGTGATACGCACTTTTTAGAGTTATCTGCTCTTGCTGGCTTGAATCTATATGATGAACCACTGCCTTCAGCAGGTATCATTACCGGGGTGATTCAGGTGGAGGGAAGATTATGTATGGTTATGGCCAATGATCATAGTGTTAAAGGGGGAGCTTACTATCCTATTACGGTTAAAAAGCAACTCCGTGCTCAACACATAGCAGGACGTTGCGGCTTGCCGTGTTTGTATTTAGTGGATTCTGCAGGTGCTAACTTACATCATCAGGCAGATCTATTTGCTGATGCGGATCATTTTGGCAGGTTATTTTATGAGCAAGCGCGGTTAGGGCGCAAAGGCATTGCACAGTTATCTGTGGTCCATGGCAGTTGTATTGCTGGTGGTGCTTACATACCAGCAATGAGTGAACAAACCATTATGGTCAAGGGGAGGGGACGAATTTTTCTAGCTGGTCCTTTGCTTGTTAAAGCTGCTATTGGCCAAGACATTTCTGCTGAAGAACTTGGTGGTACAGCAGCTCATAGTCAGAGTTCGGGGTTAGTGGATTATGTGGTGTCATCGGATGCCTCAGCTATGAAAAAGTTACGTCAGTTGGTTGCTGCTTTACCGCAACAGCATCACAGCTCTCAGATGACCATGGAGATGTTTAAAGAGAGCACATTGCCAAAATATGATATGGCTGATTTTTTAGGACGTCTACCTGTGGATCATAAAGTCCCTTTTGATCCACGGGAGTTGTTGGCTTGTCTTCTTGATGAATCGTATTTTTTGGAGTTTAAAGCGGATTATGATCCACATCTTGTGACAGGGTTTGGTTATATGTATGGAATGGAAGTGGGAGTGGTGGCTAATTATGGGGTATTGCATATAAAAAGTGCACAAAAAGGGAGCCATTTTATAGATCTTTGTTCTGTGCGTGGCATTCCTCTTTTATTTATTCAAAATGTCAGTGGTTTTATGGTGGGCAAAGATGCGGAGCATGGTGGTATAGCTAAAGAGGGAGCTAAGATGGTTCATGCTGTGGCTGGTGCTCAAGTACCTAAGGTGACTTTGATTGTGGGAGGGTCTCATGGTGCAGGCAATTATGGTATGTGTGGTCGGGGGTTTTTGGGAGATTTTTTATTTACCTGGCCCAGTGCTCGTGTATCCATTATGGGAGCTAAGCAAGCGGCATATGTGATGGAGCAACTTGCCTTGAAAAAAAACTCTCAAAAAGTTTTTGATAAAAAGGAGTATATGGAGCGTTTTAGTAAACAATCGTGTCCATATTATGCTACAGCTAGGTTATGGGATGATGGTTTGATTGATCCTTTGAGCACTCGCAAGACTTTAGGTTTGGCTTTTGGTGCTACTTTGCTGAGGCGGCAAAAATTTTCAAAGCGAGGTATTATAAGAATGTAGCCGGTTAGAATAATGTGTCAGATAGGTAGCGGCTTTATTGTTATTAAAGTCATTCAATTCACAGAACGGAACCTTGATCATGGGTACATCACATATCTATCTGCATGTAAAAAGTTATACCTTAACGGCTCTTAATTCTTTGTCTGACAGCCAAGATAGTCCATCACTTCATGATAGCAAGGACATTTCTAAATCTAAAGTGGTGTGTTTAGCTCTATCACGTCCTCACAAAGCTAACGCTTTAACTCGGGATATGGTGGAGCAAGCTACAGCTATGCTTGAAGCTTTGGCTAGTGATGTACGGATATTTGTCATTTATGGAGAAGGTTCTCACTTTTGTTCGGGTGTGGATTTACAGTGGTTGAACAGTAGTGTGGGGGCTTCTTATAAGCAACAGAAAAAAGAAGGTGAGATTTTTCAGCGATTTCTTTTGGCGTTGTATCATCTTTCTTGTCCAACCATTGCTGTGGTTCATGGCTCTTGTGCTGGCGGTGGTCTGGGGATTATCAGTGTTTGCGATAGTGTGATTGTGGCTGAGTCGGCTCGATTATTTTTAGGAGAGGTGCATGTGGGTCTTCTTCCAGCCACTATTTTGCCTTATTTGGCAAAAAAAATTCCCCATGGTCATTTACAGCGCTATGCTCTTAGTGGCCAGGCTATTGCGTTAAAGGATGCACTGGCTTATGGTTTGTGTCATCGTACGTTTTTGCATCAACCAGAAGTGATCCTTTCTAAAGAGATCAGCTGTTATCTTGAAGGATCTTGCCAGGTTCAAAGTCGTCTTAAGGATTTATTTCGCAAGGGTGTAAAAGGTGCTGATTACAGTGGATCTGCTGAGTTTGCGCGGATGCTTTCTGAAGAAGATGCTGCTTTAGGTCTGCAATCATTTTGTGAAAAAACCGCCTCTCCTTGGGCCTTAAAGTTACATGAGTTGATTAAGCTGCCTTTTTGAACATAGCGATGTTTATGTGTTTTATTTTTATATGGTTTGCATGGTTTACATGGCTTACATGGCTTACATGGCTTACATGTCTTGGATGTTGATGTTTGGTTGGAGGTGTTATTTTTGTAGAGGATTGTGGTTATCAAAACATTACTGATCGCTAATCGTGGTGATGTGGTACGGCGTATTGCTGTGAGTGCGTCTGCTTTGGGTATGGTCTGTGTAGCTCTTGATGAGCCCGGTTCTTTGGATTCCACTCTTGTGCCTCCCTCGTCTTTACAGCGTATTCCTTTGTCATCGTCTATATCTTTAGCTACCTATCTTGATATGGATATGTGGTTGGCTTTGGCTAAGAAGGTCAAAGCAGATGCTTTGCATCCTGGCTGGGGATTTCTTGCAGAAAATGCAGATTTTGCTCAAGCTGTTATGGATGCAGGGCTGATATGGGTAGGGCCTTGCGTAAAATCCATGACATTGATGGCTAACAAGTTTTCAGCAAAACAGCTGGCTGCACAGGTTGGTGTTCCTGTTATTTTAGGAAGTGAGACAAGCTATGACTTAGCTGATGACAGCCAAGAGCAAGCACTGGTTAGTGCAGCTGATGATCTCGGTTATCCTTTGGTGATCAAATCTCTTGCCTCTGGTGGTGGTAGAGGGATGAAGGTGGTGGAGCGGCCTGAAGATCTTATGGTTAAAGCACGAAGTTGTCATCGTGAGGGCAGAGATTTTTTTGGTGATGGGCGGATTTTATTAGAAAAATATATCAAGCCTTCTCGTCATATTGAAGTCCAAGTTCTTTGTGATCATCATGGTGGTTGCAAGGTTTTTGCCACACGAGAAGGAACATTGCAGAGGCGTTTTCAGAAGATATTAGAAGAGTCTCCAGCACCTTTTATCAGCTCACAGCTTCAAGAGGCTCTTTTTGCTAGTGCAGCATCCATTGCCCGTGGTTGTCATTACCGTGGTGCTGGAACGGTGGAGTTTTTGGTTTATAGCCAGGATAAGTATGCTTTTTTAGAAATGAATACCCGTCTTCAGGTGGAGCATCCTTTAACAGAAGAGCTTTATCGTACAGATTTGGTGGAGTGGCAATTACGTATTGCTTATTCAGAAAAACTCAGCCATGAGTTGCTTGCTTCAGAGCCTAGTGGTCATGCCATTGAGGCTCGGTTATGTGCTGAGGATCCTCATCAGGATTTTTTACCACAAAGTGGTGATGTTTCATTGTTTTATGTTCAAAACCCATCATCTCTGACTCATAGAGGACATATTCGCCTGGATAGTGCTTTAAGCTTGCAAGCGAACTCACACATTTCAGCACGGTTTGATTCTTTGTATGCCAAGGTGATTTCTTATGCTCCATTGCGGAAGCAGGCAGCTGGGCAGCTGGCTGCTTATCTTGGTCGGTGTGTGTTTATAGGTCCTAAAGATAACAAATCTTTTCTTTGTCACGTATTGCAATCTCCATCTTATTTGGATACATCCCAAGATAGTGATTACATCAAAGTTCATCACCAGACTTTCTTAGAAAATCTTAGAGATCATCAACATAGAGTGGATAACAAGGCTGAGTATTTATTCAGTAGCAAACAGCATAGGTTTTGTGGACTTTTAGATGCACCTATTTTTTATAAACCTCAAAAAGGTGTCACATCATACGGCTCAAATAGAACACATCTGGTTTCTAAAACACAAAAAATAGCAGAGATCTTTCAAAAGGGTAGCTCTGATGAATCATTACTTCATAAGTCTTTTTTAGAAAGTTTCTTAGGAAAGTGGCGAGCTCAGTATCAATATGTTCATGAGCACAATGATTACATTAAGCAAGAGACTTTAAAAAAGACACATTCAAGTGCAAGTAACTTAGGCCAAAACGTTAAAAAAAGCTTACATGTGAAAATAGCCGAATTTGAAGGTTTAGCAGAAGAGAAAACTTCAGGTTGGTGGTTGATGGAGTTTGAATGTGAACAAACCGGTATAAGCCGTTATGTTTTACAGGATAGGTACAGTGGCAGTTACGCAAAGATTTTCTGGGATCAGTCTCAAAGCAAAAGCCAAGCTTTGGGTTGTAATAATGATCATGATAAGGATCATCAACGAGCTATTTTCCATACGGGTGACGTTATGGAGGTGGAGGTGGAGGTGGAGGAAAGTAGCCATAAAAACCAGCACTTCTGTAACCTTGCAGGAAAGGTTACAGAAGTGGGTGTGAAGGTGGGTAGTGAGGTGAAAAAAGGAGATTTTGTGTGTGTACTTGAGTCTATGAAGATGGAAATACCAGTGGTTTCTGCTCTAAAAGGAGTGGTGAAATGGGTGGTGTCTGAAGGCCAATACATGAGCCAAAACGACTTGCTGATGGAGGTTGCTTGCGATGCAGTTGATAAGAAAAACTCGGTTTGAGATAGTTGAGGTTTTCAGCCGATGATATCTTCAACTCCCCTGTCGAGTTTTCTATCCATGTCGTATTTGGGATCCCAGTTATGCATAGGCTGATGAGTGGAGGGGTGTGTTTTAAGGGTTTTGGGGTCTTGGTTGTGATCTTTTGTTATATGCCAAGCTTTACCACTGGTTTGGATGGGGTATCTATGGGAACAGTTGGTGTTACGGTAGCTTTGTTTGATCTCTTTGAGAACGAAGAGGGCTTCTGCTAGTGAGGTGATGTGTTGAGCTTTTTCTTTGAGTTTAGGCAGTTGAGGCCATCCTTTCATATACCATAAGAGGTTTTTTCGAAACCTCAAAGCTACTTGACGTCGATCGCCATAGACATTTCTTAGGCTTTGAAGATGGAGGATAATGGTGTTGTACCATTCATCCAAAGAGATGGGGGTGTTATGCTTTGCAAATACCCATGGATTACCGAGAGCCCCTCGAGATATCATCACACCATCAACACCGGTTTGCTCGCGTAGGAAGTTGATATCTTCTTGACAAAACAGGTTGCCATTGCCAATAACGGGAATATCTATATGATTTTTTATGCGTTTGATGGTGCTGAGGTCCACGGGTGTGGCGTAAGTGTCAGAGCGTAAACGTCCGTGCACAGTGAGCCACTGAGCTCCAGCAGCGGCACAGGCCTCAGCCACTTCAAGAGGATAGCTTTCTGTGGGTGACCAGCCGATGCGGATTTTGGCAGTGACGATCTTGTTGGTATGGTTAATGGCTGCACGTACCACCTCATAGACCTTTTGTGGATTGCGGATAAGAGCGCTGCCACATCCAGTCTTGACCACTTTACGTACCGGACAGCCCATGTTGATATCGATGGTTTCACAGGGAAAAGATTCCAGTACGGTGATGCCACGAGCCATGGATTCAGCATTGCTGGCTGTGATTTGTACACCAAGTGTCTTTTCAGAGATATGACGTTGAAGCATGGCCATGGTGTTTTTGGAGTGATAGGATAGAGCCACTGCAGATAACATCTCAACATATGTCAGGTCTGCCCCTTTGATGGTGGATACTTTGCGAAATGGATAATCACTGACACCTGCAAGTGGAGCTAACATAACAGGAAAGTCATTCATATGGAGTTGTTTAAAAACACGCCACGATGATGTATGAGCTACATGAGCTGTATGAGCTGGTACACTTTGGGTTGTGTTATGCTGCATAGTGGTTTTTTATGTGAATCTGTATATGATAGAAAAATAACACAAATGGGTTGGTATGAAACACGGTGATGTCTTGGTAGTTGGTCTCTAGGTTGCTCTCTAGGCACATCGTTTTATGGTGTGAATTTATGTTATAAGCTGTTTATGTTTTTTAGGTGTCTGCTGTGTGAGCATTGAGAGCTTATAGTTATATCAGATATTAAAATATATTGAGAGAAAAAACAGAGCATATGAGGATGAATGACATGTCTTCGTAGGTTTTTGTGGAGTGTCGTTATGAAAAGAGATAGGGAAATACATAAAAGAGGACGTGTTTGTGAGTGAAAATTATACTGAAGAATCCATCAAATCTTTAGACTGGCGAGCTCATATTCGTTTACGTCCGGGGATGTATATTGGCAAGCTTGGAGATGGTTCTAGCAGCGATGATGGTATTTATATTTTGTTAAAAGAGATCATCGACAATGCTGTGGATGAGTATTTGATGGGGTATGGTAAAAAGATTGAAATATCTTTAAGCGATCATGAAGTCAGTGTACGTGATTATGGTCGGGGGATTCCACTTGGTAAGGTGGTGGCTTGTGTTTCTATGATCAATACTGGTGCTAAGTATGATTCTTCGGTTTTTCAGAAATCGGTGGGTTTGAATGGTGTGGGCACAAAAGCGGTGAATGCTTTATCTGAGCAGTTTTTGGTACGTTCTGTGCGAGACGGGCAAGAAAAATCGGCATCATTTCAATATGGTGAGCTTTGTGATGATCCAGAGGTGGCTCCTAGTAGCCAAAAAAATGGTACATTTGTCAGTTTTGTTCCTGATAAAACCATGTTTAAGGGGTATCGTTTTCGTCCTGAGTTACTCGACGATTTGTTGTGGCACTATGCTCATCTCAATGTTGGTTTAACATTGAAGCTAAACAACAGTGTTTTTAAATCTCAAAACGGTTTAGCGGATTATTTAAATAAAAAACTTCATGCCATAGAGAGTGTTTATGAGCCTGTGCATATTGTATCTAAGGATATTGAGGTGGCTTTTGTTCATGGATCATCTCAAGGAGAGATGTGTTATTCCTTTGTTAATGGTCAGTATACTCCTATGGGAGGCACTCATCATCAAAGCTTCCGTGAATCCTTTGTGCGTACAGTGAGGGATTTCTATGGCAAAAAATTTGAGGTTCAAGATATCAAAAACGGGTTGATCGTAGCCTTATGTGTGCGTATTCAAGAGCCGGTATTTGAGTCACAAACAAAAACCCGTCTTGGTTCTCAGGTAGTGGTTGAAGGAGGGATGTCTCTTAAGGCTTGGTTTCATAGTTTTTTTGGCAAAGAACTCGATTTACGTTTGCATCAAAACAAAGAGTTTGCTGAAGCGATGGCTAAAAAGATTCGCCTTTCTCAACAAGAACGTAGTGAGTTGAGTTCCATAAAAAAGGTGGCACGAGAGAGGATCAAAAAGACAGATCTTTATAATAAAAAGCTGCGTGACTGTAAATTCCATTTCAATGACGCTAAGCGTGGTGGTGAGCACAGTATGTTATTTGTCACAGAAGGAGATTCAGCTAGTGGTTCCATCACCAAGTCCCGAGATCCAAAGTGTCAAGCTGTGTTTAGTTTGCGTGGTAAGCCTCTCAATACATTTGGTATGAAAAAGAGGGTGGTATATGAAAATGAAGAGCTGTATTTATTGGCTCATGCATGTCGTCTTGAAGAGGGCTTGGAGCATTTGCGTTATCACAAGATCATCTTAGCCACCGATGCTGATGTGGATGGCATGCATATTCGGCTGCTGCTTTTGACATTTTTTTTAACGTTTTATCCAGAAGTTGTTCAAGCTGGGCATCTGCATGTTTTAGAAACCCCTTTGTTTCGGGTAAGACACAAGAAAAATACGATTTATTGTTATTCAGACCAACAAAAAGAACAAGCTTGTAAGAAGCTGGGTGGTTCGTCAAAAAGCCAGAAAAGCGTAGAGATTACTCGTTTTAAGGGATTAGGTGAGATATCACCTGATGAGTTTTGCCATTTTATTGGTAAAGATATGCGATTATCTCAGGTGAATTATGATCCTGAAAAAAGTCCGTTAAGTGAGTTACTCGCTTTTTTTATGGGAAAAAATACTCAAGAAAGAAAACAGTTTATTGTCTCACATTTACGTGATCGCGATATACTGCTTCAGGCTTAAGTTTGTGATCTGAGGTTATTTTAAAAAAGCCGTGTTGTTTGAGTGATTTTAGAAAGTATGTTCACATAATAATCGGGTAGTGTTTTAAGTTGAGGATGTATGGCTGATCTTAATCAACAGGATAGTGATAATCATGTTCCTTATAGTGGAGGAGAGAGTAGTGGAGGACCACTGGCTTCTATGTTTCGGGAGTATTATCTTGATTATGCTTCTTATGTGATTTGTGAGCGTGCTATTCCGCATTTAGATGATGGTTTAAAACCTGTGCAACGGCGGATTTTGTATTCTCTTTTTGAAATGGAAGATGGTCGTTATAACAAAGTGGCCAATGTGATTGGCCACTGTATGCGTTATCATCCTCATGGTGATGCGGCTATTAGTGATGCTATGGTTCATATTGGTCAAAAAGGCTTATTGATTGATACTCAAGGGAATTGGGGTCATCCTGTAACTGGAGATCGTGCTGCTGCAGCTCGTTATATTGAGGCCCGTTTAACTGCTTTTGCCAAAGAGGTGTTATTTCAGCCTAAAATAACCACTTGGCAATCTTCTTATGATGGTCGTTTCCGTGAACCCATTACTTTACCTGTGAAGTTTCCTCTTGTTCTTTTTGGTGGTGCTGAAGGGATTGCTGTGGGGCTTGCCACAAAAATTCTTCCGCATAATTTCTGTGAGCTTTTACAAGCTTGCATCAGTTCTTTAAAGGGTCAAGATGTGACTTTGTATCCAGATTTTTATACAGGAGGTGTGGCTGATGTCTCTGATTATAATAATGGCAAGCGTGGTGGTAGGGTTCGTGTAAGGGCCAAAATTGAGATCATGTCATCGAAATCTCTGGTTATTAAAGAAATTCCTTTTGAAACCACCACGCAATCTTTAATTGATTCGATTTTACAGGCCACAGATAAAGGTCATTTGAAGATCAAAAAGATTGAAAACAACACCACATCTGATGTGGAGATTATTGTTCATCTCAAACCTGGTGAGCAGGCGATGAATGCTCGTGATGCTTTGTACGCTTTTACTAAGTGTGAGGTATCTCTAGCGAGCAATATTTGTGTGATTAGTGATGGCAAACCTCAATTTTTAGACACCACCTCACTTGTGAGATATTCAGCCAACCGCACTCAACAATTGTTGGCTTCTGAGCTTCGTATTAAGAAAAAAGAGATTGAAGAGAAGATCTTTTTTCTTGAGTTAGAAAGATTGTTTATTGAAAAGAAGGTCTATAAGGTACTTGAGAAATGTAAGAGCAAAGATGACATGCTCAGCCAAACGTATAAAAAGCTTAAGCCTTTAGTTGGAGATCTTTATCGAGCTTTAGAAGATCGTGATATTCACCATCTTATTGAAATTCCCATTAGACGTATTTCTCTATTTGATGCTGAGGCCTTAGAAAAAAAGCTTGCCCTTGAACAAAAGGAACTTCGTCGTATCAAACGTCATCTTTCTTCTTTAAAACAATACACAATCAGTTACTTTGATAGTCTTTTAAAGACTTATGGTAAAGATTTTCCACGTAAAACCACTTTAAGCTCTCTTTCGGGAATTGATAAAGCTCATGTGGCAGCAGCAAGTGAGAAGGTGTATGTAGAGAGAAAAGAAGGTTTTGTGGGCACCTCTCTTAAAAAAGAAGAATATCTTTTTGAATGTTCATCCATGGCAGAGATACTGTGTGTAACACGATGTGGCTTGCTTAAGGTGGTTTCTCTTGTTGAGAAGGTGTATGTGGGAAAAAATATTATCAGTGTATCTTTGTTTAAACGTGGTGATAAAACCACAACGTATCATTTGATATACTCTCTACCAGATACTGATAAAATCTATGTGAAACGTTGTCATATTCCTGCTATTACCCGTGATCGTGAATATTCTTTAACTCAGGGTCATCCTAAAGCTAAGGTGTTGTATTTTCTTACAACTAAAGATGCAGGCGAGGCTCCAAGGGTAAGGGTTCATTTATCATCAAAAAATAGGTCATTGCGTAAAAAAATGATCGAGCATGATTTTGCCACAATGCCTGTACGTAATAGAGATAGTGCTGGTCATATCTTAACTAAACATCGTATTGCAAAAATTGTTGAGCTATCAGACAAAAATTAATGTCTTTGTATCTGATTTTGGCATTTCAAGTTTAGAAGAAAACGTAACATATTAAAATAACAGGCTTTTTTGCGAACTATTCTTAAAAGCAGATACTACAAGCCGATTATTTTTGAGTAAAATTACATCTAAAATGTTAAAGTCATGAGCTTTATAGCATAGATCATTTATCTGTGAATTTTGGCTAATAGATCACTATCACATGACCTTATGGTGGCTAAGACGATAGTTATTAGGATCAAGAAAAAGAAAAATCATATTTAACCTTTTTCACTTCTATTTTTCATTTCTATGATTCATGATGGATTTCAAGAGTGCGGTCTTGCTAACATAAAAACAGTCTAGCGGCGGTATAATGAAAAAGACATAAATTTATTCGTTAGGTCTGCCAATCAGTGCTTATCATAACCCACAAGAGATGTCCCTTGCTTTTTAGAAGTTTTTGGTTCATCTTCCATGTGACTATTGGGATAGTAATGAATGTACCTACTCACAAAATAGGGAGTAGT
>MPNI01000034.1 GCA_002238945.1 Proteobacteria bacterium bin106 | reverse complement strand
TTGAAGATGGAGTGCCTCGCTATCTCTATTTTTATCTAATACATTACGGCATTCGAGCACTGGATTTAGAAAATTGTCTTTTAAAGCGCCAGGACTTAGTTGGATTTGATGTAGAAGATATAAATGTGGAATCGCTTTATTTTCAATCAGGATTTCTTACCATCCAAGAAAAAATGCGCAAAGGTAACCGTACATATTACCGCTTGAATTATCCTAATCTTGAAGTACGGGAAAGCTTTGATGATGGACTGATAAAATATATTACTTGTGGTAAAATCAAAGATCGGTATCAAAGTCAGTTAACGTGGTTTCTGAAAAATAATCAATTTGCTGAATTTTATGAATATATCCATACTGCACTTGATGGTGTGCCTTATCAATGGAGTCAGAGGCTAGGCGGTGTATCTTATTTAGATTATGAGTATTGTTACTCAGTATTTATATATGCAAGCTTATATTCTCCAAGCGTTACAATTCTTCCTGAACAACCTTCTAGAGCTGGCCAGAGTGATATTATAGTGCTTTATTCGAAGCAGGTTTTTGTTTTTGAGTTGAAGATGGCAAAAAATGAAAAGGAACGTGACAAGACACTTGATTTAGCCATGAATCAGATCAAAGATCGCGGTTATGGTGAGTCTTATAAAAAGCTCAAACAACCTATTCATCTCATTGCTCTTGTTTTTGGCAAAGAAGAAAAGAATATAATTGGCTGGCGTCATGAGATGCTCACATAAGTATTCTCTTTATAGTCTTATAACTCTGAGGTAACCTCAATGGTTGCACTTCAAAGTTCGGGTACTTCAAACGACACCACTTGCGATAGTCTTTTATTATTTCTTGGTCAATAGCAGCATGCCCAGATTGAAACAGCAGAGCTTCTAGAACTTCTCCTGTAAGATCTACTGGATTAAAAGTAGAAAATTTTTTTCTCGGTACCTTCTCTAGTTAACCTCACGCTATCTTTTTGATGCTGGCCTGCTATGTTGTTTCTACTCGTTATTCTCTTCGCTTTTGATACTGAGAGGGCCTCCCTTGGGATAGCTCACACAACTTAAAGCCCAGCCTTTGCGTCTTTGATGAGGTGTGAGTCCTGAATCAGTAAGTGCTTTGTAAGAACCTTCTATCAACAAGCGACAACTTCCACACACTCCTGAACGACATGCATAAGGGATCACTTCTCCTTGATCTTCTAAAAATGAGAGAATATTGTCTTTGCCGTTATAGAGATATTCTTTACCCATAAATTTCACTTGAGTTTGCACAGGATCGAAGGTGGAAGGATCTAATAGGGTAGGAGAGATGAATTTTTCATAAATCATCCTTTCTTCACTAACACCTCTTTTTTTTAATAGCTCCATTATACTCTCACTCATAGCAGGAGGGCCGCAGAAGAAAAAGACAGCATGGTCCCATGAAGAAAGAGAGGTCTTTTGAGTGATGTATTCGAGAGTGATACGGCCTTTATCTATGGATGGATGATTTTGCGTTGTTGAAGAAAGAATAGGAAAATAAGAGAAACGTTGGTGACGTTTCTCTAAAAGACAGAGATGGTCATGAAAGGCCAGATCTTCATATTTTCTTGAGCCATAAAACAAGTTTATATCACAGTAGCGAGGATAGCTTAAAGAATCAGCAAGCATAGAGATAAACGGTGTGATGCCTACTCCTCCAGCTATATATATACGTGTTAGATCGCAAGGATAATTATCCACAAAATGACCACTAGGTGGATAGGCTAATATCTTTTCTCCTACCTTTGCTTGGTGAAACCATTCTGATCCTACACCACCAGGAATACGCTTTACAGAAATATATAGAGAGTAGGGATCTGTGGCCATAGTTGGAGAGGATATGGAATAAGAACGTACTGTTTTTGCATCATTGACATGTGGTAAGCGAAAAGAAAGGAATTGTCCGCCTTTGTATGTGGGAAAAGGCTGATCTGATGTGCTACGGATTAAGCGAAAGCTTTTGATGTCTTTGCTCTCAGTTATTGTTTCTGCAATGGTGAGATACTCTGGCTTATGCCATTTCTCTTCTTGAGGGTTTCCTTTTGTGGTTAGTTTTGAAGATCGTAATGAGATAAGACGTAAGCTGAGTAGCATGAGCATAAAAGCACTGCTACCGCTAAGTAGTAATAGAGCTCCTTGGTATTGTGTTATCAAAACATCTGTCACGTTCTAGCTCACTATGATGTGTTCTGAGGGTTAAGGATCTTTTGGAAGCTCAGTGCCTTTACCGGACAGATATCCACACACCCCCCACAACCGATACAAGGAGAGTCATTTAAGCCAAATTGCCCTTCAATGGGATGTCCGTCTTTATGGGCGTAGCTGGCCACATCAATACCCATAGGGCATTGTGTGGAACACAAATTTAATCCCTTACAGCTTGGCGAGGCTACTACTGCAAATTTTGAGCGAGAAAACTTACCAAACAAACGCATCAATCCTGCTAGAGGACAGCCATAACGACACCATATCCTGGTTCCTAAAAATGGATAAGCGCCAATGCCGATGAGGGCTCCAAAAGCTAGATCCACAGCAAGATCTTGAATCTCGCGCATGCTTTCAAGCCATGATGGAGCGATGATAATGTGCCAGGCATGAAAAAACAGAACCAATCCAAAGAGAATAGCAAAGACAAGAAAACCATATTGCAGCCATTCTGCTTTTTTGGAAAAGTTTGAACGTGGTGTTTTTTCTTGAACCCAACGGTTGCCCCATTTGGTTACTCCGATGACTTCAGCAAGGTTGCCACATGCACAAAACCACGAACAATAACGTTTTCCAAAAAACCATACGCTTAAAGGTACAAGTAAGAATACATAGAAAAAACCTCCAAGTGAAGTAAAGCCATTATAGACATACACATAGGCATCTTTATTGAGAGGGCTATATTCATCTGCAAAGAAGGGCTTATCATCTAAGAGGTCCGGTACTATAAAGGGAATCAGATAAAAAAAGATCAATTGAGCAAAAAAAATACTGATAAACTTATGCTTTTGGTAACGACTTAAAGGTTTTGAGGGATCCTTTCCATAAGGTGTTTTTCCTTGCCATACTACCCACCCAGCTAGACCACATACAATAGAAGTATAGAGTGAGGCATACCAAAAAGAGGTGGATTTTCCTAAAAAATAGAATACATCAGTGATACTATCTTCACTGACAAACCACTGAGGGTATTTGTAAATAAGATAAAACCCGATAACACAAGGGATAAAAAAGATGATAAATAACTGCTCTGTACGTGATCTCATATCTATTCTTTCTTCTCTTTTATTTTTCTTCTTGTCTAGGTACGCTATCAGTAGCATGCTCTATTATAGTTCAAAGTATGATAAAAGCATGATAAAAGAACAATAAGTTCATAAGAGTTTCCATGAATACCTCTTCATCAACATTTTCTATACCTCAAGGGGTTACAGCGATGGTTGCTGTAGCTAGCGGTAAAGGGGGGGTAGGGAAGTCCACTACAGCTGCTTGTTTAGCTAGAGAGTTGCATGGTCTTGGTAAGGCCACAGGCCTTCTCGATGTGGATATTTTAGGCCCTTCTATCTCTACGATGACATCTGCTTATACTTTGACATCTCAAAAAGATACAGACAACGCTGTGACGTTGACTCCTCCTATTATAGAAGGTGTTAAAGTGGCTTCAGCAGGTATGTTACAAGCATCTCATAAAGCTTCTATTCTGAGAGGTCCTATGGCTTCGCGTTTTGCTCTAGAGCTACTATCTTCTGTGTCTTGGGGAAAACTTGACTATTTGATCCTTGACTATCCTCCTGGTACGGGTGATATCCCATTATCCTTAGCCCAACATCTTACCAATGCATATGCTTGTATTGTTACTACTCCACAAAGGCTTGCTTATCAAGAAGCTGAAAAGACCATCGACATGTTTCAGCAACTATCTGTGCCTATAGCGGGAATCATTGAAACGATGAGCTATTTCGAGCCTAAACCAGATGAACGTTATTATCTGTTTGGCAAAGATGGAGGCAAACACCTTGCCCAAAAATACTCTCTGCCCCTGTTGGGACAAATTCCTTTTGCTATCTCTTGTCAAAAGATAGCTGATGGAGGGATGATTCTGAAGAATCAAGGTGGAGATCATCTCGAGGTTGTTCAGGCTTACAGACAAGCTAGTGAGAATATGATTTCAAGTATGGAACCATCTGAGCATGATCCAAGCTCTCTTTCTCTTAAGTGGAGTGCTTCTTTGAGCACTCCACCTTGATGATTGAGTGAGCTGATGATGGTGTTCTTTTTTTCTGATCATGTGAACGCATATGATGATTCAAGCTCTTAGTCTTAAGCAACTTAACTCTTTAACTCTTGTCATTGCTTGGAGTGATGGTAAACATACCCACCATGATGTTAGAGAACTTCGTAGGGCATGTCCTTGTGCTCTATGTCAGAAATATCCTCCTAATATCCATCACCTTATAGCTAGAAAGGTACAGCCAGTGGATATATCTTCCATAGGACGTTACGCATTACGCATTACCTTTAGTGATGGCCATCGCTCGGGTATCTATACCTATGAATCTCTTCGTAAGTCACTCATGACATAGAGATGTAAGCTACGGCGCAAAGCAGCCACAATCTTTGCCCTATGAAAGTTGTGGGTTGATAGGGCTAAATGTGAGATCTCCAGATATCACGCTAGTTGTATGATAGCTGTGCTATCGATGAAAAGCTTATGAGAAAAGTAAAAGGTTATATATTTCACACCTGAGAGTCATATAGAAAGCTATATCTTTTTGATGATGTGGCATAGATCTTGCACATTGCATGAAGGTAGAGGTCTGCTTTCAAGTGACGCCCTTACCTAAACTAGGACATCAAAAGCCTCAAAGCTCAAAGAGAGTGAGGAACAAACAAAGCAAAGGGTATCAGAACTACATAAGAAAACATATGATCAAGATAATGTGCTAAAGACTAAAAACTAAAGAATAAAATGATGTTTTACGATGACGATTTAGGCCAGATATAATAGGTAAATCCGAACCTCAAAATAATAAGGAGTGTATTATGATAATTCAATTAACTAAACAGTGGATACAAAAGTTAAGCCAAATAAAAAGCTATTGGCATTATTTTAGGATGGGTGGTGCTGTGTTGTCTATGGCCTTGGTAGCGAGCTGTAGTGATATGAGCCCATCATTAGATAGTAGTAACATAGGCAGTTCATCTGCAGATGCCACCGCTGCAGATGCCACCGCTTTAGAGCTTGATAATGCTGACTGTGTAAGTGCACAATTAGAGCTGTGTGTAGCAGTGGATAAGTTGTTTAAGAAACATGGTAGATCATATGACTATGAAAGTCATTCGTCAGTGAAGAAGCATCTTGATCCTCTTGGAGAGCCATGTAAAAGTAAGACGAAAGACGGATTGAAAAAGTGGGCTAAGGCTGGTGGTGGTATTGGTGATTGCTCAGCGGCGTTAGGTCTTTTGGATGGGTAACTTCAGTTCACAGCTATCATAGTATGGGCAATTACTAGGCCTTCAAACAAGCCTTTCCAACCTTTAGGGTTGTAACCAATTGATTCATCCAACATGATTTTAATATGTGTTTTGATCGAGCTGCTACTTGTAAAAATCTAGAGGTCAAACGTTGAAGGGTTGACATAAATCTTTAAATGGATGACTTTTGTTATGATTTTTTGTCATTTTAATCATTTCAAATCTATGAAATGGTTTGCTGCTGTGGTCTGCTGCTGTGTTATAGTGTAGAATTCATGTTTTTGATGATACTCATTTTTTTAAAAGATCGATTTTCTTTGAGAATCTCATCATTGCTGCGAATTCCTCCCCTGGTTGGGGCTTCGAGGACCTAGGTGTGATAGATGTGTAAAGTATAAACGGACATCATATCGACCTCCATAAAAAACAACTATAATCTTAGCCGATCTTATTTTTTGCTTCAGGTATTGCTTTTAGTAATTTTATGTCAATTTTTGAATGCTAAAAAGAAACTATTTTTTCTAGTTTTAAGATGAGATTGTCACGATGATTGATAAAATAATCATTATTATTGTCTATGACGTTAGTTTCATTTAAATTTAGACAACTGCTTAAAATTTCTGTAGATATTATGGAGCAAAAAAACACACGCCAATCGTAGTGCTCTTTTAGAGAGGATAGAAATATATCAATATGATTTAAAGTTATAGAAGAAGTATCAAATTTGGATGCAAGAATATCACTATTTTGGAATGTATCTATGATGGATTGATCATCAAGAGATACATATTGATTTTTCAAATAATAAATAGAAGAATCTTCTTCATCACTATCTAAATAACCATCACCGAAATAACTAAAAGTGTTTCGATGCTTTGTGAAAAATGCATTGGATATAGGTTGTTCTGTAGTGTTCTCATCATAATGAGTTTCTGGTTCAAGTAGCCCTATCATAGCTTCTGTTACTTTCTGTTTAATGTCTTCTCTCTCATAACTTTCTTGATTTATATGAGGTAACTCTAAGGATACAAATAAAAATAATCGCCACATTTGAAGACTTATATTTAGATCAGATTGATTGTTTAGTTGAGTATCTATAAATTTATTTATCACTCCTACAGTTAATTTATCTCTTAGTTCATCCTTGCTCTCAAATATAAAAGAATTCTTCACTTTAAATAAAATATCATCGTTACTCATAGTCTTGTAGGTAGCTTTGGCAAGGTCGAGTGCCTCAATGTCATTTTGCTCATCCTGAAGTTGATAAAGTGTATTCTGTAGATGATTTCTAATGGTTGCTTCAATATTCTTTAAATAAAAAGTATCAGGCAATGAATAATGGTCAATGATCATTTGTGGTGAGTAATTATCTAGCTTTAATATTAAGCTAAGAAATACTTTTTGTTTTAGATGGTCTCTGCTGTATGTTTCATGATCTAAAAAGGCATGTCTTATAGCCTGAGACACTTGAGAAGGATTATGGAGATGTAAGTATTTTTGAAGTGAAGTGTAATCATGTGAGTATTGATCTAATCTTTTGAAGATCTCTTTATCAGGTAAAGAATCGTATTTCTCCCAAAGTTTCGTAATGGATAGTAGGTCAGTTAACTTGAAAATATAAACACCTGAGTTGTTAGCTAAAGGTTTTTTCTTACGAAACGATCCAGCAATGATTTTACTCAAGCTATTTCTCATTTCATAGGATGTAATTGCAATGTGAGTGTCTTTTTTATTATATTTTTTTGCGATATCTTTGTTACTTGCTCTAACAGTTCCAACAAATTTAGAAAAATAAATCATCCATTTCAGCTGATTTTTCTTGAGAACAGACTCTTCAAATTGTATAATATGATCCTGAGTCATTTGATTAAGGGTTATGGATAATTGATCTGTATTTTGTCTAGAATTATAAATGAGATTCTTCTTGATAGATTCTATAATTGTACGATTATCTAAACTCAAGTATTGATCTTTTAAGGCCTCAATGTTTATATCTTCTGTATTTAAGTCATGTGGGATGATTGAAGTATGCAAATGCCTAGAATCTTCAGGTGTACTTGATGGCAAAAAATCAAGAGTGCTTTCATCGCCTTTGCTTATGATGTTAGTTAGGCTATTAGTCATATATTTAAACATGCCACCAATGTAGTAGTTATCTTTATTGTATAGTTTTGCAATTTCTGAGCTTGTAACTTGGTTTATGTTTATAATTCTGGATAAGTAAACCATCCACTTAATGTCATTATCTTGTAGTTTATATTGAACAAAGTAGTGGAGGTGATCTTGTTTCATTTTATTTAAAATAGCAGTAAGATCCTCTTTATTTTCTCTGGATGATGCTATGACGTTAGTCATTATTTTGTTTTTGATGCGCGAAAAGCTCATGCCAGAGTAGTATTTTTTTAGTTTAGATAGATCTGTGGATTTGAATAAATGATGAGCATTTATATCGTCTTTATTTATGATGTTGATGAGTTGAGATATCGTCGCAAAAAGCATTGTGTCAATGTATTGCTTGTTTTTGTTGTATAGTTTTGCAATTTCTGAGCTTGTAACTTGGTTTATATTTATAATTCTAGATAAGTAAAGCATCCACTTAATCTCGTTTTTTCCAAGGTTGTTTTGAGTAAAGTAACGGATATGATGTTTTTTCATTTTATCTAAAGCAGTTTTAAATTCTTCTTTATTTTTTTTCGAATGTTCTAGAATATTATTTTTTATTTTGTCAGCTATATTTGAGTAGCTCATTCTAGAGTAGTATTTTTTTAATTCAGATAGGTTGGTAGATTTATGTAAATGAGATATTTCATAAGAAAGTAATTTAACAAGTTTTCTTATCAAGCCTCTTTTTATTGATGTTATATTATTATAATTTATATTATATAGCTTAACAATATCTGCAATCTTTGATTGATCTAGCTTAAGCATGATAGTAAAGAAAAAATGTCTTTTGAGCTGACTGTCTAGTGCTGTATTTAAGTACATTGAAATGGTATTTTTTGATATTCGGTTGTATAGTTTTTTGTTTTCTCCAATATTTTCAATTAAAAAACTGGAGATTCTATCGACGATGATATAAAAATCATTCTTCTCGATTTCATGGTATAAACTTTCCAGTTCCGTATAGCCTAAGCGTCCTGCTGTATATGGGGTTACAAAAAAGGCAGATTGGTCAGAAGTATCTCCATCCTTCATGGCTATGTCATTTAAGATTTTTTTAAATGCATATTTTCTTTGTGTGATGGTTGATTTGACTACACCTAAGTCTTGAGAAGCCTCCAGTTCGTTTTTCTTTTCTATCTCAAGAAAAAATACATAAAATATATACCAGTCATGAGGATTAACAATATTGTTTAAAACAAATTTATTGAGTGTATTTATGGTTATATCATTCAAAAAATTGTTGCTGTCCATGATATGGGAGTTGGCTAGGCGTTCTATAACTGCATCTTCATTTAATGTGTAGTAAAGATTTTTTGAAAACAAATCTTGTTTTTTTTGGTCATCAAATTTTAGGGTGGTTTTTTCTATGGTGCTGTCATGTTTGGTTGTTTTAGAATGTTTATTGTCAATAAAATGTACAAATTTTTTTCTTACTTCTTCTTTTTTCTGAAGAACATCAGGGATAGATATTTGCCAATATTCATTAAAATGAAAAATATCTATTTCGCGATAATTAAGTGTGTATATCAAAAAAACAGCTTTAGATAAATGATCATGAAGGTGATTATGTATGAAATCCTCGACTGTGTTTATAGTGATGTGATAGATTTTGCTTTTCTCTATGATTTGTGAATGAGATAATTTATTTATTAATGTATCGTCGCGTAGAAGATCGGATAGCCTTAAGTTTTCTGAGCTGACATATTGATAAAATTGATATTCTTTTTCTAACTTGTTAGCGCGTGCTACAAACTGCTTCAATTTTATTGCCACTGTTTCGTCGTTGTCAAGGCTAGCAGGAAGCAAGTTGGGGACAGTGTCGTTTAATACTAATATACGAGATATGAATGACCGTTTTTCTTGGAAGTGTATTGTCTTTAAGAACTGTAGTATGTGTTTCTTTTCTAAGTTTATTAAAAAATTTTGATTAAATAAATATTTATTACGAATTTTAATTTTGCTTAAACGATTTTTAATATCTTCGTCGCTTAGTTTTTGGAAAATATCTATAAATTCATTTGAAGATTTGAATTTATGCACTAATGGTGGTAATCGATTAGGAGTTGAGATATCAAAAGTTCTGCTAAGAAGTTTAATGTATTCTATCCTCGAAGCAAGTGTTGAGGGGTTTTCGCCGTAGTATCTTGATAGAGGCTCTAAGCTAGTTTGTTTTGTATGAAAAGTCGTTTTTAAAAAAAGGTGTAGTTCTTTATAACTAGTAAGTTGATTTTTTATAAATAAGTGTATTTTTTCTACATCCCAAGAGCTGATTTTATGTTCATCTTTTATTATATGATGCTTAGATAGTAAGGGAGTGATAAGCCTTTGTACTTCTTGCTTGTTTTTTATGTTTAAAAAGCGTGTTAGTAATATTTTTAATTCAGGATGTAGTTGGTTAATGTGTCTATCATAGTATTGTTCAGAAAGATTGAGTTCTTTAAGCTGTTGTAATATGTCATCCTGTGAATGATGATTGGTTTGGTGTTTGTTTTCAGAGGCAGCTTTTTTAGAAACAGCTAGAGGTACAGGCTTTCCAGAAGGTGGTATAGATGGATCATGATGATTTATGTTTATATTCTCTATAAGAGGAGATTGTGGTTGATCATTACTGGGTAGGCTATGTGCAAATGATGTTGTTATATCATTAGAAAAATAACTTTCTATGGTGTTATTATTTTGTATACTCAGAGCTTTTTTTGCTAAATAAGCTGATCCTATGATGCTACCTCCAAGATAGTAAAAAACAGGGTTTTTTACTATCTTGTGAAATTTTGTAACAAGCTTGTTTAAAAAGTAAAGATGTTTACTTAAAGTTCCACTAGCAGCTACATGTGCTGTGAATGGAAGTACTGCTGCTGCACTGGCTTTAACAATGTTTTGAGAGTGAGAAAAGTTTTCTGTTTGCTGGGATATTAAAGCAGATGCGTAGTTAGAGGGACAATCATGATTGTTTGGTGTATGGTTGTTATGGGGTGTGGGTATGTTATATGCATGATCACATGGTAGATGTTTAGAAGGTGGCTGGTCTTTTCCATGAGAAATATCTGTAAATAGAAGAGATAGTATTATTGTTAAACAGAATACTGTTAGTGAGTGTCTGCATGTATGTGTATGTTTTTTCCAGGTGTCTGCATATCTGGTAGATCTGAAAAGAGTCATATTGGTACTTTCATGTCCTAAGAAGTGTGCTCAAAATGATCAAAATTTGTGGTTTCATAACGTGGTATGGATTTAAAAAGATCTAGGTATCATTTATAGGCTTATGTTCTAGCCTAATTTATGCTTGGTATGTTGTATCAGTATTTTGTGGCCATTTAAACTACAAATATGAATGATTTTTTTTGCCTTTCTATGTTGAACATGCATTTTAGGTATGATTTTCTATGCGAGTTATATGATCTGGTGACATATGGATGTAGATAATGGTGATATGTGGGGTGAGCGTTCAGTGGTTTTTATGGGTAGTTGTTTGTGTGTTGTCCCCTCCTGTAAAACTGTCTTATAAAACTTGAGTGTTTTAGTCATAATGACTACACACACATGAGCACACATAAGCTTGACTGTTTTGGATCTTAGTCAGGGTACTGCTGGTTTGTGGCTAAGCTTTGATAGAGTTCACATATAGAGTAGAGGTATGTCTAGGTTGTATCTGATGAGATATGAGATGGCTCTTAGGTAGAGTAGATAGGGGTATCATGTGTTGGATGATATCTTTAGAAGGTCAGGAACACAGCATGAGGCTGGTGTGATGGCAGAGTCGGCTGTTTTCCCTGTGGTGTAGGGGGTTGCGCAGTGAGCTGAGTATGGTGATGTATAAAAGACAGCTTGCTTGATAGCAGAGGATGTTTTAAACTACAGAGTGTTTATGTGTTGTGTTTGTTGAAGTTTAAGATTATGCGATCAGATAGTGAGGACCAGCGTGGCATCTCCCACAAAAATCACCAAAATGCGCAGACGTATTCGTGCAGCCAAGGTTGGTAAGCGCCGTAAACGCTTTGTTCGTGTTCATGGTACAACTCAGCCTATGCTTGCTCTTGATGAAGCAGCGATTCAATAGCTGATTCGATAGCTGATTGAATAGCAAGGAACTTTTCTTGATTGTTACTATTACTCATGGTGCTAGAGCTTTTTAGGCGAGCCATTTGGGTAGGCTGTTTTTTGTTTAAATTGAGGTATTTGTATCTTTG
This sequence comes from Proteobacteria bacterium bin106, assembly GCA_002238945.1. Classification (GTDB taxonomy): domain Bacteria; phylum Bdellovibrionota_B; class Oligoflexia; order Oligoflexales; family Bin106; genus Bin106. Next base: position 9,374 of record MPNI01000034.1, on the reverse strand, counting down.
CAACCCCAGCATGCTGATCTTGCTGTAGATCGTATTTCATCTTCTCTTGAGGGGGTGAGGATAGATGTTTGTGTTACAGGATCTATTGCCGCTGTTGAGTCATTCTCTTTAGTAAGAGATCTACGTAGGCTTGGAGCATCGGTGCGTGTGGTGTTATCACATGGTGCTGAGATGTTTATTACCTCTACATCTTTAGCGTGGGCGAGTGCTTGTGAAGTGGTAACGTCTTTTTCAGCTTTAAACTCACATTTAGCTGATGGGGATTTGTGTGTGGTAGCTCCTGCATCAGCTAGTTTTCTTTCTCGTTTAGCTTCAGGTTTGGCAGATTCTCCAGCAGCTGCTTTATGTCAGTCATATCTTGGTAGTAACTTACCTGTACTTGTTGTACCGTGTATGCATGATTCATTACTTGCTTCACCGTTTGTATCAGAAAGTATGGGGCGTCTTTCAAAGAAGGTGATGATCTTAGAGAGTCGTTGTGAAGATGGTAAACATAAGTTTCCATCTTCAGCCCAATTATCTTTTGAAATTTCTCATCATTATCATCGTTTCTTAAAAGTGAGAAGAGGTGCTTTGGTGGTGATGGGCTCTTCTCGTGGCTATATGGATGATGTACGTTATATGACCAGTTTTTCTTCTGGTAAAATGGGTTGTGTGATCAGTGAAGAATTATATCGTTTTGGTATTCAAACCACAGTAGTTGTAGGTGACAGTGCTTTTCTTCCTTGTTGTTATCACGTATTGCATTCTTCGGTGTATGCCTTTGAAGAGATGCACTCTCTTTGTGTATCTTTATTAAAGAAGGATGATATGCATATCATCCTTCCAGCCTCTATTCTCGATTATGTACCTGATAAGCGTGAGCTGGGTAAGTTACCATCAGGACAATCTTCTTTGAATGTTGCTTTGTGTCCGACTCCTAAGCTGCGTTCTCTTCTTAAAAAGAAAAAACCATTAGAGCAAAAAAAGATTTGTTTTAAGCTTGAAAGCAAAAAAACTCAACAAGATCCATTTTCAAAATACAGTTATATGTCTTCTGATGAAGTGGACCTACTGGTAGTAAACTATCTAAAAGATATGGAAACTTCTTACAGAGGATATGCTTATGATTTAGCATCTTCTCAAAAAAAATCTGATAAAGACCTTACAATACAGTTATCATCTAAACAAGCTGTGGCAGAGTATATTTGTCGTTATCTCATGCATTCTGCGATGTGATCATCCTTAGAAAATATTCCTTTTTTTAATATTATAACGTATTGTTATAACTGATAAAAATGATGTATATGTAAGGATTTTTCAAGTTTAACATGAAAAATCCGATATATGTATTGGTTCTTATTATTGTCATTTTTATTGTTTTTCCTTAATTATTTGCAGTGAATGAGGAGATTAAGCCATTTATGAAAGCACTGCATAGAGAGGAGGATATTTACAATATTTATTTCGGTTATGTATCGTATATATGGGCTGTGATGTTATTTTGTGTTGTAGCAAGTTGTCATAAACCTAATGGATACGAAAGTAGTGCCGGGCTAGTGAGTAGTTCTTATAGTACTCCTTTATCGGATGATGCTAAGACTTCTCAAACAGCAACAACAGAGGAGGAACTTATAGTTCCATCCTTGGTTCTTGAGAGTCCTGAGGCTACTGAAGTTGTGCAAGGTAAAGCCATGGATTTAAAGTTTACACTAGATTATAGGCGAACAGATAAAAAGAAATGGGTGGTGGTGAATTACGGGTTTAAAGGAGGTAGAGTTAAAGATAATACATCTTCAGAACTGCAAGATGGGAAACTTGAGGCTTCAATCATTTTTACACGTCCCAATAATTTTTTTTCTGCCACTGTGCGTGATGTAAAAGGCTGTACAGATCGTGGTGTTGAAGAAGAAGATTGTTTAGGTAAGTTGTCTATTAAGCTTATCTCTAAGGATTTAGAAAAAACGGTTGGGGTGATGGTTGGTGCTAAGCCGCCACCGGAAGAAATTGATGCAGATGTACTGAGTGAGCAAGCTTGTATGAGTTACAAGGAATGCAGGGACGCAATGATTGATCTTTATAAAGAAATTCTGGATACAGCTTGTGAAGATATTAATCCTAATAACTTAGATTTCAGTGTATTAGATTCATATAAATGGGCTGAGATATTGAAGATAGGATCAGAGTATACAGATGATCCTAGTAATGGGTGGTTAGAGGGGCTCTTAGCAGCAGTGAGTATTAAAGATATTATATCTAAGGATGAGAATACATCAACTAAATCCGAAAAAGAGGCAATGCGAAAAAAGTATGAAGGGTGTAAGAAAGGAATTGAAGTGAAGCTGAATGAATATAAGAGTGCTGGAGATGGTAAAGAAGTTAAAAAAGATAGTGAGGAAAAGGAAGAAGATACTGAAGAGTAATATGATCTGTATTTTGTGATTAAGATCATAAAAAATAAGCATAAATATTGAGGAAATTTCTATAATGGCTATTGTAAAAAATCTTATTATATTCTTGACAGCCTTAATGTTGGTATGGGCATGTTGGAGTTGTTCGCGTCCTATTATACATGGTGATGACTTCCCTCCTCAGCAGCAACCACCTCAAAATTCTGATGTGAAAGCGGCCCCTCGTTCTGTCAGACAACTACCGCCTGTTCAGATTGACAAAGAGGTAGCAGAACGACATTGTGTGAATTATGCTGAATTCGATGAAATACATCAGGATTGTAAAGATGATGCGCGTGAAATAATCGGTGAGGGTAAGGCAGTGTGTCGTAGTCTCTCTGCGGATAATCTGCATAATCTGACAAAAAAATTAAAGAATGTACAAAGCAAGCTTAATACTGTTTTGGGTGGTGCTTTGGCAGACGCTTTAGGATCTATTAGGAGTAAAGATACTGGAGAAGCTGTTATTAAGTGCGACGAGAATAGTAGTACTCCGGATGATGAGCAGTCGACTACTTGCACTGCTAGTGATGAAACAGAAAAAAAAGGTCCTTTTTCTGGATTTGTCGGTCGTATGGGCGGGGTGTTCAAGAGTGCCATGAAGGATTTGGGTGATCACTTTGATAAAGCAGCAACACGTGAGCAGCAAGCTAGGAAAGATCAGAATAACCTACTGATTGAGATAAACAAGACGAAGACTAGCTGCCTGATGAATACGCTAGTAGATGCTCGGATAAGTGCGTTTAATGGCTGTCGCACTATTCTTTTGGACATTAGGAATGACGTGATGAAAGATAACGGTTTGGTTGATTGCGAGACATCTAAAGCAATATGTGAGCAAAAGAAAGAGACTCATACTTGGAATGAAAAAGGTAATATATGTTTAGAAAAGTCATCTTCAGATTCAGAAGATGATGGTGAAGCTGGAGATTAACGCATGATAGTGTGTTGTTGCTGTATTTGAGTGAGAAAGAAGGAGTAGGGAGCAAAAAACAAAGGAATTTGATGAGCTATCAGTTGTTGTAAGGTAGTGAAAAGTGTGTGCATGTTTCTTTGAAAATAGTGGGTGGTGGAGCAGTGATGGTAAGAGCATCACTGCTTTTTTTATGATGATGGTTATAGCCTGGGATGGTGATGGATCTTGCATGGAGTAGGATACGTGGATATATGTCAGTGAAGGTTGAAAGAAAATCCTTGTCAAGATCATGCCACTGGCCATGTCCGTAGAGAGGGTCTCCTAGACAAGAGGTGTTTTTGTTTTGTAGATGAACTCTGATTTGATGGGTCCTGCCTGTGGTGGGTTTGCATTGGATTAAAGAGACAGGTTGCTGGTTATGGGTTGCCATGATTTGGAAGTGGGTGATGGCGAGTTTTCCTTGTTTTTGGGAGGTGGATGATCTGATGGTTCCTATGGGACCTTTTGAGAGATAGGAGTGTTCTGTCCAGCCATGTTCTTTTTCTTGGTTGGTGATTTTAGGGTATGGGAATGTGATAGCGTGGTAGCTTTTTTCAATGGTCCTTTTTAAAAAAGCTTGTGTGATGAAGTTATAGCTATCTGGGTTTTTTGCTAAAATCATCACTCCTGTGGTGTCTTTATCGAGTCGATGACATATTTTGAGGTTTTCATCTTTTAGAATTTCTAAAAGATGTGTATGTGGTTGAGGTGAAGCTGTGCTGAGAAGTCCTGAGGGTTTGTTGATGCAGAGGATATTGCTATCCTCATAGAGGATAGCAATATCCTTAGAGGTATATTTTTTCGGATCTTTCTTACCTACAAGCAGAGTGCAGCATTGAATACGATCTTGATCACTGACTTGCCATGATGCCATCCTCACTCTTTTGCCATTAACGCGTATGCCGCCAAGATCTAAGAGATGTTTGATCTTTTTGCGTGAAGGTAAGATATTGTGTTGAAGTAAATAGAGATCTAAGCGCATATAAAGATCATGTATTAAGATAGAGGTGAGATGGGGATGCTTTGGTTAGAGACGTTTTGAGTTGTCAATCTGTAGAGGGTGTAGATGAGACAGATGATGCCATGGATCATGACAGTGGTTGTGTTTTTTATCTTAGGGGTCTTTGTGGCTTATGGGTTAGCCTCTTAGAGGTTGTGGTAGCCATGGCTTGCGATGTTTTAAGGTAAAACCGAGATGTTTAGCGTAGTTGAGGATGTTTTGAAAGTCGGTGGAGATTTCTGCACCGGCTTTTTCTGTGACCTCATCTTCTGTGGGAAGATCAAAGTCATTGGCTCCATAGAGTAAAGCTTTGAGAGCGTCTTTATTTTGGGTAAGAACGGAAGTACGGATATGGACGAAGTTATCGAGATAAATCCGACAGATAGCCATCCATTTGAGGTATTCTTCGTTGTCTATTTCCTTGCCGCCAAAAGCGGTATTGTCGGGTTTGTAGGTCCAGCATAGAAAGCTATGAAGTTTGTGCTCAAGAGAGTCTTGGAAGGTGCGGAGATCTTTGAGATGTTGGAAGCGCTCTTCTGTGGTTTCATCAAAGCCAATCACCATGGTTGCTGTTGAGCCGAGTTGGGCATTTAAAAGAGCTCTTTGGGCATTATAGTAGTCTTTGCAGGTGAATTTTCCTGGTGAGTGGCGTTTTCTAAACGATTCTGTGAGTACTTCAGCTCCTCCGCCGGTGATCCAAATGCTTCCTGCTTCTTTAAGCATTTGGGCTCCATCACTGTAAGGGGTCTTTGAGCGTTTGCAGGCAAACATAAACTCAGCTACGGTCATTTCATAGAAGCCTAGATGAGGGTATTTTTGGTGAAGTTTATGAAATAACTCGGCGTAATCTTGAAGTTTGAGTTTAGGATGAAATCCTCCATTAAACGCTACCATAGTTCCTCCGAGAGCTGTGAGAGCGTTGATTTTTTGGCAGATCTCTTCAAAACTTAGAAGGTAAGTGTCTTTTTGATGAGGTAGTCGATAGAAGGCACAATAGTCACATTTTGCTACACAAATATTGGTATAATTGATGATGGCCATAATCAGATAGGTAGCACAATCAGAGCTGTGATAGCGCTTCTTTACGGTGGTGGCAAGTTGAGAGAGTTGGGCCATGGTGGCATGATGATAGAGAAAAAGAATATCTTCATCAGATATTCTTTTTCCTTGCTGAATAGATAGTCGAAGAGCTGTATAGCTGGTGTCTGTGGATAGATGTGTCATATAAGGCTATCTATGCGTATGAGAGTGGTATGAGAGTGGAATGAGAGTGTATGAAAAAGAATAAGGAGTGACATATGTTGTTTTGTTGTTTTGTTGCTTTTAAAAGGTAGGAAAAATGAGACCTACACTTGTTGATCTTGATGATTTAGAGCCTCCTTTGGATAGAGAAGCTATTTTAGCAGCTTACGATAGAGTGAGTCCTTATGTAGCACCTACTCCCCTTGTGCATTCTTTATATCTTAGTGAGATGTATAAGTCTCCTATTTATCTGAAATTAGAAAATCTGAATATAGCTGGATCTTTTAAAATTCGTGGTGCTTGTCACCGATTATTACAAGTATCTGGTAGCGATTTGCAAAAACGCGGTGTTGTGACAACCAGTGCTGGCAACCATGGCCAAGGAGTGGGGTATATGTCACAAAAGCTGGGTATTCCAGCCACGGTTTTTATGCCTCTGAGAGCTCCTCTTATTAAAATTTCTGCTACTCGCAGTTATGGTGCATCGGTGATACTTGCCGGTGAGAACTATGATGAAGCTCAGGCAGAAGCTCATCGTTGGAATCAAGATCATGGTGCAGAGTATGTGCATGCTTTTGATCATCCTGATGTGGTTCTTGGTCAAGGCGGGGTGGGATTAGAGATTTTGCGTAAGCTTCCTGATGTGGCAGCCGTGATTGTACCTGTGGGAGGAGGAGGCTTAGCAGCTGGTGTTGGTTGTGCTGTGAAGTCTCATGTTTCGGGTTGTTTGGTTATAGGTGTGCAAAGCCATAGGTGTTGTGCAGCGGTACAGGCATATAAGTCTTTGATGCTAACACAGAAAACCCAACAGAAAACCCAACAGAAAGCACAACAGAAAACACAGTTGAGATGCTCTCTTGGCTCTCCTTGTCAGGAGAACCAAGAGAGAGATGTTTCTCTTCATCAAACCTTAGCTGATGGGATAGCTGTAAAGAGTCCTTCAACCCTGACCTTATCGCTTATAAAACAATATGTTGATGATATGTATTGTGTGACCGAAGAAGCTATAGCAGGGGCTATGATAGAGCTTTTAGAAAGAGATCGTTTGCTGGTAGAAGGTGCAGGAGCTGTATCTGTTGCAGCATTAGCGTCTTTATTTGATTTGAGAAAAGATCTTAGAGGCAAGCCGGTGGTTTGTGTACTATCAGGAGGTAATGTGGATGCCTCTGTGTTGAGTCGTGTTATTCAAAGAGGACTACGTTATGCTCATCGTTTGACACGCTTTAGTTTGATCTTACCTGATACTCCAGGAGCTCTTGCTGGGTGTTTAAAGGCTATTGCGGAAAGTGGTGCTAATCTTTATGCTATCGATCATAATCGTCTTTATACTCAACATGGGATGAAAGATGTAGAGGTATTGATTGAGTTAGAGGTGGTGGATAAGGCTCATAAAGAGCGAGTATTGCATCTTCTTGAAGCCTATAAACCTCAATCTGCTGAGTGATATCGATGATAATGTATCTTTAAATAGGCAGTATTTTCTATTTGTTTCATCCATAAGGCTTGCATTATGCATTTTAAGTACTAAACTCACATTATCTTATCATCCGTTACCTTTAATTTAAGAGAGGTTCTTGAGGTTACAGGATGGTTACAGGATGGTTACAGGATGGTTACAGGATAGAGAATACAAAGATTTACTTAAGGTTATAGGGGATAATGTACGACATAACGGAGGTTATGTCTCTTTAGTACTTGCATTATCTGGTTTGATAATCATAATAGGATCAGTACTTGCTGTTGCCATGCATGCATAGATAAATAGATAAATAGATAATTAGCCTAGAACTAGAAAGTAAGTATAGATACGAGATGTATGTTGTATAATATGTGTTATAAGTGAATAGTGGATTTAGCGCTTGACATTCACATGTATGAGATATGTCTTGAGAGCTGTAAACTTGGATACATCTAGACATGACGAATGAAGACATGTATGTAAGTTAGGTAAGAGAATGTAAGAGAAGAGAATGTAAGAGAAGAGAATGTAAGAATAGATGACATATCAAGTATCAATATGGAAAAATAGGAAAAAAGTTGACAAACGTATATGATGAATATAGAAATATACATAGAATTATAGATGACATAGCAGAAAGAGCGTGCTAATCGTGTTAAGTAATAGTAATAGAGAGCTAGAAAAAATAATATAGGTTGCAAGGTATGGAAAAGTTTTTATTATGTATGTAGAGATGTGAGTTTTGATGATGGGTATAGTTATATAGCTAATGAGAAAATGAGCAATAGTAGCTATACATTCTTTTTTGATGTAGTATGTTGTTTTTGTGGCCGTGGTTGTGTTAAAATTCAATTTATAACTTAGTAGTTTAGAAATTTTGGAGGAGTGGGTATGAACGTTATGAAATGGTTGAGTGGATTGTCATTAACCTCAAAAGGATATGTGTTTGCTGGTGTAGCTTCGCCAATAATTGCTAGCCTACTTCTCTTTGGTTGTGGTAAAAAAGAGGCGCCTCCAGCACCTCCAGCAGATGATACAGCAGCAAAGAAAGAAGCGTGTGATAAAAAAACTGATGGTAGTAAGTGGAATGCAGACACTAAGAAGTGTGATCCTGCTCCTGCTGCTGCTGATGAGGGTGAACCTTCAGCACCTGAGTTTTCTGTGACCTATGATGCTGGTGTATTTACTTTTGCGAATGTTGGTACTGATTTGTCTCTTGGAGCAGGCGAAAAAACATTTAAAGTAGATGTTTTTCTCAATACTGAGACTACTGCAACAGTGTCTTTGACACTTGGATTAGATGATGACAAAACGGGTGTAACACTGTCTGCTGCTGATGCTGATAAAGACAAACTGAAAGAAGCTGTTAATGGTTTGGCTGATGCTGCTGCGAAAAATGCGTTTACATTGAAGCTTCAGCTTAAAGCAGATGGCACTAATGTAGAGGCTACTGTAGATGGCTCTTCTGTAACTTTAGAGAATGCAGATGCTAAAGTGTTAGCTGAAAAAGCTGGTGCTGATTTATCTGGTGATGGTGTAAATGCTGCAGCAACAGATTTGACTAAGTTGAAAGAAGCAGTCAAAGGATTAGTTGATGCGGCGGCTAAGGATGACCCTGCTTAGTGAGGGTAGTTAAGAGGGTTTATAAAGGTAAATATAGATAATGAAATGAATAGATAATCTTTGAGTAAATGAACTATGGGCAGCCTCTAAACGTTACGTTTAGGGGCTGTTTGTATATTGTGCATGGGAATGTTTATTAAGCTAGCATGACTCAATGGACAAATATGGATACATCATACTGAAAGTTCTCTTCTTTTTCTTACGGTTACAGTTTAAGAGTTCTAAAGACGATTTTGGGAGGGAGATAAGTTAAGAAGTGGGTGATGATTCATAAAAGGGTGAGTGATGACATATCATGTAGCAAAGTCTTTTTTATTACTCATAACGGTTTTTAGATGGAATGTGGTGGTTTTATCACTTATTGCTGGCTTGCTTCTTTTGGGTTGTGGTGGTGATGCTGCGGAAAATAAGCAGGTTACGACGGCTGAATTAGATCTCAATGTTGAGCAAAAGGTGTGTGAGTTGAAATCAGGGGATAATGTCTGGAATGAGAATGGTAAAACATCAGAGGATAGGTGTCAGCAACGTCTAAAAACAGCAGCGTGTGCTAAGACACCCAACACTCCTTACCTAATCGAGAGTACTGGGGCGTGTGCTACTAAAGCACAATATGATCAAGCTTTAGCTGAATCAATTTGTGAAAAAGCCCAGCAGGAATATGACCAA
>MPNI01000005.1 GCA_002238945.1 Proteobacteria bacterium bin106 | reverse complement strand
AGAAGCCATTTCGATTGCGACAGGCCTCACACCAGAAGAAATTACGAAGCTTGCTGATAGCGCCACTCAGTGACATGAGCGAAAGTCTTTGTGACTTTAAGGACACACTCTTCCATCAATTCTCTAGTAAGAGGTATTGATGTTAGGGTTTTGTGTATTCTGATGTTTTTAGGCTGTTGATGGAAATATGGGTATGAAAGTTTTTATCGTCAGTGATGAGAGTCATGCACGGCATGTTTTTTCTTAACTAGATCCAGTGGTCAATTGACGAAATTTTGGGCACAAAATACTCAAAGAGACCTTACAAAACATAACTATTTTTACTCAAAAAAATAGTCAACTTGTAGTGTGTGCTTTTAAGAATAGTTCGCAAAGAAAAGTCTGTTATTTTAATATGTTACGTTTTGTTCTGAGTTTGAAATGTCAAAATCAGGGCAAAATATTAAGAATTTCAAGCTATATGCTCAAGCATCTTTTTACACGCACTGTTTAAAAATGGGGCTTTTTTTAGGTGTGTTATTGTTTATCTTTGTTTTTCTTGGTGTGATGTGTCACTCTTTTTTGTACGACTGAGCCTTGATTGTGTTTGGAGAGCTTCAGCCCAGAGAGCCTCAGCTTGGAGAGTATGGTCTTTGGTGTGGATTTATATTCTATGCAGAGTCCCAGAAAAAATACGACAAAGACAATGCAACCTAAGATGGAGAGGTTGTAGAAAGCGGCCCATTTCCATTCCATAGCTGTGGCGTTGTTTGGAAAGTTTTCTTCTTTGAGAGGATGGAGGAGAGAAGAGAATGTTTTTAAAAAAACATACATAAGAGCACACAGACTGGCAGCTGATAGATAGATGGCAATGCTTTTTGTGAGTGCAAAAATAGGGGTTAATTTTGTAGCAGTGCTTGCTAAAGAGCTGTAGCATTTGTAGCCAAGCAGGAGTGCTTGTAGAGAAAATACAGCTGCAGATACTCCAGCTAGAGTGATGATGCCCCACTTATCAATCCATAGAGCGTTAAGTGTGACAGAGATAATCAGACATAAAACAGCTACTTTAAGAGCGTAGTTAGTAAGGGATGCAGCATAAATGTAGCTAAGAAGGACTTTTGAGATCCCATAGCCGATGATGCCAAAGCTGTAGGCTGTAAGGGCTTTTTCAGTCATAAGGAGGTCTGTGTTATCAAAAGCTCCTCCATAAAAAAGCAAAGTGATAATACTTCTTCCTTCTAATAAAATCACAACACTACAGGCAAGCATCAAAAAGAAGGTCCATTTGAGGCCTTGTTGCATTTCTTCTATGGCCTGTGATGAGTTATGGGTGTTGCTGTGAGATGCTTTCTGGGAGTGAAGCTCGCGAGCCAGTGCAGGTAAAATAACAGTGGCAATGGCTACAGCAAAGAGTCCCACAGGGAGCTGGATCAATCGAAAAGCAAAACTTAACCAACTCACTGATCCTATCTCAAGGCTTGTGGCAAAGTTGGTGTTGATGATCAAAGAAAGCTGAGCCACACTTGCAGCTGCCATCATGGGTAGGCTTTCTTTGATGGTTGCCATCAGTGCTTGGTGGTGGTTGAGTGGCTTTAAAAGTGACTTAAGAAAATGTTTGCAAAAAAAGTAACCCAAAAGTCTTTTGCATAAAGGAGCAGTGAGCCATAACAGTTGTCCAAGACCTCCTAGCAAAGTGGCAACACTTAAGGCAGCAAGTTTAGGATCTAGGGAGTTGATAAGAGGTAGAAAAGAAAAGATCTCGTGGATATAAGAAGAGAGAAACAATACGGTTATGATGATACTGCCATTGAGCAGTACAGGGGAAAGTGAACTTATGAAAAATTTTTTTTCTTGATACAAAACACCACTCATCACAGCAGATAAAGAGCTGAGAATCATCAGAGGAAAAAGAATAGCTGCAACAGTTTCGGTGGTTTGGATAAGAGGAAGGCTGTCAGCTGTGGAGAGTGTGGTGAGAAGATAAACGATGGATTTTCGGTAGATAATTCCTAGCGAGCAGAGCAATGAGGTAATAAGGAAGGCAAAGCAGAGGACATGGGTGAGTAATGCGAGAGCTTTATTCTTTGAAATGTCTCTGAGTTGAACATAATTTTTAGTGAATGCTGAGCCCAATGCACCTTCAGCGAGAAGATCTCGAAAGAGATTGGGTATACGGTAGGCTACAAAGTAGGCATCCAATAAAACACTGGCTCCAAAGAAACGCGCTAGTATCATCTCTCTAGCAAGTCCACTGACTCGAGAAAGCAATGTTCCTAGGCCAAAAGAGAAAGCTCTGTGAGTTTGTGCCATCTGTGAGTCTGTGTCATAGAATTGTTGTGGTGTTTCAAAGGAAAAAATGATTACTTACCATAACCATACATCTTGTTTTTATCTTAGCTACAACTTGTGGTGTTATCCCAAGTGATGGTTTTTAAAAAACAGAGATGAGAAGCTGTTTTTTCACATAAATAAGCTTGCACGATCATGGTGTTGATACTTGCAAAATGATCTAAGACAAATTCTGCTTGCTGGGCATTAATACGGCTTGGGGTGTAATGTTTTTCATCAGTTGTCTCAGCGGATAGGACTATCATTTTCCAAGGTGCTGTGTGAGCAATGGTGTAGTTTGTGGTAGCTTTAAGGTGGATTTTTGCTGATGGAGATGGAAGATTACAGGTGGTTTGGAGATCAAGAAAGGTTTGTTGTTTGCCTGTAAGTATCTCATTAAAACTTTGCTGATTCTTAGAATCATCTTGAGTCGTTTTTTGATCTGCCACATGATCGCTGGTTTTATCATGACTGAAAGCTGGAATCCAAGACGGTAAAGAGATGTCACATCCTGTTAAGCTAGTAAGAAGCAAGGCACTTATCAGTATCTGCAGTATCTGGGTGATACGGTGATGGTTATGTGATGTGTTGGTGTATTTCATGTCTATATCTGTTTTCAAGTGGCTTTTGATGATGGTTAGCACAGTGATTTTGTCTTATGCCATCCATAAATGCAATGATGATCTGTATGAGTGTGCCGTAAGGTTTTGGCTGTGTTAAACGATAACCTTTTTTCTATGTGTATTTTCTATATGTATGGTTTGAGCTCGTATGATTTTGGCTGTGTTAGATCAACTCACATATCTTAAACATCTTAAACAACCACTGGCCGCCCGCCGCCACCGCCGGTTATGGGATTAGCAGGAAAGTTAGCAAGAAAGATCAATATCTTGCTTTCAAACAGAACGGAACTTCATTGTCATGATTTTAGAGCAGACTCTGAGGTTGAAATCAGCTATGAAATAGCTGATGATGAGATCATGTTTTGAGAGTTAAAAAACCAGGTGATTTTAATGAAGTTACGTTATAGCCAAGCTTTTGTAGTAAGTGTAGTAAGTGTAGTAAGTGTGTTTGTGGCTGTTTTATGGAGCTGTAAAAGTTCTCAAAGAACAACAGATTCATCAGTCTATGATGTTTCAAGTTCAAGTAAGTTTTTTAGTGCTTACACTATTATTTTAAAAGAAAAAAGTCCAGGTAAGTGGTTTTTTGAGATGTGTAGTTATGATGCTTCGTCGAGTCGTCCTGTTGAGATGATCAAGCAGGGGTGTAACAATGTTTACCGAAATTCATGGAATGCAGAGGTGTTTCTTTCTGGTGATAGTGATCTTATAAAAAAGATACAGCAAGAAGAGTCTTTTTTGAATATAGGATCTGTTATGACAGATCCTGGCAATTTTCTTGTGGTACGTCATCAGGTGATTCATGCGTTAGAGATCGTCCAGCTGGTAGAAGATGCTCTGGATCACTATCGTGCTTATTTGGCTCAGTTGCAAAAGGATTCTTTTGTTGAAAATAAGGCATTAGCTGATGCTTTTTCTGAAGAGATTCAACGTATCCGTTTAAAGCTCGAAACGCTTAACTATGAAGGTCATGCTGCAACCAGGCTTAAGGGAATATGGTTACGCAATAGACTTGAGCGTGCTGAAACGATTTATCAAAAAAGGACTGAGATGCATATGAACGATCCTGATAGGGGATATAAACGTCTATCGGATATGATCAATATAGATATTGTCAATCTTAAAACCTTACAAATAAGACAAGCCTCATCGTCTCAATTGCTTGCTGGTGATCTTTTAGCAGCTCTTAGAGAATCAGGACAAGATGTGATGTATATCTGTCTTCCCTTAGTGGGTGACTCACAGGATTGTAAAAGTGTTATGAAGTAGCACTTGAGGTTTTTCGATGCTGTTTTCTTTGTTCTCTAAAAGAGGCTCTGAGCTTTGCAGGTAGTTTTTCAGTGGCTGCACTGTAAGCTATAGGAGAGATGACGTGGAGGTGTTTTTGGATATAATCCAGTGTTTCTTGTTTGTAGAGATTATACATTTCTCGTAAAGTCCAGCCGAGGCCTTTTTGTACGTAGTATTCTTTATCATCTAAACAACCATCGATCATGATGCGCATCTTGTGAAATGGCAGGACGCGTTTGCGTTTTCTAGCGTATTCAATGAGACTTACAAGAGACTGACGTCTTTTCCAAAGAGATGGATCCTTGTTCCAAGCTTTAAGGTGAGGATAAAACTGTTTGGGGTGATCTTCGATGAGTTGAGCATAGATTTTTGAAAGATCATCACTATGCTCCCACAGACAACATCTTTCTATCCATGTGAGCAAACACAGGCCTTCTTTTACAGATAAGCTGCGATGTTGGAAGTGATAGATAGCCAAACTCATCACTTCAAAGTAAGGGCTGTGGTGATAGATATCATGCCAGGCTTGAAGATGTAGCTCTGGGTTATTGGCTGCAAATATCTTACCGCAAAGAGAGCGCACTTTAGGCACGGTGATATGGAGTCTGTAAGGTGATGAAGTGTGGTTTTTTATGTTCTTTTTGTAGTGGTTGTGGGTGTTGCTGTGAGGGAGGTTGAGTTGTTCTAGGTTTTTTAAACCTAGAACATGCTCATGGACCTGTTCAAGGAGATGAGAGCGTCTGAGAGGAGAAGTGAGGGGTATAAGGTTCATAGCGGTGGTATTAAAGGTTTTGAGAGTATTTTGTATAAAAGTCATCTATTTGAGCAGGAAAATTTTTAAAGAGCTTTTCGCATTGCACTAAGAACAAAGATGTTGCTTTCACTTCACCAGCTTTGCGACGCAGGATACACCTTACACCTTCGGTGAAATCAACTTTTTTATCTCGCCTACAATAATCCATGATTTTTTGACTGTTCCATGGTTTTTTGTAGGTTTCTGATAAAAGTTGTGGCGTGGGGAAACTGGAATGAGGGCTGAGTTTATGCGCGAGTGTGAGGGTTTTTTCGGCTTGGTCGTTTTTAAAAAGAGACATAAAGAAAATGCTTTCAAATATCAAACCAGCATAGACAGCCAGATGATGTGGCATTTTGTAGTAACTTTCTAGAGCATGACCAAAGGTATGGCCGATATTGAGTTGTCCGCGCATGTCATGAGACATATCTTGTGGATCTCTAAACACGATAGCTTCTTTATAGCGAGCACATAGCAGTATCAATTCATGGAGATCTTTTTGTTCCATGATGGCATCTTCAATGTTTTGATCTAATAAACCATACTTGATCAACTCACCGTGATCACAGGTGAGATCTTTTGTGGTAAAGGAATTTAAGAACTCAGGGCAGATAATGGTGGTTTCAGGGAGATGAAAAGATCCCACCAAGTTTTTGCCATAAGTGGTATCTAGTCCGACTTTTCCACCTATGGCACCATCAATCATGGCAAGCAATGTGGTGGGTATGGTGATCCAAGAAACTCCACGGAGTAATGTAGCAGCGATAAATCCACCAAAATCCATCACAGTACCCCCACCAATACAGACAATGTATGCATTTCTGTGGATGGGATTTTTTAAGATTTTTTGTACAAGGCTTGCATACGTTTTTAAAGATTTGGTGTGTTGATCAACTGTGATGGGATAAAAGGTCAGTAGAGAGTATGGGTAATCTGATGCTTCAATTTTTTTGCACAGTTGTGGGTAGAGTGAATCAATGGTTTTATCTAAGATAACAATGCATTGTTCAGTGGGTAGATGAGCGATGATTTCGATCACTTCATCTACAGTTCGAATGATGTGTATCAATGATGGTGTTTGCATGATCAGGGTGAATGTAATGAAAATTGTGATGAAGGTGATCTAACGCAGATGTGTGCAAAAAAGTATAGATTAGATGCAGATAAAAAGAAGAGATAAAAAGAGATAGTAGATAAGAGTAGATAGTAGATAGTAGGATAAAAGCATGATTGTACCATACATCCACCGTTTTCGCTAGCTTGCCTGCTCACTTACGTAACTCACGAGCGTAACTCACGAGCGTAACTCACGGGGATATTCACTGATCATAAGTATAGAAAATATAAATAATGTGGAGCAGATTCAAAAGATTTTGCAAAATTTCTAATCATAATCAGGTATAAACCCTTTAAGACTTTTGAAGAATTTAGCTAAAATGAACTGGCAACGATGTGTGGGTAATATCATATAGATAGTAGAGTAGATAGTAGAATGAAGGCTTCAAGAGCGACAAGTTTGGCTTGTGTTATGCAGTAAGTGTTATGCAGCAAGTATCATGTAGCAAGGGACTTATACATTTGAGGTGTGATTGTTTGAAAGATCAGTTTTTGCAAAACTTCTCTCATAAAAAGCTATACTGTGGAAATAAAGCATAGACTGAACCCTTGAGACATTATAAGAGTTACCGTTGAAAGAGTTGTAAGTGATGATATGATCAGGAGTGCTCAAAGAGAGATAAGACTTTACAGTATACACATGAGGTAAAATATATGAGGTTTCGTACCGAGGACATCCTATGGATGTCATCGTTAGGTTTGCTGCGATGGTTTTGTGTCCGCAGTACGGTGTTTTGTCTTGTGGTTATGGCGGTATCTTCATGTAGATTGTTAAAAAACAATCAGAATGAAGAATCTTCACTGAGTGCTCTTAGTGATAAATCTTTGGTGTTATCTTTGGCTTCTCATGATGTGGTTAGCGATGATTCAGTGGGAGATTTGGAGCGTGCCTATTATTTTCGAGTTTGTACTCTGAAAGGTGGTAGATCAACGGTTCAATGTGTCAATGCCTTTGAGGGAGTTCGTGGTCAGCTGAATTTTTCTTTAGTGCCGGTGGCTCGTGGCACGATGACAGATCACGAAAAAGAGGTATTTGATCAATACCGTAACACCATCAGTGATGTTCACAATCAAGTAAAGGACTTACATGACCGGCTTTTTGTCATGGAAGTTATGGGAGCAGGTTTTGGTGGTTTTGCTGCTATTGTGGGTGCGACTCGCATGTTGGATTTTTCAACTGCTGGCAAGATATCGTCTTCAAGTATATTAGGAGTGATTATCATTACATTGGCTGGTGCGTATTTAGGTAGTTGGGCGGGTCGTTATGTAGCCTTAGATTCCAGATTCCAAACTGTTATGATGCGTATAAAACGTTTATCAGCTATTGAGCCGCCAGTATCATCTCCTGAGAATACCGATAGTGATAAAACACTAGCTGAAGATGATATTTTTGTAAGAAAACTCAATTATGCTCTTAGAGACAATCAATTGGGCAGTGTTCCGCTGCTTTCAGATATGGATTTTGATCATATTTTAAGTAAAGAGCAACATCCTGTAGAGGATTTGAAACAGTATCTTCCTTTGCTAGCTATTCATCTTATTTCAACGGGCTCATTTGATCAAAGAGACATTACAAAGTGGTGTGTTCCTCATGTGAGTAGAGCAGCTTCTATGGCTAAAAAGCCTCAATGTTTTAAGCTTAATTGATCTTTATCTATGATGTGTGTTACTTCTGCCTGCCACTGTGTTTCTAAGTGAGCAAAAACATGTTTGCAGAGCTGTGATGAAAGCTCTTTTGTGTTTGATACTTGCAAGGCTTGTGCTCGTTGTGAGCTATGAGAAGATGATATGTTGATTTCTTCTTTTAGAGTGGTAATGCCACGTGAGCTATCTTGTTGGATACCACATGGGATAATGTAAGAATACGGAGTGGTATCAAGATCAATATTGATAGCCATGCCATGACAACTGATACCTCGCTTTATGGCAAGTCCTACGGCAGCAATTTTGCGATGTTTTATCTTTTTGAAAGATTGTACTTCTTTTCTATCCTTCACCCATACTCCAGGATATTGGCTATCATGATAGGCGGTGATGGCGAAATGTTTTAAAGCACAGATCAGGGCTTCTTGGAGAGAATACACATATTCTTTCACTCCAAAGGAGAGGTCTTTGAGGGAGATGATGGGATAAATGACCAGCTGTCCTTTGCCATGGTAGGTAACATTGCCTCCTCGGGTGGTACGTAGAAAATCGATACCTTTCTTGGCAAGCTCTTCAACAGATAGGAGAAGGGAGTCTAAAGGAGCGTTCTTTCCTGTGGTGATAATGGGGGGGTGATGTTCGCAAATCAAGATGATACCTTGAGGGGGTTGGGTGGTTTTTTTGATGAGAAGGGATCGTGCTTGGGCTTGTAGATCGAGGCCTTCTTGATAGCTAATGGTTCCGCATGGCACCACTGTAAGTGAGATGTTTTTCATGATGGAAATAAAGATACGTATTGAGATGGACTAAATGTTAAAAGGTGCAATACCTTGTCTAATGAGTACAGGGTGGTGATCGCTGAGTGAGATAACAGTGGTTTCTGCCATGGGCAGTGAGATGGATAGATCCAATAGTAAATCAATATCATAAAAGAAATATTGGCCAATATCATAAGCTGATGAAGGCTTAAGGTAAGTGTTATCTTTTTTGTTTGGCAAAAATACCGTGGTGGTAGCAAGAGGACAGGGAAGATGTGGCAGAATTTCCATAAGAAGGGGTCTTTTGGGAATCCTTACTCCCACGTTTGGTCGTTTTTGTGGCAGTAGCTTACCTAAGCGAGGATGGGGTTTTAACAGGATGGTATAAGGTCCGGGAAGCCATTTTTTCAATAATCTAAAGGCATGGTTATCAAGATAAGTGTAATTAGAGATATGGCTCATATCTTGAAACATCAAGGCTAATGGTGCTGGATGATCAGAAGACTTGCGTAATCCTTGGAGGCGTTTTAAAGCTTTTTTATGATTAGCTAAACAACCAAATGCCCAGTTCACATCAGTTGGGTATGCCATCACTCCACCATCTTCAAGGCATCGTGTTATCTCAAGCAGATCTTTGCTAGGAGCTGGATTTTCGTAAGTGTAGAGTGTTTTCATCATGTGACCCAAAGTGCTTTGAAAAATACGCTATAAATATCTAACTATTATACCTGTTTTGTTTCTATGACTCGCTTATCCATCGTCACTTTGTGGATGCCATCACATAGGTTTCATAAGTGATGGCACAATACTTTTTTGAAAGCAAAGAAGTGATTCTGATGAGATGGTGAGGGGTATGGGAAAAGGGATTATGTATTTTTGTCTCCAAGCAGTATGATGGATCCGATAGGAAGTGCAAGCGCTCTATTTATGGCAAAGACTCAGAAGTGGAGTGTGGAAAATCACTGCACTCTCCTGAGCCAGCGTAGTATAAATAGTACAAATAGTATAAATAGTACAATAAATAGGGCAAGTCATGGCATGGATGGAGCATATGATGGATGGAGATAGGGAGATAGAAAGAGGTATGTGAATGTTGATAGAGTAGAGACATATGGCAAAACACAGAAAAACATAAATACATTAATACATATAAATATGATGAAAGAATGGGATATGTCACAAGCTAATTCGGTAACATCTATGGCAGTGAATGTTGAGTCTATGCTCTCTTTTACTTTTGAAATTGAGGCTATTCGTTTTCACAACGAAGAATCTCATTGGGGTGTGTTTGAGTGTGATTTAAAAAAAGAAGAAAAGCTTGTTACAGTAACAGGAGTGTTACGGGATGCTCATGTGGGTATGGTCTTTTGTGGCAAAGGTGGATGGAAGACTCATAACGTCTTTGGCAAACAGTTTGTGTTGCATTCTTACCAGCATGTAGAGCCTGTGGGTGATAAGGCTATGATAGCTTTTCTTCATCAAGTGATATTTAAAGATATAGCTGGACTTGGTGAGAAAACAGCTCAAAAAGTTGTGAAAGCTTTTGCTGACAAGACCTCTGATATTCTTTCTCATCATCCTGAGCGTTTATCAGAGATTAAAGGTTTATCTAAAAAACGTATTTCTGAGATCAAAAAACAATGGCAACTTCATTTGGCCAGTAAAGATATTATTTTGTTACTCAGCGGTCATGGTATGAGTATGCAAAAAATTCATAAGCTACTGACCGTTTTGCCAAATGATGCTCTATTAGCTATACGCAAACGGCCTTATGCATTGGTGGGTTTGGTTTCTGGGCTAGGTTTTAAGACAGTGGATAATTTGGCACTATCCTTAGGTATTGATCCTCTTTCTTTGCAGAGAATGCAGGCAGGCATATTGCATCTTCTCAAATATGCCAAAGATTTTTATGGCAATTGTTTTGTCCCAAAGGATCGTTTGCTAGCAAAGCTTCCTGGATTATTGGGTTGTAGCGAAGAGCATGTTGTTGAGCATATGGATGTAGCGTGTCAGGATTTGGCAAAAGATCAACTGATGGTGATGGTTAAAGAGGATGGTAAGAGTTTGAAGCAGTCTTACTATCATAGTTTTCCTGCCGTGACCTTATGTTATCTTTCTGTGAGTTTTCATCTCGAATCGGGTGTTGCTCAGATGCTTGCTGATCTTACGGCTCGTTCCAAAAAGGCTATTTTAGCCTCTGAGGTAGATGAATGGCTTGCTGGTCTTGAAGCTAGTAGCAAGGAAACCTTAACAGCTACTCAAAAACGTGCCGTTTTTTATGCTCTTAGAGAGCCTATCTTTATTCTTACTGGAGGTGCTGGGGTTGGAAAAACCACAACACTGAAGGCTATTTTGTATGCTGCCTCACAGTTAAAACTTGAAGTAGCTTTAGCTTCTCCCACAGGGAGAGCTGCTCAACGTATGAAAGAAGTGACTTCGAACAATGCTAAAACTCTTCATAGGTTGCTTGAGTGGTCTCCTATGGAAAATAGTTTTGCTCGTAATGCTCAGCGTGTTCTTGAATGCGATATGGTGGTGGTGGATGAGGGATCTATGATAGATCTGTATTTAGCTAAGGCTCTTTTGGCAGCTTTATCTCCACGGACACAATTGATTATCATTGGAGATCCTCATCAACTTCCTAGTGTGGGGATGGGATGTTTTTTAGAAGATTGTATTCTCTCTGGGGCTATCGTTCATCTCACTTTAAAAGACATCTTTCGTCAAGCTGCTTTTTCTCCCATTATCAGCACAGCAAAAGCTATTCAGCAGTGTAGGCTTCCTGAAGTTTTTAGTCAGTCACTGCCAACGTCTATGCTGCCAGTGGATCTTTCTGTGGATAGTTGTACATTTATTTCTGCAGATTCTCATATAGATATCAAAGAGATGATGCTTACAAGTATTCGTCAAAGATTTGCGCACTTAGATCCTCTACGGGATATCCAAATTCTTTGTCCTGTTAATAAAGGTGATCTTGGCTGTGATAGTCTTAACCGCAGCTTACAGCCTTTGCTGTGTCCTCGTGCTGAGAAGAAAGCATCTACTCGTGTTACATCTCACAATGAGGCTATTTCTTTTGCAGTGGGAGATAAGGTGATTCAAACAGTGAATAACTATCAGTTAGGTGTGTTTAATGGAGATATTGGCTTTGTTCAAGATGTCTCTTATAACAAGTCCCAAAAGATTATAGCCATGGATGTTGCCTTTGCTCATTCAGGTGAGAGATCGGTGCATTATGATAAAGATAGCATCAAAGATTTGAAGTTAGCTTATGCCATCACTATTCATAAATCTCAAGGCTCTGAATTTCATACAGTCATCATACCTTTGAGTTCTTCGCATCATATGATGCTTGGAAAAAACTTACTCTACACGGCCATCACACGTGCTAAACATCATGTGTTGATGATTGGCATGGCTCATGCTGTGGATGCATCTTTGAAAAAACCTGCCCTTCCGCCTCGTTTTACAAGACTAGCAACTCTTTTGAAACGGATACATTTACCAAAAGCTCAAGATAAGCTTTTGGTAAACAGCCCTGAAGGTGAAGATAATGGCAAGAATCATTAACGATGTTGATGTTTTTCATATATGCGAAGGTTATGGTGACAATATGCATCATCATAAGTCATGAATATCTGTCGATAAGGAGATAAGTTATTTCAATCCTTATGGGTAGGTATAGTGCGTAATATATTGATGAAACCGCTAAAGCAAGTAGCCGGATTTTCTTTATTAGAAGTGACAGTGGCTGCAGCACTATTTGCTTTAGTTGCCTATTTTGTCAATTTTAATCGTGGCGATGGCAGGAGGGTTGTTCAGAAGCAAAATCAAATGATCAAAATGCAAACTCTTATGGATTATCTTATAACACATGTTTCTGTGGGATATCATAACTTTCCCACTTTTGATAAACATAGCTATTATGCTTGCTACAATAAAGGACTGTTAGCCATAGAGAATCATGAGGGGATAGCAGACTTTGCGTTGGTAGAGTCTGGGAAAGTCAGAGAATTTATCAGTTGTATGACTAAAGGAGAGAAAGATCAAGAGTGTACGACAAAAAACAAAGTGGATCTAAAGCATTGTGAACATGCCCGCTATATTGCTTATATTATCCCTCAAAGAAATCATGATTATATTCGTCTTAATGTGGTGAGTGTTCACACTTCCTCAGGCAAAGGTTTATCACGATTAACTGCCAAAGTATTAAGAAATTATGGTTACTGAAACATAACTATCAGCTAAAAAAGTGCACAGATATTTTCCACAAGCAAGAACATACAGATCAAGGGAGAAAAATCTCACAGTGGTGATTATTGAGAGATACTGTATTTTTTTGTCACAATATGTAATATCTCATTTCATCGCTTGGCAGGTAAAGGCGTAAAATGCAAACTGACATGTAGCATGGGTTTAGGTAAGATGGTCATATGGTTTATGAGCATGTGAAAAATGTGAGAATTATAATAGCTAGTTATAATAGCTAGTTATAATAGCTATGAATGATAGAATTTTTTTGATAAATCACGTCATAATATGTTCGTAAAATATTCACAGACCTTTACCCCGATGATTTAAGCTATTGTAGAGAATAATGCTAATAAGTCAGCTATGATAAAGATGCTTAAAGCAGAAAATTATTCATAAATATTCTGATATCATATAATAAGGCTCTTGTTTATAGTCTCCTACATGATCTCGAAATTTTATAGGTTTATTATTGCCGTTATAAAAATACATCTTCGATAGTTCTTTACTTATACCTGGGGAACAATATGGTCGTTCTGTACTATCTATGCTATCAGGACATTTAATTTTATATTGATTAGAGTAATTTTTTTGTTTATTGGTAATAAGCATCTTTCTCGGCAGAGAATATATGTTCTCTCCTGTATAGCACTTTTGGTAAATTTCATCGATTTTTCTTGCTTCACTGAATAAATTGTAGGCGTCATTTCTAAGAATTGGCTTAAAAATATTAAACAATAGATGGGGAGATGTATTTATCACGTATTCCTTTAGATATTTATGTCCAATAATCTTATCATACTTATAGTTATTTTCTTTGAATTGTTTTACAAATCTACCAAATCGGCTATTTTGAATAGGGTTGTAGATATATATTTTTTTATCTTTTGCTGAGCCTCTAACTTCGATACTATTAACATTAAAAATACCAATAAGAGCAAAATTAGTATATTCTGATGAATCTATCTCAATGATTAATTTATCAGCAGTAATACTCCCGCAAAATATGCTAGAAAATGCGTCAGGGCTTGTTGATACGGGCTCTTCACCGAGCTTGGGCTCTTTACCGAGCTTGATAGTTAAAGATTCATTAGTATTTGTATATACATAATATCCAATTTTATTGTTGCATGAATGATAGTCTTCTGGTTGGTCCTTGTCTATACTATCTGGATGAAAAGGAAAAGAATCAGTCTTTTCCGTAATGAATGGTTTGCTTGTTTCAGATTCGTTTAATTCGTCGGTAAGACCTGAGTCTTCTTTACACGAACCATAGAATTTCATACCTTGATTACTACTATTATTATGATGTATTGTATTCTGATCTCTAAAATATTTTATATTTAGCTTCCATTTTTCGGATCTGGCATTAGGAAAATTTTTTGTCAAATAATTTGGATTATGAGTGTTATATGTTCCTGTAGAAACTCCTCTTTTATAGATGCTTTTATAGATATCAAAATTGAAGCTGCTTTGATTATTTATGTCTAACTTTTTTTTTATTGTATGTACTTTACCTAACATTTGAACTGGTGGGTCATTGAAATCCCATGAGTCTGGGTCAGGAGTGGATGGGTAATATATAAGTTTGTTAGAGTCTGTTACCAAGACATCAGAATATACTATTAATTTAGCTCCGTCTTTTAACTTAATTGGTTCTGGATTATTTCCCCAAAACAGCAATCCATATCGAGATATGCTCATTAAATCTATTTTGTAAGATTTTGTTAATGTCTTAAAATTTCTGTCTTTTTTATATCCTGGAATAGCCTTAATAGTTATATTACCGCTTATTTTGATAATCCGATAAGGACTTAATTCGTGATCAGTCGGTGATCTTCCAGAATTTGAAATATCAATCTTATAATTTTTGATATATTTTTTTATAGCATTGTTTGGATTGTCTAGGTCTGTTTCGCTAAATGGACAAAAATGATTATCATCATCTTTTTTCTCAAAAATGATACTCTTACCACTTGGCATCGTATCTATAAGAGATAAAACATAATTATTGAAATTATCAGATAGATCTAAAGATCCAGGGCAAACTTCTAATGTTCCTTTATGGATAGAACTTCGTATTTTTGCCGTTATCATCTCAAAGAATTGTCGAGCTATAACTTCTTGTTTATTGCCAGAAAGAGCTATGCTATTAGCATTATTTAAAAGATTAAAAGAAAGAAGTATGATTGATGCTATTGATACTAAAATAAGTATAGCAAATCCATTTTCACTATGATATATCTTGTGATTATTGATATGATCTGATTTTTTTTTAATCATAATATTTTTACACATATTTTTTATTTTTTACTGATAAATAAAATAATACTATCTATATATTTTTAGTATTATGTATTTTTTCCACATACATTAGTTTCTGTATCGTCAATAATTCTTTTATTTTCATCAAGATCAACTGAAAAAACAGAAATTTTTCTAGTGCCAATCTCTCGGGCAATAATGATGCTTTCAATGGATCTTTTTTTGCTTGTTGTAGGATTTATGGCAGCAGATTCTCCATATTGAAAGCGTAGGTTATTAATGAGTGTTCTTTTTTTACCAATTTTATCATCAACAAAAAATTCATTATATAACTGTCTTTTGCTATCTCTTTTGACTCTGCTGTTTATAATATTCCTTATTTTGATGGAGTTTAATACTACTGGAATGCCAATGATCTCAGTTTTAGATGTCATAAGATAATCAGTAATATAGATGTTTTTTAAATATTTGTCATCGTTACAAGTTTTGTCATCTGTCGGTATTTTCTCTATAGCAGAAAATCTTGATAAAGGAAAAGGGGATGAATAGGTGGTGGTTGCTTTCGGCCATTTTATATCTTTTCCTATATTTTCATCGTATAGCTCAGTATTACTAAAATAAGTCATAGCGTAATCTTTCTTTGTTTCTATATAGTAGTAGTTGTTTTGTGTTGTTATGTGATCTTTAGAAATATGATAATCGCTTGGTAATACTGAATTTATTATTTCCATGCACATTTCTGCTTTGTCTCTATCACAGAATTCAATCTCTTTAATATATTTTAGCGTATATATTTGTGGATAATGTCTGACATAAAAAACCATCCATTGATTTTCCATTAATTCTAGCTTATTTTTTAGAATATCTTGTTGGCTAGGTTGGCTAGGGTCTAGTGATGTGCGTCCCACAAGGACATATTTATCATCTGTATATGGACTATCTGCTCTGCAATCTCTATTGAAAGCTCCTAATTTTCTAGGAATAGAGAATGTAAAATCAATGTCTTTGATTTTACTAAGAAGTAGAAAAGGCTTCTTTTTTGATATTTTCCATCCTACATAGTATCTTTCTTTACTCTTTTTTTTACGAATTACCGGAATGGTTGGATATTCGAATGTTCCACCTATTATAGATGGATAATCTGCCTTATCATGCATTTTAATATCTTCATCTTTGAAAAAATTGACGCCTTTTATATCTCTTTCTTTAAATTGTCTTTTGATCTCGATGGATTTTACTGGGCAGAAAGGCAGTTTTTTGTGAGTAGCTATTGCTTTTTTGAACTTAAAAAAACAGCCCCCACCTTGATCAGGCTCTGTAAGTTCGGTGCAGTCTTTAAAACCTGGGAGATCAAATGAGACGGGCATTTTTTGAAAGTGTGGAGCTAGAGTGGCTCTATGTATGAGATTGCTCCAGCGTAATGCAAATAGTTTATGGGCTTCTCCACTACTTGCCTCCTTTTGAAGGTAGTCTACCTCTTTTTGTGAATCTAAAATCATAGTATTTACTCCAAAGATTATGAGACCAACAATCAAAGTAGCCATCATAATTTCTATGAGAGAAAATCCTTTTTTTTGATGATATATAGTTTTGATAAATGGTTTAGTAAACATTTTTTACTGTCATTCCACATCTACTATACAAGCTATAAAGTAAAGAAGTACCAGCTTCATATCAACAATATCAGGTAACCAGGTTGTCATTCTGTTTCGGATTGTTAAAAAAAATAATGAGTTGAATACATTATGAATATATGGCCGATTTAGACATTTTTGGTTTAAGCTAAAATCAACCTCACCAAATCCAACCTCAATCACAGTGTTTGGTAACAGGTACTGTTCTGTCCATTTATGGTTTAGGTTTTAGGTGGCTATGTGATGGGAGCACTGCTATATTCTCCATCTTTGTTATAGCTACTAAGAAGCTAACTAGAGAAAGTACTAGAAGTAGTCTGTGATCTTTTGTGGCTTAGTCTAGATAAATACTTTGTCTTGGCATAGCAAAGCTTTGCTGAGTGACTTTTTTATCGATCAGAAACTGTAAAATACCGGCTCTAGGATAGCTTAAGCCAAAAGAAGATATGACTTTAAAGCAATCATATGACATATGTTTTGCTGAGCGATAGCGAAAAAACTGACGATAGTTGAGTGATTTTTTAAGGATCTTAAGTAAAGCCATTTGGACATTTTTGTCTGATATTTTGATTTTACTATAATCAAGACGTTTCATTCGAGATATCACCTGATAAGGATCTTTGTAAGGAGGGAGGAGGTTTTCTCCTATGAGTAGGCGGTAGAGGATGAGTCCGACACAATAAAGATCAGAAGATACGGTGATTTTGGCACGAGTGATATGCTCAGGAGAATAAAATCCTGGTGTGCCAAATTGTTGTTCTCGGTAAGATTCAATGGCAGGATCCACGGAGAAACCAAAGTCTGTAAGATAGACACGACCGTTGCGTGCGATCATGATATTGGAAATAGAGACATCGGAATGGACCATGTCATGAAGATGAAGATAATCAAGGCCTTGAAGAAGATCCACACAGATGGCAATGCTTACTAGGGGGGGAATAGAACCAATCTTTTTGATAAACTGATGTCCATTCCATCCATCCACATAGTCACAGACGATATAGCATAACGGAGGATCAAAATGACTATCAAGATAGCTGACAATGTTTTTGTGTTGCAGGCGTGATGTTAGTAAGAGTTCACGATGAAACACACCGAGAACATCTGGATTATCCATAAAGTTGCTATTTAAAAACTTAATAGCCACTAGACGATTGTTTTGTTTCAGATCTTTGGCTTGAAATACTCTGCCTAATCCTCCAAAACCTACCAGTTTACAGATTTGATATCTATCATTGATCACCTGATTTGTGATAACTTCAGGTATAGCCACAAAGAGTACCTTGAATGAGAGGCGGAAAAGGATAGTTGTAAGCAATGACAAGACGCATGTGAACTTATGGAAACCGACGTAACTGGCTATCGGATTGTACTTCCACTGCTTAAGCTATAACTTCCACAGCTAGCAGCTGATCACCTTTTGAGTCCCATAGTAGAACAATCATGTTCCCTATTAAGAGCTAGCCGCAGCTGTCGCGAGTGGTGGTTGTTAAGGAAGCTATGAGATAGTTAGATAAGCTAAGTGGTGGAAGTTATGAAGAAAAAACATCTTTTTAAAAAACACAGCAGCCAGCAATTTTGTGGAACGTGTCGTGATATCATTACCATCAGAGACTATATAAAACGTAAGCATCATCATCATGCTTGCTACGTCTATATTCCCAAACATATCCCCCAAGCTAAACGTCTAGCTCCTGTGGTGTTTTTACACGGACTCGGCTGTGATAGTGCTTATCTTCTTTGGCCACTACGCACAACGTTACTCCATGAAGGCATTCCCTTCATCAGTGTCGATTTGGAAGGACATGGAGTGGAATCAGAGGGCTATTTTGTTATGGATCATGCAAGAAAACCTCATAGTGATGAGGCTTTCTTGCCACAGCTAGCAGAGTTTCTTCGCAGTAGGTTTTCTGTGGCATCTTTTCATCTTATTGGCTACAGCCTAGGTGCTGTCGTGGCTTTCAATGCAGCATCACAATCACCACCACCATCTTATGTGATCTCTTTATCTTTGCTCGCACCTCCCTGGCAACATCAACTAGGAGTTTTTCCGCTGCTTTCTGAGTCGTTGGTGTTGTTAAGCAAACCTTTAGTGAGTTATCTTAAATACTTTGGACTTAAAGCTGTTCTTCCTGCCTTTGGATCCATGGGACGAAAACGCTTTCCTCTAAGGGTACGAGGAAAGTATTCGCGAAAGGCTATGATGGATTGGATAGATAAACAGCCATTATGTGATTATATGGATGCATATATCAAAAATTCTCAAAAAGGCTCTTCGTCATTGCCATCACTATCTATCCCTATCTTATGGCTTCAAGGAAAGTATGATCGTATCATTCCTCCTTTGCCAGTTTCGGTGTTTTCTTCTTTGCGTTCGTCATCCACAGAAACTTCCACAGCAGCCAGCTTTGACTATCATCTCATTGCCACCACTCATTTAGGGATGCTGATACACGACACAATGATGGATTATGTCATAGCTCACATGAAACGTTGGGATAGGCAAAGACTAAAAGTCTAGTAGAGCAATTTCATCTCGGATGTTTTCATCAGCAGTGAGTGTGGCAAGGTTTTGAAGAAGAAGTTTGCGATTAGGTGTTACATCACGTCTGACTCTTTCAATAAAAGCCAATTGCACCCATTTTTCTGTACGTGACAACTCATAAGCTACAATCATAGGCTGAGTAGGGGTGAGTTTGTCAATCACCTGAAGTGCAGCATCTTGTAGTGCCAGTTGTCTTGATCCAGCATAGGAAAAAAGTTTACGTAGATGAGCATGACCAAAGTTGGGTGGATACTGAGCTAGATGCTCAAGAGAGAGTAGAGCAGAGGTGGCATCAATACTATCTAAAAAAAGTTGTCTAAGGTCACTATCAGGTGCAAGAGCTAAATAGCTGAGTAAGTCATCACTGGCTTTTTGTGGTGATAATGTGGTCATAGCTTCAACAAATTCTGACTCTCCGGTTTTTAAAAGTGCCATATGCACTACAGAGTAAACACTACTTAGGCGCCACTTCTTTACAGCTTGAGCCATCTCTATAACAAAATGCTTTTCTATATGGCCTTCAAGTAATGCTTGAGATAGTGCTGAATCAGCAAATTCAGCAGCAATGCTTTGATCCATACCTCCTAAAACCATCCACGCAAAGCTATAAGCTTGTTTGTGAGGAGCTTTTTGAAGGTTAGAAAATACCAGGAATCCAAAGCGTTTAGGTGTGTGTTGATAAAGTTTTACAGCACGTAACAACTGAGAGGTATTCCATGAAGGGATATTGGTTTGAAAGAAAGATACTAGAACACGCTCATACTTGTATTTATCTATTTGAGAGGCTTTTAGAAGAAAAGAGGATGTGGATAAAAAAGCATCCCCACCTTGATCGATAGCTTTCACAAGGTTTTCTGCTGGAGCATCTTTAAGACGAAAGATAGCTGAAGATGATGAAGAACTGACACATCCTGATGCATATATGGATACATAAAGCAGGATAGATAGTAAGGGGATTGTTGCATGCATAAATTGGTTGCCATCATGTATAGTAACGATCATCAAAACATCAAGTTGAGAACTCAGTATATCATACAGAAAGAGAGGTAACAGAGAGTGTAATCGGTATTCCTAGTATCCTGGAGAGATGATCACTAGCTTTGTCTAAGGAAGGTTGATGATGGACATAGATAATCAGCTTTTGGGGCTCAAGTAACACCACGTTCTTATGCTTCCAGTGTATTTCAGCTCGAACAAGTGCGAGATCTTGCAATGCTGAAGTCAGTTGGAGTAGGCATATGCGCTTAAGAGAGGTGGTTTTTCTTAGTCTCAGTAAGATACCCACAGAATGATGCTCATAGACAATGTTTAGTAATGTAAACATATGTTCCATCACAACATAAGGATCAGAGAGTATGTATGTTGTAGATGTTTGAGGTAATGATGTGTTGAGCTTTTGAGCCCATATGACTTGAAGTAGACGCGCAGCAAAACGACGCTGTGCATGGTAGGCAATAATGAGCCATGCTCCCCAAAGAAGAGCAAAAAAAGCCATAATATGAACGGTTGTGTTCACCGAATAGATCCTATTAGTTGCTTTCTTGGTGACTTTTAAAGAACCGATTAACCCATTCTAGCAAAGTCATAAGATATCTTCTTTCATATTATGTGATAAACCCAATACCCTACACGTATCATTCTACTGGCTTGCTGTTCTTGGTTATATGAGCTAACTGGGTCCTCTCCAAAAAAATACGGAGCATCATACTAAACATCTAGTAGTCATCATGCCATCATATAGTTGTAAACCAAGAGCCATAAACGAACTATGGCTAATATCATTAAGGAGTTCATCTTAGATGAGAAAACACATGTCTTTTTAAAAATATATAGGCTACTCTTTCAAGGTAGACTTGAAAACATCGCAAAAGTTACAAGAGCCTTGAATCACAGCTGCAGCAATATCTATTCAATCCATTTTAGGTCTTGAATGTGGCCTAACAGAATCGAACAAAGATCCATATTCTGTGGGTAAGGTCATTATGCGTCAGCATCACAAAAAGATTGATGTTTGTCTCGAAGTTCTTGGCTCTTTAAGCTTTGTCGAGATTGATTGCAAAAATCACCCTTATCTTTGTATTCAATTTTAGGATTTTGAGAACATATTTCACCATTAAAGTTTGAATGATTAAGCCCAAATACTTTTTTTATGGCTTCTTGGTTCTCTTTTCTTTGCCTATTTCCATCGACATTAATAAACATAAAATAGACACATACTGGGCTAACTTCTCTTTGATCATCTGGAAAATCCCAGTAGTATTTTGTATCAGTTTTTTTATAATCGTAATTGTTAGGAGTTGAACTAATGCAGCCCTTATGGCTAAAAAATTTCATATCATCAGTTACTATCTTTTTGTCTCCTGCTTGATTCGAAACCCAAAGATTATCATTATGTCTGGGTTTGCCTTCCACCCCATCAGAATTCCATTTATTATCTGATGTAGGACAGGGGATTGCGGTATTTATGGCTTCACTAGTGTCGTGTAGATCTATATCCATCACAAGACCACCAACTTTGACAAACCTTTGTGATTCATTAGGAAAGTAGACGCTGTAAGGCCTTGGTCCCTCCTCGAGTGTATCAGTATATGCTGATAGGTCAAGGTTCCGTCTTTCTAATAATGGCCTTTTAATGAGATTTAATTTTACCAGGTCTCTTTTTTGTGCTTTTACTCCGTTATCATCGGCAGTGTGAATGTAGTTTAAAAAGTTTTGATTCACAACGGCATTACGGTAAGTATGATGTGAATCGAATGTGTTAGTACCACATTTCTCAGTTTTTGTAACTTTTTTATAACATGTAATGGCATCGTGATTCTTTTTTCGTGCGATAGTTGGGGGATTTGTACTAAATTCAGGAACATGGCCACTGCTATCAGCATTGAGAGCACTAAGATTTGTATAATTGTAACCTTTTATAATTCTACAGTGATGTACATTATAATTTTCCACATTTGTTTGTTCTCCATCAGAATGGGTTGTGGGATCATATCTAAGGACAATTTTCATTTCTGTAGCACAAGATTCTGAGCCTTCGATGTTACTTTTTTTGTAATGATAATTATTATGGTCAAAGAATTTTGTTTTTATGGGTTTTATTGTAAGCTTGTTTCTTTTTATCTCAGATTCTATGGAAAATTTTGTATAAGCATCATCTTTTGCGTTTTTTTTAAATAAACATCTGGTTTTGATTTCTCGCATGGCTACAATACCAAGACGTACAGGATAATCTGTAACATTATTATATCCTAGAAATTGTGTCAAAGAACCTGAAGTACCAGAAAATTTTGAAATATCAGTGGAAGTTCCAGATTGAGAGCCAACAAGTCTTTGATAGGCTTTGATTTTATGATGAATTTGATGCCAAGCACGTTGTACATGATTATCGATCCTGCTTAGTCTTTCTCTTGTTGGTAAGTCATCTCGTTTTTTTATGGCTAGAAAACGGTAGCTGGGTTTGATGATGTTATTTTCACTAGTCTGAGATACTTGCTCAGAAAAGTCTTCAGTGATCACTTTTTCTGCACAGTTGTTATTGAGGTTATAGAGGGTGTATTTAACAATGGTTTTGATGTTGTGAGTTTTGTCCTTGCTTTGCCATGCGATGAATTTATTAATCATTTTCTTAAAACGCCTGACAAGTTGCTCTTCTGTAACTTGATTATTACCTGATTCTCTCCTTTGTGCATTAAGTTCTTTGAGTGCAGCATCGGCAGCTTTTTTGCACTGATACTCTTGCCATCCTTCTATGCCTTGTTGCCGTGTAGCGTCTTGAACAAATTCTAATATATCACTCTTGATGGTACTGGTGTGAGTGATACATGAATTGCTTTGTGCGCGGCTATAGATGATGGTCTCATCAAGCCAGTCATCTTGTTCTTCAGTACGGCATTTAAGAAGTCCAAGAGATGTTCGAAGTTCTGTTCCATAGGTACCGTTGATGCAATGATCATTTGCTACTTTGTCGCGTAAATTATTAAGCCTTTCATCTCTAAAATTTTTCACAGGTTGTTTAGTGGGAGAATTGGGGAGTTGTGTACTGGTTTTAGGAGGCACATCTGGTTCATCAGCAGGAGGATCGATAACGATGGCTTTTGTAGAGTCTGAAACAATACCTGTGAATGGAAAAGCTGTAGAATCATCTCCAGAGCAGCTCTGAATCATTATGATCACACAGAGTAAAATGCTATGAAGTGCTGTTTCATAGTTATGTGTTCTTCTGCTTTGAGAGACCAACATGTAAAAAACTTATAGTTTAAGAAAAATAGTAGTTATTCCTTAGATACTAATCGGTATTTGTAAATACAAATAAAGCCTATCACTTCACGGTTTTATGTTCATTTCTGAATATATAAAACGTTGTATTTATTCATGAAAATCAGTTTTTTCTGTTATTCTATCTCAAAACTGATTGAAATCAATGGATGAGAGTATTTGTTTTGTAGATTTTTGCTGGTTAGGCATTGCTATTGCAAGGCATTACAAAAAGCTGTGTGCTTATTCTTAAATGCTTGACTGCTTAAGCTGTCTTCAGCTTGATCACAAAAATCACCGCTATTTGTGTATGTGACTTCAGAATTATTCATGCAAGGCTGGCCAGTGATAACAGGATCCGTAAGATCAAAGACTTTTTTGATGGCCAGTTCATTTTCTGATCGAGCAGAAGCGTCTTCAACATTGATAAACATAAAATACATACAGACAGGACTATTCACCACTTGGCTATCTGGATAGTCCCAATAGTATTTGCTATCATGTTTTTTGAGGTCAACATCTAGACTATTGACTGTAGCTGATGGTTGATGACATCCTCTATGGTTTGCGCTAGTATCTGTGCTAGGAGATCCACTGCTACCCGAGTTCCATTTATTATCTGCTGTAGGACATGGGATGGGGGTAGCCAAGGTGTTATTTTCGTTTTTGTGTAGATCAATATCCATTATGATGCCACCTACCTTTACATAGCTGGAAGATTCATTCGGAAAATAGACACTATAAGGATTTAGGATTGAGACAGGTTCTGTTTTTAAAGGGTGATTATCACCTGTTCTTGATTTGAGTAAGCGTCCTTTTATCTCATTTAATCTATAAAGATCTCTTTTTTGTTGTTTCACTGTGTCATCATCGCTATCAGCATGGATAAAAGCCTTGTTGTTGTCTTCTGATGTAAAATCACCACTGAGTTGATTGTAGTGTGAGTCGAGTTTTTGATTGTCACAATCTTGAACGGTCTCAACTTCTTTGTAGCAGGTGATAGCATCGTGAGACTTTAGTCGTGGATTGTAATTACGAAGATGGTGGTTGATTCTTCGACTAATTTGGATGGGAAAGCTTGAACTAGTGAGGTTATAGAGCTTATTTTGTGAATACATTGTTCCATTAGATGTATCTATTGGCTCAATGATAAAATGTAGACGATTTTTATAAGGTCTAATCATTTGTGATTGACCATTTATAAACTTTGAGAATGTTGTATTGGGATCAAAACCAAAATCAGAATGATAATCGATTCCTTTCACAATCCTACAGCTATCCACTAAGGCTTGTGATGAGCTTGGTGTTGTTGAAGAGGTTGTTGTTTGAGGGGTTGCAGTGCTTACAGTTGGTAACACAAGCTTTACTGTTGTATCACAAGATGTGTTATCTGTATTTTTATAGTTAAAATTGTTGTGATCAAAGAAATTTCCTGTGACAAATTCGTCATCAGTATTGATAGACATTTTTGTATAGGCTTTATCCGTATCACATGTGGTTATCAATTCTCGGATGGGTGCTAGGTTGTGGGTTTGTTTGATGGTTTGGCCCGTGGTTGTAGAATATTTACTGCTATCATAGGCATTACTGTAGCCGAGAAATTTGGTGAGAGAGTTGGTATCAGCAGAGAACTTGGAAGCATTGGCTTCTGTGCTAGATGTAGAGCCAACAAGGCCTTGATAGGCTTTGACTTTTTCTTTAATCTTTGGCCAAGCCAGTTGGACATGATAATCGATGTATTTGCGACCTTCATCGTTATCTTCTTCAGGTAAAGTTGCGCTACCACCGTCTTCAGCTATCTTAATGTAGCGGTAACTGGCCTTGACTCTGCTGTTGCTGCTTTGTTGAGATACTGTGTTAGCAAAATCTTTTGTGACAACTTTATCTGCGCAGTTATTGTTAAGCTTGTAAAGGGTGTGTTGGAGTGTAGTTAAGATGTTGTTGCTTTGAGCATCGCTTTGAAAGGCGATGGTTTTTTGGATGATTTTTTGTAATGCTGCTGTGAGTTGTTCTGCTGTTATGGCTTGCTTTTCGGTTTTGGCTTTGAGTTCTTCAAGAGCTGCATCAGCAGCTTTCTTGCATTGATACTCATGCCATCCTTCAGCACCTTCAGCTTCTATCCCTTCTTTAGCAAACTCGATGATAAGGCTGTGGATGTCACGTGTTTGAGTGATACATGAGTTTGTTGGAGGTGAAGCGTCATAAATGAGAGGATCAGCAAGCCAAGACTGTTGTTCTGTTGTGCGACACTTGAGAAGTACCAGTGATGCTGTAACCTCTCTACCGTAATCTCCTTTGATACAGTGATCATGTGCTACTGTGTCACGTAAAGCGTTAAGCTGACTGTCCCAATCTGTAACAGGAGTATTGGGAAGTCGTGTTTGGATTTTAGGCAGCACATTTGCTTCATCAGCTGTGGGATCTTTAAGCAGTGTTGTGTTTGCAGAGTCTTGTTGGGTGCTTTGTTTGAAACTTTTAGCGCTATCATCTACTGCACAACCTTGATAGATCATGACACTACAAACTAAGGTGCTGTAAGTGAGTACGAGCAGCCTAGTGGGTATGGATGTGATGTGTTGAGCTCGAAAGGGAAACATAATAGCGTTCTATGATTTAAATATGGATGAGAATGTATGAATCGTAGCAGGATTGTGTCATATCTGGTTACCCATTTTTGTTATCGGAATTTATCGTTTCATAATCAAGGCTTTGTGTTGACATCTTTTGATAACCATAATCACAGCACGTGCACGTACAGGATTTGAAAATCAAAGATATTCTTGTGGCCTTATGTGTGGGTAACCTCACTCTTAAGTGAGTCAGAATAGCCGTTATAAAAAGAAAAAAGAGGATACTTTTGGGCTTATATGGCATGTGAAGGAATTTGTGCTTTTGTTTTATTATTTGATCCGATAAGAGTTGTGTTACAGAAGATAACTCATAACTAGAGAAGCCACAGCCCCACAGCCATAGATAATAAGTAATAAGTAATAGGTAATAGATAAGGATGAAGATACAATAGGGCATATGGATGAATAGATATTTGATAGATATTTAAAGACATGAGATAAAAAAGATATAATAGTTAAGGATTTGAAGTGAGTGATCATCAACCCTTTTATGTTGTCGTAGCACCATCGGGTGCTGGAAAATCATCGTTGATATATGCTCTTTTAGAGAAGTATGGAGATGCTGCTGCATTGTCGGTGAGTTACACCACTCGTCCTGCTAGAGAGGGTGAAAAAGATGGGCTACATTACTACTTTACCAATAATCAGCATTTTGAAGGGTTAATAGCTGATGGTAAGCTTCTTGAGTGGGCTAAAGTGCATAAGTGGTATTACGGCACCGCAAAAAGTGAAATAGAGCGTATTCAAAATACCGGTAAAAAAGCTATCCTTGAAGTAGACATTCAAGGATTAGAGCAATTGATTGCGCTATCTCCTTTACGTGTTCGTTCTCTTTTCATTTGTCCTCCTTCCATTGAAGAGATGGCAAGACGTTTAAAAAAGAGAGGTACCACATCTTCAAAGGAGCTGACAGTACGTTTCGCTTCTGCTAAAAAAGAGTTAGAAAAGGCTGATTTATGTGATGATTATCTCATCAATCAGACCTTTGAAGAGTCTCTTGAAATGATGGCTGCATGGATATTTCAAGATCAATCTCCTCTTTTCAGAAAGGCAGATGCTTTGGCATTGGTTAAGACATGTTTGAAAGAGTTAGATCAAAGAGAGTATTTTAGCTCACATCAAGAGATCAAATATGGATAAAGTGCTTAGCCATGAGTCAATTAAGCAATACAACTATCACGGCTGCAGTCAACTCACCAGCCAGAGATATAACACCAGAGATGGATTTTCAACGTCTTTTAGGTAAGTTGGCTCATCAAGGGCTTGCCAAAGAGCATATGCCCATACTCCAAAGAGCTTTTGTCTACGGTAGTAAGCAACATAGCCAACAGAAACGTCTTTCTGGTGAACCTTATATCCATCATCCCATTGCGGTATGTGCTCTTCTTTCTGATCTCACCATAGATCCTCATTCTCTTGTGGCAGCCATTCTTCACGATACCATAGAAGACACCTCAGCCACCCTTGAAGACATTGAAAAGCACTTTGGTCAGGAGGTGGGTGTTTTGGTGGATGGTTTAACCAAGATTCGCAAAATCACATTTCGTTCCGAACAAGAAAAGCTGGCTGAAAACTTTCGTAAGATGGTTTTAGCCATGGCAAAGGATTTACGTGTGGTGATCATTAAGCTATGTGATCGTTTGCATAATATGCAAACCATCAATGCTGTGGATAATCTGGTAAAAAGACAACGTATTGCCAAAGAAACCTTAGATATCTATGCTCCTTTAGCTAATCGTCTTGGTGCTTATAGCTTAAAAAGTGAACTTGAAGACTTATGTTTAAAAGAACTTAAGCCAGAGGTATATAGTCATATTGCTCGTAAGGTTTCTCATAACCGTCAAGAGAGACGCACAGAAGTAGCTAAGATCATGTCACGTATTCAGCTTGAGATGGATAAGGCGCATATCAAAAAAGCTAAAGTAAGCGGTCGTGGTAAGCATTTCTTTTCTATTTATAAAAAGATGCTTGCACAAAAACTTACCTTCGAAGAGATTTACGATCTTCATGCTGTGCGAGTGATCGTATCTTCAGTGAAGGAATGTTACGAAATTTTAGGCATGATTCATGCCATCTGGAAACCTGTACCAGGACGTTTCAAAGACTATATTGCTGTGCCTAAGGCTAATCTGTATCAATCTCTTCACACCACAGTGGTTTGTGATAGAGGCATATTAGCAGAGATACAAATACGTACGTTTAAGATGCATCAAATCTGTGAGTATGGAGTGGCATCTCATTGGGAATATAAAGAACAAGGCAAGTTAAAAGATGGAGACATTGATACTTTCCGTTGGCTTAGACAGATGATGGAATGGCAAAATGATATTACCGATTCTCGGGAGTTTCTTGAAGCTTTAAAGGTGGATTTGTTTGAACATGAGATTTTTGTTTTCACCCCAAAAGGAGATGTGTTTCGTCTTCCTCATGGAGCTACTCCTTTAGATTTTGCTTTCTCTGTTCATACGGATGTGGGTTTGAAAACCCGTTTTGCGAAAGTGAATCAAAGGATGGTCTCGTTGAGACATCCTTTGAGAAATGGCGATATCGTTGAAGTGGTTACATCTGAAAATCAACGAGTAGGTAAGGATTGGATCAACTTTGTTAAAACCTCTAAAGCTAAAAGTAAGATACGTTCTTTTCTTCGCACAGAGCAAAGAGAAGAATGTCGCAAAGTAGGTAAGAACCTATTATCTCAGGCTTTAGAGTCCATGGGAATGCATTACGATAAATTTATAAAAAATTCTACGGCAGTAGATAAAACACTGAGTTATAGCCGTAGTTCCAATTTTGAAGATTTGCTTATAGGTATTGGTTTTGGCAAGATCATACCTTACGATATTTTAAAAAAAGTTTTTCCCAAGCATCACAGCAAAGAGCGAGAGCAAGATCTCTTAGCAACCAAATCTCATCACGTTACAAAAAAATCTTACAGATCTAAAAAAAGCGATATTATTGTTTCTGGTATTGATAATGTTTTGGTATCACTAGCTAAATGCTGTAACCCTGTACCAGGCGATGATATTCTCGGCTATATCACCCGAGGACGTGGTGTTACTGTTCATGTTCAAGATTGTGATCGTGGTTTAAATCTCGATCCAGCAAGGCGTCTTGAGGTACGTTGGGGAGATAGCTCTGAGTCATCTGTGCATGTGGCTTACCTGCGTGTGGAAACCAAAGAACAACCTGGCATGCTTGCTGATATCACAGCAAAGATATCAGCAGCAGGAGTGAATATTCTCAAAGCAGATGCTCATGTCTCTAAAAGTTTGGTGGGTATTTTTAACTTTAAAATATCGGTCTCTCACCTTGAACAACTCAAAGCTTTGATTGGTAAAATTGAAGGTATTCGAGGAGTGATTTCTGTGGAACGCTCTTCTTAAGACGTGGTGTTACTTTTGATGAGTGCGGAGATGTTTCTTTTCTCCAAAAAACGTTCTCTCACTTAAATACTCATTCATGGATGATTGAAAGAAAGTCTGAGATATCAGCCGCTTTGCTGGGTGAAGCACGCTAGCATCTTGGGGGGTGATGTATCCTCTGATATAGCCTTTACGATCAAAGATGATTATGGCTAGGGATTCTTTATCAAGCTCTTTATCAATCTCTTTATCAATCTCTTTATCAATCTCTATATTGCTTGAGTGTTCAGAGACACGTTGTTGGATGTTTTGTAGATCCTCTCTGACATGATCATCCATAGTGATGACAATATGCTCTGCTGCATATGTGGAAGCAGTACTTACGATGTTTTGCCAAACAGATGGTTGGTTGGTGGGGGTTTCATCATCTAACCATACCCATTTGAGCAAAACATCACTTTCTTCAAAGTGCTCTCTATGGATAAAGTTTTTGCTAAGTTGTTGGTAAAGGTGAGCTAAAATCTCTTGTTGTTTTGTGCAGTTACATCTTCGAGGAATATAAACCACTGCATGAACATGTCCCAAAAAGCTTAAGTGAGTGAAATAGCGTAACTGAGGTTGTTTTAAAACAGCAAAACGATCACGGTTGTTTGTAAGAGGTTGATGATGTTGGATATTCCATACAAAGGAAGGTGATTTGAGATTATCAAAGGTTTGAAGAGATTCCATGGAATGAGCATAATATAAAACATAAAAAAGCAAGCCACATAATACAGCTACCACAAGGGTCATGATGGTTGCACGTTTGTGTTTGTTGGGTTGTGATAGCAGTTTTAACATGTTATGGCTTTAGGGTGAGTAGATCCTAGAGAGGGATTTTACAAATAATTCATTGTGTTGTGGTGTGCCAATGCTTACACGCATAGAGGCTTTTATGGTTGGATCATGGGTAAACATCCTAGCTAGGATATTATCTTTTTTTAAGGTCTCATAAACCTTCTTACACTCTGTGAAATCTTGCCAGTATAAAAAAAGAAAATTTGCCTTTGAAGGTGTGATATCAAAAGGGTTACGTAAGGATATATCTTTGATATTTTGATACATCTTCTCTCGCTCACAAGTAACGGTACGGGAGTGACTTTGAAAGCTTTCTAATATGTGGGGATCAGACAGAACTTCTTCTATGGCAAGAAGAGATAAATGATTGAAACTAAAGGGAAGCAATCCCACCCGTAATCTTTCAATGTAAGGCTTAGCAGCTAGCAAATAACCAAATCTTAGGCCTGCAGCTCCAAAACTCTTTGAAAAGGTCTTCATGATCACAAGGTTGCTGTGTTGTTTGAGAAGTTTTTCATAAGGTTGGTCAGAATACTCATAATAGGCACTATCACAAACCCATAACACTTCAGGATACCGGCTGACAAGATTGTTGAGCATGTCATAGCTGAGTTGTGTTCCGGTAGGGTTATTGGGAGTAGCGAGTAACACCACATCTCCTGAACACAGTGAGGGAAGAGTATCCAAAGAGAAGCTAAAATCACTCTCTAAAGGCCAGTGGATATACTTTAAACCCATGGATTGGGCTAGATGTTCATAGAGAGCAAATGATGGAGATAAAATCACCCAACGACTCTTATGAGCTAAACCAAGATAGCTCATAAGTATATCAAGGAGACGAGATGATCCCGGTACGGCTAGAACACTGCCCTTTTCCACTCCACAAAGGTTGGCAATATGATGCTCTAGTTGTAGAGGGTAAGGTGGAGGGTAGGTGTTCCAAGACTGAGATAAAAGTTTTTTACAAACCCTTTCTTTTATCTCCAGTGGCCAATCATAAGGGCTCTCATTTTGATTGAGCTTGATGATCTCACCATCAAGTGCATCCACAGCATAGGTTTTAGCTGGTTGCATATGAACAGGAAAAAACCGCTGTATATCCTCAGATGTGGGCTGCTTTACAGGTATCAGTGATGATGGATGTATCATAGTCTTAACAGTCCTAAAAAAAGTGGCAGATAAGCTCTGAGTGTTATGTTGTTTGTGAGACAGAGTTGTGAGTTAGAAGATCCTCATACAAGCTAGATACAAGCTAGTCCCAAAGGGGTCAGCTAACAATGGCAGTGCGTTTGTGTCATTCATTCCCGTGTAGCTAGTCTTATACAGACAGGCACGTCATTGATATCAAAACGTGTTTACAGCAAGAAGCAAGGCTTTTTTGAAAAGGCTATGTATAAAGGCTATGTATAGAAAAGCCTGTGTACACGAGCTATAGCTAAGTGTTGTGTTGTTTTAAGTTTAAGCAATCTTGAGCTATTTTTGCAGCTTAGCTTCTTTGAACTCAACATGCTTACGCACTTTAGGATCATATTTTTTGAGTACAAGTTTGCCAAGGCTCTTTTTTTTGTTCAAAGTGTAGAAATAGCCGGTCTTAGCTGTGGAGACGAGTTTGACTTTTTCAGTTTTGTTGGATTTTGCCATGATTGCATCTTTCAAAAAATAAAAAACAAAATTTTGGTTCTTTAGCAGTTCTTTTCTTAACAGTTCTTTTCTTAACAGTTCTTGTTAAGTTTAACATACCTCATTACGATACAGCCCTGAGATTTTAGCTGCAAGAGTTTCTTTTACCTGACTGTTCTAAGTAAGCTTTTCGGTTCAAGATCAAAAAATCATACACATACACAAAAGAGGCCTGCATACTAGATTGGGAATATACTATAGCATAGCTCTGTGTGTATGTGTTCTAGATACGTGCTAAAGTGACAAAGAGCCCTCGTGCATGGCTATGTGCGTAGCTATGTGTGTAGCTATGTGTGTAGCTATGTATAGCCTTTTATAGATATGTGATGTTAAGAGATAGGATGTGTTTGAGTTTGAGAGTGTGTACAAAGCTAGATACGAACATAACACATCCACATCTAAACTGTTTGATGAAAAATCAGGCTGAGAGTTTGGGAGTATAAAGAGCCAGTATCATGTTCCGATTATGAAGATTAAACAGTTATGAATCAAGATATCTCTCACATCAATCAAGGAAATGAAGCATCTTCTGCTATAGATGGCAGTATTCCACCAGTTTCGTCTATGAAGAGTCCTCTGGCAGCCATGCCAGAGTTAGCGCCTAGTAAAACTTTAGTATGCTCTCTGGGTGAGGAAGAAAATATTGATATTTATATGTGGGAAAACAATGTAGAAGATCATCATCTTCCTGTGTTGGTGGTGCATGATTTGTGGGAAGATCTGAGTTATTATAACCGAGATATTATCTGGTGGCTTGGCCAAAAACGGCGAGTTTATGGCATCAACATCACCTATGATGGTACCTATCCTGAAGT
Organism: Proteobacteria bacterium bin106; assembly: GCA_002238945.1. Lineage (GTDB taxonomy): Bacteria > Bdellovibrionota_B > Oligoflexia > Oligoflexales > Bin106 > Bin106. The sequence continues at coordinate 69,766 of MPNI01000005.1, read as the reverse complement.
GGAATTTCCGGTGAGTTTTCAGCGGATGTGTATTCACTTTATGCAGGTTTTAGCACATATACGTAGTGCTGAAAATATGACATCTCCCATTGTTTATACTAAAGGCATTGGCGCTCTATTCACCACTCTCATAGGACGTAAGAATGCCAAGTTCGTTTCCGGTATGGTGGCTTATAGTCCGACGCTATTTCTTGCTAAGCCGGTTAGTCATTTGGGCTGGTTGTGGCTAAAATGTCTACGTTATGTTTTTCCAAAACTGATGCTATCGCGATTTTACCTTCCCACTCTTTCAGAGACGAGTGTTGAAACGGAAGGTTTATCAAAAAGGGCAGTATCATGCAAGATCGCTACACGAGCCATATATGAGTACTTAAGAGCGATGAAGAGGTCCAAAAGGGTGTGTTCTCGTCTACGATTGCCATCTTTGTTTATTTTGCCTCCATCACCGCAGGTCCATGATTATTCCTATCTCTATGAAGTTCAAGAGCGTTATAGTGACTTGATGAGTTTTCAGATGTGCACTACCCCATCATATGAAGCCCTGAGATCTTCTAGCAATTCCCAACATGATAGCGAGTTTTGTCAATTTGGTGAAAATATTTTTCTGCCATGGCTAGAAGGAGTAGAAGATAGTCAACGTCAAATGGGAGGGTTATCTATTCCTGAAGATAATGCCTTACCACCAGATGATCTTACGGGATCGCTTACTTCTATTACAGAAGCGTCGAAGAAGAAAAAGATAGGATAAGTGGTTGTATTTTTATGACACGATTCTTTAAGTTAGTCATCATACTGTGACCATGATAATATGTGATGCTGCCATGATCACATGAGATCACATCATCATACCATGACAACACTATTACAGATGGTGCATACAACAAATAGTGCAGTAAAATGGTGCATGACTGGGATTCTAAGAGATAAAAGCATGAAGATTAAGATGAGCATAAGATAAGGATTGTATAAGAAAGCAGAGCATATGAAATCTCTCAACCATTCCATCCGCTCTATAAGTTCTATTCATAAGCGCTACCATCTTCTGTGGTGTCGTTTATTTATGGTGCTGTGTATGTTGATATGCATGGCCATGGGCTCTGTTCTTGGATCCATCCTTCTGCCTTTTGAGATAGCAGCTCCTTATGCAGGAGCTGTGTTGGGCTTGTGTCTTTTGTGGCTGGGGTTGCGATATGGGTCTAAAAAGCGTAGATCTTTTTTAGCCGTTGATTCAGAAAGTATCATCAAGCATCTTGAGTGTTCTTATGCACACATGAAAACATCCATATGGGATGAGCTGCAGAGAGAAGAACAGATTCCCAAGGAGCTTCGTCATAGTCAATTACGTTTTCAAGGAAGAGGACTTCCTGAAGGGGGATGGCATGAAATCATTTCTAAAGAAGTAAAGAGTATCAAAGCTCAGTTTAGCACAAAGATGTTTAAGCAAGCTTCTTTTATTTTCATTTTGGCAGGCATTCTCACAGCTATAATCTTTCTTTTTCCTCATATTATCTATCCATCCACCAAGCATGCTCTCTCTTGGATACCTGCGTTTGGTTATCACAATACACTGACCATTGAACGAGGCATGATCGATATGGATAAGCCCATGCGTGTTGAGCTCAATGCCTCTTCACCTCCCACCATACGTGTAACACAGAATAACCTTGTTAAGCTGGATATTCATTCACTGCCTGCAAAGACATATCTTTCTTTAGGGCTCTCAAAGTTAGGCAATATAGAAGGTTCGCACGATCAAGTGCTTAAAGACTATATGAATAACAATCGCAATAACAATAAGAGCAGGGTGGCTCTCTATCAATCTTTTCGTATGGAGCAAATCACTAAGAAGAAACATCTATCCATGTTTTATGAACGCTTTCATACTTTGAAATTTCATGTGGATACACATGTGTCTTTATGGATTCCAGAGATTGATGAACATCGCCCTTTAGCTCATATCGAAGTGCTTAACGAGCCTCTACCAGAGGTAGGATTAGTGGCTCTTACTCCCATAAATCCTGAAAAAAGCTGGCATGATGAAGATCCTTTGCCTTTGAAGATTTCAGCCGTTAGTGAGTATCCACTCAAACAGCTTAAATTGATTATACAAAATGGAGAGCGTATCTCTGAGGAGCTTGTCACTCACATAATGGCCAAAGATCAAACATCTTTAACTCATGATTATTACTTTGATTTCACCCCGTATATGCGTTCAGGTGAAGAGCATTTTCATATCACGGCTAAAGCCAGTGCTCAACGTGGTGATAAACAGCTACTTGGCTATAGTGAGACCTTAGAAATCACTGCCAGTTCAAGTTATGGACGTTATCAACAAACTTTGGCTTATCTTTCAGATTTAAGGGACCAGCTTCTGGAGTTGATGGGCAGCGAATCAAGCCAAGAACAGCAAGAAAACATCACCATGATTGAAGAGTTGCTTGATAAGACTCAAGAGATATCAGCTAGTAGTTCTTTTTTTGATCATTATGATCGATTCTTTCTTGAAGATTTAGCAAAACAGCTTGATAGTACAACACTGAAGCAAGCAGATTATGCTGTTTTGGCAAAACAGGTGGAACAACTCACCTCTTTCTTGCAGGGCCATGAAGCTCTTAATGATCGTCAACGTGATCGTGATTTCTTTGTGGCAACACGTGCCATAGGGTCTTTGCTTGAAAAGCCAAAGTATCATCAAAAGCTGATTCAAGCCAGCGATGACATGAAGGTATATCTGAAAAACAGAGAAGAAAGATGGCAGCAAAGAGTCAGTAAAGTGTTACCATCCCTTCGTCCTGAGCGTGCAACAGAAATAACAGAAAAAGGTTACTTTTCTACAAGCTGGCTTAAGCTATCTCAGAGTTGGGACAGTGAAAAGCTTCCACTCAATAAGCTTAAAAAATCAGCTAGGGAGATAGAAGTATTACGTTCAAAGGAATCTTTGCAAACCATGGTGATGGAATATCGTCAGTGGATTACCAACCTCGAAGCAGCCGAAGAGGCCAGCAAAAATCGTATTCGGAAAAAACATTATAAAGTCATGAATCAAGCTGAAAACACCTTGCTTATGTTACAAAAACGTCAAGATGGTATTGCGCGATCCCTTGATATTTCATCCTATGATAATAGCCAAGAAAGTACCGATCAACCCATTGAAGATTGGAATGTGATCGCTAAGCGTCAACAAAAAAATCTTATGGAAAGTCAAGTTGTGATCGCTCAACTCTCTGCTATCCCTGGATTATCAACTCATCGTCTCAGTTCTGCTTCACAGAGTATGATCGATGTCTTGTCTGCAGGAGCTAGACAAGACTTTATAACCGCTGAAGAGCAAGCCGATCTTGCAGCACGTCTATTGCGTGAAGGACGTAGCGAAACAAGACGTCATCGTGAACATCAATCCCAACAACAAGCACGTATGTCAGAGATGAAACAACGATCAAGAAAGCGGGTGATTGGTAGCAACTATTTTGGTCATGAAATGGCTGATCTGAGCCTTGATCAAGATCATGCTGTAGATCCTAAGTATCGAGAAAAAATTCTTGAAGATGTGAGTAAGCAAAAAGAAGTTAGCGATGATGATAAGCAAGTTTTGATGCGTTATCTTCGTGAGATGCTCCGCTAATACGGAGCTGTTTTATATCCCTTCTTTAAGTTTGTTATGCTACTTATTTCTTGTATCATCCATATTTTCTATACTTTGCACTCAATTTTTTAAGTTCACATGTCGATAAGAGTCGGTAGGTGGTTAGGTTTGATATCCACAGAGATAGTGGATTTGATGACATGAAAATGAATAAAAATCATAAGTGTCATCCATTTATGAGATCTGTAAGTTTTGCTAAAGACATACGTCTGGTGTAAAAATCATAACAGTATCTCATAATCACTCTTTGCGATGGGCCATATATGGAGTATATGAATATATATCAGCCATCCTTATAAAGAGAGGTTATAAAATTATAAATAAGGAGCGGTTAAAAAAATGAGTTTATCTTCTCATTTTCGTTGTTATGTTCATGTTCAAGATTTTAAGGATTGATAATACGATGAAAAATAGTAAAAATATCTTGATTTACCAACTACTTCCCTTCAGATTACTCTCTCCTTGGCCTAAACCTGCTTTGTGTATCGCTGCATCTTTGATTCTTTTGTTCTCTTTATTCATCTTACCATCTTCTTATAATCAATCTTTTGCTGAAATTGACATAGGTAGTGAATCTTTAGAAGATGTCATATCTGCAGATGAAGTGACATCAAAGAATAATACAAATGAGAATAATACAAATGAAGGTCAATTAAACCCAGAAGCACCTCCTTTCAATGACAATGTTGTCACAGAAATGGTGTACGTGGATAAGATGCTTGATGATCAAAAACCTAAAATTGATATGGTTTGGTTTGTTGATAATGATCAAGGAAAACCTCGAGATTTTGTTAAATCCGAAATTCAAATGATCATTAAAGGCTTGAAGAATGATGCTAGTTTAAAAATTGGTGTTTATTCAGGTGACTTATTTAATTCTGAAGAAATAAATAAGTTAAATAAAGATTCACTTAACTATTTTAATACAGAATTTTCTCAATTTGGTGGCTGGTTTCCACATACTCGAGCTTTAGATTATGCAAGATCTTGGATGAACTATGATTTTGATGGACATTTAAAGCAAGATCAAATAAAAGAAAAAGCTAAAAGATCTAATTTTTTTCGTAATAATACTGATAGTGAGAACTATAAATCTATATTCGTTTTTGCTACAACAGAAGATTCAAAAAAGTATCCTAAACCTAAGAAGGGCTTCTTTTCTTTTCTTACAGCTCTTGTGGTAATTGCAACATTGGGAACAGGTTTGATGGCATATTTTGGTGTGGTAGGATTTAGTCAAACTTTTACGTTTTTAGGTATTTCTAAAACTGTTACAGGTGCAGAAGTCGCGAGAAGAGCTACATCAGAACTTCAAAAAATGGAGCAAAAAGCAAAAGAAGATGCCGAAAAGCGTTATAATGAGCTAGTTAGCAAAGATCAATATCAAAATCATGGAAAAGCAGGTGATTTGATTAATGAGTTGGTTGGTACGAGTAATGGTCAAAACGCGGGTTGGTTTCTACCACAAAATAAAGTAGAAGAAGATGAGATTAGTAAAGCTCATAAATATTCTAAAAAAATAAGAAAAATCGATGTGTGGTCATTTGTTGTTGGAGGAGATAAAGGTATAGAATAAAATGATACATGTGGTAATAGTCCATTGTCAAAAGGTGAGATATTACCTTATTATGATAGAAACTATACAATAGATATGATGTACGATCATAGTGAGTCTTTTGCTATAATGGATCATTTTTCAAAAAGGACAGGTTTATGTTATAGCCAAAAATCTTTAGAAGCTAAAAGTTTTTTAATTGCTCAATTTAAAAGGAAGTTCCCTCGAGAAAAATTACGAATAAATAAAGTAGTCGATGCCCTCCAAATTGATGAAGAAGGTTCTTGTAACATTATGTGTGAAAATGATCCTAAATCTCTATATGAATTTCATAAAAATAAAACTCGTATGAGTGATCAAGAAAAAAAATATTTAGAAAATTTCGATATTGAGAAAATGCCTCAATGTCAAATTGATCATTATGAAAAAAATAGCGAAAATATTGATGATAAAAAATTCGTAGCAATGTTGAAGCATGGTAATAAAATATATTTTCATCATAGAAATGATAGTGAATATATTCATTTGCAAAAAGATAGAAATATAAATAATTTCTGTAAAAACTTTCCTGAATTATTAAAAAAACATAGTCCTGAAATACAAAATACTAAAAGAGATATTGTAAAAACTACATACAACAAAGCATATGAAGAATCTCGTGATAATTCATTCGACGTTAATTTGGAAGGCAAATGTATAAGAGTGTGTCAGGAAGTAGATTTGCCACGTGGAGGTAGGGGTTGTAACACAAAGCGTGTAGGACATGAGTATAAGAAACTTACAGAATTTTTTGGCGGCTTCAGTGCGCCAGTTTGTGCTAAAACAAATCGTGAAAATAAAATAAATAAGTTCATTAAGGCTATTAAGAAGAAGGAATTTACAAAATGGAGGCCTGGGTTTTTTGAGCCTGAAAAAACTTTTGTATCGAAAGATCCTGTTTTGTCTATTAAATTGATAAAAGAATCTAAAGATGGAAATTTAAATAATATTTTTGTAGCAAATAATAAAGATCATTCTTGTGTTATCAAAGTGATTAATAGACATATTTTACGTGGCAATGGAAAAGTTCGTTTTAAACTTGATAAAGATGCTTTTAAATTTAATAGTTGTGAAAGTGATGGAAAGAAATACCTTACTCAGCTAAAAGAATTGAAAGGTAAATTGAGTGATAATCAAGAAAGAAGTAGCGAGGGGGGGGATCGTATTGAAATCAAATATAGAGCTGTAGCATATTAAAGATTTATATATAATGATGTGAGTTTTTGATTTATAAATTTGATAGATTATAAAAAAGTTAAATTAAGTATTATTGAAATTTAAAATAAGGTCTATGAAATACATTGATATAGTACTTATACATATTATTGATGACGTAATCTTATCATTATCATTTTATAGTAAAATATAAACAATTAATAAAATGCTTCTATATTGTCAACTATCTTTAAAGCCATATTATAGGTGTTTGTATGTTTCTCTTACGTCTAATGACTTCTGTGTGCATCTCTTCATTCTTGCTCATTTTACTGGCCTCTGGCTCTATATCTTTTGGTCAGTCTAAAGGGTCTAGTAAGCCTAAGACATTTCATATTCAAAGTGATATAGCTGATGAAAACCTAGAAGATGTAGTGTCTAGTGATGATGTTCAACCAAAAAAGACTGAAAATAGTCGATCCACACCAGAGCCTGAAGGTACTAACCCACCACCCTTGTCTAATCCTGAGCCGCCTAATATAGAAACAGATAGGATTACTATGAAAGAAAAAGCGGATAGTAATACTCCTATGATTGATATGATGTGGTTTGTTGACCCTCATCAAGGAGATGGCCCTAAAGAACAGGTTAAAAATAATATTCAGAAGATTATGAAAGAGTTGAAGGGTCATGCTAGTTTAAAAATTGGTGTTTTATCAAGTGGTTTATATGATCGAAGTGAAGAAAATAGAATAAACAAATATTTATCTGAACATTATAATACAGGTTTTTATCAATATGATATAAACTGGCCTCCTGAACAACATACTCGAGCTTTAGAATTTGCTATAAATTGGATAGAGAATGGGGATACGAAGGAAGGGGATAAATCTGTTACTTTTCATAGTTTTTCTCGTTATGGTAAAGATGAAAATCCTAATTCTAATTATCATTTCATATTTGTCTTTTCTACCACAGAAGATTCAAAAAAGTATCCTCCGCCTAAAAAAGGATTATTTAGCAGTATGATCATAGCTTTTGTGGTGGTGGGTTTAACAGGAGGATTAGGAGCTGTTAGTATGGCTAGCTTATCAGGTGCAGCAGCAGCAGTTACAGTTCTTGGTGCAGGTGCAGGAGGAGGATTATTGAGAGCCGCCTGGGAGAGTGAGAGGCGAGAGCGGGCACATAGAAAGCATGAAGAGATATTAAGTAAAGATAAATATCAACCTCATAAGAATAAAGAAGATTTTCAGGAACTCGTTATTGGAGCAAGTAAAGATATAAAGAAGGGTGACTTCAGTGGAATATTTCAACCAAAAGGCGATAGTGAGAAGATGCGCTATCAGAAAGCTGTTGAAGACGGTTCAGAAGAAGGGATACCGGGTATTAAGGTGTGGTCATTTGTAGTCGGCGGCGATGATAATGGAGATACAAACGATTGCACTAATAGTAGTAATCCTTTAAAAGAAGGTCAAATATTAACTCGTTATGCAAGGAAATATAGGATAGATAAAATATACAAACATAATGATTCTTTTAAAATCATGGATAATTATCTTTATAAGAACGGCCTATGTTTTTCTAGTAGTCAAAAAATTATCAATACTCCTCTTAAGCTTCACAGGCATGTGAATAGACTTCGTCAAGATTCTAAAAGTATATACTTTTCTTTTAATATTCAGGCAATGGAAAGGGGCATTCCAATTCCATATAATAGAATGTTGTATAGTAGTAAACCAAAATGTAATATATTATGTGAAAATGATCCTCTTAAATTCTATGAATATTATAAACGTCACCCTGCAGCTCAGCGCGATTCTAAAATAAGGGAGTTCATCAAGCAATTCGAGGAGGAAAGGGGTAATTATAATGGAGATTATAATGATATTCCAAAACGTTGTGAAATTCATAGTAATAGAGATCGAGAAACCTCTATACCTTATAATTTTGTAACTATGTTGCAGTATGGTGATAAAAAGTATTTTCAACATTTACCTCCGGGCGATAAGCGAGACTATGCTTCTTATATCCACATGCAAATGAGTAGTGAAATGAATGGATTTTGCAGTAATTTTCGTGGAAAATTAGAGGATAGTCTATCTAAAATTGATCTACCAAAATCTTCATACACTCAAATTAAAGGAATTTTCGATAGTGCCTATAATCTTGATAATGTTAATTTAAGTGGTAAATGCATAAAGGTGTGTGATATAACAGAATACAAAAGTTATCAAAATTGTAATGTAAGACGTGTGGGTCATGAATATTTAAAAATGACAAAACTTTTCGGTGGGATAAACGCGCATGTTTGTAAAAGTAGGGATGAAAAAATAGATAAGTTTATTAATGACGTGAAAGAAGAAAATTCTGCTGTCTCTGATTGGATAGCTGCAGATTATAAATTTAAAAAAGAACCAGTACCAGAGAATCCTATTCAATCTATTGAGTTGATAAAGGAGATTAGTCCTGGCAATCTAAAAACTATTTATGTTGCAAATGCTAAAAAAAATGCTTGTGTTATCCAAACAATTAATGAGTTTGGTGTGAAGAGTAATGGAAAAGTGGACATTGATCGTCCTCCTAGTGATTTTGAGGAATTAGGATGCAAAAGTAAGGGAGAATCCTATCGTGAGAGTTTTGCAGATCTGGGAGGCCCGGGAAAGGACAGTAAAAATGGTTCCTATATTGAAATCAAATACAAGACAAAATATTAATAACCTCATAGCCTTTATATCATTTGTATAGGATCTACATCTATGCGTATGTGGACATTTTCTTTTTGATGTTCAAACCAATATTTAAGCTCGTAACAAAAATTTATCAGCTGGGTGATGTTTTTTGAACTGATGACGATGTTTCTGCGTTGTTGGTTGTTGATTTTTGCAAGTTGTGGAGTTGCTGGGCCGAGTATTTTTATGGATTGAGTGTTTTTGGCGTATTTAAGAAGTTGATCTTTTCTTTTAAGAAATATGTGGCTGATGGATTCTATTTTTTCTTCACTTTCATGAGATAGTGTGAATAGAACGATTTTGCTGAAAGGTGGGTATGAAAAAAGAGAGCGGAATTTTTGTTCACGTTTAAAGAAGCGTTGGTAATTTTGCGATAACCCTTCTTGTATGATGGGGTGGTGAGGGCGTGATGTTTGTATAAACACCTTTCCTTGTGTGCTGCCTCGCCCTGATCGTCCTGATGCTTGAACAATAAGTTGGAAGGCACGTTCTCCTGCTCGAAAATCAGCAAGTCTTAATATTTCATCGACTTCTAATAGAGCTGTAAGGGCTACGTTGGGAAAGTCATGTCCTTTGGCAATCATCTGTGTACCGATGAGGATATCGATCTGTTGTTCTTTGAATGCTTGAAGGATGCTGGTGAGTGTGTTTGATGTTTTTTTTGAGATATCTGAGTCGATACGTGCACAGCGAGCTTTGGGGAGATGATATTTAATGAGATCATAGGCTTTTTCACTGCCATATCCTACTGCAACAAGGGTGGTGTTGGTGTGATTTTTTAAAACATCATCGAGGTGTTGATTGTAATCACAGTAATGACATAACAGTTTTTTACTTTCTAGGTGTACGCTCATGGAGATGCTGCAATGTGGGCAGCTGATGGTGGCTTGAGTGCTCATATCCATAAGATAATGAGCAAATCCTCTTCGATGTACTACTACCATGGCTTGCTTACCTTTGGCTAGATTCTCTCTTAGGGCATCGAGTATATTCTCTGAGATCATTGTATTGTGTTGGGGAATGCTCTTGAGATCTTCTAGATGACGTATGTACTCTCCTTTTGTACTGGAGCTTGTGGTGTATTCTAGTTGAGATAGGGGGAGTGCTGTTCCTAACGCTCGTTTAGGTAGGCTGGCTAATTGATATTTTTGGGTTATGGCATGATGATATGACTCTAAGCTTGGGGTTGCTGAGCCGAGTATGACACTAGCGTTTTCCAACTTTGCTCGCATAATGGCCATATCTCTGGCTTGATAGAGAAATCCTGTGCCTTGTTTGTAAGAGCTATCGTGTTCTTCATCAACGATGATCAGTTTGAGTCTAAAAAAGGGAGCAAAGATACTGGATCTGGGCCCAATCAAGATACGTTTTTTTTCATTGCGTACAGCTTCTAGTACTTGCCAGCGAGTGGAAGGAGGCATAGCTGAATGTATGACAGTAACTAAGTCACCAAAGGCATGGCTGAAGATGGCACTGATCTGTGGGGTAAGAGATATTTCGGGTACCATAATAAGAGCTTGAGAGTGATGATCAGCTCTCAGCATTTCTAAGATAAGATGGCGGTATATTTCAGTCTTACCACTTCCTGTAACACCATGTAATAACCAAGGGCTTTGAAAACCTTGAGTGCGTGTTAAGCAAAGAGATTTACAGATATTTAAATAGACTTGACTTTGATCCTTGTTTAAGGGTTTGAGGCGTTGTTCTATGATGTGTATGCGATCTGTGGTGATTTTGGCCGCTTTTGTACCCAGTTGATCGAGGTCATTCCATTGGCAGATTTGATGATCTTGGCTGTTTTCTGTTTGATGTTCTGTAGGATTGTTTTTGCGAAATGTTCGTGGCATACACTCAAGACTAAGGTAACCATTGCTCATGAGCTGTTTAAGGAATGATGCAGGGCTTTCTATGGATTGATCCTTACATATTTTAAGAAATTTCTTATGGAAGGTGGATTGGCTAAGAGACTTTTTTTTAGTGGGGTATATCTTAGTGAGAGTTTGAGCGTAGTGGCTTGATGGTGGAGGAAGTATGGTCTGTGAGCAGACATAAACCCAACGAGCCGTGGTCATAGAACCAAGGGGGAGCATGGTACGAAGAACATCTCCAAGAGGATGAATGTAGTAATAGGCCATGAATTGAGCAAGATCTAGCATAGTTGGCGAATAGATAGGGGTGATGTCGAGGACTTGGCGAATAGGTTTAAGTTTGATGGTGTTATCCATTTTGGTTTGGCCACGAGGACAGAATTCAGCACGTGGTTTATCCACCACTACACCCACAATAGATTGCATGCCATAAGGTACATGCACTCGAATACCAGGAGTGATAGCTTTATGATACGTGTAGGTATAGACTAGGAAGGGAGGTCTTTGTACAGCCACATATACTTTGATAGGCTCTCTCATAATAGACATAGTAAGATAATATACACATGAGACACAATAGACCACATAGACATACAGATAATAGACATACAGATAATAGACATACACATAAATAAACCATGTTGTGTGGTCTCCAGCATAAGGCATTTGCCTGCTTGTGGAAATATGCTATAGTTTTCCATGTTGTGTAAATAGGTTGTGTAAATAGTGACATGAATGTGTTAAGCGTATGCTTTGATGATTGACGAAACTGACGCTTACAGAGCTGACAAATGATAATAGTTATAATGTTATAATATTATAATAATGCTAAATGAAATATAAAACATAAAGAGACATCTGCTGGTTGAGTCAGTGCTGTGACCGTATCTTATAGTAGTTACTTATACTTGTTAGCTATTGTAAGTTAGCTATTGTAAGTTAGCTGGGCTATATACATTACACATATGCTGGTGCATGTACTTTGGTTTAAGTACTCTGGTATATGTACTTATATGTATAAGTGTGTATATAAGTGTGTATATAAGTGTGTATATAAGTGTGTATAAGTACATGTGTTAGTACGTATATGGTTATATATCTGTATACGTTGTTCTGTGATTGCGAAGTGTTTGTGTGTCCCAGTTGATCTTAGATTATTGAGATATTGAAGGATAAAGATTTTATGGTTGCTCATCAAAGACGGAGACGTCGCCGGCGTGTTTCAATACGGCGTAAGCGAGTGCTCGATAGCTCTATGGTTATTGATTATAAGAAGCCGGATGTGTTAAAAAAATTCATCACCGAGCGTGGTAAGATTATTCCAAGCCGTGTTTCTGGTGCTACTCATTCTCAGCAATTGGCTATTACCAAGGCTGTCAAGCGTGCTCGATATTTGGCATTGATTCCCATTTCAGTGGCTCATGAAAAAGAAAAAGGATTTGTGGGAGAGATGAGTGAGATTGCCCAAACTTTTACGGCTGCATCCATGCGTTATCGTCCATTTGTCAGAGGTGGCAATCATCCTTCACGGGGTGATGTAGCTCGAGGTGATGTAGATACAGCAGATACAGAAAACAGAGAGTCTTCATTTGAGCAAGATTCACAAAGTGATGATACCAAGTCTCCAGTGTTACAAGAAACTTTACAAGATGCTATGGAAGAGCAAGCTCAAAACAATACCTAAAACACGCACAAGGCATACCTTGTGGATAAACCAGAAAGATAATACTAAGGGAATGCTAAGTGATAAAAACTTAAGATGTACACAGTTTGTATAGATGAACAGTTTTGGGTGAGTGTGAATGTGAATGTGAATGTATAAATAAGAAAGAAAATGTTAGGAGATCATGCATATGTCTAGAGTATGTCAGACATCACAGAAGAGTGTTTTAGTGGGTAACAGGGTTTCTCACTCTCATATTCGTACTAAGCATCGTTTTTTGCCTAATTTGCAGAAAAAAAGATTTTATTCAGAGTCTCGTAAGAAGTTTTATACTCTTCGAGTTGCAACTTCAACTATGAGAACGATTGATAAACTTGGTTTAGATGCTTATGTGCGTAAAGTTGGTTATACCTTAAAATAAGTGGAGATGAGATATGGGGAAAGGCGACAATCGTTTAACCCGCTTGGTGCGTAAGAGACGATCACAACGCAAAAAAAAGTTAAAGCTACGTCAGTTACGTGAAGAAGCTATGGCTAATGCTAAGAAGAAAAAGCCGACTAAGTCGGTAAGTCAGGTAAAGATTCGAGAAGTTAAGACATAAAATGAAGACATAAGAACACCAAAGTGTTCCGGGTTTCGTTCATCTATCATTAAGGAACTATATTGTGGCTCATTGTGCATCAGCAAGAAAGCGTATTCGGCAAGAAGCTAAGCGCCGAATAGAAAATCGTTCATATCTATCAGCATTGCGAACATCCTTAAAGAGTCTGCGACTTGGCATTGAGGCCACACGAGAAGGCAAGATGAAAGCAGAAGATTTGATGAAGTTACTGGCTCATTCTCAATCCTTTTTGATGCGTTCTGTCAGTAAGGGCAGGATTAAGAAAAACAATGCTTCTCGGCGCATAAAACGTTTAGCAGCTCAAGTTAAAGCTGCTTGTTTGAATCCTGTTGATTCCAATAACTGATGAGTGTCAGTGTATTTTGGATGATTGACGTACTTCTAACATGTTAAGTATCTATGCTGTCTTTTAAGGAATCTTTATTCCTTAAAAGACAAAGAGCGTTGAGTTACGTAGGCTTTGAAAAATTCTCTTGAGGCTCATGATCTGGCAACGTATGATGTTGGCAACAGTTAGGTTTAGACACTAAAACAGGTTGTGTGGGTAGGTCATAAGGGAGTATCGGCTATGTCATTTGGTTTTTTTCAAAAATATGCATGTGCCAAGTACCTCATTTGTACCTTATGGATATCCGGTGCTATGACTATGTTAACAGCATTAGCAACAGATAGCCTTGCAGCTAAGCCTGTGGTGAGTGAAGAGTATATGAATGCCACTCAAGAACGCATTTCGCGTTTGTTTTTAAAAAATGGTATTTCTGTTACTCACTACCAAAATGATTCAGATATGATGGCTTTGATATTTGATCTGGATTGGTCTCGTGATGATTATCTTTATGGCTGGGGTCTTCACCGTCAATTTATTGCTGCTTTGATGACTCAGCAAACTCAGCGTTTTGGACGTGATGAGTTAGCTGATAAGATCACTAATATTGCACAAACCATACGATGTGGACCAACTCCCTCCTGTTTAAACGACAATGTGCACTTAACCTGTAGTATTTATGCTCCTCATAAATATCTTACTGAAAACCTTGAAGTTCTTCACTCGATCATTACAGAGCCTAAGTTTTCTTCTCAAGACCTTGAAGTACGAAAGAAGAACGCTCTTTTAAGCATACAAAGCTGTGCTAATAAGGATCGATGGCAATTGAATAAAAGCTTACATGCTTTGCGTTTTACGCCTTCTGGTTTTAATGATTATTATTACAATCTGGCAGCCCAAGTTAAGCGTTTAACCACTGATGATCTGACAAAAGAGTATCAGAAATTTCTTAATGCGAGGCGTATGAATTTTGCGGTGGTGAGTCCTGATAAGGCGACAAACATCCAAAAAACATTGAATAAGACTTTTGGTTCTATTCCTTCATGGCATTATGAAAGCCATATTCAGTATTTGGAACATTTTTTGAAGCATTCCAGTTATGACCAAAGACGTGTTGTTTATCATCCTAAAGATCTAAGCAATATTTTTGTCAAAATATCATTTAGCACTCCTGGCGGTTATTCCACACATCAAGAAGCTTGGAGATTGCTTATGAATGTGATGTATATCAACTTCTTTGAACAGCTGAGGTCTCATAAAGGGTTGTCTTATGCTCCGTCTGTTAGTTCAGGTGTTATAAGCTTTACAACTTCTAAATTAAAAGAAAGTATGGATGTTGTCAGAGATTTTATTAAGTCTATGCGCGAAGATCCCTTACATGGCAAGGGACTACAGGAGTATACGAATGCGTTTTATACCGAGTATTTCAGATCTCAAAGTAATACGTTTGAGATTGCTCAATATCTCCATGGCTATTCTTATCCTTTTTATCGCATCGATACATGGAGTTTCTTTCCCAAACTTATTGCTGAAGTGGACGTAAAGACTCTGCGTTTTTTAGCTCAATACTATTTAAGAAACTTTAAGATAGCTATTCTTGGCCCACAAAAGTTAGTGGGTGATACGAGTCTTTACAATGATTATTTCGACCCAGAAGTGGTGGTGAGTTATCCTTAATCTGAAACTCTTGAATCAGATCAGAGTGATGATTCAGAGTGATGATAATAACATAATGAATGATCAGGGTTGGGATGAACAAAAAGTGGTGGGGCCAGGAGGACTTGAACCTCCGACCTTCGAGTTATGAGCACGCTGCTCTAACCAGCTGAGCTATGGCCCCCCAAAAGAATCATATAATAAAACACCTTAGGATTTGATAAACGAGCGGAGTTTTTTTGATCGTGATGGATGACGTAACTTACGTAATGCTTTTGCTTCAATTTGTCGTATTCTCTCCCGTGTGACTTCAAAGCTCTGTCCTACCTCTTCGAGGGTATGGTCGCTGATTTCAGCAATACCAAAACGCATCCGCAACACTTTTTCTTCTCTCGGCGTTAAAGTGGCTAGAGCTCTAAGAGTTTGTCGCATCAAAGAATTGCCTAACACAGACTCCGATGGACTTTGTGTGGCTTTATCTTCAAGGAAGTCTCCAATATAATTGTTTTCTTCTTCGCCAATGGGGGTTTCTAAGCTAATAGGCTCTACAGCAATTTTCAGTACTTTTCTGACTTTTTCTAATGGTATGCCCATACGTGCTGCAATTTCTTCAGGACTAGGCTCTCGTCCCATCTCTTTGATTAAGACACGGGTGGTACGGATCAATTTGTTGATGGTTTCAATCATATGTACGGGAATACGAATGGTACGGGCTTGATCTGCTATAGCTCTTGTGATGGCTTGACGAATCCACCAAGTGGCATATGTGGAAAACTTGTAACCACGACGATACTCAAATTTTTCCACCGCTTTCATTAAGCCAATATTGCCCTCTTGAATCAAATCAAGAAATTGCAAACCACGATTGCTGTACTTTTTAGCAATGGATACCACCAGTCTTAAATTGGCTTCTACAAGCTCACGCTTGGCGTTTTCCGTGTCATTTTGTAGGCTAATAAGATCACGATACAACTGTAATATATCTTCTGCATCTTTGATATGCTGGTATTTCTGTACCATAGCCTCAGTATTTGCAAGCGCATGCCTTACAGAGCGTTTGATCTTCTCCCATTCCCCAGGAGTGCGCTCATCAAAGAAAGCTTCTTTATCTTCACTTACCTTAAGGATAAGCTCTGTGCGCGAATAACCCAACCTCTTTGCATAATAATCTATATCCTGTTCAGCCTCTCGCAAGGTAGAGTGATGCTGAGCAACCATATCAATTACCGTTTGTAAGATCTTACGATTGATATTGATATCTTTGAGTTTATCAAAGATATCAGCTTGATGGATTTTTAACTGCTTTGTGTGATCAGGAGAAGAATTTTCTTTGAGTAAACATACTAGATATTCATCAATGTGATTGAGTAACACAATGGTTTTGCTTTTGATCTTGGTCTCATGAGCTCCTTCATTATTTGAAGCCTCATCATCATCAAAACCCTTGATCCAATTTTTTAAACGAATCTCTCCTTGTACAAAAGAACGAGCTGTATCAGAGATGACTTCCAAACACAGTTTAAAAGATATCAATCGAGCAAGTACCTTGTTTTCCGCTTCTTCAATCTTTTTGGCTATAAAGACTTCACCTTCTCGTGATAACAAGGGTACAGAGCCCATTTTACGTAAGTAGATCCTTACAGGATCCACCGAACGTACCATGGCATCATCACCTCTACCGGCAATGTCTTCACTAGGACCATGGACTTGGTTATCTTGAGAAGATAAAGAGGTGCTGAAATCATCATCACTATCAACTCCTTGATCAAACACCTCAATGTCATCATCTCCAAGTGCCGTAATGATGTGAGTAAGATCAGACGATTTAGGACGACTGTTAAGATGTGTTCCAAGAGTTTGACGTACCTCACGATAAGATATCGTACTATCATTGCGATGAGCCTTAGCTTTTAAAGACGCTAAAGCCTTATCCATAGCACGAGCAGTTTGTTTTGGTTTGTTTGCTGGCACCTTGGTTTTCGTTTTGTTTTTACGTTCCGCAATGGTTTCTTTAACGGAATTTAAGGTGTGTTCTGTGGCTTTGCTAATGTGCTCTTGTGAGTTATTTGTGGTAACTGTGGTAGCTGTTTGACTTGATGTTGTACGTGTTTTAGATTTTTGCTTTGGCTTTTGTTTTTGTTTTTGCTTTTGTCTTTGCTGATACTTAACCTCATTTTGGGAGGGTACTTCTTGCGTTTTTTCTTGCGTTTTTTCTTGTTCTTGCACCTTAACGTGAACGTGCTCCTCTATCACTTTTTGAGTGACTGAAGAGACAAGATCCATGCTGCTGCTATTATTTAGCTTGCTATCATTTAGCTGAATTGTTTTTTGTGCTGGTTGTGCTTGAGATGTTTTTTCCTCTAAGGCCTGGTTTACTTCCCGTTTTGTGGTTGTTGTCACGGGTGTTTTTTTATGTTCTTTATTCTTTTTTTTCGTCTTGTTTTTTTGGCTAACGGTTTGAGTTTTTTTAGCCTTTGTACTCTTAGTCCTAGAGTTAGTCCTAGAGTTAGTCCTAGAGTTCTTGGTTCTGGTAGAGGCAGGGGAGGGCTTGATCTTAGCTTTCTGGTTTTGTTGTTGCAACGTGCCGAGTTGACTGACCATTTTCTTGACAACCTGTTTGACTGTCACAGGAGATGAGGCCTTTTTTTCTGCAGCAGGTTTCTTGGTGGATGTATCCACTGTTGTTTTGATGGTTTCTTTGACCGTGTCTTTGACTGTTTTTTTAATTGCAGCGGTTTTTGCTTTTGCTTCTGCTTTTGCTTCTGCTTTTGCTTCAGGGGCTTCAGGGGGGGCTTCAGCTGATGGGCTTGCTTTTGAAGCTTGCACCATTGTGGGTTCTGCTGTGGGTTCTGCTGTGGGCTCTGCTGATGTTTCCGTTTGTGCTGGCTGTGTTGTAGTGGGCGTAGCCGCTTCTTGTTCTGGTTTTGCCACTAGCTTATCTAAGGGTGTTTTAGGTTTTGCCTTCAACGCAAGTTCCTCCAGCGTATAAAAAGAAAGGTACAAGCTTTGATTATAGCTTAAACCAAGAGATCAACAAAGGAAATTATCACATTTTCATAAAAAATATCAAAATGTAACGAAAAAAGTGGTTAGTGGTTGGTTAAGAGGAGGGTATGTGGGGGTGTGTCTATGAATGTTAAGGGTTTATTTGATATGTTTGATATTCTAAAAAATATGGAAAAGCGCAAAGATGCAGTATAGCGAACTCTCATATGATTATACTATAACATATTGATATTGTTAACGTATATACTCAAGCAATACGGATAAAAAATACATGGTATGTGTTTTTCTCCTTTCTATATGTTATTTTCATGGGTTTGTTTGGGGTTTGTGTTTATTGCGTCGCACTTGGTGAAGGCGGACAATTTCTTCTACGACCATCTTTCGAGGAAAAGAGGGATCATCTTTAGCTAAAGAGAGTTGTTGTGTGAGGGTCTCGATGGTGGATGTGATGTGTTTAAGACGGTAATCATTCATTATGCGGCTAATAGCTATATCGTGGGCAATGTCATAGCGCATCGGCGCGCTTTGCAGTTCCTCAAGGAGGTTGGCGGCAGCTGGGCTATGAAATATCTCTGTAAGATCTTGGTTGTGAAAGGGGTAGTAGCCAATACGTGTGCGTTTTTGGGGAAGTAAGGATAGCAAGCAGTTTTGCCATAAGGCATCAATTTCGAGTTCACAGGAGATAAACACAGAAAGATCTTTGGGTAAAGATGGAGCTTCATGTGGTTGAAGGAAGAAAAGATGAGAGAGCAGTTCTCTCACATGTGAAGGGAGAACGTGGGTTGTATAGAGTTGAGAGTCTATGGTTTGAGAATCTACAGAGAGTGTTGCAGGTTGTGTAGAGGATTTGCTTTTATCTAATTCTGTATGAAGAACTTCATCTGATAGGCCGGTTTTTTGGGCAATAAGACGTAATATGCTGGCTTGTTGTAGGGGAGGTATGGATTGCATCCAAGGAAAAAACCTCTTATCAATGACTCCTGCCATAGCTATGCTATCTAGTCCTGAGAGTTGTTTTTCAATCACCACTTCAAGGAGTGGTTTGGCGTTGAGTATCAGATCTTCAAGATCTTCTTTTTTGTGCTTAAGCAAAAAACTATCTGGATCATGATTTGAAGGCAGTAAGGCGCAATAAAGAGACAGATCAGGGATGTGAATGCTATGGGCTAAAGAACGCATAGCTGCATCCTTTCCTGCTTGATCGCCATCAAATAACAGAACAGCTTTGTTAACAAGGCGTGAAAGGGCTTTGAGATGATCTACAGTAAGTGCTGTACCTTGTGATGCCACGGTTTCTTGGAAGCCATATTGCCATAATCGCAACACATCCAAATAACCTTCGGTAATGATGGCGCGTTTTTTTTGCAAAAAAGCTTGTTTAGCCTGCCAAAAACCATATAACACTTTGTTTTTGGGGTATTTTGAGTTTTTGTATTTGCCAGCAACTTGACTCGTTGCTTGGCTATTATGTGCAATATAAAGACGTCCGGCAAAAGCGATCAATTTTCCACTGTGATCATGGATGGGAAAGGTGATGCGACGTAAAAAAAAGTCATAATACTCAGATGTGGAGCTGCGTTGTGACTTGGCTATCAATGATGCTGTTAAAAGATTTTCATGGTTATATCCTTGTTTCTTAAAATCATCTAACAGTTCATGACTGTGATGAGAAGAGAGTCCAAAACCATGTTTTTGTAGGAATTCTTTAGAATAGTGACGACTTAGTAAATAATTCTGTGCTTCTGCAGCTTCACTTGAAGAACTATGCCATAGTCTTTGAAAAAACCAGTTTTGAGCGCTAGCTAAGGCATTTTTTTTGATGGAGAGTTGTTGTTGCTCTTGTCTGTATCTTTTCGTAGAAAAGCGTGAAGCATCAATGCCTGCACGAGAAGCAAGATGAGCTAGAGCTTCAGGAAAACTCAATCCTTGTGTTTTCATCACAAAGGTGATGGCATCACCGCTGGCTGAGCAGCCAAAGCAGTGATACCTATTAGGAAAAAGATAAAAACTCGGTGTTTTTTCTTGATGAAACGGACACAACCCTCGATGATGAGAGCCACTTGCCATCAAACGAACATGCTCAGATACCAAACTGTATAAATCAGTGGCTTCCAGAACACGGTTTTTAAGATCATCTGCCATTTAAAATTAACTGTTATGAGCTATCTTATATCTTTTATCTTTTATCTTAAGTACCATAAAGATAACCCATAACAGCCCTTTTAGAACATATAAAGTTGAACATGTTCATAAATGATCATCTATACTACGATATTAACCACTACACCATGACGCACCATGGCATTCTGGCTTGGCATAATAATAGTAAATGTGTTCATCAGTACGCCATGATGTAGGATTTGTGTAATAACCCCAGCTGTATGGCGAAAGAAGACTGGAAATATAAACTGGACGGAAAGTCTGGGAAAAATGCTGGTGATGAACATTTTGGACAGCTTGACAGTAACTAGCTTCATCACCTGCGGTGAAGCCTTGTAGTGATTGCATCTGAGATAATGGTTGCAAATGCTGCAGCGGTTGCTCACTAAAAGATGAGCCTTGAAGAACGCCTCCTCCTTGATACACTCCTGTTTGACTGACTTTTTTAGAAGACATACCCTGTTGTACAGGTGATTTTACAGACGTTTGTGTGGGTGAAGCTTGTACAGGTGAGGGTTTAGCACTTCCTTGATGTACTTGTGAAGGGCCAGCTTGCATGGGAGATTGTTGGCTCACTCCTGCTTGGCTTACGCCGCCATGAATCCCACCTTTTGAGACTTTTCCTTGAGAAGGTGATGATTGCTGAACTCCCTTGCCTGTAAAACCTTTTCCCTTTCCTTTGCCTTTTCCTTGAGATGGGCCTTGAGAAGGGTATGAGGGAAGTTGTTGAGTAACGGGGATTTCAGGAGAGATGTTTGTATGAGTATTTAGAGAAAAACGTGATGGGTATTCAAAAACTTCATTACCGAAAGAGAGTTCATCGTTATGGGAGTTGGTGATATCTGCTGGGTTTAGCATCTGAAGTTCCACAGATGAGGTTAGAAAATTATCGCCAAATACTTCTTTATCTCGAGTAAGAGCATGAGTGTCATTTCGAAAAAAAGATGCCACATTTGCATCAATCACTTCAGAACGCGGATCAGAATAGGTAATACGGATATCAACATCTTGGGATGATGTTGAGCGAGAAACTCCTTGCTTGCAAGCACCTATAGCCATACGCACCATAAAGCCTTCAGGTAAAGCAGCATAGTCTTGCTTTAACTTAGCAGGATCAATATCTACTGCGCTTTGTTTTGCGGTATCAACATTATCTGAACATGCTGCCAGTCCTAATGATAATCCCAGCGATAGCCCCAGTGATAACCCCAGTGATAACCTAGGTATGTATGCTCGTAGCATACGAGCATATGTGTGACTCTTTTCCATGAATGTTCTCCTTAATGAGTGCTTCTAGTTCAGTTTTATGACACATTAACTCATTTCATGACGGACTAAACGATGAATTGAGCTGTAAAACGGTGGTAACACATGTATGGGTAATGTGAAGAGATAAAATGGTTATGGTGTAGATGATGTTGTCTTGTTTACCCACTTTGCTTGAGTTTTAAGTGATTCTTTCTAGTTTTTTCTATCTATCTCTTTTTGGGCCTCTAGTTAGTCTCATAGTCTCAAAGGCGCGTTTTTAAAACGAGCCTCAGCTAGAGCTCGAGCAAGCTAACATAGATCAATAAGTAAAACAAGAGTATTTTTGAAATGCCTGATCAAACGTATCTTTGTCATTAAAGAGTTATTAGGGTTCTGCTAGTGCTTTATAAGAAGGGGTTTTAGCTATATGGTTTTTTAGCAAGTGACTATCTGTGATATGACTCAGACGTGACTCAGCGACCAGATCCATTGAGTTTGTTACTCAAACTCAATGGATAGGCAAAGAACGGCTTAAAAAAACACAAAGCAGTTGCTCAAACACACATCATGATGACAACCGAATTTTTTGACACGTTTCCAGATGATCATGTTTTTGCGGAATGGTTTAAATCTACAGGCTGGGGGGATAAAAAGAAAAAGTCTTTCTTGTCCTCGCTGTGGAAGTGTGTCATCAAGCATGAAGCTGCACAGAGAGTTTGGCATTACCCAAAAGTCAGTGCGAACCATCTAGATCGTTATGTAAATGACTGTGCCAATGGGTAAAAATAAGCGCTTTATGGCAGATCTGGTGTAGGGGGGTTAATAATCGCTGGCCGGTTAGAACTTGCAGTTCATGGGTAGATGTGTTTACGGTTGATATCAGGCAAGAAAGGTTGTGTGGGCATGAGAGACAGCATGGGACGGATTGGTTTTTGCAGTGAGCTTTTTATATGGGATATGGGTGTGGTTACGGAATAGTGATTAAACACAAAAAGACCATCATGTTAAACAATATTGATTGCAAAAAGCATAGCCATTTGGCTATGCACAACTGTTGGCACATCAGTATGTACCATATTGCAAATGCTTTCATTGACGGAGCGTTCGCTGATGTTTGATCCTCGTAAGATACTGTTAGACATTTTAAAGAAGTAAGAGGATGCTGATAAGTGGAGAGGGTATGTGTTTGAAGATATCAAGAGATTGCCTTAAGGTTGGGGATAGAGGACAAGATTTGGTAAAATCGTATTTTGGCATGAACAACCAGCCAACCTGCTCGTTTAGTGAAATATGTTTAGTGAAGTTCGTTATGTCCATTGTTGTTTATATGTTTGTTATCTGTGGATATATAACTTATGACTTAGTTAATAGGAGAATGAGCTGTGTCATTACGTTGTGGCATTGTTGGCTTGCCTAATGTGGGTAAATCCACATTGTTTAATGCTCTTACACAGAGCCAGGTGGCTAGTGAAAATTATGCATTTTGCACCATTGATCCCAGTACAGCCCATGCTGATATTGCTGAGCCGCGTTTGGAGATCCTTGCTAAGATATTTGACAGTGCCAAGATTGTTCCTGCTACGTTACAAATTACAGATGTGGCTGGTTTGGTGAAGGGAGCTTCTAAAGGAGAAGGCTTAGGCAATCAGTTTCTTGGGCATATTCGTGAAGTGGATGCTCTTATTCATGTGGTACGTTGTTTTGATGATGATCAAGTGATGCATGTGTCAGGGGGATGTGATCCTCTTAGAGATATGGAAACCATTGATATAGAGTTTATTCTTGCTGACTGTGACACAGTGGAGAAGCATCTTGAGAAAAAACGTAAACTTGCTAAAACCACTTCTACAAAAGAGCTTAAAGAGTATTTACAGATTCTAGAAGAACTATGTCAGCATCTTGTATCGCTACAAACAGCAAGAAGTTATTTTTTAGCTCATCGCAGTAAAGATCGCAGTGAGGTTATTCAGAAGATTTTTAAAGATCTTCATTTGTTATCAGCTAAAAAACAGCTCTATGTTTGCAATGTTGAAGAAAGCTATTTCAATGATCCTTCTCATCACACTCAAGCAGAGGCATACATCAAAGAGGTATCTGAGTATGCTTGCTCACAAGGATCTTCTCATTTAGTGCTTTCAGCTAAAATTGAAGCAGAGATCAGTGAGTTGGAATCTGCTGATGATAAAAAAGAGATGTTAGCATCATTAGGGCTTGACTATTCCGGCTTAGAACGTTTAAGTGCTCAAGCCTACTTGCTGTTGTCTTTGATGCATTACTTTACAGCAGGGGCACAAGAGACTCGTGCTTGGACTATTCCTTTGGGAACTCGAGCTCGAGATGCTGCAGGGATGATTCATTCTGATTTTGCTAAAGGTTTTATTGCTGCGGAGGTGTATAAGGTAAGTGATTTAGTGACATACAAAACCAAATTAGCTCTTAAAGAAAAGGGTCTACTACGTATCGAAGGACAAGATTATGTGGTAGAAGATGATGATGTTATAGAGTTTCGTCATCATGTATCTAAGGCAGGTAAATCTCAGAATTTTTAAGTTCCACAGTTGTTTCAGCATAGCTCTTAAGATGAGCTTTTAAGAGCTCAAACAAAAGAACTTATAAGCACTGAAATAGGTTTCATATTTTAAACCTATTTCATATACGTTTACGTCATGATAGATAAGGAAAAACATCAGATGATCATTAAAGTACGTGATAAAAATACTAGTAAAGATAACAAAGACATCCATACTACCATACAGCCGAGCTATGTGGCATTCATTTTCAAATATGCTATAGTGGTTGTGGTATGGTTTATGTTTATGCTGGTACATATATCGTTGAGTTACGCTAACGAACATTCCCCCATGTTGCCATCATCTGCATGGGTGGATTTGGAGCACAAGGAAGGGAATAAGGAACGGCTTTTAGAACAAAGTGCTTCTGCTGTGATGGCATCTTCTTTAGCTATGTCTTTAACTATGCCATTGACTCAGGTGCATAAGATTTTGCGGGGTTTTCACTCGTTACCCAAATTCTTGAGATCTGAGGTCATCTATAGTTTGGCTGTGGTAGGCGGTGTGTTATGGTTTGCTAAGAAAACAGAGAGAGGGTCTATGTTTGCTACCTCTGTAGGATCTAACTTAGATCTATCACAGGTGCATACAGAAACAGAAAACTCTGATTATGATTTAAAGACTTATCAACATTCTGTTCCATCTCATCATCCTTTACCTCCACCGAATACACCTCCCCAGTGGAAGGTTATGTTTGTTGCAGAAAATCATCCTCATGAAGACCAAGAGTTATTGGATCATATATTTCAATGGGATAGCTTATTTTGGGATGGTGAGAGTTCTTTAAGTGAACTGTTAGGCCGTAGTGAGCTTTTAAAGCATCGTAGCCACGTAGCTGATTTGTATCAAAAAAGTTTAGATGATTTAGACGCAGACCAAAGGCGTCTTAAAGAGACCATACAGGACCATTTTGGTGGTAATGATCTCTATGCAACATTGCTTTGGCTATACAATATCCGTTACTTTCGTTATTCCTCGTATTCTTATCCTCCAGTTGATGATAAGATTGTTGGTGATCTTTCTTATTTTTTTTCCTTAAATCAAGAAACGATCCGCACAGCTAGTGAGGAACTCTATCAAATACTTCAAGAGTCTTTTGACTCTTTGAATCCTTACTATATTTTAGACTTACTTTTTTTAAATGTCCAAGACAGCTGGTATGAGCCAGCTGAGTCAGATGATGTGATAGTGGGATATCCAGCTAAAAATTCTGATGATCATCAGTAATACAGCTATTTTTTGGAGCACATACTTTGAGTGAGTAAAAAATAAATATATGACTCTGTCATGATCAGATTATGAGTAGTTATCAATGTAGTGGAGAATCACATGAAATATGTATATAGAGCCATGGTATTTTTAAGTTTGATGATGATTGTATGGAGTTGTGGTAGAGAAGATAGTTCACAATTGCATATAATTGGTCCTGACAGTGTACCTCCGGTTTTTGGTGAACTTCAGACCACTTCCACAGTGACTGTGGTAGTAGAAAATGATATTTCTGAGAGAACATTTCAACATGATTGTGGTGGAGTCTATATTAAAAAAGGAGTTGTTTTAACAGCTTATCATTGTGTGAGCTCAGAGGAGTCTCGTTTTAAGATTGTATTGGATATAGTTTCACCTTTTTCAGAAGTTTATGAAAAAATAGCTTTTGATGTTGATAAGGTCTATCGTGTTGATAACAGTGATATTGCCGTGCTGATTTTTAAAGAAGGATGGTTATCGTCTTTATCTATGCTTATACCAGGTTTTCCAGAACCTCTTGCCATGATAGATCGTTATCCCGATAAACCCCTAGATGTATGGGCAGAAGGATTAGGCGGCACACATGAATATTATGATAGTGATAATATAAAACATATTCGTCAAGCACCTTTAACGTTGTATGCACCGCAACATTTAGATCTTGTAAAAAAGAGTTATGTATATCCTGAAGCCAGCATATCTTTGTCTTGGTGGGAAAAGATGTATCGACAGGTTAGCAATTATTATGCCTCTCTTGCTTTAAAAAGTATTCAAAACCGCAACGCTATAGGAGTCACTGTTCCAAGGCCGAGTATATATCGCAATATGACACAAAACAGCAGCACAGCTTCTACAGCAGTTGATGCTGTAGATAACCCAGAATCTTATGTTAAATCATCGATGATTTGCAGTGGAGATTCTGGTGCACCTCTTTATACGATTGTAGATAATCACGTTCAGGTAGTGGGCATTATAACTAGTATTCTTATGGTTCCTAACAGTATTGGTTTAGAAAATAATGAGATTAAATCACTTAATATTTTAGAAAGAAATTTGAGCTTTTTTCGAAAGATAAAGCTCACATGCAGTCACGTGGGTGTGGTTCATATCTTAGCTGATTTTGCCTCTGAGATAAGACGCATTATCTACACGCATTTTGAAACGTTTCGGTGATGTATTTATTATCACTTTTAGCGTTTTTACATATTTACTTCTGCTAGCAGAGTGATCACAGTCTTGTGAGCTAAACAAAGACTATGATGGTAAAATGTATGATTTTAGCGCAGGATTTTTACATAAAAAGGAATAGGAAGTGAGATATGTATCTTTAGTCATTATGTTTATAAGTATGGTGTTATGGAGCTGTGGTAGAGAAATGATTTCTCAATTGAATATTATCGGCCCTGACAGTGTACCTCAGGTCTTGAGTGATCTTCAGATCACTGCCACGGTGAAAGTGATAGCAGAAGAAGAGATTTCTGAGAAAAAATTTGAAAAAAATCTTTGTGGTGGGGTATATATTGAAAAAGGTGTTATACTGACGGCTTATCATTGTGTATCTTCAAAGAATAATCGTAATGTTAAAGTTTTTTTTGACCTACCTATTGCTTGGAAAAATTATAAAAAAACAGTCTTTGATATTGAAAAAATCTATCAAGTGAGTAACAGCGATCTTGCTGTTTTGATTTTTAATGAAGGATTAACAGATTTTGAAATAACTAAATCAGACTTTCCAAAACCTGCTTCTGTGGTAATGACTTATCCTGATAAGCCTTTAGATGTATGGGCAGAAGGATTTGGAGGAATAAAACATGTCTATGATGATAATGAGCATTTTCGTCAAGCATCTTTAACATTATATCCTAAGCAATATATAGAGCATCTGGGGAGTAATGAGGCATTTCGTAACACAATCACCTCACCGCTGCCTTGGCCGTATAGACTTAATTCATTGCTAAAAAACCATTATTTTTCACGTCTTTCTCATCATTTGCATATGTTTATCCATGAAAAAGGCCGTAAAGATTTAGGTATGACTGTGCCAAGATTGAGTCAACATCGCAACACAGCACAAAAACAAGATAGTATCATAACCTCAACAGCTACAGATGCTGTAGGCGAAGATTATATCACATCATCTATGATTTGCAATGGAGACTCTGGTGCACCGCTTTATACAGTTGTGGGTGGTCACATCCAGGTAGTAGGAATTGTAACGGATACTCTTATAGTTCCTAGCAGTATTGTTATAAAAAATGGTGAAATTAAGCAACTGAATATCTTAGAAAGAATCGTTTTTCTTAACAAGTTATTCATCTGCAGTAATTTGAGTATTGCTCAAATATTACCTGGTTTTGCTTCTGAGATCAGATACATTATTGATGATCATTTTCAAGATGCTAAGCGCTGAGCATGGTGCTTAGTGTTCAGAATTGTTACTTGCCTTGCTGTAAAAAGAGCTGGGTTTGAAGATCTTATTAAGGTTATGGAGGTCATAGCCAATGCTATCACTTTGGCATATATATTGCTTATCAGACAGTATCTAGTCAAGAGGATTTGAATCATTCATCAAGTCCACTATGTGACCATAGTACTGTTAGTCTTTAAATGGAGAGGAACTGGAAGTGAGATGTGTATCTTTAACCATCGTGTTTATCAGTCTTATTATGGTGAGTTGTGGCACAAAAAGCACTTCACAGTTGAATATTATCGGCCCTGACAGCTTGCCTCAGGCTTCTGGTTATCTTCAAAAAACTGCTACAGTGAAAATATCAATAAAAAATGGTGATTCTAATCCTGAATGTGACGGAGTATATATCCAAAGAGGTGTTGTACTGACAGCTTATCATTGTACGTTATTAAAAGATCATCATTATGCAATTATTTTTGATGTACCTACAACTTCTGGAAATGTTGAAGAAAAAGCGTTTGATATTGAAAAAGTCTATCAGGTGGGTAGTAGTGATGTTGCTGTCCTGATATTTAATGAGGGATTAACTGACTCTGAAATGGCTGAATCAAACTTTCCAAAACCTTTACCTATAGCTACTACTTATCCTGATAAACCTCTAGATGTATGGGTAGAAGGACGTGGAGGTTCAGAAGAACTTTATAGTAAGAGAATCCCTAAGGTTGATCACAAAAAAGAAGGCATTAAAGAATTTTATTGTGATGAAAATAATTGTTTTCGTCAAGCGCCTTTAACATTATATCCGCTACAACATTTAGACGATCTTGAGAAAAATGATACATTTCGTAACGTAATCATCTCACTGCCTTGGTGGTATAAACTTCATCCATCACTAAAGAATGGTTTTTTTTCACGTCTTCCAAAACGTGTAAAAAGGAAGTTGAAAAAGCAAGGTCTTAAAGATGTAGGCATTACGGTTCCGAGGCTTACGAAACAGACAGAAGATACTAAAGCAACTTCAGAGACTGTGAGTCATGTAGATAGTGAGATAAAATCATCGATGATTTGTAGCGGAGATTCTGGTTCACCGCTTTATGCCGATGTGGGGGGTCACATCCAAGTTATGGGGATTATAATAGGTGGCTTGGTTGTGCATAACAGCGTTGGGATGGGTATAAGAAGACATGGTGAAATCAAACCATTGAATGTATTTGAAAGACATATGCCCAATTCCTTTCTTATGAAGAGGATGCTCATGTGCAGCAACGTGAGTGTTCCTCATATTTTGCCTTACCTTGCTTCTGATATAAAACATATTATTGATGATCATTTTCAAGATGCTACGCGCTGAGCATAGTGCTTAGTGTTCAGAGTTATGACTTGCCTGCTGTAAAAAGAGATGAGTTTGAAGATCTTATTAAGGTTATGGAGGTCATAGCCAATGTTATCACTTTGGCATATATATTGCTTATAAGACAGTATCTAGTCATAGATATTTGAATCATTCATCAAGTCCACTATGTGATCATAGTACTGTTAGTCTTTAAATGGAGAGGAACTGGAAGTGAGATGTGTACCTTTGATCATTGTGTTTATCAGTCTTACTATGGTGAGTTGTGGCATAGAAAGCACTTCACAGTTGAATGTTATCGGCCCTGACAGCTTGCCTCAGGCTTCTGGTTATCTTCAAACAACTGCTACAGTGAAAATATTAATAACAAATGATGATGCTCAAGCTGAATGTGATGGAGTATATATCCAAAGAGGTGTTGTACTGACAGCTTATCATTGTGTGTCATCAGAAGTTTATCATTATGAAATTCTTTTGGATGTACCCACAGCTTTTAGAAATGATCAAATAAAAGCGTTTGATGTTGAAAAAGTCTATCAGGTGGGTAGTAGTGATGTTGCTGTCCTGATATTTAATGAGGGATTAACTGACTCTGAAATGGCTGAATCAGACTTTCCAAAACCTTTACCTATGGCTACTACTTATCCTGATAAAGCCCTAGATGTATGGGCAGAAGGACGTGGAGGTTCAGAAGAACTTTATAGTAAAAAAATTCCTAAGATTGATCACAAAGAAGAAGGCAGTGAAGACATTTATGGTGACGAAAATAATTATTTTCGTCAAGCAGCTTTAACATTATATTCGTTACAACATCTAGACCAACTTGAAAAGAATAATACATTTCGTAACACCATCATTTCACTGCCTTGGTGGTATAAGCTTCATCCATCACTAAAGAATAATTATTTTTCACGTTTTCCAAAACGTATAAAAAGATTTTTTGAAAAGCAAGACCACAAAGATGTAGGCATTACGGTTCCGAGGCTTACGAAACAAACAGAAGATACTAAAACACCTTCAAAGACAGTGAGTCATGTAGATAGTGAGATAAAATCATCGATGATCTGCAGTGGAGATTCTGGTGCACCACTTTATACCGATGTAGATGGTCACATTCAAGTTATGGGGATTATAATAGGTGGCTTGGTTGTGCATAGCAGCGTTGGAATGGGTATTAAAAGACATGGTGAAATCAAACCACTGAATGTATTCGAAAGACATATACCCCTTCTTAAAAATAGAATACTCATATGCAGCAACGTGAGTTTTGTTTATATTTTGCCTTACCTTGCTTCTGATATAAGAGATATCATTAACAAGCATTTTGCTATGTTGAATCTTTTGGGGTTACCTCAAAAGTAAAGAGTATATAAGACAGATAGTTTGTGGGTAAATCCAGACTATAAAGGAGATTGAGCTGCATCACTTTTTGCTGATGCAGCTGTTTGCTTTTAGCTGTTTGCTTTTAGCTAGGAGCTCTTATAATCTTCGCCCCATATAGATGCTTCGATGGTGAGGGTTATCGTATTCTCGTTGAAGGTCAATTAAAGAAAGACAAGGTTCACTTGGTAGAGAGTGAGTGATAAAGCCAAGCTGTTTGATCATGTTTCTTTCTGTTGTACTAAGATATGTAGTATCACAAGATACCTTTTTAAGATTAAGATTTAACCATAGCTGTTCATTTGGAAAAGCATTTCTTAGTGCGACAAGAAATGAGGTGTTAAGCTTTGCAGCTGGTGGTATGGTGTGATTATTTTTGGCATCTATAGCGAACACCTTACGTTTGAAAGGCAGTAGTAATAGGCGAAGTTTTTGGCGTTTATAGATGCTGCAATAGGTATGTATGGCATTGTTTGCGTCTTTGTGTAATATGCCGACACGATGAGTGGCAAGATTCAAGCATATATCTATGTGTATATCAGTTAGCCAAAAATAGATCATCTCGGAGTTCTGAGAGACAAGGAATGGAGCCAGTTGAAGAGCAGGGGGTTTACCGCCTTGCTTGTAAGTTAGTAAGTGCGCATACCTTGCTGAGGACAGGCAAGAGGAGGCTGTGTTAGGGATCCATAAACATGGATCATCCATATTCTTGCAAGCAGGACTGTGCTGAGATGCAAATGTTTGTAACCACAGTTTTAAAGATCTTACAGCCGTAAAAGATGAAGCTATAGAAGACGGCGATAGCGAAGTAGGGAATAGGTTTGGGTAAATAGGGGTGTAATAACCTATTTGATAGGGCCAGTGATGAATGTGATAAAAACATTGAAAAGCATGGAAGTCTGTGGTGATGGATAAGTCATATGATGCTGTTTGAGGTATGTTTGTTGTATTCATATGTGTGATCTATTGTATGAAGAATAGAAAGGAAAATGAGAACATGTCATGTTATAGAGAAAATAATGGATAAATGACGATATAGACAATGTTGCAGCTTGCTTAGAGAGACTTTGTATGTATAGGTAGCATTTGTTAGCATACTCTATAAGATCTTAAAGTGATGGTTTGCTGCAAAAGAGTACTTTACTTAGAAAACAATTGGATGATCACATATTATGTCTATGTTACATCAAAAATCATTTCCCCAAAAAACAGAACTTCAAAAGAAAGGACTCATGGGAGTCTTTGAGAAAAGATATGCTTTGAGTTCTTTGGGTAGCAGTTTGTGGGATACCACAGTGATGGTTTCAAGTGAGGATATTGATCGCCTTGGCCTGACTAAAGGGACAGGTATAGAAGTATCTAGTATTGAGCAAGCCCGAGTACTTCAAGAGGTTACGACAAAAGATAGTAAAATCTTTCGTGGTTTAGGAGGCTCGTCTTGTAACCTCGTTCGCACACTGGCTTCTTTGGGTATTGAGGTAAGTTTTAGTACCATAGTGGGACAAGATCCAACTGCACAGCAAGTGCGGGATGCTTTAGATATGTCGTGTCTTAAGACGTATATTCA
Source organism: Proteobacteria bacterium bin106 (assembly GCA_002238945.1). GTDB lineage: Bacteria > Bdellovibrionota_B > Oligoflexia > Oligoflexales > Bin106 > Bin106. The sequence continues at coordinate 37,570 of MPNI01000005.1, read as the reverse complement.
TCACAGTCAAGGCAGTACAGGTAGTGTATTGGTATTGGTTAGTGAGGATGGTGAACGTACTATGTTGTCATCTTTGGGCGTTGGTGAGGAGTTAGGCAAAGATCATCTTTGTTGTGGAGATATCCTTACGTCTTCTATTTTTCATGTTTGTGGTTATCAATGGTTTCATAGTGCTCAAAGAAAAGCTATTATCGATGCTGTAGCTTTTGTGAAGGCGTCAGGGGGCAAGGTATCATTTGATCTTGCAGATCCTCTTGTTGTTAAGACCTTTAAGAAAGATTTTTTAAAGTTTATTGATGCAGATGTGGATATACTTTTTGCTAATCATATGGAAGCATGTGAATTGCTTGGCCAAGAAGATGCTGTAGAAAATCCCAAATTTCAGCTTAAAGATGATCTTGTGTATGTCCATAAGCTTGGTGACAAAGGAGCGAAGATCTATGAGGGTGGTGAAGAGAGATGTTATAGCAAAGCCTTAGCTGTCAAGGTTGTTGATACCACAGGAGCTGGTGATAACTTTGCTGCCGGTTTTCTTGCAGGCTATATACTGCAAAAACCTCATTCACTTTCTGCTCAAATTGCAACTATACTAGCTGGAGATGTTATCACTCGATTCGGAGTACAATGTTCTGAGCAAGCCATCGATACAGCCAAAACATTGCTTCACTCCTCTTTGCAGTCGTCTTTATCGTAAATGTATATTCACTTCCATCCTAAGACATCCATGGTGAAAGAGTCATATCTTGATAATCAATGAGTACATGATTACTGTCTTGCACCAAACACGTTAAAACACTATTAGGTAAATGATTGATGGTAGAAACATCTTCTGATGCTTTAAATCAAAATACGCCAAACAAAAGCGAAGAGACTAAGAAGAAAGCTCAAGACTCTGATATTTTTTCCTTAGAAAATTTCAAATCACTTTGCATTATGCTTCTGGTGGTCTTTGTTATTCGCAGCTGTGTGGTGGCTCCTTATGAAGTTCCTACTCCTTCTATGGAACCTACTATTAAGGTGGGGGATAGGATTGTTGCCAATAAGCTGGCTTACAGTTTAAGATTGCCATTTGTAGGTATTGAGCTGATCAGATGGGGAAAAATCAAACGCGGTAATATCATTGTGTTTGGCTATCCTGCAAATCCCAATATTGATTATGTCAAGCGAGTAGTGGGTGTGGGAGGTGATAGCATACAAATTATTGGTGATATCCTTTATATCAATTCGAAACCTGTTCCTCGGGTCTCGCATGAACATGATCGCAGTATTCTCTCAGATGTAAAGGATCAAAAGAAAGATCTTTATGTAGAAAGCATAGGTGATTATAACTTTTTTGTAACCCATAACTCCAAGGGGCCTCAATCCTTAAGTCCTCAGAATTGGCCTGCTGAAGGAGGTAACTATCACATACCCGAGGATGGTGTTTTTGTGATGGGAGATAACCGTGATAATTCTCATGACTCCAGAAGATGGCTTTATGTTCCACTGTCATATGTTAAAGGCAAAGCTGAGATGGTGTTGTGGTCTTCTAAGTCCTCAGCAAGCTATTTTCCTAATCTAAGATGGCAACGCTTCTTTTCTACTCTTTATCAAGACATCAATCTGAACGTGTATCCAGAGACAAAAGATCAGAATGAAGAAGCTGAGTCGTAGACATGATTTTTAAAATAGCTTTTTTGGATAGCTATTTTTGATTATCAGCAGCTCTAAGATTGTATGGAAACATGAAATAGTGGGTACTCGAGAAGATTTTCGGGTGCCTTATGGATCGGTTGTGGATGAGGATAGGAGCTTATCTTTCATCATTGTTGTGACTATCTGTCGTTAAGCTCATCACGCATTATACCGTTATACAGTCTGCTTTGTACTTTGACCATACTATGGCTCAAAGTCTAGACAGATTATGCAACGATTGTGCACATAGAACATATACATCAATAGGATCACAATCAGAAGAGTGTGCTGTAACTGCAAAGTGAGAAAAAGCTAAAACACAGTTAACTATTAGGTTCGACATATCCGTTTTATAACTTTTTATATTGCATCTATCATGACAAGCCACTTTTTCTTTTTTATCTCTTCCTTGCTAGCAATTGTTGTTTTTGTTGCAGCATGTACTAAAGACAATGATAAAGAAGAAGAAGCTTGTGAGGGTGATGATTGCCCTACCATTAATCCAAATCCCGAAATTAACCGTGAACAAGGCTCAGAAGGCAACAGTGGTGATCTTCATCCTGGAGGAACAAAACCAGGTACAACACCAGAAACTTTATTTCCAGAACCAAGAGATAATGGCAGTGGTAGTGGCGGCACTCCTCCTCCTCGTGTAGTTCCACCACCCAGCACAGGATCATTACCTAGTACCGGCGGTGGTGGCACTGGTGGCGGTGGAAGATCCGGTACTGGCACTGGTGGCGGTTTAACCGATGAATTTCCTGGTGGTAGCAATCGTGGCGGTGGAAACCCTAGGACTGGCAATCCTGGTGGTGGCAATCGTGGTCTTGGTGGTGAAGGCCTTCCTGGCAGTGGAGGCAACCGTGATAGTGGCACTCCTGGTGCTGGCGGTGGAAACCCTAGGACTGGCGGTGGTGGCCTTGGTGAGGAAGGCAATCGTGGCGATGGAAACCCTAGGACTGGCACTGGTGGTGGCGGCACTGGTGGCGGTGGAAGACCCGGTACTGGCACTGGTGGCGGTTTAACCGATGAATTTCCTGGTGGTAGCAATCGTGGCGGTGGAAACCCTAGGACTGGCACTGGTGGTGGTGGCAATCCTGGTGGCGGAAACCCTGGCACTGGCGGTGGTGGCCTTGGTGGTGAAGGCTCTCCTGGCAGTGGTACTCCAGGTACTGGTAGTGGAGGTAACCGTGATAGTGGTACTCCTGGTGATGACGGTGGTAGACCACCTGGTACTAGTCGGCCTGGTTCAGGATTACCTCCAAACCCTGGAGGCACTAATCCTAACTTACCACCTACGCGTATTGGAAGAGAGTCCCCTCCACGTACATCTCCAGGACAACCTCCAACAGCTCCTAATAACCCTTTTCAACCAAGACCAGGATCACCTCAAAATGGTAACCCTCCGTTAAATCCGGAAAACACCTCTGGTGGACCTAACAATCCTAACAATCCTAACAATCCTAACAATCCTAACAATCCTAATTCTCCTAACTCTCCTGGAACAACAAGTCCTAATTCTCCTGGAACAACAAATCCTAATTCTCCTGGAACAACAAATCCTCAACAGCCAGGATTAACCCCTGAGCCTATTCCGACTTTTCCACCCACAAACTCTGGTTCCCCTCCAGGTACATCTCTTGGTTCCCCTCCGGGTACATCTCCTGGTTCCCCTCCAGGTACATCTCCTGGTTCCCCTCCGGGTACATCTCCTGGTTCCCCTCCGGGTACATCTCCTGGTTCCCCTCCGGGTACATCTTCTAAGGAACCAGCCACACGGATTCCACCTACTGGTGGATACCCGCCAGGAACTGCTGTTAGAACTCTTTCTACCGGCAATGTATTAATACCTCCTGTTACAGGTAAACAGGGTGATCCTGATGATCCCAGTAACCCTCGTAATCCTACTGATCCCAGTCAACCACCACCGCCTCCTGATGACCCTCCTATTACAACTGAGGAAGGAGGCGGAGCAAAAGGTGGTCGTGACGTTCGCATGATTCCTAGTCAACCAAGTAACTCATCACTTCCTATTCCCAATAAAAGCAGAACGGAGGTGCTAACACAAAAAAATGCTTGCTCAGAAACTGTAAATCAAAGTGTGACTGTTTCTGGAAAAGCCAGTCCAATGACTTATCATACCGCTTGGGTATCTGGCTATATTACTAAAGGATCAGCACCTAAAGCAGGGTTACATAGTATTTTTCTTAATAATCGCTGGTGGTCTCTACGTTCTATAAAAATCATGCAAAATGGTAGATTCCTTCCAAATAATCAGAGCAATCTTATGTTCAGCTATCGTAGAAATAATATTTTAGCTTTGAATAGCTGCAAGATGTTTGCAGGATCTGCGTGCAATTTTGTACCAATAGCTGAAATGTATCGAACAAGTATTCTTGAGTTTGCCGCTGATTATTCTAGGTCAAATGCACCCATAAAGCGGATACAAGTTCCTGGTAGTAATCAATTGATTATTGACCTTAGTCCTTATAATTCATGTTTTGCTTCATTTAACGATGTTAACCTCCCTGTTTTACTACTCCCTGCTGCATTTGGTGCTTAATAACGAAAAGTATAACATCCTATATGTTAAAAAAGATGAGATTATACAAGATTCAACATATACTTAAAGAAGTATGATTAAGATATGAAATCTATAAATTCTTACCATATCATTACTCTATTTTGGCTTTGCACCCCAAAGTATATAGTGTATATGTATATGATGATCACTCTGTCTATTAGTATTACAGCATGTAAACAGCCAGGAGGAGGTTCAGCTCTGAATACACAGGCCATAAAAGATCTACCTGAAGCTGTTAATAGCATTGAGGATTTGATGAGTCTTTCTAGTACTGATAGCAGTACTCACGTTCTTTCATATCTTACTGAATCTACTGAAGGTGACTTTAAAAAAATGGTAGATTTTATTAATATTCAGAAGAACAAAAATTTCGATAAATTTGCACAAAAATTTGAGTGCGTTCGTAATGTAGATCATGTTTTATTTGCGGATAAACTTGCAGAGATGAGGGGTTATCATTTATATGAATCGCATGTAGACAGATTAGGTAATAAATTAGTTGGTGAAGATTATAATAAGCTTACTTTGGAGCATGAGGTTAACAGTGGAAATGATGCCAATGCTCGAGATAAAGCAAAGAATTTTCTTCAAGACAACTTTATTGATGGTATACCAGCTGGAACTGTGATTATAGGTAAATCCAAAAAAGTAAATGATGGAAGCTCAGCACATGCTGCTATTGTGGGAGATTATAATGATAATGGCACAATAATGATTTATCATAATAATTGGTTTAGACCTGAGAGTATAAATGAAACGTGTTTTGGTTTTAGTAAGGAAAATTTTTCTGATTATTGTAACATTACAAAAAGCTATAGAGCTCCATTTATGGTTTCAGCATATAGCCTTTACAAGCGAGGACGACCAAGAGAGTGGATGGCTACGCCTTGGATTAATGTTAAGCGTAGCTCAACAAATCCAAAAGAAATTAGCGATAATGGTATAGCTGTTGTTACTCCTTGGATAGATGATATGAATATATTTAACTCTGATTATGACTTTGAATTTTTTGTTCCACCAAATGCTAACAAAGAAGATGAAATACCATTTCCAGAAAATAGTAGGTATACGTCTCATATTTTTTCAGATTTTAGTAATGATCTATACTTATGCCAAACTAAGAGAACAATTCAGGATAAGGCGTTATTTAAGAATAAGATTCCAAATTATGTTACTGCTGTTACTGATAAAAATAAAGAAAAAAAAATGGAATTTTTTATTAAAGGCCAAGAAGAAACTGATGGAGTTCTTGCTATCTTTTACTATAAGAATGAGCGGAGAGAAGAATTTATTAAAAAACCACATTACCATTGCAAAAAAAAATCTGAATGGTTAGCAGAGTACACTATGTTGAGCTATTAAGAATTTTGGAGATTGATATTAATGAAATTACTTAGAGCTTATATTTTCTTGTTTCTTATATGCATAGGATGCAATAAGCCTCCTAGTAGCACATGCTCGACAACTACTAGTTTGAGGGGAAATTTGAACGGTTTAGTATTTCTTTCATCTGATTCTGTCTCGCCTCAATTGTCTAAAAAATTACTTTATGGTGGTTTGATAGAAGGAATTCGTCGAAGTAATAATGAAAAATTTTTATGCCAAGCATTGATTAGTCCTGAAAGTCTTATCAACACACAAGAGAGTGATCCATTAACAGTAAAAGTATATACTTCACGAAAATGTTTAAAACCTCTTAATGGCGACACAATTAGTCTGCATTTTTATCTCTACTCTGACAATAGTGCAGCTACTCCATCTCTTCAAAAAGCAGGTTATTTACCTACAAATTTTGTTTCTCAAGATCTTACAGAATTGTCTAACTTACGAACCGAAATGAAAACAAATAACTTAGGTGCAGCTCTTAGATACATTGAAGACTTTACTGATCATTATGTTATTCACAGTGTACTTCACTCTCAGAATAATACGGATTTTAATGAATTATTCTATAAAACGGCTTGCGCTCAAGGAGTAAATTTTAGTAAAGATAACGCTGATTTTCCACGTGTTAAAGAATTATTTAGTAATTTAAAAGATAATTATAATAGACATTTACATTGTTATAATCCATTTGATTTGACTATGATTAGAGGACAAGTTACTTTTGATGCAACTAGATTTGAACTTCTCAACAAACGTGGTAAAGCTTTCTATGTAGATTCAGATCAATCATTTCAAAATTGGGAAGCTCATCTCGATCAAAAATTTCAAAGCTTTGATTTATCTATACTTAATGATTTTCGTGCATCAGCAAATCCGGGACAAAATGCTCCTCATTTGTATGAAACTAATCCTCCTGATTGGCCAAGTTTAAAAGATTACGCTACAAAATTTACTGAATTATGGGATAGGAACAATACTCCACTTGTTCCTATTCCAACTGATGATAATCAAAAAATCAAGCCTAATGACTTTATTTATGTGTTTTCTAATAGTTCATCACAGGCAGAAAGTCGTGAAAATCATGGCTATGAAGTGTTGTCTATGGTACAGAATAAAAATAATGCATTAGATAATAAATTTGCTATGGCACATCTGCAAGCACCCATTGGCTATTTCCTTGCAGCCAAAGCAGGATTAGCTGTTGTTTATGATCGAAATCCTCTGAAAGCTGCTGAAGATGGCAACAAGCCTAATGTCTCTAGCCTTTATGATGGTAGTATTTTAATGCTACATAATCAACCTATAGCTATTCTAAGCTCTGTTCATATGAATGCTCTTCAACCATTCGATAGTTGGCCATCTATTGTGCACATCCATGATAATCTTTCCACTACATCTGACAGTGAATCATCAACACCAACAGACACACAATCTGATACTCAGCTGCCAACAGATACACAGCAGCCTGAAGAAAATCCACCAGCGAGAACACAGCCTGAGGAGAGACCGCCAGCGAGAACACAGCCTGAGGAGAGACCGCCAGCGAGAACACAGCCTGAGGAGAGACCGCCAGCGAGAACACAGCCTGAGGAGAGACCACCAGTGAGAACACAGCCTGAGGAGAGACCGCCAGCGAGAACACAACCTGAGGGGAGACCTCCAGCGAGAACACAACCTGAGGGGAGACCGCCAGCGAGAACACAGCCTGAGGGGAGACCGCCAGCGAGAACACAGCCTGTAAGTAGGCAACCAGCTAGGAGTCCTCAACAATCTTTTGGCGGCTGGACATATGTCAGGCCAGCCATTTCAGTGCCATCATATCATAGTACTGTTCAGGTAGATCAAGATGGAAAAGTCTATTCTACTGATATGACAAAAGATGGTGAGCAAATTGGTGGAACAAAATCTATTAATATACCTTACACTCAAACAACTACAAACCAGGTTCAAACGACTCCTAATCGTCAAGGAACTGTTGGTGGATTAGATGCAAAAGCAGGTAATGTCTGTCCAACTAATTAAAACTAGCGTTTTGGAATTGTATATAAGCCAGAGCATTTGATATTATATGAGGATATCTGTGTCCCATTTAGTGACAATTGTGGAGTACAATAGTAGCTAATATTATGAAGTTCTTTTGCTCGAGAGCTAGAATTTAGAAAGAGTCCTAATTTTTGTTGAATACCTGGCATATCCATTCCTGGTGCGAGTATAGCAGCTTTAGATTCTGGATTGTCTTGAAATAAAGCACCTGTAAAATTTGCTAAGTAGCTGTTTGGGCTAAGAGTCAAATTCGGCTTGTATCTAAATGAATGTTTGAAAGGGAAACGGTAAGCATTATGACGTTTTTGAAAGTGAGAATATATATAATCAACAACAATAAAAAGTAAAGCACCTAATAAAAAACTCTCTCCTGATTTCCATTTTTCGATAATCATTAATTTATTTAATACCTGGTATGCTATAAACACCATAACTCCACTTCCTGAAGCTGCTAGTGCAAAATCTGTGAGACTTTGCTTACCATATTGCTTTCGGCCAAATGTATTAAATTCACTCAATTCTTCATAATTAAGTGGAGATGTATCAATATCTCTTAAGTAGATAGGATTATATGTCTTATTTCTAAAAGCATGAGTGCAGATATATGGTGATGATGCTACTTGTGTTGTTACACAAGTATGTAAATAATCTTCATTTTTTACGAGTAAGACAATAACTGTAAATTCTTCACCACTACTTTGTAGTATTTTTTCCCTCTGAATGGCTACGACCTGACCATTGAGAGTAGGGTAGATAGTACCTGTAACTTGTTTATTTAACTCATTATTATCAATGCCGGCACTATTATCACTTGTGCTCTCTTCTTTGTTATTATTTTCTTGAGTATCTTCAGGTCTACTTTCTTGATCAAACAAGGTATTTCTTTTGAGACGATTGTCTATTTCTTCACCAGTAGATAAGACTGTCAACGGATCTATCATCTTGCTACCACAACCCCAGAAGGTAGCGATCAGACATATAGAAAACAGTTTATATGTGTAAGAGCACATAGACATAAAAATCTCACATCAAGATTCATCATGAAACGAAGGTAAACATCTTATTGATGATAAAGCTTAGAGTAAAAAGATAAAAAAATGGTTAATCAATAGCTAGAGCTAGTTGAGCAGTGTAGGTATGTTATGGAACAAAAAAGCTCAGTAAATTCAGCTCCATAACGCTAAGTGCTGTTAGTTGTTAGTAAGGATAGAGTGGGTTGTTTGGATAGGATCAATCTTACCTATCATTGGGGCGGCTTTCATCGAAACCCACGATCTTATATACCATAATAATCATTACAAAGCAACTGTTTTTAGGCCCCTTTGATCTTATATCTTTTAGGATATTAGGCCATCTGAGCTAACTGATGGCTAAATAGAATCTCCCATAGACTCTTAGTAGATAAACACTTAAAGACCCTTTTTTCAAAGCCGATGACTTTTCTTTACAATCAAGATTATAACGAAGTCAATACTGTAGCCATTATTCAGGATATTTGTGCGAATGTATTAGGCTATCAGAAATATTTAGAGTTAGAAGTAGAATATCCTATCTCTGAAAAACGCTGTGATATGGCTATTTTTATTGATAAAAAACGGAAGTGTCTAATAGAAGTTAAAGCTATTCGTTTAAACAACATTCATATTGAAAAATTCGTCTTGCAAGCTGTGCAATACGGTATTGATATAGATATTAACTGTGTTGTCTTAACCAATGCTCGTATCTGGTATGTTTATTGGATCAATTTTGAAGATCCAAAGGTTGTTCCTAAGTGTTTATTCAAATTTGATATACTGGATAGTCGCACAACAATCATTGTAAGATGCTTTCAATATTTAGCCAAAGAACATATAACGCATTTTATTGAGGATCAGATTGCTGTTGATAAATTGAATGCCACCAAGAAAAGAACATCGTACAACAAATCTCCAAAAATCTTAAGATTTTGTAGAAAGCTTTGCTCAGGAGTCAAATTTGTTATGATATTACATGCTATATTACTAGATATTAAGAAGAGTATATCACAGTCAAAGAAAGATCTCTAAATCATCGGGTAATTATTCTTAAGAGTCAGTGATCTTTATAAGTTTTCGCAAGGTAACTATGTTTTATGTTCGTTTTAAAAAATCTGATGATTTAAACATTTCATTACTTCTAGTTGTGTAAGTATTGCCAAATTTATGATTTTTTCTTTTTACAAAAAAAATCATTATTAACCTCAGAATTCTTTATTAAACAAGAGACCAATTCATCATTATTTTAAGTACTTAAAGTTGATAGCTCAATCTTAAAGTTTTGTTTATGTTTTGTCTAGATTTTATTTTTTAGGTGAACAAGCTTCGAATTATATGTATTCTAACCATTTCGTTAAAGATAATTCATTATGTCTTAGTGCTATAAACTCTATGTAGCTTTCATTATTATTACGGTTCGGTATTGCATCGTACCACTATATGTGGATTGCCGTCAGAAGGAAAAGAAACGGAGCTGTGTTGGATACCTTGATCACAGTAAGTTTTGATACTTTTTTTAATCTTCTGCTCGCTGAGGGTGAGGTAGTCAATGTCTTCATTTGATTTAAGAAAATCCTTTGGTCTAAACACTTCACTACTATTAGTGGTATTACTTTCGCCAAATAGAGGAGTTTCTTTTCTTTCTACAAAAAGATTATAACTACCTTCAGGATTCTTCATCAAACAAGAGACCAATTCATCATCACTTAAAGTTGATAGTTCAACATTAAAATTTCGTATATGTTTTGTGTAGATTCTATCTCTTACGCGAACAGCGGATCTCTCTGGATTGCCCATCTCGTTAAAAAGAACTTACTAGGTTTTAGCTTTACAAGCTCTATGTAGCCCTCATTGTCATAGCGCTTTATGGCTATATTGTATAAATTCAGTTCGATGACCCCGTCAGCAGAAACACTGTATGCATATTCATCAAGAAGGCCTTTTCCTTTATTTTGACCACAGTGAAATTGCTGGAATACCATCAGGTTTAATCCCCGAATATCTTGGTGGTGAACGCAGTCGTGCCGGTGGAGGGAATCTTTCTCCTGACGTTGGTCGTCGTGGATGTCAGGGTCTTCCTCTTCAGCTGCAACACACCACATCAGAGCTAAATCTTTTACAGTCCCAGGCTGGCGGCGGGAGGAGTTAGTGCCTTTAACTGTAATAGTTTCCGTGTTCGTTTCAGCTGTTGTGGCTTTTCTCTTTGCAATAACACTTGGCTCTGTATTATCTATGCCCATATCTGTTGTTTTGGCCGTATCTGTTTTCTTTGAAGCGACGGTTTTATCACTAGGTTTAGATTTAGATTTTGTTTCATCAGATTTTTCTGTTGCTTTGTTTCTGGATAAACGAACATATCCAGATGTATCTTCATTATCAGTAATACCAGTATCAGTTTTTGAATTGTTATTCGTGGAATCAGAAGACCCACAACCACTCAAAACAAATACACTCAACACGTAAAATAACACGACTTTAGGTGAAACCTGAAAAAGTGTCATCATTTATTATTCTTCAAAAATTTGGTATAAAATTATGTCACTTATCTAGTTTAAGAAAATCTAATGGTCTAAACACTCGATTACCTCTAGTCGTGTAAGTAGCATCAAATAGAGGAGTGTCTCTTCTTTCTACAAAAAGATTATGACTTCCTTCAGGATTCTGCATCAAACAAGAAACCAGTTCATCATTACTTAAAGATGATAGCTCAAGATTAAAGTTTCGTTCGTCTCTTGTATAGATTTTATCTTTTTCGCGAACAGTTGATCTATCTGGATCTAACCATCTTGTTAAAAAGAACTCACTACGTCTTAGTTCTACAAACTCTACGTATCCCTCTTTATCATAGCGTTTTATGGCTATATTATATAAATAAAGTTCGATAACACCATCAACAGAAACACTGTATTGATATTGATCAAGAAGGCCTTTTGCATTATTTTGACTACATTGAAACTCAGTGTTTTCAACTGCAACAGTTTCTGTTTTTGTCTCAGTTGATGTGGCGGTAGTGGTTTTTTTCTGAGCTGTCTCCTTCTTAGGTGTGACTTTTCCTGTACCAGATCCACTGTCTGTTTTTTTTGCAGTAACACTTGGCTCTGCTTTACCTTTACTCGCATCTGTTGTTTTTGTTGAATCTTCAGATTTTTCAGAGTCTTCAGAATCCTCTGTATCTGTTGCCTTGGTTGTATCTGTTTTCTTAGCTGAATCTGTCGTTGTATCCGTTTTCTTTGAAGCGACGGTTTTATCACTAGGTTTAGATTTAGACTTTGTATTATCAGCTTTTTCTGTTGCCTTATCTTTGGATAAACGAACATATCCAGATGTATCTTCATTATCAGTAATACCAGTATCAGTTTTTGAATTGTTATTCGTGGAATCAGAAGACCCACAACCACTTAAAACAAATACACTTAACACATAACACAGGACTACTTTAGGTGAGACTTGGAAAAATCTAATCATTTAAATCCTCTTTGGTTTATGCTTTGGTTAAAGTTACACGAGTTATATTTTTGCTCAATGATAGATCTAACGATAGCTCTCAAGACATCAGAGCCTTCAATTTCAATAGTAAGTCTATCTTGCTTGTCAAGTGTCTCACTTGTAGTTCTACCATACTACTTCAAGAATGTCCATGAACGCTCTAGTTTTCAATGTAGTTGTTTTTGTTTATCTGAATGAGTGTACTTGTTCTGAGTCTGCTTAAAGCAAGGGTGTTTGTGGGCTATGAGATATTCTTTTATTCATCATCTTTCATCCATCTTTTCAAATCCATGAAAGCTTTGTGGTTAGCTTTGTGTATATAACCTTAAAGCCTAGGTTTCCTCTAAGGTAACCTAGAATGTTGATCATGTATACCATATCTTTGATAACATGACAAGACAGTTTCTTAAAATATTTCCTTTTTGATGGCTGTTGTTAACTTGCTATGAGGAAGTCTAACCTATCTGGCTACTTAGACTGAGGTTATCTCAAGAAAGTAGAGATAGTCTAAGATACAACTAGTTAAGATAGTGGGGTTAACTAGAGAAGGTAGTGCTTATTTATTGTGGATGTTGATAGGACAAAGAGCTATGAGGACAATCAAGAGCTTAAACATGATGCTGCAGTATTATCCATGTAGGCGAGGATAGAGTGTAATGGGTGGGGAGTTAGTTAAGGCACTTGAAGAGAGCATGAAGAAAGAAAAAAGAACGACAGTCTTTGCAGTCAGTTTTGATGTACTTTGTTATGGTCTTGAGGTTTCTGTCTGTTTGTTTTTGGGCCTCATCTAATGCCTCATGGGCCTCTTTTTTAGATAGCTCATCTGGAGTTTTGCGCTTCTCCCATGGTCTTAGCCTGTTAGAGGTGTTGATTTCGAATAATGTATGACATAGCCTATCTTGGACTTTGTAGCCAGATACATTATTTAAATCTCCATGTACATCGATATAAGGGGTAGGTTGAGAAGACTTGCCTGTAGAACAATAGTTCCAAGCTCCATAGAAATTTTCCGCATCGACTCTTGCTCGCATCTTTGGGATGTCCTCATTCAGTGAATTGAGCCCTGTTTCTATGGCTCTGACTTTTCTGCAACGAGGAGTACCATTATCTTCTGGTTCTTTGTTCTCTTCACCACAACTGCTAGCACATATCAAGACTATCAATAGTATCTTACGCATATTCTACTCAGTAGCCCTTAGCGTCCCTGTATATTATATAGATAGCTCCCATAATAGGGCTATACTATTTGATCTATTGTGTAAGGATTTCAGTATCCCATGGAACAATCGGTGTGAGAGAAGGCGAACTTTATAACGAAAGTTTTGCAGAGTTCATGACAAAGATCTGGTTTAACTACTTGATAACTAAAGAACTTTGAAGTATTCGTGTCATTTTGCATTTTACGCCACCACCTGTTTGTAGGAGTAAGCTCCTTAGTGATGCTAGGCATAGTTAGGTGGTTTTTTTATGAAATGGTCAGGTTTTTTGCAAAATTTCACTATCCTGTTGAGACATCTTATGAAGATGATACGTCTTTCTTTCACTCATCAAAGATCTTAACATTTATAAAAAATATTGAACCTCAATCGTATTATGTGCTATTTAATCTAGCAAGTGATGGAATGTAGTATAGATATAGGCTATCTATTCTTTTCAAGGAGTTTGCTGTCATGCACTACCCAAAACACATAGCTGCAGCACTATCCTTACTATGGCTTTGTATGTTCTCCTCGGTAGCACTTGCCAGTGAAAGCGATGCCAGCAAAAATAGCACATCAGAAAATTACTATCTTCTAAAAAATACCAGTGGAGCATTTACGTTAAGCTCTTGTGCTGAAAGTGAACTATCTTACAAGCTAGAAGCTAGAAGTGATTCCTGTTTTGCTGAAACCTTCATCCCTGAAGATATACAACTCTCAGTTCAGAACTTCACAGAAACTTATAGCTCTACAGCTATCCTACCTGTTACAGGAGCTGCTCTTCTTGGTGGATCGTGGAGCAAACATCTACATTGGTTACCCAAAACGGCACTGACAAAGTGGGCCCTTTCTCTTGCTGGAGGAGCTGTGGTTGTGGGTTATCTAGCAGAAAAATTTGCTGTGAGCAAAGACGCTCTGCTTTTATCAAGCTCAGCTAGCAACAATGAACATGAAAGTCTGGCTACATCTGGCAAAGAAGAGCAGCTAAGCTCAACATCGCCTGATCCCAAACCTCTACCACCTCCTGTGGTGAGTAAGGATACAGATGGTCAAAGAGAAACACATGCTACTTTGACAGAAAGTGATACAACACCATTGTGGGAAAGCATGAACGATGAGGCTTTTGAAGCTTTGCTTAATGAGCGCAACATCACAGCTGAAGACTACCAACTTATCAAAAGAGCTGTGAGCTCATATGCCGAAAAACGTCTTCATGTTCCAGGTATGAGGCATGGCGATAACAAAAGACATAACTTTTATGAACGTCCTCAAAGAGAGGGTTCAGATCTATCAGAGCATCAGCTTATGGAAGCTTATGAAAAGCGCTATATCTTCAATTCTTCCTATGTCCTCCTCGCTGATGTCCTCAAACTCATAAAAAACGGAACACTTAGGCAGTTTCAGGGCCTCAGCCTTGTTAAAGACGGATATGCTCTCTATACGCGGCCATTACTCGATGAAGTTGTTGTGCAAATGCCTGAAATCTTAAACGAAATATATGATTCTTCTTTGGATTTTAAGAAAATCGGATTATCTCATTATTTAGAAACCTATAACCTTACTTTACTTGAAGATCCGAGTCCTTCGGGTGATATCTCTATGGTTGAAGGTGAAAAATTCTTGCGTAACATATACGCTTTTAAGTTTTTGACAATAGACGAAGGTCATTCTATTCCAAAGCCATTGAAGGTGAAAGCACATCTGTCTGATGAGATTACTTCCAGGATAGAAAAACTTGAAACAAACTACATCACTTATGTTAAGGACCAATTAGAGAGTATCAGTGTATATCACAACATGATGTGGGACTTTTTTATGCTCCCTTATGATGATCAGCTCAGTAGGGTGAGTCTAACAAGAATACTAGAAAGTTTGGTGACTGAACCCTCACAGTATCTCAAAGACCACCCACAATACGTTCTTTTCAATCCAAGTATCTACACCGACCCTTTGTTTCAAGAAAAAGGCCAGATTATTCTTGATCTTTATAATAGATATTTTTAGTATTGAGCTTACTTTTGTTACGTGGTAGTAGTTTAACGAGCGTTTGCATATAGTCTGTAATCCAATAATGACCGCTATCTATTTTTTTCAGTCTAGTTCATAAGTCTCATCATCATTGATTTTTTTTCAAGGAGTTTGCTTTTATGTACCGCCAAAAACACGTAGCTACAGCATTATCCCTACTATGGCTTTGTATATTCTCTTCGCAAGCATTTGCCAGTGAAGGTGATGCCAGCAAAAATAGTACACCAGAAAATTATTATCTTCTAAGAGACACCGGTCAAACATTTACGTTAAGCTCGTGTACTTCAAGTGAGCTGTCTGATGATCAACAAGCTGGAAGTGATTTCTGTTTTGCTGAAGCATTCACTCTTGAAGATGAGCAGCTCTTAGCTCAGGACTTCACAGAGGTTTATAGTTCTGCAGCTGTCCTACCGGTTACAGGAGCAGCTCTTCTTGCTGGTTCGTGGAGCAAACATCTACATTGGTTACCCAAAACGGCACTGACAAAGTGGGCCCTTTCTCTTGCTGGAGGAGCTGTGGTTGTGGGTTATCTAGCAGAAAAATTTGCTGCCAGCGAAGGCGTTTTTCTTTCATCAAGCTCAGCTGGCAACAATGAATATAGCAATCTAGCTACATCTAACGAAGAGGATCTGCTAGGCTCATCATCACCTGATCCAACACCTGTACCACCTCCTGTGCTACGTTGGGATGCAAGTAAAAAAACAAAAAGACAAACTAGTTACACACAAACTGGTAGAACACCACTGTTTGAAAGCATGGACGATGAAGCTTTTCAAGCTTTACTCAATGAGCGTAACATTAAAGCTGAAGACTATCAAAGGTTCAAAGATGCTGTTGCCTTAAAGGCTTTAGGTAAGCTTCATGTTCCCGGAACTTTGCAAAGTGTGAAAAAAAGAAATTTTTATTATGAAGCTCCTCAAAAATTGGGATATCTATCAAAAGAGCGCCAACAGTACTTTATTGAAAATCGGTATATATTCGATGCTTCGTATTATCTCCTTGCTGATGTCCTCAAACTCATAAAAAACGGAGCACTTGAACAATTCCAAGATCTTAGCCTTGTTGAAGACGGATATGCTCTCTATTTGCGACCATTACTTGTAAATGTTGCTGCACAGATGCCAAATATCTTAAAAGAGGCATGTGCTTCGCCAGGGCTTAGTCATCTTGAGTTCTCTGACTGTTTAGAGCTATATAGTCATGGCTTACTTGAAGATTCGAGTCCCTTTGATACTAACTCTGCAGTAGAACCAGGAAATTTTCTAGATGGCAAATACGCTCTTAGCGACTTCAAAACGGGCAGCAGCTCGGATCCTGTTTGGATGAAACTCACTTTGCATTCTGTGATAACATCTAGAATAGAAGAATTGGAAAGTGCCTATGCTGCTGATGTCAAAAGCTTTCTGCCTGCTGTCATTGAATTTCATGACCATATGATGTGGTTCTTTTTTGAGATTTCTAGAGAAGATCCATTTACTAGATATAGTCGCACAAGAGTACTACAAAGCCTGTCTATTGACCCTTCACAGTATCTCAAAGATCACCCACGAGAAGCTCTTTTTAATGTGAATATCTATAAAAACCCTGACTTTCAAAAAAATATGGGTGATTCTTTAAAAGCTGTTGATTGGCACGCATTTGACATGACCTATTAAGCACTGATGATTTTCTAACTTTTGGGCGTCTCTTGTGATGTTTGAACTGGCCCTAGTTGTTTTTTTGATTAGCTGTTTTTTGATTAGCTGTTTTTTGAGTTATGCGAGGTTTTGATAGCTATCAAAACCTCGCATTTTTTATATCGTCACTTATGTATCACTGTATCACTGTATCACTGTATCACTGTGTCACTTTTTGAGATTTTAAACTGTACGTGTAATCTTTTCAGACTATATAGCTATGCTTCTATGAGTCATAGTGCTAGCAGTTTTAGTGGTGATACGATGGTAATCTATTTTTACTTATTTAACTGAAGTATGGCAACAAAAACATACCACAAATTTTTAGATTCCTTGCTAGATCCCTGTTATATAAGTTATATACGGTACATAAAGGATGCGTAGCTCTGTTGACTTTTGATTCTGCTATATTTTTCTATTATAATAGACATGTACCAGTGAAGCTTTGAGTGGTCTTAAAAGCCTGGGAAATAACATATGCATGTTGATGTTATAGCAAATCGTAGATATTCTTTAGCATTGAACTTACTTTTATTGTAGTGTACTATCCATTTAATCATCGTTTGCATATCATATGTAATCGATAATGACCGCTGCTTGTTATTATAACGTCTGGTCTATGAGTCTCATGATCACAGATTTTTTTATGGAGCTTGCTTTAATGCACCATCAAAAACACATAGCTACAGCACTATCCCTACTATGGCTTTGTATATTCTCTTCGCAAGCATTTGCCAGTGAAAGTGATGCCAGCAAAAATAGCACACCAGAAAATTATTATCTTCTAAGAGACACCGGTCAAACATTTACGTTAAGCTCGTGTACTTCAAGTGAGCTGTCTGATGATCAACAATCTGGAAGTGATTCCTGTTTTGCTGAAGCATTCACTCTTGAAGATGAGCAGCTCTTAGCTCAGGACTTCACAGAGGTTTATAATTCTGCAGCTGCTGTCCTACCGGTTACAGGAGCAGCTCTTCTTGGTGCTGCTGGTTCGTGGAGCAAACATCTACATTGGTTACCCAAAACGGCACTGACAAAGTGGGCCCTTTCTCTTGCTGGAGGAGCTGTGGTTGTGGGTTATCTAGCAGAAAAATTTGCTGCCAGCGAAGGCGTTTTGCTTTCATCAAGCTCAGCTGGCAACAATGAATATAACAATCTAGCTACATCTAACGGAGAGGATCTGCTAGGCTCATCATCATCACCTGATCCAAAACCTGTACCGCCTCCTGTGGTGAGTACGGGTACGGATGATCAAAGAGAAACATATGCTACTTTGACAGAAAGTGATACAACACCACTTTTTGAAAACGTGGACGATGAGATTTTTGAAGCTTTGCTTAATAAATACAGCATCAAAGCTGAAGACTATCAAAGATTCAAAGATGCTGTTATTCTAAAGGCTATAAAGTCTCTTCATATTCCCGGAGATTTTCAGGGTGATAAAAAAATCAATTTCTTTCGTTCTCTTCTTCAAAAAAAGGGTTCATCTTTATCAATAGAAGAACAAAACCATAACCTTGAAGATCAATATATCATCGATGCTTCGTATTATCTCCTCGCTGATATTCTCAAACTCATCAAAAACGGAACGCTTGTAGAGTTCCAAGGCCTCAACCTTGTTAAAGACGGGTATGCTCTCTATACCCGACCATTACTTGTAAATATTGCTGCACAGTTGCCAAGCATCTTAAAAGAAGCATGTGCCTCGCCAGGGCTTAACCAGCTCAAGTTCTCTGATTGCTTAGAGCTATACAACCGTGCTTTACTTGAAGACCCGAGTCCCTTCAAAGGTGACTCTGCGGCAAAATGGAAAGACTCCCTAGGCAGCAAGTACGCTTCTAGCAATTTTGAAACGGGCAGCATCTCCGATCCTGTTTGGATGAAACTTACTTTGCATTCTGTGATAACATCTAAAATAGAAGCACTGGGAAGTGCCTATGTTGCTGATGTTAAAAGACTTTTGTCTATGATCAATGCATTGCATGATGATTGGATATTATTCTTTTTTAAGACCTCCAGTGTAAGTGAATTTATGAGTAGAGTGAGTCGAACGAGAATACTAGAAGGCTTAGTCACTGATCCCTCCCAGTATCTCAAAGATAACCCACAAGAAGCTATCTTTAACGCAAATATCTACAAAAACCCTCAATTTCAAGAAAATATGAGTGATTGTTTAAAAGCTAATCAGTTGTACATATTTGATTGCAGATAATACGTATTGATGGTTTTTCTCTCTTGAGCATCTCTTGTGATATCCTAAACGGAGCATGTCTTTCTTGGGTCATTTAAGCGAGGTTTTGTTAGCTAGCAAAGCCTTGTTTGTTTATGATTTTGATATTTAAGGTGTTACGAAACTTAAAAAATCTTTCTTCATTTTAAGTAACGATTTAAACGAAGGCATGTTTTTTGCTTGATTTATCAACACATTAGGTAATAATCATCACGTAACAGCTACTATATTGTTCTGTCTGTTGTAGAGTGTTGTAGAGTGTTGTAGTGTTTTTTAAGGTTATTATAATGTAATAACCTACAGTGATTACGATCTTAATCGTCATTTTGATTGCCAGCTTGATTGTTACCAGCCGTCTTGATCACCATAAAAGGCCATAAAAATGGAGTAAAGTATGTTTATGTCATGTCCTAAGTTAAAAAGTGGAGCCACTGTAGTTCGACTCGTGGTAGCATATCGAAAAAAAGACACCGGCACACCTACTAATCGTACTGTTAAAACCATTGGTCAGTCAAAAGATCCTGAAGAGATCAAACGATTTCAAAAAATTGGAAAGGGAATCATAGAAGACTACAAAAACGGAAAGATTGCGCTTCCTAATCTTTCTCCATCTCCAGAGAATCATATCAACATCTATGATCTTGTGGGAGGATCAAGATATAATAAAGGCTTTGAAGACATCTTTGGACATATTTATGAAAAATTGAATTTCTCAAAGCTTTTGACAAAAGGGAGAAATACAACAAATCTTAACGAAGTACTTAAGTATGTTGTGTTAATGCATGCTTATGAGTCATGTAGTAAAAGTGAGAGCTCATTGAAACTTCAAAGGTATTTGAATAAAGAAATATCTTTGAGAAGAATTTTATTTATGATGGATCGTGTTTCAGATAGTAAAGAAGACTTAAAAAAGCAGATTTTTCAGACTCTTTTAGCTGGTAGAAAACATCTCAAGTTATTGCTTTTTGATGTCACCACACTCTACTTTAAATCAGTACGTGAAGACAATCTTCAAGATTTTGAAGATGAAAAAGATGCAAAAAATGGAGAAGTTCAAATTGTTCTGGCTATTTTGTCAGATGAAAGCGGGATGCCACTATCTTTTGAAGTATTTCAAGAAAATATGGCTGATTCTAAAACGTTATCTGAGGTTATGGATCCCTATATAAAACAACAATCTATCAAAAAAATATCTCTGGTAGCAGATAGGAGTATGTTTTTAGATAAAAATCTGAGTTATTTAGATTCTCTTAAGGAAAAAAAAGATGGTACTAGAGCAGAGTATATAGTTCGTATCACTCTTAATAATCTTCCTGTGAAGATTAAAAAAGACATATTAGATTTTAAAGAAAAAATGCAAACTAAAATTAATAATGAAGATATACTGTTATATTCACAAAGTCAATATTGTGAATTGCGTCACAAGAATCGAAGGTTTGTCATATCATATAATGAAAGTCGTTGCGTAAGAGACAGAATGAAAAGAGAAGAAATTTTAAAAAAGCTAAATAAATTTGTTGGTAAAGAAGATTCGATAGCAGCCAGCAGTATTGAGATGTATAAAGACATAGGTCGTTATGTAAAAAAAGTTTCTTCTAAAAAAGGCGTATCTTATGTTGTTGATCGAAATAAGATAGCAGAAGATTATCAATGGGATGGTATCTATGGTCTTTGTACAAACAGAACTGCGAAACCACAAGCTATATTTAAAAATTATCGTCGTCTATGCAAGACAGAAAAGCAGTTTATGATCAATGAGCATACTTTGAGCATGCATCCTATTTATCACTGGAAAGCAGAGCGCATATACGCTCACATATTTATATGTTTTTTAACATATGTCTTGCTTAAGTATACGGCGATAGAACTTAAGAAAGTTGGTATTTCTTATGCTCCTCAAAAAATCTTAGATACTTTGAGAGACGTTGAAACATATGTTGTTTGTGATAGCAGAAAAAAGTTTTCTGATGCTTATGGAATAGCGAGGGAACTGTCTAAAGAAGCAGAAAAAATCTATAAAACTTTTGGCATACAGTACTCAACTAGACCTTATAAAATATCATGATTTTTGATCAAACATCAGAGATCTGTAGTGTGTGCATTTAAGAATACGTTTCACAAAAAAGTCTGTTATTTTGGTAGGTTAGGATTTTTACTGACTTTGAGATGTTAAAGCTAGGTTTAAAGTGATGAGGTTGTATGTTTGTTATGGATTTTTTGAAATTTTTACTATAAAACTCTTTTTATCCACTTAATAGAGAGGGTGTGTGAGGAGAGAAGGTGTGAGGATAGGTGTAGAGTGTTATGGGGTGATGAAACGTTTGCTTTATGATTTGACTTTCTGGTTGTTCTCTCCTGGTGGCATAATGTAGTCCAGTGGAGGTCTGAGAAGATGAGCGCGTAAATCTCGTGCTTCTTTGCTCATGGGCAATTTTGATTGAGCTAAGGATTGTAGGTAGTTGGCTGTTTTGTAGATAAGAGAAAACACATCACCACTGGCAAAATAGCGATGACAAACCTCATGAATCAACTCTTCCCAGCTATCATTCATGATCCAGCGTTTAATCAAATAACCAGCTTCAGGGTTACAATCAATGAGTGAAAGTACTTTTTTGCCACGAAAAGGCATATCATAGAGATGGCTGAAAAGTTCTGTAGGATACAGCTTAGCTAATGAACGTCGGTAATTTTTTTCATTAACAGGTAGTGAGTAGTGAGTTGCAGAATCGATGGACTTGTAAAAAGCTAAGCTGAAGCTTGCCATAATTTCAGCAAGATCGGTGATCGATCGTGTTTGTTTAAAGCCACTAGTTAATAATTTTGCAATGTAGAGTCCTCCTGGATGAGGAAAATACTTAGCAATGCCTCCATAAGATGTAAGAGCTTCTTGATCGTTAATAGCACCGATACTATGAAGGTGGTAATGCAACTTAGAGAGATGATCATCGAGCGAAGAAGTGATAAATGGATGACATAACTCTCTATGTGAACATCCACCACACATGCCACCTTTCTCTGATTGCCATTTATGAAAGACATACATCGCCGAAACATCTTTACATGGTAGTGATGTTTTAGGTGCTAAAAACTTGGTTAAACGACTCCCAGAGATAAGCTTTACGCGATGTTCTTTAGCAAAGTAATATTGAAAACTTTTACGATACAAAGTTTCAATGGTTGTTAAAGATAATCCTTTTTCTAATAGTCCTAAAAACGTGCTGGGATCATATTTGAGACGAGGCGTAATACCTTCACGCTCAGCTCCGCCAAAGGCTTGATAATGTTTGTGTGTGGGCCATAAAGAATAACCCACCATATCACTGCCACGTCTTCCAGCACGACCGAGCATCTGAAGAATATCTGAGGGAGGATATTCCATTACCCCTTGATCCCCAGGACGTTTACCATCAGCAATCAAAGCTGAACGTACTGCAAAGTTAATACCCAAACTTAATCCAGAAGTTGCAACACAAATACGTAACTGGCCTTGTTTAATCAAAGCTTCTACGCTGATACGTAAAGGAGGAGGTAGGCCGGAATGATGATATGCCACTCCAGCATGAACCAACATTTTGCGGTAAGCGTGAGAACAAAGTTCTGTGGCTTTGTATGTGCTTAAAGCATGATCAAAATCTTCACTTAGCTTGCGACTTTTAAGGGGATCTAAAGGTTTGAGTCTTCTAGCAAATACTTTAGCTAAACGCTCACAAGAAAGTCGCTTACCTGTGTAAACCAAACAAGGTGTGAGCGCTTCGGCTTCAGCTTGTGCTAAAGATTTTACAAGAATAGAGTAGGGGATTATATCTTCAGGTGTGCTGTGAGGGTTTTTAGAAAAATGGGGAACGTATTTTTCTAAAAACCAATGATCACCATCAAAAATCATGTTCTTTAGAGGTACGGGCCTTTTTTCTGTACGAATATGAACGGTAGGATGATTATGTATGCCTTGGATCCATGTGGCAAAATCATCACTATTAGCCACAGAAGCGCTGAGCAGTAATAGCTGACTAGCTGGATCTGAGAGAATGATAGCTTCTTCCCAAGAACTGCCACGGGCAAAGTCTTGAATATAATGATATTCATCAAAAATGACTAAATGAATAGGAAGGCGTATATCTAAACCTAATAGAGAATTGCGATAACTCTCTAAAGTAGCCACAATGAGTGGAGCATCAAGATTATGTTTGATATCACCGGTATTGATACCTACCTTATCTTCACCAAACAAAGATCGCATCTCCATTAACTTGTCATTGGCAAGAGATTTTACAGGACAGGTGTAGCAAGCACGGAAAGGTTGCAAGGTAGAGTTTGTGGCAAGCTTGGAAAACAAAAATGTTTCCACAATACGGGTTTTACCAGCTGTGGTAGGTGCATCCACCACCACATGACTGCCTTTCATCAAAGCTTCAAAAGCATCAGCTTGCCATGTATCAAGAAGGTCTAAACGATCAAGATGATGCGTTTCTGTAATATGCTGTCCTGTACGAGCACTCTGCTTATGCCACTCTTTGAGTTGTTCTTGACTACGACAGACAGCAAGCTCACGCTTTTCTTTAGATGGAAAAAGACGAGGGACTTTTGTGTAAGAGCTTTTACTATCATATGAACGTCCATGCAAACGATACGGCCTGCCAGGACCCTTTTTTCTCTGATCATTGCCTCTGTCATGATCAGATGATGACACACCTGCTGCAGATGGAAAACGGCGAGGAGATCTGGTGGTTTTTTTAGGATGTTTTTTGATGTTTTTATCTTTATGGCGAGTCATGGCTCATAGTATCCTCCCTATTATCCAACTTTCATGGCATACTTAAACTGTCATTGCGATTCTATATCACCGGCTATAGAGGACTGCCAAAGTTGCCAGTACGTACAGCCACTTGATATTGTTTTGTGGTGATATAATGACTGTTATACATCTCACTGAGAAGCTTCTTAAAACGCTTTCTTCCAAAAACACTCAACGATTTTTCTCTTAAAGATCGTGATCGGATGTGAGGTCCAGGTAAAATCATGGCCAAGTGAATAGACTCTGCTACTGTCAGTGAAGATGGATGCGTATCAAAATAATATTGTGCTGCCTCATGGATACCATATGCTCCTGAGCCAAAATAAACAAGGTTGATATACCAGCCTAAAATATCTTCCTTACTCAACACACTGTCTACCACAAGAGCTCCGAATACTTCTCTTATTTTACGTAGTAAAGTCTTGTGTTGAGATAACCCTACCATTTTCACCACCTGTTGAGTGATTGTCGAGCCACCTCGTATGATTTTTCCTTTTTCTATATTCAACAAAAGTGACTGCCAGATCTCACGGATATCGATACCATGATGAAGAAAAAAACGACTATCCTCAGCAGATAAAAGTGCGTGAATAAAATACTTAGAGATATCCTTGTAATCTGTCCAACCAGGATATCCCTTTCTCATGACCACAGTTTGTGGATGTCCTCGGTGATCATATCCTCGTTGCTGCCATACCTCACCATGACTAAATGCTCTCAAAGTAGCAAAGCAAGGAGCCAATAAAAAACCAAGTAACGCACACACCATAACCGCTATGGTAGCTCTGAGATGCCAACTTTTGAATCTAAGTCTGTTTTTGTTCTTGATGTTGTTCTTGATGTTGTTCTTGCTGTTGTTCTGGCTTTGATTCTTAAAATGCAAAAGAAAGTCTAGCCAGTATGCTTTTGGTCTGCATCGTATTCTAGTAAGTAGTCTGGTAACTTGCCTTAGCCGCCTCATATTCTCTCTTGCAGCACTTGTAGCAAGAGCCGCTATGGCAGGGGCATTCTTGTAGATATGCTTCATCATTATGAGTAGTGGTTGTTGTGTGATGGATGGTAATATATTCTTTAATGCATGATATGTTCTTCTATGAGTTTCTAAATATACATCTCTATCGTACTCTCTTTGCTTTTTTTGGATAGTATCGACTCATCATGTTCTTTATGACGCTGCAGTCACATGTGTCATGATAGCTTAATTACTCCAAACAGTCATCAAGAGTCATAGATGGGCTTTCCTTGCTATGGCTTGCTATGGCTTGCTATGATGCCTGTTACCATAAATTTCTCTTTAGGCTTGTGCTAGATTTCAGTTGAGATAACCTGTAAGCTTGTAAAATAGTTAAGATATATGAACAGTTGCAGCTAATAGTTTATCTCTTAGCTGCTGACTATCTAACCTAAGAAAATAACAAAATAACAAAAAAATAGAAATAAAGACCACATAACTATGCAAGTAGAACCCACCATCATAACGAGGAGCTTATGGATAGAGGCTGTTGGAATACAAGCCATGTGAATACAAGCCGTCACAGCTTGGCTAGCTTCCATTATTGTGTTAAGTCTTTTTGTGTGATGAATGCCTTTAAAAGATGGTTTTTTGTTAAGCTAGTTAAGCTAGTTAAGCTAGTTAAGCTAGTTAAGCTAGTTAAGCTAGTTAAGCTAGTTAAGCTAGTTAAGCTAGTTAAGCTAGTTAAGCTAGTTAAGCTAGTTAAGCTAGGAATGCTAGTTGGAGGGCTTCAACTGTGTTCTTCTTTGGCACTTGCTACTAGCATGCAGCAAGTGCCAAATTCTGTGCAGACTCAAAGCTCTGTTGCGGTTGGTGAACGTGCTGAGTTTATCTATCAAAAACTCAGTGATTATCAATGGCATCATTATCTGTGGAGTTATGGTTTTGGCAGTTATCATGGGTTTTCTTTGATAAAAAATAGTTATTATGTCATAGAAAGTCGTCCTCTATTTTCAGACACAGAAACAGTTGATGATACGACAACAAAACGATACATAGCAGGACTTGATACTATACTTGATATGTACTCTCTGTATGAACATGTGATGTTCATACTGTCTCATCCCACACAGAAAGCAGTTAGGTATTATAGATCTTTGTCAAACGTCACTCATCGAGATGATGAGATCATGGAAAGTTATTTATGGAAAGCCAAGCAAAAGCAAGAAGGAAGACGGTCCTTAAAAGCTCATATGATACGAGTAGGAGTGAATGGCATACTGGCTTTGCTTATAGCTTTTGAACTAGGGGATAAAGAAGCAGCATTACCATACTTTATGAGTGGAGTGATTGGTGCTGAAGTGAAAACCTATTTAGCTCCTCATTATGCACCTAAGATATGGGATGCTTACACAGAACGCTTTCAAGGATCATTATCTTCTCAAAAAAAGGCTCACATAAGCACCACTTCCATGAGAGTACAACCTTATCTACGTTTACGTATCTCACCTTTATATAGCTCACTGAGCTATCATTTTTAGAATCTCTTATTAAGTTAAGCAAGATTATTTGTTGGTGGAGAGTTGATATTATTTTTCTATGGCTTCTCTGTCTTCGTTATAAGAAGCTACGCGTGAGGCAAAACTCACAGCTACATTGGGAGGTCTTGTGGTGGTTATGTTTTTAAATGTTTCATACTCTTTGATGGAACAAGATATGCCTAAATCCCAGTGATAGGAACCATCTAAAAAGTCTGCCACAAAATACATCTTTACACTGCCAGGATGATTGTGAGCGTAAGTTTTAAGAGATGCGAAAAAAGGCTTCATAAAAGAGGTATGGAGATACTCATGGCTCTTTTTGCCGCAAAACCACTCAAAGCTCATATGACATACATCAGAGGCTAGCTTTTTTTCTATGGGCTCAATGGTGTTGATAACAAAAGAACGATGCTCGCCACGTGGGATGTAGCCTCTCACATAAACAAAGCTATGGTTTGATAAGGGCCAATATGTGCAAGCCTTGATGGCTTTATCAAAGATCACACATTCCATACTGGTGGATTCATCTTCAAGACGTAATTGAGCCATCATGGTTTGGCTTTGAGTGATTTTTTGAAATTGATCAGCTAAAAAAGCTACGATGATCATCTCATCGCTGCCATGTTCTTCTGTTTTTGAACAACGATCACGTACACTCTTTAAGGTTTCTTGAGGAGCAAGAAACAGCCTTTCAGCTTCATAAAAATGCATGGGATGAGAGGATAAATACGTACCAAGAAGTTTTTTTTCTTCGATAAGATCAGCCACTTCTGTTGGATCATCAGCAGGCCTGTTTTTTAAAGAAGCATACCAAGGCAGTGATGTTTCAAGATGGCTAGATGATAGCTTATGAGAAGACATGGAAAACAAACTCTGTTGTCCCGAAGAACGTTTACTATGTACATACTGGCTATAGTGTACCCACTTATCCAGTGATGCTAAGAGATCTTTTCGCAAAAATCCAAAGCAGTCCATAGCTCCTGCTTTAATCAAAATCTCTACGTTTTTTTTACCAAAAGCCTGCAAATCTAAACGCTGAGCAAGATCGATAATGGATGTGAACTTTCCTTGGCTATTGCGCTCTCTGACAATGGTGGCAGATGATTTTTTACCAAAGCCTTTGATGGCTTCAAAAGCAAAAAGAATGTCTTTATTTTCGTTAACTTCAAACTCTTGAAAGCTGGCATTGATACAAGGAGGTTTAACACGAATATTCATCTCTAAACATTCATCAATATAACGTCTGATTTTTTGAGGATGATCTTTATCGCAGGTCATGATGCCCATCATGAAGGCCCATGGATAATGAAATTTTAAATAAGCTGTTTGATAAAGAATCAAACCATAAGCAGCAGAATGAGATTTGTTAAAACCATAATTGGCAAACTCTGCCATGAGATCAAATATTTTGATGGCTAAATCTTCATCAATTCCTTTTTTCACACAACCACTGGTAAAACGTTGTTTTTGTTGTTGCATCTCAGCTGAGATTTTCTTGCCCATAGCTCGTCGGAGAAGATCAGCTTCTCCCAATGAGTAATGAGCTAGGCTTGCAGCAATTTTTTGCACCTGCTCTTGATAGACAATCATGCCATAAGTTTCTTGAAGAATGGGCTCAAGAGAAGGATGGAGGTAGGTGATGGCTTGACGTAAATGTTTTCTTTCAATAAAGTTATCCACCATCCCAGAACCTAAAGGACCAGGACGAAATAGGGCCACAAGAGCGATAATATCTGAAAAACTATTGGGTTTCATTTTCTGACATAAAGATGTCATACCAGAAGATTCTGCTTGAAATATTCCCGCTGTACGACCTGCAGATAAATACTCATAAACATCTTGATCATCAAGAGATATGTGCTCAATATCAAAATCCGAATCTTGGGTGGCACAAATATAACCACAGGCTCGATCAATAACACTTAGGGTTTTAAGACCTAAAAAATCAAACTTAACAAGCCCAACTTGTTCAAGCTTTTTCATCTCATACTGACTCATCATACAGTTATCACGAGATGTCTTAAAAGTAGGGACATAGTCAGTGATGGATCTATCAGCAATAATAATGCCTGCTGGATGTACAGAAGTATGGGATACCATACCTTCAAGCTTTTGAGCAGCCTCAATCACTCTGCTTAATTGTTCATCACGTTGAGCCATGTCACGGATTTGTGGTGTTTTAGCAAGAACATCATCAAGAGATAAACCAATATCAGGGGGAAACATTTTTGTGATGCGATTCATTTTCATAAAGCTCATCCCCAAAACCCGTGCCACATTTTTTACTGCAGCTTTAGCTTGAAGCCTGCCAAAAGTGGCGATATAAGCGACTTTATCAGCAGAATATTTGTTGATAACATATTGAATAACCTCTTCTCTGCGCCACTGACAAAAATCCACATCAAAATCAGGAAGAGATATCCTTTCAGGATTTAAAAAACGTTCAAAAATCAAACCCCAACGAATAGGATCAATATCAGTGATGCCTAACACAAAAGCCACCAAAGAACCCGCACCAGATCCTCTTCCAGGACCTACTGCTATTCTTTGTTTTTTGGCCCAGTTGATAAAATCTTGGACAATCAGAAAATACCCACTAAAACCCATCTCTTTGATCACACCTATTTCATAGGTAAGTCTTATGTGATAATTCTCTAAGGTGTCTGCTGGATGCTGCAAGCGCCGCTTAAGTCCCTCTTCACTGAGTTGAACAAGGAGCTGATCTTCTTTTTTAGCAGCATCATCTGTACCTGTGATAAAAGAAGGTAAATGAGAGGTTGTAAAATCCAGTTGGATTTTACAACGATGAGCAATAGAAAGAGTGTTTTTTATAGCTGTAGGATAGCTAGAAAAACACTCTAAAAAGTCTTTGTTAGAAAGAAGATGAAAGCTACATCCACTTTTCCTTTGAGAAATATCTCTTTCTGTAAGAGTGTTTTTTATAGCCACTGCTAGAAGGTGGTTTTCATAATCATCAACATCTAGATAATAACTCGAAGCTGTAGCCACACAACCTATCTCACACCTTTCAGCTAAAGAGACAAGATCTTTGTGAATGTTTTCTCTATGGGCTATTCCATTATCCACCATCTCTAAATAGAAATGCTCTTTTGCAAAAAGTGATGCATAACATTGGATGGATTGATCTATACATGATAACAAAGCTTTATAGACATCATGGCGATCATCTGTTTTCTTATCTGCTTCTTGAGAAGAGGAAGCAGATAAGGCAGGAAAAGCCACTAAGAGATGTTGCTTAAGAGTGAGCAGATAAGCTATCTCTCCCATATGTCCACTACTGATGGCTATAAGATCATCACAAGGCTTAGAACCAAGATGTTGCTTGAGTAATGCATAAGAACACACAGGGATATCATCCACAAGCCCTTGCTCGTAAGCAGCCGATACCAAACGAATCAAACGCCTGTAACCTTGATGGTTTTTGGCTAACAACGTGAGATGAAAGCTTGCAGGTAACTGCTTTATCATACTTTCAGGCAGTAAGGCAGCATGATCATTTAAAAAATCTCTGACATGATCGGAAATAGAGATATATAAAGTGGAACCAAGAATAGCAGAAATACCACGCTTGTTACACTCTTGATAAAACTCCACAGCACCAAACATATTGCCATGATCCGTGAGGCTAGCATAACTATGCCCTAAAGCTTTGAGCTTATCTAAAAGATCACAGATTTTTACTGAGCCATCCAGTAACGAATACTCAGTTTTGGTATTAAGATGACAAAATACAGCACTGTCTTCCATAAGATAATCCTCAGTGATGATTACGGAGGATTATCTTAATTCTTATCTAGATTTTTATCAGAATCTTTAACGGGACTAACAGTGTTGCTGTTGCTGTTGCTGTTGCTGTTGCTTTTGTTGGTTGAAGAACTCACAGAAAGCTTGTAGCGTTCAAGAACACTGCCAGGAAATACCTTAGATGATCCCCAAAGCTTACTGAGTTTACTATCCCGACCACAACGGTAACGATAGAATTTATAAGGAAGAGGCTTTCTCTTATAGTAATCCTGATGATAATCTTCAGCCTTGTAAAACACAGTAGCTTTTTTGATTTCTGTATGAATCACCGTATCTGGAAAATTCTCTTTAACAAGCTCTAGAGAAGCTAAGGCAAGGTCTTTTTCTTTATCACTCTGATAGTATATGCCTGAACGATACTGAGATCCTTTATCACAAAATTGTCTGTTTTTGACTGTGGGATCAATGTTTACCCAAAAGGATTCAAGTAATTGAGCGTAGGTGACTTCTTTGGGATCATAACTGATCTTAACAGCCTCAGTATGTCCGGTTTTACCTGCTGATACTTGATCATAGGTTGGATTGACTTCACTGCCATCTATATAACCACTCTCTACGTCTTTGACACCTTTGATTTTTTCAAAATCACTTTCCATACACCAAAAGCATCCACCAGCAAAAAATGCCACCATCAATTCCATTCCTCTCTCCTTTTTCATCTCGCTGTTTGCTCGATACTTCACATGTCATAAACATAACAACAGACACCATTATCACATTTTAGTGTCTTTTTCAAAGAGAGGTAAGTACTTTTCGTAACCTAAACGTTTAAGATTGCTTACAGGGATAAAACGTAAAGCTGCAGAATTGATACAATAACGCTTACCGGTAGGCTCAGGACCATCATCAAATACGTGTCCAAGATGAGAATCAGCTCCCTTAGATCGTACCTCTGTTCGCACCCCAAACAAACGTCTATCTTCTTTGTAGACAATGTTGTCTTTTTCTAAAGGCTGGTAAAATGAAGGCCATCCTGTACCACTTTTGTACTTGGTAGTGGATGCAAAAAGAGGTTCACCACTGACAATATCCACATAGATACCATTTTCTTTATGATCCCAGTAAGCATTCTGAAACGCTCTTTCTGTACCATCTTTTTGCGTGACACGATACTGAAGCTCAGTTAGTGACTGAGAAAGTGTGGCATCATCTGGTTTTTTATAATCACTTGGCAAATCAAAACCTCCCATGAACAAACATGTTACCACTACCATAACACTGCCTAATCTAAGATTTTTCATACAACCTCCATCCTTATCTTTTTATCTCTTTTGATAACCATTCACACAACAGTATAAGACCAAATAAACACAGATCCATATCTCTTTAAGTAAGTTTTACAATCAAGGGATCATCGTCATAATAGCCGATGTTTATGATTGAAAACATGTTGCTAGTGAGGATAGAAATAGGCTACAGGCTGGTAGGGTAGAATTTTTAAAGTGAGGGCGGTTGAGTGACTAAAAGACGACGTGTTCTTTCAATCCATTCTCGTCTGTATTCAAGAGAGTAGCCTTCAACAGGAAGGTCCACGGTTTCGTGGTAGTAATATGAAGGCTCGCGACCACTACGTAAAGACTCTAAAGTTTGTCGGTATACTCTTTCACCGTGTGCGTAATAATGATCATTTCTCAGACCCAACAGAATAACCACTCCGATAGGAACATCTGGTTTTTCTCTGCTAAGCTTTTTAAGATATGGATTATTGATCATCTTAGAAAAACTGCTGCTACGAAAGGCTTGCATGATCACTCCATCAACCACGTCTTTTCGAACCATCTCTTCCCAATCTAGCAGCCACTCATCTTGTGACCATTTCGGCAGTCCTGCTGGGGCAAGGATGATCTTCTTGCCATACCTCTCTGCAAGAGCCTTAGAGTCAGCTATAAATTGTGTGATAGCTTGCCTGCGCCATTGATCAGCATCAATATCACACAATCGATCGGTAAGATGCTTAACAATACCTAAAGGAGTGATTTTTTGAGTAGACTTAAGTAGATTTCTATAGACACTCTCTTCGTCATAGTATGCGTCTGTAGAAGGATCACAGCCTAGTGTGGTACGTGGTAAGGAGAAATGATCATCAAAAATCAAGCCATCAATATCATAAGAGGTGATCAGATCTTTTACCAAAGAAAAGAGTAGGTCTCTAACCTCTGGATTAAGGATATTGATAAAACCAAAGCATACCCTGAAATAACATTCTTGATAAACATTTCCATATTTATCAAGACTTAACCAATTGTCTTGATCGAGAAATTTTTGACCAATAGATGTGGTATAATCAGAATTTTCTGAACCCAATACCACACGAAGACCTGATTCAAAGCTAGGATAGATCTTAAGGTTGTTATCTCTAGCAGCTTGGATCATGACTTCAAGCACATCTTCGTTATATCGAGTTCTGCGAATATAAGATGGACTAAGCCTTTGGATGACGGTCTTTGAGTTAAAAAAGAAATCTTGTTTGTTCCATATCACAGGAAATAGACTATCCACTCCTAGTTGTTTGGCTGCATATATAGCTGAAAGCATATTTCTATAAGATTGAAATACGTCACTTCCCACATTCGATACCCATAATCCTCTTGGTAGTACAAAGTCTTTAGATTGCCCCAAAAGCGGCTTATGACTACATACAACCATCACCAACCACGCACACAGTAAGAGACTATAACGTTTTATCATATGCTTTAACTTTATATTTTGAAGTGTTCATATGTCATAAGAATCATATGAGACATATTTTGTGGGAAACTCCATACGGATATTTTCATAAGTACAACCCTACAACACGAAAACATCCTTGATGTTAACTTTCAAGGAAAGCTTTTGTATCCATACTATAGATGATATGATGAAGCAAATACTAAAACATCATATGTCAGAATGATTCTTATCAGGTTATTTCATTAGGTAGGACCAATGTAACACAATCAAACAATAGCTTTAAAATGTACTTGATTCTAGAAGCCTTTATGGCGAGAAGTTAAAAAGAGCGCAGGCTGCTATACCATTATAAAAAGATAACATGACGTTTCAATGTATCCATGCCGCTGATATCCACTTTGACGGTTCTCTTCGAGGCTTATCACCATTGGATGATGATAAGCGTGATCAGCTTCGCAGTGCAACGCGAAAAGCCTTTGTTAGTCTTATTGATTTTGCTCTAAAAGCAAAAGTAGATTTTATTGTTTTGGCTGGTGATTTATACGATGATGACTGGAAAGATTATAATACTGGCTTATTTTTTCATAAACAGATAGCGCGTCTTGGTACAATCATGGTTTATGTGGTAGCAGGAAATCATGATGCGGCAAACCACATGATCAAAAGACTGACACCACTGCAAAACATGAAGCTCTTTTCGCATCAAAAACCGGAAACGTTCTTACTAGAAGAGCACTTACTAGAAGAGCATATAATAGCTTTGCATGGTCAAAGCTATCCTGAGCGCGCAGTAACAGATAATCTTGTTTTAAAGTATCCTGTAGCAAGAAGAGACTACTTTAATATGGGACTATTACACACCAGTTTAAATGGTCGTGAGGGGGATGCCAATTATGCTCCTTGTTCTCTAGATGATCTTTGCACAAAAGGTTATGACTATTGGGCTTTAGGGCATGTACACACCCGTGAGGTGGTATGTCCATCAGATCCGGCAGTGGTATTTAGTGGATGCTTACAAGGGCGTCATATTAAATCTGTCCAAAAAGAGCAGATGCAAACACAAGAGGCATCAGAAAAACCTCAGGTAAAACCTGTCTCTGATAGAGAGGTTATGTCAATGATTACGTTAGATTTAGATGTTACCAGTAGCTCAGAAAGTGAAATAGAGGAAAATGCTCAGTCGCTGCTGGAGAGGGGACAAACAGAGGAGGACTATCTAAAAGTCTTGGTTATATTATCAGTCAACTTATAAAATATCAGCTGTTATCTCGTCAAGAGTTTTGCGCCATACTGGGTCAGTATCAATTGATGGAGTAGGGGGTGGTAGCAGAGATTAATGAATGGAGCCATGAATATTCAGATTTAGACGATGATTTTTTGAGTTTTGATGATACGCGAAAAGTCTATCAAGTACACCCCAAATCCATAGAAGATTTTCAAAATAAATAAAATTTTAA
This sequence comes from Proteobacteria bacterium bin106, assembly GCA_002238945.1. Classification (GTDB taxonomy): domain Bacteria; phylum Bdellovibrionota_B; class Oligoflexia; order Oligoflexales; family Bin106; genus Bin106. The sequence goes on along the minus strand of MPNI01000005.1, from coordinate 3,014 downwards.
GCATATCATATCAGATTTTGTTACTTAGAAAAACACAGTGAGCTCATGTCAATTATGAAAACTTACAAAGGGAAAATACAATACAATGGTTAAAAGAAAAAAATATAAAGCGACTGTGCAGTCATTGCATTCTGGTGTTGTACCTAAACGGGATATTCATGCAAAAAGAGGTGAGGATATCAAAGGAACTGTTCGCGACCTTGATTCGATAAAAGAAGGTGCTGTAGCTATATTTAATATTGTGGCAAATTACAGATCTAAAAAAGCCTTTTTTATTGCTTTGTTACAATTTATTGTTCTCAATAAAGATTTTATCAGGATGCATGGTAATCGTTTTTTTAAGAAAAAAAACCATAAATCAAGTAACCAGTTGCATTCTTTATTTAATGAGCTAACACACAATGTTTCTACACGCACCAAAACATCTGGCCTGATTGAGCTTACTCAAGGTGACGTTAAAGTACAAGATAATAATCAGTTGGCAAAAGATGAATTAACTAAATCACTGACTGAGTTCAGAAACTATGCTGATGATTATGATCTTGCTGGGGTGAAAGATATTGTTGCTCGTCTTGAGAGTCTTCCAGCACAACACAAAGAGGAAGTAGCATTTTTTATTCTCAATACCATGATCTCAGAAAGTTGGTTTGATAGTAAAAGAGAAAAGCGTATCTTAGAGAAGATTTCTTCTACTCTTAAAGTGCCCTCAAATGGGATCTATAAATTTTTGAAAAAATTTCTCCATATGACACAAAAAGTTATCCAAAAAGAGAAGATGCAAAAACAAGAAATATCAGAAAAGCCAGAGGCAGCCACTGTTCCTGATAGAGAGACTATGCCGATAGTTACGTTAGATTTAGATTCTAGCTCAGAAGACAAGACAGAGGAAAGTGTTCAGTTGCTGCTGGAGAGGATATTTGATGGTGCCAATCCTCAGGAAGAAACACTAGAAAAGGAAACAAACAGAGTTGGATTATCTAAGAGTCTTGATCATATAGTCAGTCGACTTATGGAGTGTCAATCATTATCTCGTCAAGAGTTTTGTGCCATGGTAGGTCAGTATCAATTGATGGAGCAGGGAGTGGTAGAAGAAATTAATGAATGGGGTCATGAACATTTAGATTTAGATGATGATTTTTTATGTTTTGATAACACACGGAAAATGTATCAAGTGCATCCAGAATCCATAAGAGCTTTTCAAGAGAAAGAAGATTTAAGACATTACATACTAGATATGGCTAATTAGAGAAGCAGAGTGGGCTTATCTTAGAACTGAAGTTTCGCAAAATTTGTGGTAAAATTGAATATAACCCATTGATAATACAATGTTTTTTATTATTAATAGGACAATGATGTTCTGTTTTGAACGAATCACTCTATCCTAATAATATTGGCAGTATCATAATACATTACATCTTCCAAGCCATCTAAATGAGAATCATCAAACCTAAAAACAATGATATGATTTTTTTGGAGGACCAGTTTATAAGTTTATAAATAAAGTTTAGTAAAAAACGTACTCTTAGGCAACAGTTTTTTTCATGCACTATCTGTTGATCAGAGATGATTTGGCACTTCTTGCTAGTATATCTGTTGCAATCTTTGGCACTGAATTGAGATCTATAAGCAATGGAAGAAAAGCTATTTTATAAACATCTTTGATTAAAGTATGTAGCTGATTGTTTTTTGTATTCGCTTCACCAAGCACCCATTCCTTTATCATCTTCATAGGAGCTTCTCTTTTTAGTCTTGAATCAAGCAAAAAACCATATGGTGAACAATAGGAGAACAAAGGTCGTTTATTTTTTTGGATAAAAAGATCTTACTAAAATCTAATTCAACCATAAGCAAACCATGATGACGCTTCACAGACCATCCTTTTGCTTTCAAAACAAGCCATAAAGAAGTATTCTTCTCATCTCCGTACCAATGGCTAATAAGGCAACTTTCGCTATGCAGATGAATATTCAATGAATCTTTATGTAAATCACATGCTCTATATTTTTGCCGTGCCTGGTTTAAGATTTTCTTTGAATCATCACAAAGATAATCTGACTGCTGATCACCATCATAAAGGCAACGAACCTCCTTCATCACCAAATCATCCACTAAGCACATTCCAGTAGATTTAAACCTCGGTGGTAAGCCTTAATACAACCCTACAACACGAAAACATCCTTGATGTTAACTTTCAAGGAAAGCTTTTGTATCCATACTATAGATGATATGATGAAGCAAATACTAAAACATCATATGTCAGAATGATTCTTATCTGGCTATTTCATCACGTCTTTTAACCTATATCTAGTCTCATAAAGCATAAAGAAATTTTCTGATATGAGCTACATATGAGTGGTGGTGAGTGATAATAGTAACTTAGTTTAGATATATAGTCTGTGAGTGATGTCACAGACTATATAATTATTTGTTTATTAAGTTCCTAACCTCCAAATCCGATATTAAGGTGTTGCTCTATCTTAATACTTACTTACGAGCTGTTCAATGTGAGACAGTTCGTAACTCTACCTCCTTTTGAGACATACATGAATCCATCAGCCAAAAAGACAATACTTTGCCTATGAAAAAACACCATCACATCCTTATTACTCTTATGGTGTTATCTGTCGCTACCAGCTTGTGCATCATCCCAGCCTGTAAACCTCAAAGAGGTGGAGTAGGTGGAACAGGCACCCCTTGTGGTGGTGCTGATGCCAGGTTAGCCAGTGGTCAGGGTGGAGTCGCTAAAGTGCCCCTAAATGTCTACAGTGGACTGAGCTACGGAGCACAGATGACTTGGGCAAACAATAAGATTAACAGCGCCGCCCCTACTATCCACTCTTGTGCATCGGTGGTTTCTCTTGAAGAAGAAAATGGAGAACTTGTTGCTTATGTAGCAACAGCTTATCACTGTGTTCGTAACATGGCAGAACAACATGTGAATGGAACAGTTAATGAGTACGCCTTGTACTTTAACATTGCTTCTGATGCTGACTGCCAGACAACAGAAGGAAAGA
>MPNI01000033.1 GCA_002238945.1 Proteobacteria bacterium bin106 | reverse complement strand
ACATTTATATCTTCTACATCAAATCCAACTAAGTCCTGGCGCTTTAAAAGACAATTTTCTAAATCCAGTGCTCGAATGCCGTAATGTATTAGATAAAAATAGAGATAGCGAGGCACTCCATCTTCAAGCCACCAGGAATCAAATTCTTTGTTGAAAAAAAGCTTAAGAATCCCATGGGGATTATAGACCTTTTCCTCTCCAACCCAACTATAGCCATTGTACCATTTACGAATTTTATCACGATCAAAATTCTTGATCTCATCTTTAAAAACTGTATCTAAGTCTTTATCTGTATATCCACAGACAGCAGAAAATTCAGGCTCTAAACTAATATCAATAAGATGATTAAAACCAGTAAATACAGTCGAATTAGCGAACATGGTGATGCCAGTAACGAAGGTAAATCGAATGAACTTATGAGATGCTTTAAAAATACTGTAAAACCCTCTAAGAGTGGACTGATTTTTTTTACTTATCTCTTTGTCTTCTAGAGCATCCAAGAGAGGCTTGTCATACTCGTCAATTAAAACAACTACTTCGGTCTTAGAGTTGATGGTATAGATATGTTCGAGAATATTTTGCATACGCTCAGCCTCGGAGAGCTTAAGCTCTCCAGAAACTACGATGTTATATTTTTTTTCTAAACGATCTAAGAAGGCAAAAATTCGCCTTTCTAAATCATTTTCGTTAGTGTATTCTCTGCCACCAAAATCAATGATAAGTACGGGATACTTTTGAGACCAATCCCACTTGTCATAAATATATAAACCTTTAAATAGCTCCTTTTTCCCCTCAAAAAGACATTGCAAAGTGTTTAAAAAAAGAGTTTTTCCAAAACGACGGGGACGAGATAAAAAATAATCACGTCCTTTTGCAACTGTAATGAGCTGGTATAAAGCCTGAGTTTTATCTACATAGTAGCAGTCATCTTTTCTAAGTGTTTCAAAATTTTGCTCTCCTAAAGGTAGTTGCATAGTGTCTCTTTTCTCTATTGGTTTTCTCTATTGGTAGGGATCTTGACATTTTACCATCTCTCTAGAGTGTGATCTACGTCTAAATCCATCCCTCTTCTTATCAACGGCCTCGTCCATTATATTACGGTTTAACTCATTTAAGCGCAAGCTATACCCATAAGCTAGCCTAAATTGAGCAGCCAGCATCTTGCAAGTATTGAAATACATGCTTCTACCAAGGCTTAAATACTCACAGTCATTTTGCTATGACTCGGTGTTGCGAGCTCAAGGCCGTTACTTCAGCTAAGAGTATCCAAAGTGTAACTAAGTCCCATTATCATGTCTGATACGTGCACCTCACTATTACTACTTTGAATATCCCCAATAAATAGTAGAAGAAACTTGGACAAAAATCGGCTTAGACAGTTACAAGGTTATTTTATAAAAAGAGCTTATGTGAACATCTCACCTCATGCAGAGATGTTCACATAACTGTTAGTTTGTATTTTATTGTCCGATTTTATCCTACGCCCCCGGCTATTTGCAAGTTACGTTACAAGTTATACTCCATCCCTTAAGTGGCCAAATTAAAACAAAAAATTCTTTAGGATATAACAGAACTTTGGCATAGCTCTTGCACATTCCGCAGTTATGTATGAGCTGGCTATGAGCTAGAGACGTTCTATCTCTACTCATTTCACTCAACAACGAAACTTTGCAACCACCATCACAAGGCAACACACAAGGAACAGCCACTATGCAAAACAACAGAAGCCTGCTACACACTCTAGCAATCACTATCATCATAGCTGGAGCAAGCATAAGTTGTAGTGGCATAAAGATGCCGTCACAAGATCAAGCATCTCAGTTAAACTCTGTTCATGATACATTCAGTCAATTTTTGATCACTGATGCAGAAAACGACTCTACTTCCGTAACGTTTTACTCTTGTGGTAAAGAAAAACTCACAAAACAACAACTCAAGAATCCTGCTGCCTATCCAGAAATTTGTGTCAATGCCTTTAAAACATCTCATGGCAAACCATTTACTGTAAGCAAAAAGTCACTGCAAAACAAAGAAAACCAAGATTTTTTATCCCAAAACTGGAAGCAACTCGAGGCCTTACATCAATCGAGTCTAGCTGATAAAGAAATCAAACACGCTGACAGTGGCATAATGGAATATTTTTTTGGAACGACAACACTCATTGCTAGCGCTCTCATATGGGATAGCGGTAGATTATCCACCAAATTTTTTGTACCTATCGCCATCATAGCTGCAGGTGTATCGATTTTAGGATTGCCTCATTTAGACAAAGAAAAATCTTCTAAAAGTAATAACATGAGTGCTATGGACCTAAATACAAACACACCTAGCCTAACAGAAGACAAAAATATTGACTTTGATACCTTATCAAAAGCTAACCATAAAACCCATAGCCCTAACTACAAGTACTTTCAAAATATTATAGAATTGCTGGGAAGTCACCAAAACGAATTTCAAGATAAGGTTTCCATCGATCACACATTCTACAAAAACTTTGCAAAGTTTCTCAAAGAACTCAACTTAGCTTCATCACATGACATTGTTGAATATTGCCAAATAGTTCCCGCAAAAACTTGTAATCCTGTGTGATACTTCTTATTTATGAAAATCATTACAAACTTTCTTTGTCTTTGTAAGCTATTACCCTTAATAGCTTACAAAGGATTTTTTTAAAATATAATCCCTTCTTAAAAACTTCACTGAAGTTGGTGTATATCTTGCAAATTATAGATTGGTCTATATGAAAAAAGATTGTATACTCTTTGAGGCTTTATGCCTATAGCCTACTTAACATGCCGGTCTCAGCAATCTATAAGGATCTGCAAACCTGCAAAAAATCTACGAATAAACTGATCTTTACCACAGGACTCTTTACCACAGGACGAGGAACAGCCACCATGCAAAACAACAGAAGCCTGCTACACACTCTAGCAATCACTATCATTATAGCTGGAGCAAGCATAAGTTGTAGTGGCACAAAGATGCCGTTACAAGATCAAACATCTCAGTTAAACTCTATTCATGATAGATCCAGTCAATTTTTGATCACTGATGCAGAAAACGATGCTACATCCATAACATTTTATTCTTGTGATAGAAGAAAACAGACAGAACAACAACTCCAAAGCCCTGTGAATCATCCCCAAAACTGTGTCAATGCTTACAAAACAGCTGATGGCAAACCATTCACTGTAAGCAAAAAATCACTACAAACTGAAAAAATCCGCAATTTCTTACTCCAAAACAAACATCAACTCCAAAACTTATACCAAGTTACTCTTAAAGATTTAAACATTCAAAAAAACAATGGACTTAAACACTTTACTATTGGATCTATAGGAACTGTCAGCGGTATCATAGCCATGACTAAACTTTCCCACATAGCACCCATTAACATGATATCTGGATATATTACAATCTTTTCCATTGCTCTCATGGGCTACGGCATTGGTCATGGCAAAAAAGCCGATGATGCCATACACCGTTACGATAAATACAAAACATCCCTTACTGAGACAACAGATGAAGAGACTCTAGAAAAGATCCAAAGCGCTCTCACTGGAAGTAAAGATATCGATTTTGAGACATTAACAAAAGAACTCAAACAAACAGATTCAAAAGAATACGCATTCTTTAAAAATATCATTGATGCCCTTGGAAGTGATCAAAACGAATTTCAAGACACCATATCTATCAATAGCATATTTTACCAAAACTTTGCAAAATACCTCGAAAAACTGAACTTATCAAAGCCTAATGAAATCACTGAATACTGCCAAATACTCCCCACGAAAACGTGTTATTCTCTATAATCTTATCCCTAACCTTGAGTATCACCAACAAACCCTTCTCCCTTATGAATTATACATCATAAGGGATTTTTTCAATCACACCGCAATATATAAAAAATACACAAAAAAACACCCCCGGGCCTGAATTCACAAACCCGGGGGCAAAACGTATCTCATACTGTAGCGAAGGTAACGCAGATGGTGATATTACATCATTCCACCCATGCCTCCCATGCCGCCACCACCCATAGGAGGTGCAGCAGGAGGAGCATCATCTGAAGGTTTCTCTGCTATCACAGCTTCTGTGGTAAGAAGTAAAGATGCTACAGATGCTGCATTGGTAAGAGCGGTTTTGGTCACTTTGGTTGGATCAATCACACCTGCTGCAAAGAGATCTTCATACACCTCTGTACGAGCATTGAAGCCAATGTTGTCTTTAGAGTTTCGTACTTTCTCTAACACCACTGCTGGCTCAAGTCCGGCGTTAGCAACAATTTGACGAAGAGGCTCTTCAATAGCTCTCTTGATAATTTTCACCCCAAAAGCTTGCTCTTCATTTTCTAACGTAAGTCCATCTAAAGTATTTTGAACACGAATAAATGCCGTACCACCACCAGGAACAATACCATCTTCAACTGCAGCACGCGTAGCAGCAAGAGCATCTTCCACACGATGTTTTTTCTCTTTGAGTTCTGTTTCTGTAGCTGCACCTACTTTGATCACAGCAACACCACCGGTGAGTTTAGCTAAACGCTCTTGAAGCTTTTCTTTGTCATAATCAGAAGTTGTATTATCAATTTCATTACGAATCTGACCCACACGTGCTTCAATATCACCCGGCTTACCTGCACCATCAACAATGGTGGTGTTTTCTTTGGAGATAGTCACATGCTTAGCATGTCCTAACTGATCAAGAGTGGCATTTTCTAACTTGTAACCAAGATCTTCACTGATCACCTGACCACCAGTAAGAACAGCAATATCCTCTAGCATCGCCTTACGCCGATCACCAAAACCCGGTGCTTTTACCGCAGCAATTTTCAATGATCCTCTCAACTTATTTACCACAAGAGTTGCTAAAGCTTCACCATCCACATCTTCAGCAATAATCACAAGTGGCTTGCCTGATTGAGCTACTTTTTCAAGCACTGGAAGAAGGTCTTTCATGGTAGAAACCTTCTTTTCATGTATCAAAAGATAAGCATCATCATAGACCGTTTCCATACGCTCTGAATCCGTTACAAAATACGGAGAAAGATAGCCACGATCAAATTGCATACCCTCAACCACATCAAGATTCGTTTCCATGCCCTTAGCTTCATCCACTGTTATCACACCGTCTTTACCAACTTTTTCCATGGCTTCAGCAAGAATATTACCAATCTCTCGATCGTTATTCGCTGATATAGCACCCACCTGAGCAATTTCTTCTCGTGCAGATGTGGGTTTAGATAAATTGTTGAGTGCTTCCACAAGAGCCTTCACCGCATGATCTATACCACGCTTAAGTTCCATAGGATTGTGCGATGCACTCACTAACTTCACACCTTCACGATAAATGGATTGAGCTAGTACTGTAGCTGTAGTGGTTCCATCACCAGCCACATCAGAGGTTTTTGATGCTACCTCTCTAACCATCTGAGCGCCCATATTTTCAAACTTATCTTCCAGCTCAATATCCTTAGCCACTGTCACACCATCTTTTGTGATGGTGGGAGATCCAAAACTTTTTTCTAGCACCACATTACGTCCCTTGGGACCAAGGGTTACTTTTACAGCTTTGGCCAAGGTATCTACCCCCGCTAAAACTCGCTTCCGAGCTTCTTCTCCAAACTGAATTTCTTTCGCAGACATTAATGTGCCTCCTTAAATGAATGTAACAGTCAAATACCAACATCCAAATCTTTGGATAATGTGTTTGTTGTGCATAGCTTTACTGACGTTAAACTATGCACAGTACTTAATATTAATATATAACGCCAAGAACATCATCTTCTTTTAATACAAGAAGTTCATCTCCATCAATCATAACAGCAGAGCCAGCATAACTCGAAAATACCACTTTATCCCCTACTTTGACTTGAAGATTCATCAACTCACCATTATCATTTCTCTTTCCATCTCCTACAGCAACAACCTCTGCTTGAGTAGGCGTTTCTTGAGCATTATCAGGGATAATGATTCCACCAGAACTCATTGTTTCACTCTCAAGGCGCCTAACAAGTAATCTGTCTTGAAGCGGTTTAAAATTCATCGATTGACCTCCATGAAAAAATATGTACAAAAATCCATCAACGCACTACATCACTACATATATAATAAAAACACCTAAAAAACACACTCACTATGGCACTATTTATTTGCATTATGCCTTTCTAATGTCTTTTCTTCACGATCATTAACCATAATCACCATCTTGCCATCTCTATGTAATTCTCTATCCAACCCAACTATCTATCCAACCCAACTATCCATATCCAACCCAACTATCTATCCAACCCAACTATCCAATTCTGTATGTATTACGGGCGTGTTATAAAACCCTGGCAGAAATGCTTGTGACGGCCACAAACGCCTCTTAAGTAAGGCTTACCATCCACTGGCCACACAATAACGCCAAATTGAAGCATGTCAAGAATACAAGCAGCATCAAAATTTATGGCAAACTCATCCTTTAGCCACCACAAGGAGTGCATGCCATAGACTCCCTGTAGCCATCAAACATCACAGCAGCTATATAGCAGCTATATAGCATCCACATGTCATTTTACTGTGTACTCATGTATGTGATGATGTTGTTTGATCTTTCAACGTCTAAGGATACATAGAGCATTTTTTCTTACTTCTTACTTCCCAGAAGCATACAAAAAAAGGCAAGAGCAACAAAAGAAAGAACAAGACTTGCAAAGAAGAAGAGGAATCTGAGCCAGTAGCTGCCAAAGCTGCACAACCTTGGCTATCAGCGTCTTGGTTACCTTGGCTGATATTCGTTGCACCGCCCTCTCCTGTTCCTCTGGCAGCTGTGGCTGAAGCAGACTGATGTCTGGAAATCAACTGTTTAACCTGTTGATCAAAATTCACTTGATCATTAAGAAACTTCGCGACATAAGAAGATTTTACAGCGGCATTGGAAAGATCCACTTGATTATCCTTAGTGGTCATTTTTACGCCTCCCCAATTCAGACCTAAAAGCTTATGAGTGCCTTTGGCTAACAAAGGAGAACCACTAGAACCTTTGGTAAGATCACAAGTGTGTTTATAACTCACAGCTAATACTGGATTTTCTTCCCACTGATTTTCATTAAAATCACCAATAATAGAACAGCTATTTTCTGTAATAATAGCTGCAGGCAAACGCAATCCTCCTAGCTCAGGTATAGTGTGAACATAGTCTGTCCCCAATGGATAATGAACAATATAGGCCTCTTGCCCTGCTACTGCCCCTTGTTCAATGGCAATAGGTTCGATGGAATTAGGAAAGATATTACCATCAGCAGCCTTAGCCCAAAAAAAAGCTATATCTGCATAATAATTCGTTTCCAAAAAATCCTTCTCGTTTTCCTCTTTATTACCCACCACACAATGTCCCTTATAAATTTCATTCTCTGAACCTTGAACAGCATTGATATAAATATCTGTTTTAGCACATACATTATCCTCTAACTTGTCTTTGGCTAATCCTGAATCCTCATCTTGAATAGCAAAACAGTGATGATTGGTAAGAATTTTCAAGAATCGATTGACTTCTTCTTCAGAACCATCATCTGTTTGTATGACTTTTTTCACCACATCTGTCACAAAGCCAGAACAGTACCGCCTGACATTATCAAGCCTTACCACCAACAGCACTGAAGCTTTAATCCCTGGCATATGACGTTGGAAAGTATCTGAGTGAGAATGAATCACCGTCATATCATTTTCTTCAATAATATGAGATACCAGGGAAATTTTGTGTTTCCCTTTACACCCACCTACAAGGCCTAATACAACACATATCATCAGATATGCCCATAAAGTTAAGCAACGCTGTAACATAGAAACACACCAGATTTGCATCAAGACTTTCTCATTATTCATAGAAGCTATACATAGACACACATATCTTTGAGTACCCTTGAGATTCTTAAGTCCTCAACAGCACGCACACGTATCGCCTCTTAGAGAAAAAACTTGCGCAAAGTTATAAATATGCTTCTATCACTCCGGCTTAATCAAGCCGAAAAACTGAGAGCTAACCATAAAGATAAGCTAGCGTGAGCTCGTAGGAGGGACACGTAAACGCATTTCATTGATCACTGACTGAGAACGAAAAGCGAGTTGGTCTTTTGAAGGAAGATTATTAACAATTTCTACCAACAAGGATTGAGCACGTAGGCGCGTTTGAGGATTCTTTCTAAGAATCAAAGCAAGATGAAAATAAAATTTATAACGGGTTTTTGTAGGCATAGAAGTTTTGAGAGCTTGTTCAAGATAAGCTATAGCCTCTTGAGGTTGCTCTAAACGTTTATACGTAATGCCTAAGCCTAGAAGAGCAGGAGAACATTGCCCACATCTTTCATAGGCCCTATCAAAAGAAGAACGGGCCCGATCCAAAGCACCCATCTCTAAATACATAAACCCAAGATTCAGTAAAGCCACAACACCTGTACCAGAGCCATCAGCTGCTTTTTCAAATAACATCTCAGCTTGACGAAAATCCTGCATAGACTCAGCTTGATAAACCTTAACTAAGCCAAGAATATTGTACATCTCTACCCGTCGAGGATCCTTGCTTAAAATATATTGAGCATAATGCTCTGCTAGTCCTAATTGCTTATCCACATAAAGCATCCTCGCTAAAGCTTCAAAGCCATCAAGATCACCAGGATAACGTAATAGAAATTTTCGTGCTTCCGTTAAAGCCTGTGATGATCCTTTTTTCACCAATGTAGCATAAATTTTATCCACCGATAATTCAGGACGAGAAGCAATACTGATCCATTGCGACTCATCAATATCACTGTATTCTGGAAAAGTATCACCACGCTGAAAAAGAACTTTTTGACCAGAGTAAAAATCATCTTTTGAAGTCAAAGATCTCAGACTTTCACAGCTAACCACCATGAAACACGTACATAACAGTAAAACCAACGAACTATAGCGATTCTTCATCCACGATTCCCCTCATTCGCCAATTCATATAACCGTTAGCCTGTCCCCAAGTGAGTGGATCAAAGTTCCAATCCTTGTCATTAAGCCATAACATATCGAGCACTGTTTGCGGAGTGGAACCAAATCGAGAAAGAGATGACATGGCTAAATTGTGAGCATTCTTAGAAAACCGCTCAATACCTCTATACACCGTACTTTTCGTCTTCTCAAAGTTAGCCTTAACCGATGCATCATAAGAAGGATTGATATGGACCTCATCAAGACTTCGAATAACTTTCTCACCCGTCATCTTATACCAGTTCATCGCCCCTAAGCATACACTTGAAGGACCTATCTGACACACAGATAACACCTGCTTATAAAAAGTACTAAACTTCTCATAGACCATCTTCAAATATCCCGTAGGATCAGCTAAGGCAATATTTTGCACCTCTTGATATAGCTCTCCCGTATCCACAAGACGCAAAGCAAAGAGTTTTGTCTGAGCACGAACCTCACGTACTTCCGTTAGACCATGGTTCAACTTAGCCAGAGAAGCTTCTATTTCACCCAGCTTAGCTACCTTCTTTTTGTTGAAATAATATCGTGCTTGCATCCCATAAGCTAACGCAAGGACCTTGGGATTTTGACTCGATTTAATAGCCAAACCCGAATAATGCATCATCTCCACTTCTGTACCATTTTGGTCCACAAGTTGAAGCAATCGGATCTCATATGTATCTCTTTCAGTCTGAGAGAAATGCTTAGCCGCTTTTAAAACCATATAGTTAGCAAGTCCCTCTTTGTAGCGCTGAGTGCCTTCATACAAACCTGTAACCATATCACGCAACTCATAAGCTTTTTTATCTTTATAACTATGGGTATAAGATTCCACAAAAAATATCACCGCCTCTTCTATAGCCAAAGCCTGAGACCACTCAACACCTGACAAAGCTACTGTCTTATAGCGGCTATAATTTTTATGATTACGGATCACAAACTGCAGCTCTTCAATGGCTAACAAATACTCTTTTTTAGCCCAATAACTCTGAGCCAAATAATGACGTACTGCTGCCACTTGAGGATCCTTGCTGTATAAAGCAATAAATCCATTAAACTTATCTATGGCCGTATCATAATTTTTCTGATGATGATGCTGCTTTCCTCCTTCATAAAGAGCAAGAGCTAATTTACGATCCACACTCACAGCAGCTTTCCCCAACCTTGGCTGAACCCTCTCTTTACGCAAAAACCGAGCAAGATCCTCAAGGCTCTGCCAAAGACGTTTACGCTCATAAATTCCCAAGGCTACATAAGCTCCCATAGGAGCCATAGCATCATCGCTTGCAGCAACAATAGAACGCGATAAAACATCAGCTGCTTCTTTTTCTTGTCTTAAAGCAAGATATAAATGAGCTAAATGAGCGATATCTCCCCATACCACTCCCATTTTTTTACCAACAAGCTTTTGCTGCTCAGTGATTTTCATCACATACAACTTCACCAAAGCTTCACCCGAAGAACGTGATACACGAGGCAATTTTACCCCCCAAGGCGCTTTACTCGGCCATCGTGCCAGCAGGTGTTGGGCTTTAATAGCTAAAGCAATATAGCCAATTTTTGCATCAGGATTTGCACTTAACTGAGATGCAGCAATATACATCTTCACAGCTGAAGCGTATCTTTTTAAACTCATATAAACCTGAGCTTGTCGTTCATACAGCCCTGCTTTATCACTACGCCCTGGATTGACACGTTTGATATAACGATCCACTAAAGCAATATAGCCAAGCTTAATGTTCTCAGATGCTCGAGAAGACAACACCGTTCTCAATTCTTTATCCACTACCAATCGATACATTTTGCTCAAAACAGCATGATGGTTAAGAAAATGTGGATGACTATCTTTACCCGCACTGACCTTACCAAGTTGCCAGCTGATCTCCCGTTCAAAAGCCAAAAAATCTTTGTTACTTTGATAAAGAGCAAACCGACCATCAAGCAAACGTTTCAGATACTTAACATGGTAAGCAGAAAGCTCTTTACGATTCAGCATTTTGCGATAAATGGTCTCCCACGAAAAACTCTTTGCACCACCAGGTTTTCCTTTGCGATCATAATGCGCAATAGCCTGTCTTTCGAGCAAAGGGTAATAGTAAGGAGTACCTAGTAAGAGTGAGAGTGAAAACGGCGGTCGAGAAAAATCAGGCTCTCTTTCAGCTAAAAGCCATATCCCCACCATGTCACGAATAACACGATTCTTGAGTGGTGTATCAAGACGACTAAGACGCTGTGATACATCTTTCAGATAGGTGGTGTATTGCTTAGATGTGGTTGAACGAATCTTTCGTCCACGATGAACACCTGCATAAGCTGCAGCCAAAGCAAGAGAACTCGCTACACGGCCATGTAAGGAAACACTTTTAGCACGTTGATAGTAACGTTTCTCAAAACGAGATATGGTTTGTAAATCAAGCACACTGCTATGAGAACTCACCGTATAGTGCAACAAGATAAAGTACACCCGATGCTTCAAAGCTGGAGGAGCTAAGCTGTCATCAAGGATCTTTTTTAACGATTTAAGTGCCTCAGAATTGACGGTACCTGAGGTGTAACGAAAATATAAAAATAAAGACCGATCAGCTGTGGATTTTTTTGCAAGAAATCCAGCATCACGATGAATATCCCTACCCAAACGATCTAGAAGAGAACGTAATTGCGAGCTAGACATAGATGTTTCTTTAGATAAACTACCACTAGCCAATGCTCCCACACGATCAACATAATACTTGATACCCATAGCCATATACAGACGATCAAACACTCCTTGAATATCGCTACTAGAAGTTTTACGCAACCGAGCGTACGTATCCACCGCTTCTCTAAATTCAGATGCTGAAGTCAGATGTGGTAAATCTGAGACCTGGTATTGCATCACATATTGAGCCAAAGTATGAGGACGATAGCTGGTCTCAAGGGGTGTTATGGGCTCCATAGAAAGAGATCGAGCGTGCAAAGATGGACATAGGAAAACAGATCCTGCAAACAACATCACACCAACAGCACCCCACAGTTCAGCAGCTAAACCACCAGTGGCAATACTATGATTGGTTTGCTTCAAACCCATAGACGCATATCTCCATAACACAGCCAGATCATCTATCACTCACATCAAGACACTGTTCACAAAATGATCATGGCTATTCTTTTCTTACTTCATTTCTTTTTCTTTTCGTTATCTCTTTATCTTTACCATTTCTTTGTAAGTACCATTTCTTGTAAGTACCATTTCTTTGTAAGTGTACGTGTTATGCTATCAAACATCGCTACCATCCATGGCCCTACGGCTTAAAGCTTAAACAGCTCTGCTGCCTTACCTGACAATGACAAAACGAAATGTCTCTCTCTCGCATGCTCACGCGCATCATCCCTACTCACGCACATCATCCCACTAGGTACATGTACGACTGGCACGTGCCTATTTTATATCTAGGCTAACACATCTCTATAACCCCCCGCCTAAACCATCCTTGCCTAGCAACAGAGCCTATAACAAGGCAACAAAAACATAAAAGCCACTTACAAGTCGCTTTCGTATTTGTGTGCAGAAAAATAAAGTTGTGATGATGACAAAACTACCTTGACGAATCCCCTAAAAATTTATTAGCGTGACTGGGCATTAATGAACATACCTCGCGGTATGTTAAAATGACATATCAGAAATGCGTTTTACCTCATTCAAAGCATACAGTTTAAAGTACACATAAACGGGAGCCATTCCATGAAGCATTCATACCTCCATCTTGCTAAGGGCTTCTTCTTGGCTAAGGGCTTCTTGCTTGCTAAAGGCTTCTTGCTTGCTAAAGGCTTCTTGCTTGCTAAGGGCTTCTTGCTTGCTAAGGGCTTCTTGCTTGCTAAGGGCTTCTTGCTTGCTAAGGGCTTCTTGCAACAAAAACATCATCGCGCTTGTCACAAAAACACGCACAAGAATATGTATACCTTCAATAAACACACACCCTCATGGCTAATCCTAAGTTTTATAGCACTGACAACAGGATGGCTTTCTATCAGCTGTTCAGCAACAAGCACTCAAACCGCTTCAAGTAACCAAGAAGTTGATACACGGGCCACAAACAATGCGGGAAAAGAAAATCTCATGTTACAGCAAGGAACATTTTTTCTTGAAGACCCGCAATGTCAAAACTCCAACGAAGAGATTTTCTTCGATCACATTTCCTATCGCAGCTGGAATGGCAAAGAAGTGGAATCGAAACAAAGCCGTAACCTCAACATTAAGGGCAGCCCCCAATTATCCTCTAGAGCTATCAACGCCACTGTACTTCCTACCCAGCTCAACCTCAAATGCGTTGAGTCACATAACGAGCAATGCTTGATCAATCAAGGCTGGAATTACCGCAATATGTCCATTTGTCAAAAAGATGCTGATTATCCGCCTCAATCCTATGAATCTGTGGCTCTAACAGCGATGGCTCACATTGAACAAGCTTATACGTATTATAGTGAGTCAAACCCTCTCAAAACATCTGTTAGAAAAGCAAGACTCTTTATTCTACCAAAACTAACCACCACCACTTTTGACCAAGGTGGTTTTGTTATCCATAAAACCACTATCCACGACAACCTCAATTATATTACTAATCTACAAAACATTCCTGCTTTTCTCATCTATCCTCCATCTAGCGAAGGAAACACTGTGCAATTATGGGAATCTTCATGGGCACTAGCCCATGAATTTGCTCATCATATACTGACCTCCCATAGCCAATTCTCCATCAACTATATCCATCGTTCCCCTCTCATCTCACAACTCAACTCACCAACACCTTTCATGGCATACTTTCTTCGACCACCTGCTGAAGAATTAGATGCCAATAAGAAATTCCATGCCTGGCGAGCTTTCAATGAGGCATATGCTGATTTCTGGGCCTTCTATGCTTCAGACAAAAGCTCTCAAAGTATCAAAGACATACCCTGCCTAGACACCTCACGAGATGTTTCCAGTCCGCTCTTTGCTGATGGCAAAGACAAAGTGATTACCACTGAAGCATTGGATCGATTCTATAAACATGCAGATGGAACAGCCTCTGAATCCTTAACAGCCACTTGCGAAGAATCAGACATGGCACAATACCATGATATGGCTTCCGCTATGGCTCATGGACTCTACACCTTACACAACACCACCTACCAACTAGAGAGCATGAACAGTCGGATGATTCTTCTGGCAGATCATCTACGCACCTCTTTTAAAACACAATCTTTACAAATGACCCTAGCAGATCTCAGTGCTGAATTTATCCGCCACATCTTGCAGGTGGATGAAGCAATGTATCAAAACGCTCCATCCTGGACCGAAAATCTTACCAAAAACCAATGCCGCATACTTCTCTCCCACTTCCCAGCCATGATCGATGATTGGCACAAGAAAAATTATTTTACCTGTAGCGGTAGCACTCTCAAAGAGTTCCAAGAAAGCTAACCATCGGACTTATTGCACAACATCCTTGTGAACATCTCAAAGTTGTGTTAAAGAAAGATCACTCAGAAGAGAAAGAAAAAACGCCCCAATGACATAACACCACGGAGTATTTGAGTTGTCTACTATCTCTGCAAACTCTTTAAGCTCCTCATATGGCTGTCATATCTTTTTACAATCTGCAAAAAAGTTACTGTTTAAGCTTAAGTTCAAGCTAGAATCCGTAGTTATCTTTTTCTTACTTGTCAGTTGTACATCTAACACCCACAGTCCAAAAACACCTGTCCAACAAAAACGCCAGCCACCATCACAAACCCGAGAGCAAATAGTACAGCGCCTACCACCTGAAGTGTTTTTTAGGGGACGGTTTTTTCTTCAAGACCCTGATTGTCAATTATCCCAACAACAGCACAGCATTGAAAACATCCATTATCGATCATGGAATGGTACGCAACTTCAACATCTCAAAAGTCAAACCTTATCTATTCAAGGCAGTCCATACTTATCTTCACATTTCATCTCCTCAACTCTCCTTCCCTCTAATCTAGGATTGCAATGCATCTCCACTGTGATAGGGATAAGCTGTAAAAAAAAAGATATCTCTAAAACCTATCCACATATGTCTATTTGTAAAAAAGACGCACTCTATCCACTCGATTCTTTTGAATCCATTGCTCTGACAGCCTTAGTACACTTAGAAAAATCCTACCTTCACTATCTCAAAGCCCGTCCTTCCAGCTATAAAACTAGCCCTAATACTAGCCCTAATATTGGCCCTAAAAAAACACTGCCCAAAGCAAAACTCTACATCTTACCACTCATCACAACATCCCGTTCAGAAAGTCATGAAAACGTTATGCATCAGCATGCTTTTCAAGATAATCTCAGCTATATCAGCCATTTCTTTGATGGGCCAGCCTTTCTGATTAATCCTCCCAATAACCCACACGTACAACTCCAAGATGTGGAATTATGGCAATCTCCATGGGCCCTCGCTCATGAATTTGGCCACCATTTACTCACCTATCACAGCGATGTATCACTAACTCACATCGCAACCTCACACCCTCCTGAAGGGACACATCACTATATAACTGGCCTTGAAGCTGGCCTTGAAGAAAACTCTCTGCCAACTTTTTCAGAAGAACAAAAGATTTATCACAGCATTCAAGCTTGGAACGGCTTTAATGAAGCCTTCGCTGATCTGTGGGCTTATGATACTGTGGGACAAAACAGCCATAGTTTGTACGGAATAAACTGTTTGGAAACAACACGAGATGTCACAAGCAGCCTTTTTGGTGGAGGACAAAGCAAAACCCTAACCCACGCAAACCTTCAAGATGTTTACAAAATACACTCAGATCAACCTCCTTCTCATAGCTGTCAAGACGGTGATTTCACAAAATATCATCACTTAGGAGCATCACTGGCCCATGGCATGTACCTACTCAACAAAACCACAGAACATAGCCAAGAACTTGGCACAAAATTGATTCATCTTGCTGACAGCATCAACACCCATTTCCACCAAGGAACTCTTAGCATCACGGTCACGGAGCTTACAGCACTCTTTATTCATCACATCATCAACCCACCTCATGAGCTTTCAACTGATGACACGGAGTTTTCCACCGAATTATCCACCAACCCATCCGCCGAACAATGCCACATTCTCAACTCTCACTTTCCAGCTATGATCGATTATTGGCAAGAACAAAAATACTTTCATTGCCCGTAACAATATTTATGTCAAAAAAAACATTGTGTTTATAATTTTTAGAAAAAATTCTACAATAACTTACAACACATACAATATTCCAAATATTAAGCTATAAAATTTCCATAAAATCTTTGATACTATTTTACATTTAAAAAACTTCATTAACTTTAAATACAGCCCAGCTAAAAAACACTCCCTAACTACATCATAAAATACCTTCATAGATAAGAGATTTTTTAATGCTGATGTGTTTTTTTCTATGGATATCATAGCTTTCATGAAAGCTCATAAATATGACACCATATCTCCATCATTCCTCTACACAGAATTCCTGTGATCATAACCAGGCTTATGCCAAGGATTATCAACAATTTTGGGGTATGGATAAAGGACAGGGTAAGGGAGTGAAAGTGCTATCTTGTGTACCTTCAACTCAAAGTATGACTTGTGATCATACGTACGGGCATGAACCCCCCCATCCTCACAGCCATATAATCTATATTCCTGGATCAAAAAGCCTCACCATTCGCTCTTTGCTACTTGCAGCCATAGCTGAAGGGGAATCTTTGATAAAAGGTGTTTTGAAAAGTGAGGATACATATTGGTGTATTCGGGCACTTGAAAGTTTAGGCGTTCAGTACAAGTGGCTTGATAACCACACTTTACAAATAAGAGGGAAAAGTGGTTACTTTGCTAGCAACCATGATTTTTTACATCATAAGCTATATCTAGGCGCATCTGGGATTACCACTCGATTTCTTCTCGCTTTGTTATGGGCTTATAAGCCTACAGAATTCACTCATCCCACCTCTATAACATTATGTGGTCATAAATCTTTAGAATCCAGACCCATAGCAGAATTATGTGATTATTTAAGACTTTTATCAAAAAATGATCCATCCCGTTTAGTGTTTTGCAAAAAAGATAACCATTTACCTTTGATCATCCAAACACATGGATGTCAGGGAGGGCAACTGAATATCATTCCAACTGCAGAAGCATCATCACAATTTATTAGCGCATTACTGATGGCTGCTCCACTTGCTCAAGAACCGGTAAATATTCATTATGGTGCTCCTTTATGTGGTTATATATCCATGACATACCATACTATGGCCTCTTTTGGTGTGAAAGTAGACATAAAATCACAAACCAAGGGAACTCTCTTATCAGTACATCCCCAAACATACCGAAGCAGATGTTTTACTGTGGAATTAGATATATCCTCAGCATGTTATATCTATGCCTTTGCAGCTTTGCATGGCCTTTCAGTGATAGTGAAAGGCATAAAAACCACCTCTTTACAACCTGATGTAAGATTTTTAAACATTCTCAAAAAGCTCGGCTGTACCATAACTTCCACAGAAGAAGGGATTTTATGTTCAGGACCACCGCACTTAAAGGGAGGATGGAGTGTGGATATGTCTGAGATGCCTGATCAAATTCCCACCCTTGCTTGTTTGGCATTATGCTCTGATGGGGCCATTGAAATAAGAGGAACAGAAGTTTTGCGCTATCATGAATGTGATCGAATAACCGCTATAGAACATAATATAGGCGCTCTTGGTGGCAAAGTTGAGAGTAAAGCGGGGATGATCAAGGTATTCCCACAAGATCAAGGGCCTACCTTAAAGCGAAAAAACATGGTGGTTTTAAAAAGCTTTGGTGATCATCGTATCTGTATGTCATGTGTCTTGTTAGCTACGCATTTTCACCATATTATCGTAGAGCAACCGAGTTGTGTGTCCAAAACATTTCCACAGTTTTTTGAGGTGTTTCAAGATTTAGGGTGTATTTTCCAAGTTACGGACCTGAGTTAGGTCATTGATATGAAAAACATAGATCGTCTTTTATGTGTGGTTATGGATGGAATTGGCCAACGAACAGAAAGTGTGGGCAATGCTGTTCATGCCGCCTTTACCCCTCATATGGACCGCCTCCGCACCACAGGACTTTACCGAACTTTATACAGTCATGGACAACATGTAGGATTGCCTACCGATCAAGATATGGGCAATAGTGAAGTGGGGCATAACACTTTAGGCGCTGGTAGAATTGTGGATCAAGGTGCGACTTTGGTTCATAAAGCCATCGCCTCAGGAACGATATATCAAGGTAGCACCTGGCAAAAACTCATGGCTCAGATGAAAAAAGAAGGAGCCATATTACATTTTATCGGTTTGCTCTCTGATGGCATGGTGCATTCACATGAAAATCACCTCTACAGCATGCTTGAACAAGCATGCAAAGAAGGCATTGCTTGTATACGCCTACATCTGCTTTTTGATGGCCGTGATGTGGCACCACGTTCTGCCCAAAAACATGTTAACCGTCTCAAGGACGTTATAACACGACTATCAGCATCTTATGACACACACATTCGTGTGGCTTCTGGTGGAGGAAGAGGACGCATCACCATGGATCGTTACGGTGCTGATTGGCACATGGTCAAACGTGGTTGGGATCATCATGTCTTAGCTCATGGAGACATGTTTGAAAGTGTTGATGCCGCTTTATCTAGCGGTTACCAACAAGGTTGTGATAACGATCAACATCTTCCACCTTTTATTATCCATGATCCACATGGCCGCACCACCATAGAAGATGGTGATGGGGTGGTATGTTTTCATTTTCGTCCTGATCGAGCCATAGAAATATCTCAAGCTTTCTGTGAACAAGACTTTTCCATGTTTGATCGCAAGCGCCATCCAAAGGTTTTTTATTGTGGCATGACCTCTTATGATGCGGATAAAAACTTACCCCAGCATGTACTTGTCAACGGTGTGACCATCGACAATCCCTTAACTGAGACCTTGCTCTCTTATGGTCTCAGACAATTTGCTTGTTCAGAAAGCCATAAATTTGGTCATGTAACGTTTTTTTGGAACGGTAATCGCTGGGGTTATTTCGATGAGCAAAAAGAAGAATACCTCCAAATCCCTTCTCTCAAAGAAGAGCTTCATCTCATACCATGGATGAGTGCTCATGAAATCACCACAGCTACCATTCAACGCTTGTATAATAATTCTTTTGATTTTGGACGTATCAATTTTGCCAATGGTGACATGATCGGACATACAGGAGACTTTCATGCAGCTGTTATCGCTGTAAGTGTGGTGGATTATATGTTAGGACGATTGATAAAAGCTTGCCAAGAAACCCAAACCACTCTTGTGATCACAGCAGATCATGGCAATTGTGAAACCATGTATATGGCTAACGATCCAAATGAGCCAAAAACATCCCACAGCATAGAAAAAGTGCCTTTATATATTGTTCCTGCTAAAAAACATTTCCATCTTCGAAACGATTGTCCTGAAGGAGGACTTGCTCATATGGCCGGGACCATGATCCATCTTATGAACCTTTCTCCTCACCCCGATTATTATCCTTCATTGCTTGTTCATTCAAAAACCTAAAATACATTTATTTATAAGGAACATCTATGCAAATCCCTTCTTTAGATCTAAGAGACTATCTGTCCACAAACCCCAAGAAACAGCAGCAATTTATAACTCAGTTAGGTGATGCCCTCAAAGAAGTTGGGTTTTTCTCTTTATCGTCTTGGACAACCTCACCATCCCTGATTGATGATGCTTATGCATCAGCAAAAGAATTCTTTGCCTTATCTGAGCAACAAAAACAGCACTACTCTTATCCACAATTATCAGGACAAGTAGGATTTGTAGGACTTGGTAAGGAAAAAGCCAAAGATGCTCAAGCATATGATCTCAAAGAGTTTTGGCACGTAAGTAGAGAGGCGATACATTCAAACCAAAACCCTATGCCTTACGGAAAACACTATGATCTTTGGTGCAAAGAAGTTGCCGAAATGCAACCCAGTTTAACAGCGTTGTATCATCAACTGGAAAAATGTGCTGTATGGCTACTCGAAGCATGCGCTCTGTATTTGGAGTTACAGAAAGATATTTTTGTAAAAATGATCCAAAATGGTCCCACACTATTGAGAGTGGTGCATTACCCAGCTTTATCGTTACAAGAACATCCTCAAGGGGCTATACGTGCAGCAGCTCATGAGGACATCAATCTGATTACATTACTATGTGCTTCCACCGCACAAGGTCTTGAGATACGCGATCGCAAAGGAGCGTGGCATAATGTGGATATGAAAGACCCTCGTGAATTGATTGTAGATTCTGGTGATATGTTGCAAAACATCACCAATGGCATCTTAGCCTCCACCACACATCGTGTGGTCAATCCATCAGGAAAAGCAGAAGCACGTTACTCAATGCCATGTTTTATTCATCCCACAGCAAATGTGGATTTAACACCACTTCCAGAATGCATCAAACGTAGCGGTGGAAAAGCCTATTATCCAAGCATTACTGCTGGCACATACCTTCAACAAAGACTTAAAGAAATTGGGTTATTATCTTAAACTCTAATCTTAAACTCTATATATTTTGACTGGATATCACCATAAAATCTAGATTAAATATTAGATAGCATCAACTAAGTATGATCAAGCCAAGATCTAGGTGGTGTCATAATCCAATATTTTTTTATGGGTTTAAACTCATTTAATAATTATTTTTCATAAATTTACTAACTGATTAGTCCGATACAAGCCTTACGTAATGTGTTGTTTTAGCTCAGCACTTACGAGCTATTTATGTTCCATAAAGCAGCTCGTAACTCTACCTCCTTTTGAGACATACATGATGAACCCATCAGTTAAAAAGACAATACTTTGCCTATGAAAAAACACCATCACATCCTTATTACTCTTATGGTGTTATCTGTCGCTACCAGCTTGTGCATCATCCCAGCCTGTAAACCTCAAAGAGGTGGAGTAGACACAGGCACCCCTTGTGGTGGTGCTGATGCCAGGTTAGCCAGTGGTCAGGGTGGAGTCGCTAAAGTGCCCCTAAGTGTCTATCGTGGACTGAGCTACGGAGCACAGATGACTTGGGCAAACAACAAGACTAACAATGCCTCTACTATCCACTCTTGTGCATCGGTGGTTTCTCTTGAAGAAGAAAATGGAGAACTTGTTGCTTATGTAGCAACAGCTTATCACTGTGTTCGTAACATGGCAGAACAACATGTGAATGGAACAGTTAATGAGTACGCCTTGTACTTTAACATTGCTTCTGATGCTGACTGCCAGACAACAGAAGGAAAGAGACCTAACTATGTGAAAGTGGATTTTGATATCAACAAATCAGAGTATCTAAGTAAGCTTGCAGAAAAAATTCAGAATCTTAAATCTCAGAACTCAAGCATAAACATAGCCCAGCACGATAGAGCATGGTTAGAGAAGAGTCTTAACATAGCTGATCCTCACGAAGAGCAGATGCTTGAAGATCTCAAAGGCAATCTTAAGGCATCAGATGATATAGCCAATGATATCAAGATGTTTAACCAAAGCTTTGACTATCATACCTGCACCACATCTCCTTTAGTAGCTACATCTAAAGCCAAACATCCCAACTATAACATATTTCATCGCTACATAACATCAGACAAAGAAAGCACAGATAACGTATCTAATGCCTGTTTTCTTTCAAATGATGTGGTGTTTTTAAAGATCACTCTCAACAAAACTATTCTTAGTTATAAATCTACTCATAAATGCCTCAAAGCATCTCATTTAACAACGGAAATATCTAACAAACCTATACCTCTTACATTAAACATAGGAAGCCATCCTCAGAACCAATCAGAATGGAGCAGAGCTGTTGTATCCTTTCACGATGAAGCACTGCAGTGGGATAATCAAGAACAACAAAGTAGAGAGTGGAAAACGGAAAAACATCATCAAAATTTATTTAACAACATAATGAAGAAAACTTTTCATAGGTCTACAGATACCATCAATCAAGGTACAGAGAGTAAAGATGATGACTTCATAGTAAATTTTCAAGAGATCATGGATTATAGTCAAGATCAACGTCATCTACGCTTGTTAACATTTTATAAAAGCAAGGAAAATGATACTTATCAGTTCAAAAAATTAAAACTTACTTATAGCAAAGATAACCCAGAAATTAACGATAGTTTTATGGGGCTGTATGGCAGTGTTTATGGTATTGTTCTTAGAAAACCCTCTTTAAAGACGATTATGAAAACAAGAGGAGAGTCAATGCAAACTTCTCTTTTTGATACACGTAATATTTGTGAGGTCAAAAGTGATGAATATCCTGGTATGCGCTTAATCATTTGCCATAACCCCTACCGAGAAGCAACAAGGAGACGGAAACGAAAAGACGCCTTAAAGCGTGCAGAAAAGGATCTTGCTGTGGTGCAAAAAGCCATCCAAAGAAGAAAGTATGCGCTAACTCTAAAAGGCCGTCAGAAAATCACAGAACGCGTTCTTCGTATTTTAAATAGACATCACGTAAAGCCTTTCTTTGATATAGAAATTGAAGAGAATTCGTTGACTTACTCAAGGAACGAACAGGCTATTACCGAAGAAAACAATATTGATGGACTTTTTGTTGTTACAACCAGTCTTTCAAAAAGAGAAATGAGTGCCAAGAAAGTTGTATCTTCTTATAAGCATCTAGCTCGAGTTGAAAGAGCATTTA
>MPNI01000148.1 GCA_002238945.1 Proteobacteria bacterium bin106 | reverse complement strand
ACAGGAACACCGATGATGTGAATAGAGATGGTTGTCTTTTTGAAGCTTTTATGTATATTGCTAAGAGGTGGTCGGTATTAACCGAAGACATGCTCATAGAGATTATATTAACAGGAGGACATATGGCAGAAGCAGCTTTTCAATTGAGTCAACTCAATACCACTCTCACAGATATGGATATGTGGTTGGCTATTGATAGACAGAGAAAACAAGAGGAACTAGCTTTAGAAGAAGCTAAGCAAGAGGGCGAGAAGAAGGGTAAACGTGAAGGTAAGCGTGAAGGCATGAAGAAGGGCATGAAGAAGGGCGAGCAAAAGGGTATACAAAAAGGTATAGCATCCGTGGCTAGACGCATGCTTTCCAATGGGAGTGATGTAGAAGCCATTTCGATTGCGACAGGCCTCACACCAGAAGAAATTACGAAGCTTGCTGATAGCACCACTCAGTGACATGAGCGAAAGTCTCTGTGACTTTAAGGACACACTCTTCCATCAATTCTCTAGTAAGAGGTATTGATGTTAGGGTGTTGTGTATTCTGATATTTTTAGGCTATTGATGAGAAATACGGGTATGCAAGTTTTTATCGTCAGTGATGAGAGTCATGCACGACTATGGCTACCACCTTTGATACGATCCCAGGAAAACAGCTAGCTCTTCCTATTTAAACAGCATCTTAGGCATGTTTTTTCTTAAGCAGGCCCAGTGGTCAATTGACGAAACCTCTGGCATAAAAGACTAAAAAGAGACCTTACAAAACATAACTGTTTTTACTTAAAAATAATCAACTTGTAGTGTGTGCTTTTAAGAATAGTTCGCAAAGAAAAGTCTGTTATTTTAATATGTTACGTTTTGTTCTGAGTTTGAAATGTCAAAGTCAGGAAGATAAAGGAAAATAAATAAGCGTTATTTTAAGTTATGGAGAATTTGTTCACACTGTGGCTCACCACCATCATCTGCAGGCAAACAGAAGTTATACATCTCTTCTTTATAAGCCCAACCAGAGAGT
>MPNI01000147.1 GCA_002238945.1 Proteobacteria bacterium bin106 | reverse complement strand
AATATTTTTGACTCCACTCCCAATGATCATAGATATATAGGCCTTTGAATAACTCCTTTTCTCCTTCAAATAAGTTATGCAGAGTGCTCAGAAGAAGACTTTTGCCAAATCTACGTGGACGAGACAAGAAATAGTACTTTCCTTCCTTAATAAGAGTTCTTAAATATTCCGTCTTATCAACATAGTAGAAATCCCCTTTGCGGATACTGTCAAAATACGGATCACCTATAGGAAATTCCATAATACTCTCTCATCAAAGGTTGGGGATGTTACCTGCGCCAGTGGCTTTATCATATCTTGCTATCCAGCGACCATTATAACAAAAAGCTCTGGCAATCACAATCATAGAAATCTTTCTTGTATCTTATCGGAGACACCGACCCTAGCGGTAATATCTATAAATTTGACTGGTAAGTACAACCTCCCCATGCAGGACTTGCCTGTCTATCACTCCATATCCATGAGGTTTAAAGTGGCATGTTTACCTTGATCACTTTTGATAGCAAAGAATTTTTCGTCTCATCAGATAAAAAGATGAGACTTATTTTAAGCTAAGATAAAGCTTGTTTTAAAGTGAACCAAAGTCTTTTATGCAATACCAAACTCATATCGCTGAATGTATAACGATTTCTGACTACTCTTTTTTATTACCTCGATTGTTTGAGGTTGCCCAAAAAGTCTCAGGGAGTTCACCCAGTAGCAAGAATGCAACAGACACATCAAGTGCATCTTAGGCCGAAGAGATCATCAATAACAGTAACCTCATATTTACTCTGTCTTAGTTGGCATATATGATGAGCGTGCTATCATTGAGTTTACTCAATGCTCAAGCCTGGGAGTAATCTTGAAGACATGTAAGATCTCAAACTAGCACGAAGAAAAAGTTATTTTCTTACTTTTGTCATGTCTGATCTCATGATAAAAGAGCCTTTGCCTTCCATCCCACCACATTTTTCTCTTTTTTACCAAACACCAGAGCTATCGCATAAACTGCTTCAATCTTCTGATCTTGCTCTTGCTCCATATAC
>MPNI01000146.1 GCA_002238945.1 Proteobacteria bacterium bin106 | reverse complement strand
TTTTAAGATTATTGAGTCCTGAAAAAATACTATTTTTAGAAAACATGGTAATGCCTGTGACAAAAACAAAGTGAATATACTCTTCAGAATCTTTGATTTGTCGGTAGAATTTCCAGAGAAAATTGCTGTTTTTCTTGGCTAACTCTGTGTTAACCAAAACATCCAAAATAGGAGCGTCATACTCATCCACAAGGACCACAGCTTTTTTGCCGGTTTTTTCCTTCAAAGAAAACAAAAGATTGCTTAATGCTAGTAAAGCAGATTCATTCGCGATTTCAGATAGATCTAAACCCGCTGTTTTGGCTATCTGCTTGATTTGATTAATGATGTTTTCTGAAATCTTTTCTGGGTTATGGTTTTGACCAGTCATACTGAGTCTTACTACAGGATATTTTTGAGACCAATCCCATTTATCTTCAATATACAGTCCTTTAAATAAATCTTTCTTTCCTTCAAACAAACACTCAAATGTGCTAATAAGAAGGCTTTTACCAAAACGTCTAGGGCGAGAAAGAAAATAATTTTTACCAGTTTTTATCAACTTATAAATAAGATCTGTTTTGTCTACATAGTAATATTTATCTTCTCTAATATCTTCAAAATCTGCGCAACCTATTGGAAATATCATGATATATATTCCTGACATTTTAAACATCAAACTTTCTGGCAATTAGCCACTAATATACCTACAGCAGCACCTACCATAGTACCTGACTTTGCACAACTATACTAGTCATCATTTTATAAGGCAAGCTCCGTATAGAAAGACTCCTCACAAGTAAGGACACAAAGTGGACCTACCCACAAAGCTTATGCATCATCATCCAACTCTTCATGAAGAATCCCAACAATATTGTGTTTTTCTTTACTAAACACCATCCCTACGAGGTTAATGGGCTTTTTCAGACCCTTATGTGGGTCAGCATAGAGGCGATCTTTGATTTGTTGAATAGCACCCTTTAAAGCTGTCTCTACTTTCTGACCTGGTCGTAGCATCTTCAGCTCTACTACAAAGACTTGATTCGCGTAAAACAA
>MPNI01000145.1 GCA_002238945.1 Proteobacteria bacterium bin106 | reverse complement strand
GTGCAGTTTTTAGTCTCAAAAGAGATAAGCTGGTTCCAGGCCCTTATGAAAGTTATACATTTGACCTCAGTGATATTGCTCCATTTATTGTCTCTGAGGGAGTTGTTTACCGAACTAAGAGAACTACCGTAAATGGTGTCCGTGTGCCAGAGGCTCCACTAAGGATTGAGCATGGATATATACCCGAACTTCCTCAGAGAAAAGAATTCACTGACAAGGTAATGTTTCTTAATGGATTATCATCAAAACATAAATATAGAGCAGGGCATCGTCTGTGGATTCCAAGTGGTACGTTCACAGATTGGAAACGCTCTAAAAAGAAGAACTTAGATTCTGCTTTTATGCTTGCTCAGCAGGTTTGCTTAGTTCATTATTTCCCTGTTGATCCAAGCCAAATACGAAGTGATGGTCGAGTATTACTCGATAAACGTTGGGTACAAGGATATAAAGATTCTGATAGCAGATGGAGATTTATATTCGTGGTAGCAAAGCCGGAAGGACCAAAAAAATCTGTTGATTTCTATCGATGAAATCCTATGAGGATGTGATAGTACCAAATTTTCAAGAAAAAAGCATTTAAGTTAAAGATGTTTTTTCTCTTGATTTTTGGTTATATTGTTTGCTCAGCTACGCTTTCATGATTGGCTGCCATATACACACTCATAAAAATTAAATTATTCAACAAAAGGACAAAATAACCATGAAATATGCTAAGTTTATTCGTGATTTTTATAAAAAGACAATATGCTCACTCTTCTTTTCTGTCGTTACCATGACGATACTACCCAGTGATTTATATGCTCAAGCTAACTCACGTTATTCATACATTCCAGAGGACTGGGAATTTGGTGAAGAATGCAAAAAAAATATTAATAAAAACATTAGAATTACTAGCGTTAGCTTTGAAGATGGTCCTTACGCGACGGCATTTTTTGGTCAACAGCCTACGTACTCTCAACATTCAACAAATGCTTTGAGATTTGCAAAACTAAGAGAATATGGAAGATTTGGTGCAGTTTTTAGTCTCAAAAGAGAT
>MPNI01000144.1 GCA_002238945.1 Proteobacteria bacterium bin106 | reverse complement strand
TAAAGATCACCCTGCGCGTATACTGGTGTTGGGGGACTCCCTATCGGCAGGACATCTGTTGGCTAGCAAAGAAGAAGCATATCCTCACTTAACTGAGGTAATGCTCAAAGCTCAAGGCTACAATGTGGAAATGGATAATCGTAGTATAAAAGGGTTGAGAGCCGAAGGTGCTGTTGCAGAGCTAAGAAAATATTTCGCCGATGGAGCATCCAATGTTACTCATGTTTTCCTGGCCTTAGGAGCCAATAATGGTTTAGATATTCTCGAAAAAATGACAAATACCATGTTCTCTTATCGGGCTTCCCCACTCCATGTAAAGATTGCCAATCTGGAGTTGGCTTTAGATACGATGGTTCATATCAGTCAAAGGCAAGGGGCTAAAGTGATGATTGCTGGGGTGCAAATACCTTCCATTCCTCCGGCGATCACTCTCCTGGATGGGGGTGTGTTTATGCGTTTTCATGGTATTTTTTCAGTTGTGGCCAAAAAACACTCGATTCCTCTCTGGCCAAACCTCCTACAAGGCGTTATTGGTGAACTCAATTTAAATAGTGCTGATGCTCTTCATCCTAATCAAAAAGGACATAAGATTATGGCTCGTAACTTCTACACCTTTTTAACCAAACAAGGGCCGCCAATATAATATCGATATTAATATAGAGTGTTCTTGATAACATTTATTTGAGGTTGATGCTGTGCTCCATATTTTTCCCATGAAAGAACTTGCGTTACTGTTAAACCGGCTGCAGGGCAGGTATGTTTACTTAGTTTTGATGCTAGTCATGTCGGTTGTTATTGTGTCGTGTTCTCCGCCTGAGGACAGCGAGGAGCTTAGGAGCTCTCAAAAAAGTGATGATCAAACAGGCGAGGAGCAGTCAGATCTTAATTCCACTGAAGCGCCAGCCATTATTACTAAAGATCACCCTGCGCGTATACTGGTGTTGGGGGACTCCCTATCGGCAGGACATCTGTTGGCTAGCAAAGAAGAAGCATATCCTCACTTAACTGAGGTAATGCTCAAAGCTCAAGGCTACAATGTG
>MPNI01000143.1 GCA_002238945.1 Proteobacteria bacterium bin106 | reverse complement strand
CGAACCACAGTGGCACCATTTTTTAGCTTAGGACATGATATAAACATACTTTACTCCATTTTGATGGCGGTCAAGGTCACAGTCACTGTTGTTTATTATATCATAGAAATTCCAATAAAAAAACTACGTAAAACACTACAATTTTTGTATAAAGAGATAATAATCTAACAGCAGTCATTATGGTAATGATTGCTTTAACCCATTGATAATTAAAGGAAAAAATTACTTTTTGATTCGATAGCTACTTCAAATAGAGTAGACGTTTTTGAGTAAAATTACATCTGAAATATCAAAGTCAGGGCTAAGCGTTAGAAGACGAGAACAGGACTTTTGAGAGGCCTAACTATTAACTTGGTGTTGTATTTGAAACACAAGAATTTCATTTTTGATGAGAAACTTTGAAAGAGTTGAGGTGATGGCATAGAGGTGAAGTGGTGGATTTTTCGGTTCCATTTTGGGTGGGGTATAACTTGCAAACAGATAGATAAGCACCTTTAATATCAAGATATTAAGTTTTTTATTAAATCAAACATAACTAAGGACGATCGGTGTTGTATGAGAAAGGTGAAAAGTGACATACTAAAGTAGTATTATAAAAATTATGAAAAAGTAATCCTATGCCTATTGTTTATCTCATTGGTCTATTTGTCGCCATCACGACAAGCTGCAAACAGGAGGAGATAGCGACAGAGAATCTAGCTAGCACCAAGCACGTCATAAGTAAGTACAGAGATCGCATTCTTAATATCACAGAAGTGAATCAATTTGTAGCAGAAACACACATCACCATCATTACCGACCTTAATACTGACCGCACAATCGTGGCAGAAAAAGGAGTGATTCGCGAACTGCTGTAGGAGCTTTCAGTATTCATTTCGTCGAGTACTGTCCCCCTTGGTATAGCGGAAGCACAGCTAATGCTAAGCTATCTTGCCACCAAGAAAATCTTTTAGGTCGTTTCGGTTTCTGGTTTAAGGATGATTTTATATATGGTATCCACGGAAGGCCTATCGGTGAGTATCAGGATCGCTTTAATGATATTGACAGGAGGCAAACTAA
>MPNI01000032.1 GCA_002238945.1 Proteobacteria bacterium bin106 | reverse complement strand
CATCACGATCAAAATTCTTGATCTCATCTTCAAAAACTGTATCTAATTCTTTATCTGTATATCCACAAATAGATGAATATTCCGGCTTTAAGCTGATATCAATAAGATGATTAAAACCTGTAAATACTGTCGAATTAGCAAACATGGTGATGCCAGTAACAAAGTGAAATCGAATGAACTTATGAGATGCTTTAAAAATACTGTAAAACCCTCTAAGAGTGGATTGATTTTTTTTACTTATCTCTTTGTCTTCTAGAGTATCCAAGATAGGTTTGTCATACTCGTCAATTAAAACAACTACTTCTGTCTTAGAATTGATAGTATAAATATGCTTAATAATTTTCTGTAGACGCCTAGACGCAGAGGGTTTGAGTTCATCAGATGCTGGGATGCTATACTCATCTTCTAAAGTATCTAAAAAAGCAAAAATATCTTCTTCTAAATCGTTTTCGTTAGTGTATTCTTTGCCGCCAAGATCAATGGTAAGTACAGGATACTTTTGAGACCAATCCCACTTATCATAGATATAAAGCCCCTTAAATAGCTCTTTCTTTCCTTCGAAAAGACATTCCAAAGTACTTACAAGAAGACTTTTGCCAAAGCGTCTGGGACGAGATAGAAAATAATCATCACCATGTGAAGTAAGCTCCCAAATATACCGAGTTTTATCTACGTAATAGCAATTTCGTTTTCTAAGTGCTTCAAATCCTTGCTCTCCTAAAGGTAGTTCCATAGTGTCTCTTTTCTCTCTTGGTTTTCTCTCTTGGTAAGGATCTTGACATTTCGCCATCTCTCTGGAATGTAATTTACGCCTAAATCCATCCCTATTCTTATCGACGGCCTCATTCATTATATTACTGTTTAATTCATTTGAGCACAAGCTATTCCCATAAACTAGCTCAAATTGAGAAGCCAGCATTTTGAGAAGATTGAAATGCAAGGTTCTGCCAAGGCCTAGATACTTACAGTCACTTTGCTATAAAGAAACAACAGTCTTAAACATAAAAAAGCTTTTTGCAGACGCACCCGTCTGGCGACAAACTACAACCCTTACCTTACAGAAAGTCACTATCTGATAACACTTTAATATCTCTAAAATTGTTACTTCAAACAAGTAGATCTAGTATGCTTAACATGGAGTTAATGCCATCTTCATAAATTTTTGAGGTACAAAATAGCAGTAAATAACCTAAGAACATATTTTTGCTATCCAAAAAATATTTGCATCATATGAGATCTATTTCAAGAAACCCCAGAGAAAAAGTTACATTTTAATAACTATATTATAAATTGCCTGGTAAATTATATTATTGCTTGTATTCTATGAGTGTACTCTGCGGCAGGAACTCTGGAGGGCATGATGCGCATCCGTATACTAAGTTAACTAGCAAACTTATAAAATAGGACTTCTGTGGGATAAATTGCTCAAACAAGCTCACCTATCTCATCACCGACAACAACCCAGCTCTAACCCTGTTAAAAAATGAAACTCAGAAAAACCAAGATTAACTTATCATCCATCTTACCGAGACATGCTCAAAGCAATGTCCTTGTCACTCATTTTTTGAAGTATCACCCTCTATTATGTTACACATAACTATCAGCATCACTTTCTTAATATCCATAGCATCTCTCTATGGCTGTAGGATGTTTTTCTCCTCTTCTAATCCTGCTCCATCATCTCTTACAGCCGTTCAAGATGACTCATATGCTCTTATTTTCAAAAAAGTCTTAGAAGAAACAACCAACGAAGAGGATACATTTCAGTTCCAAACATGTCTTAAAGAAAATGATCAGATCAACATATCTTCTTGTGTAACGGCTTTACTCTTACCAGATGGTACTCCTGTGGAATATGGGATATTTCCGAAAAGCATGCTCACTCTTAGAGAGCTTGAGCAAACCCGTAACATCAAACAAAGCTTCTCTGAAGAAGATGACACACAAGATCCTTTCATCTTTATAGGAGGTTCTGTGATTTTAGCTAGCACGATGTTTGGTGTGATAAAGTCTCATAATGCTGCAAATTCCTTAAAATATAAACGCATTCGGAGCATCATCGATGGAGGACGTGTTTTGAATGCTAGGTTGTATTATCAACGTCTGGCTGCAACACTAGCTAATCATGAACGCTATAAACTCACTCAGCTTTTCTTGCAACCAAAAATCTCTGAAACACTTAACCAGCAGGCTCGTCAAAGGCTTCTCGAATTAGACCAAGAGCTCATCTATCGTATCAACAATGGGCGTAACGTAGATGGAGTGATGACAGATATTTCTCATATTTTTGATACGATGAACTATCAAAGTGACACAACATTTACTATGGATTTACCTGGATATACTGCCCAGAGACAATTACTTCAACGCGCTAAATCCTTTCACAAACGCTCATGGCGTTCTGGTGGGAACATTCGTTACATGCAAGCAGCATCCACAACTCGCCATATCAAAGAATTAGCTAAGCAAGGATACTATGAAATTGCTACAAGCATGTGGCGTAACATGAAGGATGAATGGATACTAGACACTGAAGATGCCATCATTGTAGATCGGGATCTACGTCCCTATAAACTCACTCCTTTACGTTCATCGAGACTTCAACAAAAGTTTCAAACTCTCTATAACCAAGGGCTGGCTATGCTTGCAGAAGGCAAAGACATGAGTCGCTTTCTTGATGGAGAAATCACCAGCATTCGTTATGAAATGATAGAATTTCGCGGCTTAAAAGTCGGGACATTAACCGATGGCAAGATGTTTGATATGTGGCAAGACCTTCACCGGCAAGCCAAAGCTAAAGGTCTTCTTGGTCATCTTAAAAAAGCCACAACACCTGCTAGCCCTGCACTTAGTGCTACTGCTTTAAAAAAACCTCCTCAAACAGTCTCGGCCCCAAAACTCAGCCACGGTGGAAAGATCATATCTAGTAAAGGCATAAAACTTCGCCATAAAGCTCTGCCATATCTTGGCTGGGGAGTCACTCTCGTTTCAGGAATAGCCATCGTGGTAGCCATCGCAGAAAAAGCAAAATCAGCAACTATGACAACTCTCAAAGATTTAGACGGCAAAGATGACAACTCACCACCAACCACAAACATCATAACCAAAGAGGCTGCCTCAAGTATGCCTTACCTTCCTGTAAGCCTATATGGTGATTATCTACCAGCACTGTATAGCCTCGATCCAAACATCTCTCTTGAAGTGCCTTCTGTGACTCAGATCCTCAAAACACTAGGGCTTCAAGCAAGTTATGGCGACAGCCAACTCGCCACCATGCTCTCTATGTGTTTTCCCACAAAAACCACTGATTCTGTACCAGATTGCCACAAAATATCTTCTGCTTCTATGTAAGTCAGTTTGCTCAATAAAGCCCATAGCATAGATCAGCACTCACACAATCCTTGCAATCCTTGTAATCCCTGTATGCTTTGTTCGTCCAAAAAGCTGCCAGCTATCTACTTTTTCTTTATATATGGATATAAAACCTTACGTACGTAATACCTGGACTCAGATGAAAGATCACAGCAGCTTATTTTGTTCACTTTTCTAGCTTATTCTTTTAAAAAAAGACTCTCAAATCCTGATCCGTACCGGTTGTAACTACTTGAATTTTAAAGATCTTTAGACATTATCAAGCATATAAAAAAAGTAATTGAACATTGAAAAAATCATCCGATAGAAGCCCAAGTTACCAGTTGCACATTATAGATATTATTCATATAACCACATAAAATCGATGATACTCTTTTACTTAAGAAACCAAAAAAGAATCATGTACCTCTTTGCGGGGATAGTATTGTGTTCCGTTCTTCGTGGCTGTTCTAATGAAACCAGTTTCTATATCCCAACAAAAGTAAAGCCAGAGCCGAGTACTGAAACAGAAGAGGCTAAACAACCTATACGCGATGGTTACAATCCTGATGGCAAAAAAGATAGCTCCTATCTTCCCTTTGGAGAAAACGGCACCTTGGGAAGATATCAACGCGCGGTACCGGATGATAAGTGGCATCCCAGTGCTGCTATTATTGGCAGATCTTTTGATCTTCTCACTCCCACCGGTAAATTGATCTTTGAAAGAGCTGTTGAGTTCATTGAAGATCAAAAAGATCCTCAATTTCAAGACTTCGCTCAACCACTGCGTTGTACCACCAACCTCACTTATGTCTTAAATTCTATTGGTTATCAATTTCAAGGATCTGCACTTCACTCCATCCCTTACTTTCTTCAGGCTGTCAAAGATATCGGCGGAGTAGTTTATAATCTGCCAAGATATAACAAAGCCAAAAACAATCGTCATGAAATTGTCAGCTTCTTTAACACCGCCTTTCCTCATGGTGTTCCAGCAGGAGCTATTATTGCAGGATGCACCACGTCTAACTGTATGGGCAGCAAACCTGACGGTGGTCATATAGGCATACTCGGTGATAAAAACGAGTATGGTGAATTGATGATCTATCACAACAATTGGCTACGTCCCAATAACCTCAAAGGCCAGCGTATCCCTTACATGGTCTCATTACAAAATCTGTATGTAGAAAGAAGACCACGTGAATGGATGCCCACTCCTTGGGTGTATTTTCTCAAAGACAACAAAGGCAAAATCAAGGATATGGTGAGTCTTTTACCTCAACTCGATGATCTCGATCCTCTTAATCATAAATATCAAATCAAGATTGCATTGCTTCCTGAAATAGTCTATGAGCTACGCTCAACACGTTTCTTACCTCATCACAGACATCTCACCACAGCCAATCCCCATATCAACTATATGATCCATGAAAAAAGATGGGAGATTTGCCGTAGCCGGCTACCTCTTAAAAAACAAGATATCCGTTTATCTCCTAACGGAAAAATCAATACAGATATCACCACAGAACTCAAAGATTACAAAAAAGATGAAACCTTTCTTGATTACCGCTTTGAATTTGTTCCCATCGGACAAGAAGAGGGATGGGTTTCTGCATTGGTTTATGATGCAGGAAGATATTGGGGAGAAGGCGATACCTTTGGAGCTATTTGGCTTCCTGAAAACCAAATAACTTGCAGAGCCAAAGGCACATCCCACTAAAATTCATATGGCTCACATACAAAGACTGCTACACTGATATACAGGGATACTGATATATATGTGTCATGAAGTCCACGAGCCACTTAGTTTTACTAAGTTTTGCTAAGTTTTGCTAAGTTTTGCTAAGAAAGTTTTCCTCTATGAGCGAGCACTTCACAAATGCCTGAGGACATAACCACCTTACTGGCTTCTTTAAAAACGCATCAACGCGCTATCGTAACAGCTGGTATGCCTTACGCTAACGGCCTGTTGCATATTGGCCATCTTGCTGGAGCTTTTATTCCAGCAGATATTTATGCCAGATGGTTACGCATCGTTATGGGTAAAGATAATGTGGTTTTTGTAAGTGGCACCGATGACCACGGTGTGAAAAGTCAGATATCTGCACAGAATTGTGGCCAAGATCTCAAAGAACTGATCAACGATATCCGCAAAAAACATATCCATACCCTTAAGTCATATCACATCAGCTGTGATCACTATGGATCAACCTCTGCCACAGAACATCTTGCAGAACATAGCCGTATCTGTCAGGGGTTTATGGAAGACCTTCAATCAAAAGGACTGCTATCGATCAAAACAACCAACCATTGGTTTGATACCGAAGCTAACATGTTTTTGCCAGACCATATGGTCTCAGGAGAATGTCCACAATGTGGAGCAACAGCTCATAGCCAAGGCTGTGATAGCTGTTCAGCCTCCTTTAGGCCAGAAGATCTCAAACATCCTAAAAGTACTCTATCTTCCAGTATTCCCATTCTCAAACCCACACGACATCTGTGGTTGGACATGTATCCATTAGCAAAACTATGTTTTAACCACATAAATCATAGCAAACGCATTGAACAAAAAGGACAAAAAAAAGATCTTCTTGCTGAAATAGCACCTGCCTTAAGTATGACTGAAGACCACTTCGCTACTATCAAAACCTCTTTACCCCCCCACAAAAGACGCGGTCAAAAACACATAACCACCACCACGTCTCAGTGCGTCATTCTTGCCTTTCGCTCCTACGAAGACCTCGATACAGCCAAACAGATCTGCGATCAAGCAAACATCAACTATACCATTGAAAATAGCTGGGCACAGCGCTCCATTTCCCGTGATACCACTTGGGGCATTGCTCTTAAACTCAAAGAAGGCCTAGAGCTTACAGAGCAAGAATATCAATACAAATCTTTCTATGTCTGGCCTGAATCTCTCATTGCACCCATCAGCTTCACTCAACAAGCTGTAAGACAAAAACACCTCAGTCATCTCAATGTTCGCTCTCTTTGGTACGATTCCCAAACACGCATTCACCAATTCTTAGGCATAGACAATCTCTATTTTTATGGAGTGATGCAAACAGCTCTATTTCTTGCTACACGAGATGATCCTCAAGTAGCAAGCAACAACACACTACAAATGACCAATCTTCATGGCTCCTATCATCTACAGAGCAATGGACAAAAGATGAGCAAGTCCACCGGTAACTTCTATACAGCCGATGAACTATTAGCTGATGGTATCTATTCCAGTGATCAAATACGCTATTATCTTGCTTTTCTCTCACTGAGAGAAAAAACCGCTGATTTTAATCTCACTCATCTCAAAGAGCGCAATGCTTTTCTAGCCGGACCTCTCAACGCTGCCCTAGAAAAACCTATATCCGCTTGTCATGCCAAATTTTCAAGTAAAGTTCCTAGAGGAGAGCTCCTTAAAAAAGCTCAAGATAACACCCTTAAGGTTATTCGCCAGTACGTAAAATTCATGCCTATGGCAAAATATCCCACATTTCTTCTCGCTGTAGAAAACTATGCCCGCACTATCAACAGTCTTTTTGCTACCCACAAACCTCATGATGATCGCTATCCCCTCAAAGACCGAGAAGATGCTCTTTACTCATGCTTTTATATCTTAAAAAACCTCA
Organism: Proteobacteria bacterium bin106; assembly: GCA_002238945.1. Lineage (GTDB taxonomy): Bacteria > Bdellovibrionota_B > Oligoflexia > Oligoflexales > Bin106 > Bin106. The sequence continues at coordinate 16,835 of MPNI01000032.1, read as the reverse complement.
TGATCCTGCTCGCTCCCTTCGCTCCTCAAACCATGGATACCCTAAGAGAAAATCTTAATCTTAGCGAAGATGTCTACTCTGTGGATCAATTAGGAATCCCCCTACCTCATGACCATGAAATAGCTCCTCTTAAAAGCTTTTTTTAAGCACTCTTTGCCATTTCTCATCATCACCACTATGAGCTATGATGTTTAAATAGCACATGAGGATACCTCAAGCTTTCACATGACACCTTTTGACTGATCTTAACTAAGATATGATCAATATTTTATTGTGATGCGTTTCTGACATCTATTTTTCATAGGAGGACTGCAACCATTCAAACCTCACCACTCAAAAAACTCAACGAATTTATTGGCACATTTACTGGCGTATTTACCAAAAAAGAATGGTCCTGGGCTTTTTATGATGTAGCATGCTCACCGTTTTTTTCCACAGTTGTCACAGCCTTTTTCCCCGTATTTTTAAAAGACTATTGGTCAGACAGTACTGTTGATTCCACATCCTATCTTGCCATCACCAGTTCTGTGGCTGCACTGGTTGTAGCTCTTATTGCTCCACTTATCGGAGCCACAGCTGACAGAGCTGGCCTAGCCAGATTTTGGCTCCTGTTGTTTTCTCTTTTAGCCATCATCTGCTGCTTTGGACTAGCATTTATCGGCAAAGGGGATTACACCAGTGCTTTAATGGTTTTTGCCCTTGCTGTGATCGGAGCCAATGCTGCCAATGCTATCTATGACGGACTTCTCACTGAGGTCACGTCTTCGAGCCAATACCACCGGCTCTCTTTAGTAGGTTATGCCTGTGGTTATCTCGGTGGTGCTGTGATGCTGTCATTTAATTTTCTCTGCACGTTACATCCTCAGCGGTTTGGCCTAGCCAATGAAGGAGAGGCTGTAAAACTCGCTTTTATCTGTGTGGCTGTATGGTGGTTGATATTTATGCTGCCATTGCTGATACACACGAAAAAACGCTCTCAAACAGACATCAGTATCAAAAAAGCCATTGCTGAAGGATGCTCAAGTCTATGGAATACCGCTAAACATATCCGTTCACAAAAACCGGTGTTGATGTTTCTTATAGCTTATTGGTTCTATATTGATGGTGTAGGAACGGTTTATCGCATGGCTGTGGACTTTGGCAAGCATTTAGAATTTAAAACACCAGAACTTTTTGTTGCCATACTATTAGTCCAATTTATTAGCTTTCCTGCAGCCTTAGGCTTTACCTATATTGCAAAGTATATGGGAGCTAAAAAAGGCATTTACCTCGGCATTGCCATCTACAGCTGTGTCAGCCTCGGTGCTGCTTTCATTAAAACCATACAGGATTTCTATATTCTTGCTGCCTTAGTGGCCCTAGCTCAAGGTGGTTTACAATCCTTATCACGTAGCTATTTTGCCTTACTGATCCCTAAAAACAAAAGTGGTGAATATTTCGGATTTTACAATGCCTTTGGCAGATTCGCAGCCATTATTGGCCCTATTCTTATGGTTTTTGTCAAGGGCATCACAGGCAGCTATCGTCTTTCTATGGTGAGTATATTGTTATTGTTTATATTAGGAGCTATCTTTTTAAGTTGCATCAAAGATGAACAACCAAAAGCCAAAAAAGCTGTTTAAAAGCTAGCTAACATGACCATACCTGTGTTATAAGTGATTTTTTTTAACATAAGATATCGAGAGAGCCGTGCACCCAACTCATTATCACTACCATTATCACTACAAAAATCGCTTCTTTATCTTTATGGGGCTGTGGATATGTACTGTGCTAACAACACACCTCTACGCACAAAACAACACTATACAAGCAACCAAGCAGGACACGCACAAAACAACCAGCCCTACCAAAACAGCCAAAACAGCCTCTCTTGAAAGTATCATCGCCAGAGCACTGACAAACTCTGTGCAAGCCGACCTCATCAAAGCTTCTTCTGATTTGGCCAAAAGCGGTACCATCAAGGCTCAAGCTCCTTTGGATGTCCACTTTGATTCATCGTTACAACTCACCCATGCCATTCCTGATAATCTCTCCGGTGATAGACCTCTCACACCTGCACCAGCTGTGGATTCTACACAACAAGCTCAGTGGAAAAACACCGTTTCAAAGGGCTTTGTTACCGGCACACGTGTGGCTCTCGATGTAACAGCAGGAGTACGTGATAGCACCTTTGAAAAACAAACCGATCTCAAACCTACCTATAACACCGACCTCACACTTTCTGTGAGCCAAAATCTCATTAAAAATCACTTAGGAACATCTTGGCAACTTGCTCAAAACATTGCCTTTGGAGCTATAGAGGCAGAAAAAATGGCCATGCAAGTCAAGCTACAAAAACTTGTGGTCTCTATTGTCAAACAATTTTTTGCTCTCAAAAAACTCCAAACAGAGTATATCTCTACTGTGGCTAAGCACAAAAAAAGCGAAGATATTCTCAGCAAAGCTCGCATGCTGTTTCAACGCGGCAACCTTGAAGAAGCCAATCTTTACCAAATAGATATCCGGGTTAAAATCTTTAACGATCTCAAAAAACACACCCATCTTTCTTTAACGAATACTTGGGATAACATAGTCGAACAGTTATCCCTCGATGAATCTTACCTATCCATGGATCCATCTTCTATTCAACTGAGCTATGTCAATCAACGCCATAACTATCTTAAAACCTGTAACACACCCATACTATGGGATAATATAGCTGAATATCAACAGCTCAAAAAACAATACCAAAACCATTCTGAACAGATACAACTTCTCAAAGAAAATGAAAAACCTTCTTTAGATGCTGGAGTCTCTTTTAATCTATCGAACAAAGAAGATAATTTTACCGACTCCCTTACAGATTCTTTAAGTGCACAACACAGCACCTTATCTTTTAACCTCACTTATAAACAAAGTCTAAGCAATCATGTTATCAAAGCAGATCTTTGGCAAAAAACACAACAAAGCACCATATCTCACTTAACACTCAAGTCTTTTCAAAGCCAAAGAGAAAGTGCTATCCGCAATTCATGCCGCAAAATCCAACACTTACGTCTTAAAGAAAAGTCTTTAGCTGTTATTTATGCTCAACAACAAAAAAGAGCTTCGCTGGAACAAGCAAGATTCAATATAGGCAAACAGGATTACTTCAAAGCCACAGAAGGCTCTATAGATGCTATTGATGCTAAATACCGCTTAGACATGCTCAAATACGATCTTGAGCAAGAAATATGGCAACTCCACTACCTCAGCGGAGAGCTCAAGCAAACATCTTATGAAAATAAAGTTTTCAAACCTTGAAATATCTTTTTGCTTCAAAGAAAGCTCCGCTTTTGGGGCTCTCATAAAAAACTCCATCCACATTCTACAGATGTTTCTAAGATTGGCACACATCCTGCAGACAAACACTTGATATCTTAAAAAGAGTGATACAAACGCTCTTTGATGATAATGATAGATACGTATAAACCATTACTGAAAATCTGTCACAAGGAAATAACCTGTAAACAGACAACTAACACACAACACGAGGAAACCATTATGCATCGTCGCTCAAACCTACTCAAAACCTTATCCATTTCTTTTATCTTTACTATGGCTGCCACAACCATCGGTTGTGATCGTAGTACAGAAGATTCTGAACTCAATTCTATTCATGATGGCTATAGTCAATTTTTGATTACAGAAGCAGAAAATGATCCATCATCTGTCACATTTTACTCTTGTGCCGGAAAAAGCCTCGCAGGTCTTGATGTGCAATCAGACAAATGTGTGATTGCTTTTAATAAAGCTAATGGCGAGCCTTTCACTGTCAGCAAACAACTCTTAATGAGTCAAAAGCAAGCTATTCAACCACATCTAGCACAACCACAAGCTTCGCAAGTAACCCGTTATAACAGCGTAGTAGACAATAGCGCTTACTTAGAGCCTGTCCAAAACACAACGCCACAGCCCGTTGCTCAACCACAAACGGCTCCAACCCCGCAACAAAATCTCGTTGATAATAGCGGTCAACTAGGACCTTTAACGCAACTCGGTCAGTTGCAACAAGGTGATATTGAAAATATGAGTATCAAAGAAAAACTTTATGGTACAAAATACTACGTTGGTGCTATAGGTACATTTGTTAGCGGCTTGGGCTTAGCCATTGGAACAAAAATGAGAGGCAAGTTCATCACCGTTCCTGCTTTCTTGATCACAGCAACAGCTTCTCTTGCTCTTTTGTCAAACTCTGTCATGGAATACCTCAGAAAAAAAGGCTATAGACAAGCAAGAGTGACTGGAGCAGACTTTTCAGGCGGAAGTGCTTCCTTAGGAGTAACAGGCACAACAGCTTATCTTCCTCCTAAAGCTCCTGCCATCATCGCTCCTAAAGCCAATGCTGGTTCGGATGTTTTAACACACACTCCTTCCCCTAATCCTCCGTTTACTCCTGGTCAAGCCACTGAACAGACTGAACCAACAGACGATCAAGTCACTGCTGAAGATCTTGACTTTAAAACTTTAGCTCGCGACCTTAACAAAACAGATAGCCCAGAATACAAGTACTTTGAAAATGTCATAGACTCTCTTGGAAGTCGCAAAAGCGAATACCAAGAAGAAATGTGGTTAGATGACACATTCTACAAAACGTTTGCAGCACTTCTTGAAAGTATCCAATTAGCAAAAGCTAATGAAATTGTATCATTCTGCAACGTAAAGCCCGAAAGACACTGTGTACAATTAAACCGTTCTCGTGCTGGCATGTGGGGACAAGGACTGTTTTAAGATAAAACCATTCTTTCCATCCTCTCTTAGTAAAATAATACAAAAACCCACATCTGTGTTATCAGATGTGGGTTTTTAACGTTCAAAAGACAAAACCATTGGAAACAAAAAAGCTAGGACGTCAGGTTATTGGTTAAAAAAGCCTTAGCTGTCTCGAGAGTTTTTTCAACAGTGGTATCAGGAGAGACATTACGCCACTCTGCCACCACTCTACCTTCACCATTTACAAGAAAACTATCACGACCAGTAACCTCTAACTCTTTAGCTAAACTTCTATCTGTGTCTACAACTAAAGGGAAAGTAAGCTGATATTTCTCCACAAACGCTTCATGAGAAGACATATCATCTTTTGAAACTCCCAGTACCTGAACATTGCAATCCTTAAAACTTTGATAATGATCACGGTAACTGCATGCCTGACGAGTACATCCCGGGGTGTTATCTTTGGGATAAAAATAAAACAAAGTCAATCTCTCAGCAAAGTCACGAGGAAACGAGTATTCTTTGCCACCTGTGGCTTTAAGAGTAAACGAGCCGAGCTTTTTGCCTTCTACAGCCATATCAATTCCCTCCTATTTTACATAACACGTTCACCATACACTTACTTATTTCTTACTTTCTTACTTTCTTACTTTCCTTACTTCTTACTTCTTCACTTATCTGCATATTTCTTAATTAACTGAGTTATTTTTTCGTTATTTCTTGGTTATTTTTTACTGACTGAGTCATTCATCAACATTATAGCTATGGTTGAATAGCTATGGTTGAATAGCTATGGTTGAGTAGCTATGGTTGAGTAGCTATGGTTGATTCGTTTCCATCAACTTTCCATACAAGACAGAAATAAAGTAAGACCTAAGAGCCATATGTCTAGATCATGACTTGGGTTATTTATGTTATGGGTTATTTATGTTATGGGTTATTTATGTTATGGGGTTATTTATGTGTGCTAAGAGAGACTCTCAGAGTCCACACTGCCCTTAAGCCAACGCTGTGGCAAAGAGAATATCCAGCTAACAAGCCCAATCACATCATCTAATATGGCAAGTAGTGGCGGATAAAATAAACACACCAACACAGAACCTATACCAAGCCCCCAACCTAAAGCTAGTGCTAACGGCACAACAAAAGGATCAAGACCTCCGATGCCATAAGCTGTAGGAAGCACACCACACACTGTGGTTATGGTTGCAAGAAAGATAGGACGTAACCGTACCTTACCAGCCTCGACAATACTATCACGCTTACTCATTCCTTTAAGGCGCATCCGATTAACAAAGTCTGTGAAAACAATGGAATGATTCACAATCACACCAGCTAAAGCCACCATCCCCACCACAGCGAGAAAAGACAAAGGCATACCATGAAATTTAAATACCCAAATTAAAGGAATAATAGCCACTGGGATAGTAAGAGAGATGATAATAGGCTGGAAGATATTGCTAAACAATAAAATCAACAAAAGAAAAATCCCCGTAAATGCCGTTAAAGCAACCATCTTAAGACGTTGGCCACTTTCTTCTGTTTCCTGACTCTCACCTCCAAAAACAAAGCTCAAAGAAGCATATTTTTCTCTAAGAGGTTTGATCTTTTCCTCCATAGAGGCACTCACGGCAATAGGAGAGTTTTCCCTGTAATTCATCTCTGCTGAAACCACCACTTGACGTTGGTTACTCTCATGCTCATAAGCAGCCATAGAGGCTTTATCAGAAAAACGAGCCACTTTGCTAATGGGAATTTTTTGACCACGTTGATTAGGAATAAGAAGAGAAGCCAGACTCTTTGAAGGATCACGCTCACTATCCACTAAACGTACCCGAATATCAATCTCTTCTGAAAGCATCTCTATACTCGATGCCACAACCCCATCATAAGAAGCTCTAACTGTTTGGCCAATATCGTTTAAAGATAAACCCGATGCTGCTGCAAGCTTAGGATCCACCACAACATGAACCTCTGTTTTACCAGGACGGAAAGAATCCACCACATCACTTACCCCTTTTTCTTCTAGGAGCAATGCCTTAACCTCAGCGGCTGCCGCCATAATCTCTGTATAATCCTGACCTCTTATACCAATGGCAACTGGACTGCCTCCAGGAGGACCTGATCGAGCTTTAACGATATTGTAAGAAGCACCCTCAATCTTACCAATAGATTGTTTCAGAGCCGCAATAATGTCATCTGTACTCCGTTCGCGCTCAGTATCTTCTGTCAGATACACAGTGGTTTGTGCATACTGACTACCACTCACACCACGCCTTTGACCTTGCTGAAACCGACCAATAGTGGTGCGGTAATTTTGTAATTCTTCACCAGGCAAGGCAGCCACAGCTTCTTCTACCACCTTAATCATCTCAGAGGTTTTTGCTAAAGGCTGTCCCACAACCCCTTCAAGCCGCACAGAAAACTGAGCAACCGTACCACCAGGAAACAACTTGAATTGTCTCAAATAGCTTTTATTTAAAACAATGGTTGCCACAAGAGCAACTAACACCAAAGGTACTGTGATATAGCGAAGCTTCACCACCCAGTGCAAAATAAAACCATACAGCCTCACCACCACACGATGCCAAAAATTCAGCTGTTGTTTCACGCCCTCAGTGACATCTTTTTTCTTTTTCACCCAATGAGCCATATGATTAGGCAAAATGAAAAAACACTCTAATAAAGAAGCCGCAAGCCCCAATAACACCCCAATAGGAATCACCTTAAAAAACTTACCACTCACATCACCAAAAAACATCAGTGGCGCAAAAGCTATCATGGTCGTGCTTACAGAAGCCAGTAAGGGCGGCCAAATCTCAGAAGTCCCTTTAATAGCAGCTTGAGAAGGAGGCAGACCTGATTCGATATGACGTTGAATATTTTCTGTAACCACAATAGCATCATCCACCAACATCCCAATCACCAATATCAAACCCAACATAGATATAACATTCACTGTTACACCTAAATAATACATACCCATCAACGCCGCAAATAAAGCAAAAGGGATTCCAAAAGCTGCAATCAATGCCACTCGCCAAGGCAAAGCAAACGAAAGAATCAACACGACCAGTATCAAACCAACCAAAAGATTGTTAGATAAAACCCCTAAACGACGTTTCACAAAATAGCTACGATCATCCAAAAAATCATAACTCACACCTTGCGGCAGCATGATTTTATCTGAGGCCATAAGAGCCTTAACATCATCTACAAGAGTGATGATGTCACCGGTTTTTTTCTTAAAAACCGTAACATGATGAGCCGACTGACCATTGGTTCTTATGACATTGGTTCGTCGTTGAAAACCTTTCTTTACATCAGCCACATCCTTTACATATACCGGCTCACCAAAACTGTTAGCCCTAACCACCGTATTTTGAATATCCTCAACCCCATTAAGCTCAGAAAGTGTCCGAATAATCACTTCCTGTTGCTTTTCAGATTGCCACTGTGAACCAGCAGGAATATTGAGATTGTTGGCACGCAAAGCCCCAACAAGCTCTAACAAAGATACATCCCATTTTTCTAAACGAGCTTTACTTGCTTCCACAAAAATTTCATAATCACGCATTCCCTGAAAATCCACCTTGGCCACATCACTCAAAGCCTCCAAAGGCCTTTCTAAAGAACGTGCCGCTTGCCTCAGAACCCCCTCATCCACATCTCCTGTTAACACCACAGTGATAACGGGCATAAAACCTGTATTAGGAGCTAATACACGAGGAGCCTTAGCTCCACTCGGAAGCTTTGTCCAACTATCCACCACATCCTGAACAGCCGACTTAGCATCCTTAACATTGGTAACATCTGGGTCTAATTCCAGCTCTAAAGAGGAAAAACCCTCTGCTGAAACACTGCTTAATTTCTTAATCCCCTCCACCTCAAGTACGGCACGCTCTAAAGGATTGGTAATCAGCTTTTCTACAGTCTCAGATGAAGCTCCTGGAAAAGACGTACTCACCACCACCACATCAAACTCAATATGAGGAAAAAATTCCCGTTGAATCGATAAAGCAGCAAACACACCACCACCTATCACCATCAAGGTGATGATATTCACCAACAAATGACGGTGAATGAAATAAGAAATGATACGATTCATAAAGACTTTCTTTATTTCCTTTATTCCCTTTACTTCCCTAAAAACCATGGAAATAGAGTTTGAGTCTAATAGCTAGCCGTTAACAAACCTACTTTGCTACAACCCATACAGCACGACCCTTCGAAAAATACGCAATACGCAAAGATAACACTTTTATTAACCATACTACCCCTATACCAAAACCCCATCCAACCACCACATCTGCAGGATAATGCAAGCCAAGAAATACCCGCGAAAAACCCACAATAACAGCAACCAAAGCCAACCAAAAGGCTAACATCGAAGAGCCAAAAAACCACCATACCCCTGCAGCTAAAGCCGCAAAATGCACCCCATGATTGGATGGCATCCCATAACGTGAATGACACCCTAAAGGCTGAAATATCCTCTTAGTCCTCTGTTCCTGACTCATCCTACTTGGGCTGAATTCTTTGTTACTGTCATTGTTACTATCATTGTTACCATAACATGGCCTCTCTCTTTGGATGGTCTCTTTAAGTACATACGATGATAGTACATGAGATAAGACCAAGGTCAGAGATAGCAAAATAGCAAGAGGACATATGCCACCCCTCATAAACAACGTTTTAACCGAACGCTGCAAAGGAGACATCCGCTGATAGCCTCCAACCATCAACACCACTCCCAACAAGACATGGCCAAACAGCCATAACCACTTGCTGGCTAACATCACCAAAAACATTTCCCACAACCGATGATGAAACAACGAGTTGAGAAATACAAAGAGCTGACTATCAAAACTATGAGCTATATTTAGCAAACAATGTATCCATGGGTTGATCAACTCATTTTATGCATATTTTATACACATATATACACATCTACATTATATCAAAGGCCTCTATAGACCCATATGAAAGATACATATGAAATGATACATTATTTGGGACAATCTTGAGAATCTGCCCACTTTGGCAACACACCTACTTTGCAAGCAAATTCCAACACCGAACGTTGCAGCACCTCTGGGGGTACTTCTAATGAGTTAGTCTGCCGGTAATGATAACCACCAAAACCCTCTGCTGCACAATGCTCATAGCCATATACAGGACCTTGTTCAGACATAAAACCTGCATATTTTTGTGCCCAAGCATGATCTCTGTTTTGTTGATGATAGGCTTTATGAGCCTGAGCAAAAGTATCTATAGACCATACATATCCCTCATCTGTACATGGATTCACATACACTTCTGCTTCCTCTCCAGTACTCAAAGTATTTGTAACAACTTTCAACTCACCATCAACCACCTGGGTTTTCTTTTCGTTTATAAAGAAAGTGCAGTTATAGCCACTCCTTGCAGCAAATAACCAAAATAATACCGCACAGTAATCAGGACCTCCCCAACGACCAATAAGATCCAAACCCGAAGCACCACAAATCTTTTCATAATCCCAATGAATATGTTCTGCAGCAACCAACTCTAAAGATGATTTACCATTCAGCTGAGGCTTTTCTACAAAGTTTGCTATTTCAGGGTCCACTTGAAATAACCCATAACAACGATCATCACAAAAACCCTGCTCACTCATACATGCTTTTTTGCAAGTTTCTTGCTCGCCCATCATTTGAGAATGTCGCAAACACCACCTCAAACAATCATCGCCTTGCACACATTTATTTGTACACATGCCTGGTGTTTGACAGTTTACCGCAGTCCTACCCCACTCATATACATTAGCTCCGGTTTCATAATCCTTAATCACTGAAAAAAATGCAGCCGGATGAATGGGACGTTCTTCATCTGCCATCATATTTTTTAGAAACGTTGGAGTCGTATCGATAATCAACTGAGCTACACTATTTTCCACTTTGCCTAAAGAAAGAATATGAGAAAATATATCCACACTCACCCCATATACCCCAGGCTTACCCAGAGATTGGAAACCAAAAATATCTCGTCTCCATAACCCCGCCTCACAACTCAGAGAAGACAAAAAGAGATTTTTATGACGATAAATTTTATAACAACGCGCCTCCTGACCAAAACGGTGATTGTCATTAGCTGTGGAACTTAAAGCAAACTCTTCAACCACTGGCTCTTGCAAACGATCCGTTCGACAACGAGACGATAATATAATCACCACACACAACAATACGATGACACATAAACGTGTTCCTAAATGATGCACAAACATGAAAATCACTTTCCTTTTCTTTTTTCTAAAACCCCTGTCATCATCTTGTTCTGACTTTCGCTTAACTCATTAAATGATTGAGAGACTCATTATCACTAAAAAATAAGCTAAAAGCACTCGCTAAAAACACCAACCAACACCAACTACTACACCCTCTTGAGTACCATCTCCACCTTATACCATCCTCACCCGTTTTCACTCCCTGCCAAATGACATCCATTTATGTGTCACATAAAGTATGGTGTGGTTTTGCAAAATGTAGTAGCGTAATGATCACCTGCACTTAAGAATCACTCACCTCTTTTATCTTGCCTTTTCTTCGTTCTTTTGTGTCTGAAAACGTGTCTGTAACGTGCCTGAAAAATAAACAGCTTGCTTAAATATCTATATATCACTATCCATTGATAGAGATACCTATGACCGACATGTCTCAACTCGCTTCTTCACTCAAAGCCTCCATCAATAGCTTGCCACAGCTCAGCTTTGCCATCACCACCCTTGATAGCCGTTTTCTAACATTATCTCATACCACCTCTGGTTCTCATTCTCCTTTTCCTTCCAACCACCAGAGCCATCCATCAAGTCAGCCTTCTACGTCTATAACTCTGAACTCTTTAGTGCAAGGTTTTTTATATTATTTAGAAGAAAAAACCCCCTGGCAAGGGCATATCGTAGATATCTGTTACAAAGAAAGCCTCACAGAATGGAGTAGAAAGTATGTGGTGGATATATCTTCTTCATCAGCCACATTGCATCAGACAGTGGAAAAATATCAACTCATGCTTAGAAAAAATGAGCATATTCATATCTGTTCTTCTTTAGATGTTGAACATTCTCAAAAACATCACGGCTTTGATGATTATAGATTCGTTCCCACCACACTCAGTGATATGGCCGATGAGGATATCGACTGCTCAGTAACATTTCTCAATAAGAAGTTTTCTTGTCCTTTTTTTGTAACGTCCATGTGCGGTGGTACCGATCTCAGCGGTGAAATCAATCATCGTATTGCCAGTATATGTTCACATCTTCAGATTCCTATGGGAGTAGGATCACAACGTATTGCCTTAGATAATCCAAAGTGTGCCAAAACCTTTCAGGTGAAAAAAACCTACCCAAAACTGTTTTTAATGGCAAACTTAGGCATCTCCGCCTTCACCTCACCACAAGCCTTAAATCATGCCCAAAAAGCTATTGATATGATCGATGCTGATGCACTGTGCATTCATGGCAATATTCTCCAAGAACTGATTCAAACCGAAGGACAGCGCCATTTTAAAGGCCTTTGGCATTATCTTGAAACATGTGCCACACATATCCAGCAACCTCTTATTTTTAAAGAGGTTGGATGTGGTATCGATGTAACCACCGCAAAACGCCTCCAAAACTGCGGTATTCAAGCCTTAGATGTGGGCGGTGCTGGGGGTACAAGTTGGGGATATATTGAAGGCATCCGCTCTCAACAAACCAGCCATACCGAACTGGGCAAACACTTTCGCAACTGGGGCATTCCCACAGCTGAATCGCTACACATCTTAGCATCATCACCCGATATTCATATCCCCCTGACAGCTACCGGAGGCATACGCAATGGCATCACAGCAGCCAAAGCCTGCCATCTTGGAGCAAGCATGGTGGGACTTGGCCTACCCATTCTTCAGGCCGTCATGAAAGATATCCAACAACCACATAACGCATTCTCTCACCTCAAAACAACACTGAACACACTCATCAAAGGCTTTCGAATCGTGCAACATCTTACCAACTCTGCTAGCATTGATGATCTCAAACGAGATGGAATCCTTCACCACACATCCAAACCAACCCCATAAATTTACATAAATATAAAATATACATAAATATACATAAATATCATGCATACTCCCCCGCCTATCGTATCTAACCAACCTTTCAAAACACACTTTGATGAAGCCTTTAAAAGCAAGCTTCAGCAAAAAACCTCTCATTTAAGCGGCTTCTACAAACTCTCCTTTGAGCAAAGATGGGAACATATCCATCAACAACTCACCACTCCTCTCAGTGCTGATGAGCAAAAACATCTTTATGATCATATGGGAACATCCCATCCTGATCTTTCCGAAAAAGCTGTAGAAAACGCCCTAGGTTACATGAGTTTGCCCTTAGCTGTTGCCACTCATTTTAAAATCCACAACTCAGAAATGCTCATCCCCATGTGCACTGAAGAGCCAAGTGTTGTGGCTGCTGCAAGTCATGGAGCAAAACTGATGCGCCATAATGCTGGCATTATCACCAGCTCTACAGCTCCCATCACCACAGCTCAAATACAAATCACTTTTGATCAACTCAGCAAAGATCTTATAACCACCATCGATACCTGTCTGAAACAACACGCTTCTAGTCTTATCAAAAAAGCTCAAAAACTCACCGAAAATCTTCAAAAAAGAGGCGGAGGAGCACGTGATATTGATTGGTATTTTATTGAGCCTATCCACTCCTTGGTGATTCTTGTCCATATCCACACAGCAGATGCTATGGGAGCCAATATTGCCAACCATGTAGCAGAACATCTTTGCCCAGATATCCAAAGGCTTTTTTCTCAAAGCTCTTTTCCCCAAAGCCCCTTTCTTCAAAGCAGCGCAGGCTTAAATATTCTCACCAACCTCTCCCTCAAACGTATGGTTAAGGCCGAATGCAGTATTCCTATCCATAACCTCCATCAAGACAACCGCAAAGCCAAGAAACTCGCTGAAGGTATCGCAAGAGCCTACCAATTTGCTAAATACGATGTTTTTCGAGCCACAACCCATAATAAAGGTATTATGAATGGAGTGGTGGCTCTCGCTCTGGCAACCGGTAATGATAGTCGTGCTATCGAGGCAGGAGCTCATGCTTATGCCTCTCTCACAGGCAGCTACCAACCACTGTCCACATGGCATGTCGACTCTTCGTATCTCCATGGATCCCTCACAATGCCTCTCAGTGTAGGGGTGGTAGGAGGCATGACCCAATGGCATCCCACTGTAGCTAAACTCTCTATCAATCTATTGGGCTTTCCCCGTGCTCAACAACTCGCTGAAATCATGGCAGCCACAGGACTCGCACAAAATCTAGCTGCCCTACGTTCTCTGGCAGGTGAAGGTATTCAAAAAGGACATATGAAATTGCATCGCAAAAGAACAACCCCCACGTCTCCACCAACCATCAAGCCATAAACGTATCAACGTATCCATTCATATTATAGATCCATCTCATGACAACTACACACAATACAACCCAAAACTCTTGGGTTGCCAGATCACCAGGAAAAGTGATGATTGCTGGTGAATACTCTCTTATGCTGGGACTCACCAAAGGACTGGCCTGTACTGTAAGTAGGCAACTTCAAGTAACAGCAACACGATATCCCAGATCTTCTCAAGGATACTGCATCATTCATTCCTCTCTGTGGAAACACCCCAAATCCCTGAGTTTTGATCACATCCGTCACAAACCAGACAAAGAGCTATGCTGCTTCACTTTACATAGGTTACTTAACCATCTTGAAGGCATCTTGCCAAACAAACCAAACCCAAACAAAGATCACTATATTCTCGATATTCGAATTGATTCTGCATTGCCTTTAGAAGCCGGCATAGGCAGCTCAGCAGCCCTCATTTTAGCTCTCTTACATGCTGTTGCAGCATGCCTTAATACCCCTCTCAGTGACTGCGAAGTTATCAGATTGGGATATGATATTCAAAAATCTTTCCAAGATGGCCACAGCAGTGGTTACGATATTCTCACCATTGCCCGTGGTGGTGTGACTCTTATGGAAAAGTCTGCCACATCTCCTTTGTTACAAACCATCCCTTCACACTCTATAGATGTTGATTATCTCAATAAAACCTTTTATTTGTTTCACCAAAACCACCTCACCTCACCTACAGCTTCACTCACTGCCAAAACCTTACCCTATTTCATCACCCCAAAAAACGCCTTAACACAACGAGGCAAAGTATGGGTCACACAACAAAAAGCCTTTCTTGCTGCACTCTTAAAACGAGCTCCACCTGCCATCATCATCCCTTTATTAAATGATATCCGCAGTACTCTCAAACAAACGCCCGCTTTTCCTCAAGCACTCAAAAGCCTTGAGGCAGAACTGATATCACCCACTATCTCTTTTAAAACCACAGGTGCTGGAGGCATGGATACACTGCTTGTATGTGGAACATGTGATGATACTGCAAGCACCATCTTAAAAGATCATGGCTACTTAAAAGCTTCTTATGTATTTTCTCATAAACTATCTTTCTTACCCAAAACAGCAAAGCCCACTGAAACCACTGATCATTAAAGTATCCTTAAGTATTTAAAAAAAACACAGCATAACTTCTATAATTTTAAGACGGTTCTTCTGGCTTTTTTGTTTTAGGCTTATAATAGACCTCAATCCTATCACCTTTATCTGGATCAGAGCTACCATCACTGCTGGAAAATTCCAGTGCTTTAAGAGCTTTAAAATACGCATCTCTTTGACTGGTACAGTTCTCATCAAAATGGGCTTTATGAATCATCAACCGCAACTCATTGGTTTTTAATGATGTCTGTATATATCTATTAAGAGCTTCTATAACACACGCATTTTCCTTACCTTCACCCTCCTTAATGCTTGCAGAAAAATCACCTTGATTACTTGAATCATCTATCAATTCAATAGATTTAATGGGACCATTAAAATCATGATTCTCTACATTGCCTACTACTACTTGTTCTTCAAACTTTTTATCCTCTTCAGGCTTAAATACTCCAGGATTCCATTGTGAAAGCTTATTTTTAGCCGCTTGAATCTCATTAATAAATCCTTCTCGTATTTTTTTCATACGTTCATCTGGATCACAAAAACTAGCTTTTAAGCCACCAAAAAATTCCTGCAACTTAATATATTCACGACCCACACGCTTGACATTACACTTGGGCTCGCTCCTATCTTCTGTAATATTACAGACTCTCATGCATTTTCCAAATAGATCCTCCTCAGGCAATAGATCCTCCGGTTTTGATGCATATCTATAACCATGAAGCATATAGTTCTCAAATTTACGATCGTTAGAGTCATAATTATTCACCCGATCAATACTTTGTAGACCCACCACAGTCCTCGAACAAATACCTAAATCATGAGGCCTTTCACCAGCTGGTGCTCTATTTGGTAATATACGCCATCGAGTTGGTTCTCTACCAGCATCAAGATACGTATAATCAGAAAAAGGCATCACCTCACCAAGATAAAAATCAAAATGAAGGGGAGCACCAGCATGTTTATTTTTTTCAAAATGATTAATATACCACTTACTACCATATCTCATCCATGCTAATTCTTCTTTATTATGAGTAACCTCATTATTATTATTTTCCGTCCAGCTTTGAAAGGAATGAATTTCACATGAACGAGAATCGTTAAATTTTTCTTTTATCTTTTGAGCTATTGCCTTATTGTCTTCATTCGTCAAAGCAAAAAAATCTGAATATCCTAGAAGAGATTTCACATAACCACGCTTAAAAGAGTTTGCCAAACTATCTGCTGAATGCTCACATACAATCTGACACTTGCTTCCATCACTTGCTGTTGAATGGTCTTCATAATATGAATTGCGTGCAGCCTTGAGTCCCTGCTGTTCTGTGAATCTGTGACGATAATCATTAGAAGGGTTATAGTTATCATAAGAGAACCCGCACAATCCTCTATGATCACCAAAATAATCCATTAGAGCAAAGGATTCTACGTGATCAAATACCTTATCTATTTTAAATGTATTTCCATAAGAAGAAAATACATGATCTTTTTTTATCACTAAAGAGCCATTATTTTCTGGGG
>MPNI01000142.1 GCA_002238945.1 Proteobacteria bacterium bin106 | reverse complement strand
TATGATGATTATACATAATACAAGGATTTTGTTTTGGACCTCTATATACTTTCTTGTTAATTTTTTTTACACCTGCCGCTGCAAGTCCTAAAACAGGTAGAAGCCAAGAAGCAAAAGAATACTTGGGGGAGGACAAAGCAGCTTCATCAACTTCGACTTCACCAAGATCATTATTTCCATGCATGTGATCGAAAATATTATCATTCAATTCTGGAACTGAAACCTCTTGTGAATCTAGGTTTTCTTGAGAAACATTAAGAGATGAGTTTTCCCTATTTTGCGGTGTATTAGCCTCATTACAACCAAAAAAAATTAGAGAAGAGAATACCGAAAAAGTAACAAAAAAGAAAATTTTATAGACTAAATGCCCTGGAATGCCCTGGAATGCCCTGGAATGCCCTGGAATTAATTATTCTTTTTTTTAAAGATGCTTTATTATCCATATCAACTCCTCATTTCTAGTAAAGATATGTAACTTTATTAACTAATATAGCACGTTATATATATTTTCTATACTTATTTTTTTATTAAAAATATATATTATAAATAATTACGGCTATTTTATTTATATTTCTTAGAAAGCATCTTGATTAAATAATAAAAATTCATCACTGAACTATCTATTACTATATCTTAACACATCACAGCCATCAAGTTAATTACGTTAACACTGACTTTTAACTAAGTACACTAAAATAAACAACCTCGACAGCACATTAGCTTATCGGTTAAGTACATCAAATCTTAAAACATTATTATTCTACCTGAAAGCAAAGCCATTTTTAAAAGGATCATTGAGATATCATTTGCGCTTCAATATCAAGGTATTCGCTTTCACCTTACATCTCCACCTGGAATGTGATTGTCTAACCAACACATACAGTTTTTACACATATCATTACAATCCGTTATGGCTGTACTTCTTGTCACTGTGGTAGCTGTGCGGAAAAAGTCGAATCAGGCGGGCTTTCTGTGATAGAAGCTGATAAAAAGCAGCCTTTAGAGAAAATGAGAACTTATAATAGCAAAGAGATGCATTTTGGTAGTATGGACTTACCCATAAAATACCCTTCTTAAA
>MPNI01000031.1 GCA_002238945.1 Proteobacteria bacterium bin106 | reverse complement strand
CATCCCATTTCTCATTCCTGCTGCCTTCAACTCTGCAGAAGAATTACGAGCAAGGATCATTTGCTTAATCTCTTCATTAATAACCATAATTTCATAAATAGCTATTCGACCAGAATAACCACTACCTGAGCACTTATTACACCCTTTGCCCACATATGTCTTGATACGCGAAAGATAACGTTTTGGCACACCGGCATCATATAATTGCTCATGAGTGATGCTTTTATCTACCGTCTTACAGTGAACACAGATACGTCTCATCAAACGCTGAGCAACCACACAACGCAATGCGGCTGTAAGGTTGAAAGGTGCTACCCCCATATTCAATAACCGCGATATGGTATCAGGTGCTGAATTGGTATGAAGAGTAGAAAGAACAATATGTCCGGTAAGAGCTGCTTTCATAGCAATATCTGCTGTCTCAAGATCACGAATCTCCCCTACCATGATCACATCAGGATCTTGTCTTAAAAAAGCACGAAGAGCTGCAGCAAAATCAAAACCAATACTGGGTTTTACAGCAACTTGGTTCACATTAGGCACCACAAACTCCACGGGATCTTCTGCTGTTACAACATTGACCTCTTCGTTGTTAAGACGACTTAACACCGAATACAACGTGGTGGTTTTTCCTGAACCTGTAGGGCCTGTAACCAAAATCACACCATTGGAATAATCAAGTACCCGCTCAAACATCTCAAACTGCTTAGGTTCAAAGCCTAATGAACTGATATCTGAATCTAGCTGAGCATTATCAAGGATCCGCATAACAATCTTCTCACCATTGATACACGGCACAGTACTTACCCTAAAAGCTACCTCACGGTCATCTGTTTCAATTTTCAAAGCTCCATCTTGAGGCAGACGAGTTTCAGCAATATCCAATTCAGACATGATTTTGATACGAGAAATCAAGGCATCTTTGATATGTAAAGGAGGTTGAGCAATCTCATACAACAACCCATCGGTGCGAAGACGTATACGCAAACTCTTTTCATAAGCCTCCACATGAATATCTGATGCTTTATGAGAGATACAACTTAAAATAATATCATTTACCAACTTAATAACAGGCCCATCACCGCTACTCTGATCAGAAACAACAATACGTTTGGCTTTGCCAAACTTCGGTGATTGGCGCATCTTTTGCAAAGACTGGCTTGAAACATCAATTTTGCCCTTTGCATAAAAACGCTCATAAGCCTCCATCAAATCGCTTTCTAACACAAACACTTGATGGATAAAGCATCCTGTATGAAAACGCACTGTTTCCACTGCTTGGATATTAGATGGATCAGCTATGGCAATGGTGAGAGAATTGCCCGATTTAGACAAAGGGAGAATACGGTTCTTTTTGGCCATATGAGTCGGAATCACCGTCAGCACATCAGGTGCAATACTGACTTTTTCTAAAAATGCCAGCTTGATCTTATAAAACTGAGAAAACAGCTTAAGAATCTTTCTAGGCGATAAGATCTTAAGCTTTTCTAGAGCATAGCCCAGACTAACGTCTTTTTCTTCAGCCCATTTCTTAGCTTTAAAGATATCCTCTTTGCTCACTTGAGCGTTCGCTAAAAGGAATGCATAAATATTCTGACTCATAGAATACCGAATTGATCAACGGAGTATACCAACCATCCGCTTGGAGTTCGGCTCATAGAACAATTATATTGATTAAAAATGTTAGCGTCTCAAAATAAATCTGACGAAACAACATTTTTCCAAGTCATAACAAGATCCTAAGGCCTTGTATGATTCCACAACAAAGCCCATCAACAACCACTATGATGGCAATTGGCATTCCAAGAGCCAAAACAGACACTCTTTAAAATCGATTGTTGACTATCAAGATTTGATAACTAAGCAGTACTCAAAAGTTTTGATACCCCAATAAGGCAAACGCATCCTAAAAGGAACATAAGCCACCACAGCGTTTTCTAAACAACCATGTGGTGCAAATTTCAAATAGCCGTTCTTACGTAAGGCTTCAACATTGATAACATCCAAAATATCGATATTGGTACCATAAGACATAAAAAATTGCTGAGTGCGTGTTTGAATCACAGAGTGATCCGTCTCCATCTCCAAAGCTTGTCTTTCAACTTGATAGAATCCATAAACACCCATAGCAGATTTCACGAAAGGATACATCATATACCCCACAAGCAACACCGTGGGGAGCACATAAATCAGCCACTTTAAACAAAGCTTAATTGTCATCATATAGCCATGCTCACTCATTCATCAGTATTTCCATCTGCTATCAACACCATCATCCACCTTAATCTCTCTATCGATTATTTGTCTATGTATTCATGTATGCATTGATGTATGTATTGGTGTATACATTGATGAGCTGGTTGCTTTAGCTGGCTTGGCTAGCTCTCGTCTTTGAGCTCATCAACCTGCTTACTTATATAAGATATGCGTATGGTTATTATCATCCACAGCTAGCATCCACAGCTAGCATCTACAAAACTACGAGCTACTACGTTGCTGATCCCAGAGCACTTCCTTGCCTCCACGCATATGGATGACTTTTCTAGAAAACACAAAAAACCAGTCACTTAAGCGATTAAGATAGACACCTATCTCTTGACGAACCTCTTCGTGTTCAGCAAGTCGACACACAGCTCGTTCAGCTCGACGACAAACACTCCGACAAACATGGGCCTTACTGCAAAGAACATCTCCGCCTGGCAACACAAAGTTAGCTAAAGGAGATAGATGAGCATTCATCTCGTCTATCTCTCGTTCAAGCCTCTGACTATGAGCACTTTGGATCTTAGAAGGCAGCTTATCCAAAAAAGGATCGGCAGCTGGAAAAGACAATTCACCGCCAATATCAAACAACTCCTGTTGAATCAACCGAAGACATTTGAAATCATCAGCCCATGAATGTGTTTTGTCACAAACAAGACTATCTGCTAATGTGCCACAAAAACAATTCAGCTCATCCACACTACCAAACGCTTCTATACGCACATGACTTTTACTCACTGTTGTTCCAGTGGCTAGCTGAGTAGTGCCTTTATCACCAGCTTTTGTATAAATTTGAGATAAACGTGCTGACATAACTCCATCTTACAGAGATTCTAAGAAAACACCACACAAAGACCAACCTTACCTTCTACATTTCCTGTTTGTCATTAACAGCCGATTTGAACTTTGTTGATGGATAGAATGTGACAACACGACGCTCAGTAATTAAGATATTTTCTCCAGTATGAGGATTACGCCCCGGACGACTGCTTTTGTTTCGCACCTGCCACTTCCCAAAACCAGATAGCTTAACCTCATCGCCATCTTCTAAAGAAGCTTTGATCTCCTCAATGAGGATCTCAAGAAAATCTCGAGCTTCTTTCACCGAACATTGCATTTGCTCATGGATCAACAAAGCGATGGATTGCTTTGTTAAGGTGTGAGGATCTTCTTCTGCACTCATACATGTCTTTCTTCATCCAAATTTACAACAAAACAACCATACAACGATTCATCCTAAAAACTGAAGCAAGCAAAGTACACTGATTCTTTACTCATGTGTCTGTGCTGTATTATTGTCGTTCGATTCTTTGTTAACTTTGTATCCTGCAGTATGTTTTCTTTGCAGCTTTATATGTGTATCTGTGTGTACCTTATATACACCTTTGATTTTTTCTCACTCTTAATGATCTATCTTTTTTTATCCTCATTCTTATTTTATCATCTTGTTATTTTTTGTATCTTATCGTATCCCATTGCAACTTTTATGTAGAGTAGGAACAATACGGTGGTTTTGTTGACTTAGCTCACTATCTTTACCTAGCTAGCTTTACCTAGCTAGCTTTACCTAACTAGCTCTACCTAACTATTATATAAGCATGTATACTCATGACACGCTGTTAGCATCGTAAACACGATTATGTGTACACAAAACAGACAAACCATACACACAGCATACTCGCATTCAATACACTCACATACAGATAACCAAACTATACTGCCGGGTATATCGACAAGGCTAACAAAAACTTATCCCAGCTTCAAGAGGCCAAACAATCCTTGACTTGTACTTGACATGTATGACTTAAATATTAAAAAATAGGCTATGATATGTAAAAAGCATGGATAGATAAATGGATATGAGCAACAAAATCACATATCTGTATATAATATATAAACATACCTATATGTGATGTCTGTATGTGATACCTGTATGTGGTACCTGTATGTGATACATAGAACTAAGCACACCAAACATTAAACTTAAAACCTAAAAAACTCTATGACCATCAACTATGCTTTATGACACTTTATGACATAGGTTCCAATGAAGAGATATGTATGAAGAAAGAGATATGAGATATGAAAGACACATTAATAGGAAAGATCTTTCCCAAGACCTGAAAGCTAAAGCCTAAAACTTGTGAGCTTAGATAAACCTTCTCAGAATATCACTGGTATTATGACTTGAGGTGCTTAGAATTTTCCTATTTCATATCTACATAATGGCACTGATATCAACGACATGAGATATTCTCAACAGATACTTGTTCTCATCTACCATATACACGTAACCATATCGCAGATGAAAAAATGTCCATCGTAAATGCAAATTAAGGAGTGAATCCATAACATGCTTGAAGTTAACAACCTTACCAAGACATATAGTGGTGTCAAAGCTCTAGATGATGTTTCGTTTACTGTAACAAAGGGGCACGTTGTAGGCTTCTTAGGAGCCAATGGAGCTGGGAAAACCACCACTATGGATATTATTTGTGGTTGTCTAGGAAGTGACAGTGGTAATGTCACCATATGTGGATTTGATATTCTCGATCAACCCATTCAAGCCAAGTCCAAAATAGGTTATCTTCCCGATGTACCTCCTTTATATCGTGAGATGACGGTTACAGAATCTGTGACCTATGCTGCTCGCCTCAATGGCATACCACGAGAACAAGTGGTATCACGTCTTGAAGAAATTCTACCCTTATTAAGCCTAACGGATGTCTCTAACAAGCTGGTTGGATCTCTTTCAAAGGGATATCGACAGAGAGTAGCCCTTGCCCATGCCCTTGTTCCTGACCCAGAAGTATTGGTTCTTGACGAACCTACCGAAGGGCTAGATCCTAACCAAATAGCTCAAATCAGAGATGTGATCCTCACTCTTAAATCTCACAAAGCCATTATCTTATCCTCTCACATTCTCCATGAAGTACAGAATCTCTGTGACCAACTGGTGATCATCAACAAAGGTAAGATTGTAACCACAGGGGATTACGAAAGCATTGCTGAGCGTTATCAAGGACGCTCATATGAACTGAGTGTACGTCACTATAGTGATGCTGTTGTGGAAAAACTCACAGGTTTAGATTTTGTCACAGACCTCACAAAAACGGACCGTAATGTTTTACATTTCGAATTGGAAGAGCCACATCACCTTGATCAGGTTGCTGAATTGGTTCTTCAAGAAGGCTACGGCATACAAAAACTTGCTCCGCTATCATCTCTAGAAGGAATATACAAGCAAGCAACTGCTTAAGTGGATCATCATCCATAGGCATTGTATCCAGTCATGTATCCCATAATAAAGCTTCCATGATCATAGAATACATCTTTATATATATTCAGAGTTTTCTCTACTAAACTAACATTCCATGAGAGGTTCATCTGTGAAAACTTTTCTTATAGCAAAAAGAGATTTTAAGTCAGGTTTTTCGACTCCAAAAACCGGTGCTATTATCTTTTTTGTGGTAGCTCTAATTTCTATCTTTTTTGCACTTTTTATCCAATCGTATCAACAGCAAGCAAATCCTATGCTTGGTGGTGGAGCTCCACAAACCCCTCCTATTCAACATTTGATTCGCAGCTTAGTGTTTAACTTCTATTTTATTTTATTGCTTATCATCCCTGCTGTCACCATGGGAACGTTTTCTGATGAAATCAAGAGCCAATCCATTCGTTTTCTCCAAACAGCTCCTATCAGTACCGCATCCATTGTTCTTGGTAAATTCTTATCACGTTGGGTGACTGTATTGCTTGCTGTACTGCTCTGTGCTGTACAGCCGATTTTTCTAGCAGTCTATGGCAACCCAGAAGTACCTGCTATGCTTTCAGCTTACCTTGGACTTGTCCTGGTGATTTCTTTTCAAGTGGCTTTTGGTGTGTGGGTATCATCATTAACATCTGAGCAATTCATTGCATTTATCTTTACCATGCTTGGACTCTTTTCTTTTCTTATGCTGGATTTTATTGGTGACACCTTAGCAGGATCATCAGGATACGTGAAAGACGTTCTTGAATACCTTGCTCCCATGAATCACTTTGAAAATCTCACCAATGGCTTGATCACTTTGGGCGATGTCACATATTTTCTTGTTATGACCTTTGGATTTTTATTTTTTGCCAATGTTTCATTTGATTCTAGGCGATGGAGGTAATTACACATGCGTACCGGACTCATAGTCCTACCTTTCTTAGCAGTTCTCGTTCTTGCTATCAGTCAAGCTGTAGCTAGTGCGTTTGTTAATCTGTCATGGGTAAGTTATCTCGGCTACGGCCTTGCTGCTGCTTGTTTGGCATCATGGGTTTATTTTGATCGCCTCAAATTTAAGCGTTTCTTTTCACGTAAAGGTTTTCGCTACGGAGCTAGCTCGGGTGTGTTTGTGTTGATGATTTTTACAGCACTGGTGCTCATAGCGCATGTTACCAATCGTGACACGTTTAATGTGAATTGGGACGTGACAAAAAACAAGGTCAGTACCCTTGATGAAGCATCTGTGGAGGTGGTAGAAAAATACACATCTGCAGAAAAAAGCGTTAATGTAACAGGTATTTTCCAACAACCTGACATGCAAACCAAATTTGATAATTTACTTAAGCTCTATATTGCTGCAGGACTCACTGTGGAAAAAGAAATGATTGATATCGCTTCTAACCCACAACGCATTCAGGCTCTGAAGGTCACTTCCGAAAATACCGCCATCTTTAAGGTGGGAAGTCGTGATGCTCGTATCACCACTTTTGCAGAAGAAGATATCACCAACGCATTACTCAATCTTCTCAAAGACGGTTCAAAGCGTATTTATTTCACCAAAGGTCATAACGAACCCAGCCTTACGGCTACTGATGCTAATGGATTTGCGAATGTCAAACAACTCCTTGATATCCAAAAAATTGAATCCAGCGAGCTCTCTTTATTTGAAGAAGGTTCTGTTCCTGAGGATGCTGATCTTGTTGTGGTTGCTGGAGGGCAATATGACTTTCAACAGGGCGAAGTGGACTTACTTGAAAACTACTTAAAACAAGGTGGTTCGGTGTTATTAGCTGTAGAGAGTGCCACTGACCTTCCACTTCTCAATGCCTTTACCCAACGTTATGGTTTAAAGATTGAAAACGATTATCTCATCATTGATAATCGTGATCCACGCTCAAGAATGTTTCCTGGCTACGCATCTGTTTCTGACTTTGACAGCATGCACAGTATCACCAAATCTTTTAGTGCTAAAGGCGGAGCACGTGGTGGTGTGGAGATGTTTGTCAATTTTGCTCGTTCGATTTCTCTAACTGATAGTGACAACTCTAATACGAATAAAGAATACAACGCTCAATTGATTGCCAAAACCTCTCCATTGGTGATGAGGATCACTGATATTAAAGATCGAAAAGATTTGGAAACTGTCAAGCCAGATCGAATTTCTCGTGATGGTGGGCCTTATGGTTTCGTTGGAGTATCCACTCTTACTGTAACAGCAAAAGCTGACACAGAAGATGAAGATAAGGATAAGAAAACTACTGACTCTTCTTCAACCCCAACCACGGGTAATCTTGTGGTATTGGGATCAGCGAAGGTTTTATCTAATCAAAGTTTGGTGCAACCTGTAAACCGTGATTTCTTTGGTGACCTCGTTGCGTTTTTGGTACGTGATGAAAATTTTGTCACGATTCCTAACAAGGAATTTTCCAGTGGCAGCATCGACATGACCTCACCAAAATCACAGCTAGCTTATAATTTCATGCTCTATATCTATCCCTTCCTCTTTTTGGGGGTTAGTCTTCTTTATTGGTTGGTTAGAAAAAGGAAAACCGCGTAATGACAAAGAAAATCGTTTTAGCTGGTGTTTTTCTGCTAGGTGCAGTGGGACTGGTGTTTTATGAGCGAAATTACGCCAAAAAACAGCAAGAAAAAGAAGATAATGAACGCACCCCTCTGACTGCTAATGTCAGTTCGAGTGATGTCAAAGAATTTACATTATCTTTTCTGCCAAATGGAGATGGACAAGAAGGAGCTGGACAAGAAGGAGAGACAACCACCACCCAACGCCTTTCTATTAAGGGATCTTATAGCAAAAGTGATGAAGCAGATTCTACGGGAAGCTGGCAGATTATCCAGCCTCTTGTTTTTCCTGGTGATACCAGCAAGATCCAAACATTACTGGATGCATTCTTAGAATACCGCTACGATCAAGCCATCACACTTGCTGATGAGCAACGTGCTGATTTTGGCCTTGAAGTCCAAAAAGCTCGCAGTCTCACCCTTACCACATTTCTTGAAGATCCACTTTTAAAATCACTGGTTTACCGAGTGGGTAACGATGCTCCGGTGGGGTTTAAACTTTACCTTGAATCCACTGCCAAGCCAGGTTATGTCCTTTATGGTCCTCGTGCATCTGCTATGTCTAAACAGTATAAAGTAGAAGATTTCCTCGATTTAAGCATCGAAGCCATCACCCTTGAAAGTGGTAAGACTGTGGAATTGAAAATTTTTCAAAAATTAGAAGAAAAAACCACAAATCCACGTCAACCTTCATTCCATGAACGATTTCTTTTTAGCCAAGGCACTAGCCAAAACAATAAACCAGCTACACTAGCTGATGAAATGCAAAAAGTTGAAGAACAAGCTGAAAACTCTGCAGATGAGAAAAAAACTGAGAAGAAAACCTTAGCTGATCTTGTAGAAGATGATTCTGCTAGCAGCAGCAAACTTGTAGAACAACTTACATTTGAGCAACATCCTGATAAAAAACCTTCTCTTGAGGCTGTAGAAAACCTTCTTTCTTCTCTGACAACAATCACTCCTTCCACATGGGTGCAAGCAAAAGAACGTGCTGACAACATTCGCTCTCAAGCAGCACACATCTCCATTTCCTTATTTGACCAAGACAACCTTATTCGCAATATCACCATCTATCATGAAGGTGATATGAATTATGTGGAAAAGCAGGGACACCTTTTTGAGTTTAAAAGTGATATCAAAAACTATTTTGCCACAACCCTTGATGATCTTACCCAAAAACGCTTACCACTGGATATCTCTAAAGAAAGTCTCAGTCATGTTAAGGTAACAAGTCATGAGTATGAAAATGGCAAAACCAACACCTACATTCTCCATGAAGATGCTTGGATACTCAGTAAAGATGACGCTGCCAAACAAGAAAGTTCCTCTAGTGAGTCAAACGAAACAAGTGAGACAACAGACAACAAACAAGACACCACTGTTACCACCATCAAAGAAGCTGTCTTTGATAACTCACCACTTTTAAAAGAAGATATCACGGACTTTATTGATGATATTTATGATCTAGATTATCAACAAAAAACCAAAGCTTTACCAGATGATGACAAGCTGGTGCATTTATACTCTATTACCTTACAAGGGCCTGACGGCAAAGAACAAGCATGGCGAGTGTTTACCTCTTATGATCAAGACGGAGATACCTGGCTGAATGTAGAGGGCACAAAAGAATATTATAAGTATGATACCGCTATCATCAAAGGCTTTGAAGGGCTTTCCAAAAACGAACAAGAAGGCACATCACCAGACCAAGAAGCCCTCGTCCCAACAGAAGCACCAGCCAACATCATTGAAGACTCACTCAAAACCAAGCCAGAAGGACCAAAAACAAAAGAAAACCCAGATAAATAATAAACTTATAAACAAACTGTCTGGTCTCTGTGAAGTCTATATGATGTCTCTATGATGCTTCTATGATGCTTCTATGAATAAACCATCTTCAGCCATCGTATTTACCGGTGGTGGCACAGCTGGCCATGTGAGTGCTCTTCTTGCCTTGCAGCATGATCTCAAACGTGATGGCTGGGATATTACCTACATAGGTTCTTACCATGGATTAGAATCTTCTTTAGTTAAAGAAGCCGAGATTCCTTACCATGCTATCTTTACTGGTAAGTTACGGCGTTATATTTCTTTACGTAATATCTCAGATATGATCAAGACAGCCTTGGGCTGTCTGCAATCCTTGTTCCTTTTACGACGTCTCAAACCTCAAGTCATTCTTTCTAGGGGTGGATATGTCAGTTTTCCTCCCACTGTAGCTGCCTTTATTCTTAGAGTTCCTGTGGTCCTTATTGAAGCCGATATCTCCTTAGGTCTAGCAGCGCGACTCTCTTTACCTATGACTGATATGGTTTTTTATGCTTTTAAAGAAACCAAGCATCACCTTCCTGCTAACAAAAAAGCTATCCACACTGGACTACCTGTGAGAAAAGGTATCACTTCTGGGGATAGAAAAAAGGGGCTAGCTTTGTGTGGTTTTAGCTCCTCATCATCTCTTCCTATTGTTGTTGTCATAGGAGGCTCCCAGGGTTCTTATTTTTTTCAAAAGCTTATCATGGAAAATCTTTCATCACTTACAAAACATTTTCGTATTATCTTCCTTTGTGGTAGTAGCTCAAAATATCATCAAGAGCTTCACTGTGCTCAAAAACAAGTGGCCCGAGAAGTATTTTGTTATTTTTCTTATCTTAAAGAAGAGATAAAAGATATTTATGCTGTCAGTGATCTTGCCTTATCTCGTGGAGGAGCCAACAGTATTTTTGAACTACTCGCTTGCTCTATCCCTTCGCTACTCATACCCCTAGAACAAGGCAGTCGAGGGGAGCAAGTGGAAAATGCCACCTCTATAACACAACAAGGACTGGCCATGATGGTTCGTGGAGACGAACTGAATGGCAACAAACTTGTCATAAAGCTTAAGGAGTTGCATCAACAAGCTGCTATTTTAAAAGAGCGTATCCAAACAGAACAGCCGCAATCACCTCATAAGATCATCACCGAAAAACTTCGACCGTATTTACGTACCACACATCATCGATAACTTTATGTATCACTCTGCTCACATCTCTTATCCTGTGGTGTTTGTGGACCACTACGACAGTTTTTCATGGAATATTATCGAGCTTCTTGCCAAAATACCTCCCACTCCCCATATCCATTTTGATATCCGTCATGTCTATTATGACTCCAAAGAGCTTTTTTCACTCACCGAGTCTTTAAAAAAAGCTTGCTTTATTCTCTCACCAGGACCTAAAAGCCCTCACCATATGCAAAGTAGCCAAAAACTATACCATTCCTTTAAAAACACCCATCCCTTCCTAGGAATTTGCCTAGGACATCAAATTATGGGCATATGTGAAGGCTATACCATAAAAAAAGCCACAGCTCCTTTTCATGGCACCACACGCTTGATGTCAATTAAAGATGATGGCGGCTATTTTTGTAAACAGTCATCTTATCAACTCGCATCATACAATTCTCTGTGCCTAGACAAACCACCACCGCACACTAAGACAAAAATGAACATACTTGCCTATGATGATAAGGGAGATATCGCTGCTATCGGCATCCCTCAACCCACAACAGCTCCCATAGCACTGGGCATTCAACTTCATCCTGAATCTTTTTTAAGCAAAGACGGTGACAAGATTGTCCGCTCTTTTCTCTGGCAAGCTGCTGCTTATCACTATAGCGAGTCACTATAGCGAGTCATCACAGCGAGTCATCACAGCTAGTCATCACAGCTAGTCTGTCACATAGAACTTTTTATGTGTTGTTTTTTTCTTTAGGCTGAGCTGTGGGAGGGATTCTCTCAGAATCTTTGACATCTTTGATGCCTTTTCGAAAGTTCTTAATACTTTCACCTAAAGCTCCACCAAGCTTTGGTAATTTACTACCTCCAAACAACAACACCACCACAGCTAATATAATCAGCCACTCCCATCCACCAGGAATCATAACGTCTATCTCCTTTTATCCATGACGCATCATTTATGGTGACATCACTCAAAAGAGCTTATCACGAACCTTAACAGTATAACTCACAAAAAGCCTGAGACATATCTCATTTCATCTCAAAGAGGCTACTTTGAAGACTTACCATCTACAAGGGTCTCATCAACCACACAATCATTTTTTTCAGCCAAGAAGCGATAACGCGGATGATTGCGTAAGGCGAGATCTTGCCATGCTAGATTATTACCAGAAAAGGTATGGGATAGATCTTTTTTATCATAGAGCACCGTATTATTCACACTCAACTGAATAGACTTCATCATCCAAACATCACTTTCATAAAACTCATAAGCATGACAACTAAACAGCCAGAGTAACCCACAACCACGATCAGAACTGCCCAGTATAGCACGCACTGAAACACCGTTTTTTAGCAAACGAATATAGCGTATATCACCTACCTGCAGATGAGTAAAGTCATCTGTTTTCATACCTTGTGATTTGATAAATTCTTTACCATCAAACTCACTACGAGCTGCTGTGGCTAGCTCTAAAGAATAAGTGTTTGTTCCCCAACTCTCATGTTCATACACATCCCGAGACACCCCAAGTGAAAGTGGTGGTTGCTTATCTACTCCCACACGTACTGTCAATGATGAAATCGGTTTTTTTAAAAAACACCCCTTATGATCCTCTGTTAAAAACGAACGCAATAAACGTTTGTTAGCTTTCATATAACGTTTATTGGTCATTTTAAGAGCAGACACTTTTTGAGATAATCGCTGACTCTCTGCTGCCAAATCACGTGGAAGGTCTTCAGCAAACTCTGATGGTCTACTACCACAACCACTCAAATATAATAAAATGCCAAAGAAGATCCATTCACCATATCTATTTGCTATCTGCTTTGTCAAAGTCAAAATAGCTACGATGATGACCACACCGGATACCATACACACCCTCCGCCATAGACCTTACCCCTTTAGGGAATGATCTATCGACAGCAAAGTCAAAACATAGAGAAGCTATCTTATGCAGGCACAGGATATATAAAAAAAGCAGCTGCCAAAAACAGCTGCTTTTTTTCTCAAATGAATTGTGCGTGTGAAAATAAGTGAGTTCTCTATCCTCAGTTATCCTTAGCCTTCTAGCTAAGAATATGTTTTTTTAGATTTTTTCCAAGGAAGTGAGTTCTTCTAAACACTGACTCACTCCTCTACCACCACTAGCCCATCTTTCCAAGCCTTCCACAATCATACGTTTGCATAGACCTCCAAGAGGATTAAGCAATGTTTTCACTGACGATGCTTCTGCAAATGGATAGGTGGTGGGTTGTAATTGATCTGCTATTTCACATACTTTTAATGTTGTGACAAAACATAACTCTAAATCACCTGAATCGACTCCACCAGCCACTTTATGTGAGCTGTCCATCAATTGACTATATGTTAATGGTTTCTCTTGTTCCATACCCATAGTACTGAAATCGATTTTCGCTGTAGTATTACTACAGCTAGCTATCATAGCCATAGAACATAAAATCATCACATGATATACCGACATATCTCACCTTTTAATGGATGCATTTCTCACTCCATGGTCATGGCTTACTATCAAATGAACGGCTTGTACCTGCTTTACGGTTATTTTTAGCTATTCCTTAATAGCTGCATTTTATGAATATATTTTCTATATATATCCATAAAACAAGCTCTTGGTTTCTTCCATAGCCTTTTTGATGATCATACCCACAAAGATGATATTTTATAAGAAAATCGTAGATTATCTCAAAAAGACTATGGCATCATAGATGTTCAACCGCTTATGATGTATGATTTTTGGCATCCTATTTTCAAGGCACATTCTATGCTACGCTCCCATACCAATGGAACATTACGCTCTCAAGATGACAATCAACAAGTGAGTCTTTGTGGTTGGATTCACCGTCTGAGAGATTTAGGAGGTTTAATACTTGCTGATCTTCGTGATCATAGCGGGTTAGTGCAACTCAATCTTACCGATTTTGGCAGCAAAGATCCCAAACGGCTCAAGCAAATGCGCAGAGAGAGTGTTGTAAGAGTGAGTGGTCGGGTAAGCAAAAGACCCACAGAATCCATCAATCCTCAACTTCCTAGCGGAGAAGTGGAAATAGCTGTAACAGCAGTGGAGATATTCAATGAAGTCCAAGATCTACCTTTTATCTTTGATGCTCAAGTACAAACCAAAGAAGCCTTAAAGCTCAAGTATCGCTATCTTGATTTACGATCTCCACAACTTCAAACCAATCTACGCAAACGTGCTAAAGTGTGTAGCGAGATGAGAAAGCTGTTTGAAGCCGAAGGCTTCTGTGAAGTCAACACACCCATCCTCTATAAACCCACCCCTGAAGGAGCCCGAGATTTTCTTGTACCCTCAAGACACTATCCTGGAACAGCATATGCTCTACCTCAATCCCCTCAGATCCTTAAGCAGTTACTGATGATCGCTGGAATGGAGCGTTATTATCAAATCACCAACTGTTTTCGTGATGAAGATCTACGCAGTGATCGACAACCCGAATTTGGCCAGCTGGATTTAGAAGCAAGCTTTATCACTCAAGCATGGCTCCACGATCTTGCTCAAAAGATCTGTCGTAACATATGGAATTCTTCTTCTATCTCCTTGAAACCTCTTTGCTATAGTGATGCCATGAATTGGTTTGGCAGTGATAAACCTGATCTACGCTTTGCTCTTCCGGCCATCGATATCACCACATCATGCAGCAAAGCTTTATCTGCCGCACCTCCCTTCGCTGATATCCTTTCAACAAAAACTCACAAAATAAGCGCTACGTTTGCTTCTGATAAGATCATGAATTTTTCTAGAAAAAATCTCGATGATCTTATCACTCATATGCAAAACAATCATGAGCATAAAACCTTTTATTTCAAAGTAGCCCAAAAAACGTTATCCGGCGGAATAGCTAAATGGATCACCCCTGAGCTTTTAGAAAACATGGAAAATCTTTGCTTAGAGGTTCATAAACAGCTTCAACAAGCAGATCTTGCCACCTCTTCACCATCTATGTTAAACCACAAAACCGATTTTTCTCATGGAGTATGGTTTGTTAGCGCTGTCACTCAACACCACCATATGCCAGATACAGTATCCCGTCTGAGGTCCTATCTTGGTGACAATGAGACCAAAACCCAACTCAAAAAGCCGGGTGAATATGCTTTTTTATGGCTACACAGCTTTCCTTTATTTACTTGGGATGATGACACCCAACAGCTCAGTGCAACCCATCACCCCTTCACCTTACCGGCTATTGAACACCAAGAGCTCTTCTTTGCTTTACATAACGACAATGCCAATAACAATGCCACCGCTATACTCTCTGAGGCCTTTGATGTGGTATGTAACGGCTATGAAATAGGGGGAGGATCTTTACGTATTTACAAAGCAGATATGCAACAGCATATGTTTTCTATATTAGGACTATCACCTCAACAGATCCAAAAACAGTTTGGCTTTCTTATTGAAGCACTCAGATACGGAGCACCACCTCATGGTGGCATGGCCTTTGGTCTTGATCGCATCATGATGTTACTTTTAGAGACTAACAATATCCGCGATGTTATCGCCTTTCCAAAAACCACCCAAGGCAATTGTTTAATGAGTGGAGCTCCACAAAAGCTTCAAGATGAAGATCTAAAAGATCTTCATCTTAAACATTCCCAACCCATATAATCTATAGAATGTAACTCACCTTAGAGAATATAACTTATAAATACAGCTAGCCAGTTGGTTTCTTTCCTTCAAAGATCTCCACTAAAAGTTGGAGATCTTCAATCTTTTGATTCAAATCAGCTATTTTAGCATCTTTAAGCTCTAAGGTTTTTTCTAAACACAACACCTTGTTACCATAAGAAGATTTCAGGTCTTCTGCTTGCTTGGCAAGACTCGACATAAAGTCTTCACACATATCAAACAACGCCTTAGTGTCTACACTACTATGCCCAGGTGTAGCGGTAGCTGTGATATGCGAAGGAATGTACTGATACGCTGAAGACACTATTTCCGATGTAGAAGGCAGCTGTGCTCCTCGCTGTGAGCTAAAAGAAGATGATGATGTTGCAGGAGAGTAAATGTCTCGATTTTGAAAATGAGGTTGCTGCTCCCAAGGTTTTTTATCCGATTTAAGCTCCGACTTAAGCTCTGATGATATTACTGATGGTGTTGGCTTAGCTGCAACATCTCTTGCTGAACCTCCAGGAGCAGCCATACCATAAGATTCGGAACGTTCGCTTGAAGAGGATACCGATCGCGGTGATGGATGTGACTTTGAACGACCTGTGTAAGAATAGGTTGGACTGCTTTGATGAGGTTGAGGCGATGAACCACTCTCCTGAGTACGCCCATAAGCATCTTCACTCACCGGGATAAAATACTTACCATCTTTGAGCGTTGCTGATAATTTGCCGGTTTTAATACGCCGTCTGATTGTCATATCGGAGATATTGAACGCTCTGGCATACTCTACGATGGATAACCAGCGCTGGGCCATATAACCTTCCTTACATCACAATCATTATGAGTACCAGTATAAATATACATGTGTATTTAAGATGTTAAGGGCTATAGTTTTTTTTTCTATGCTATTTCTATGCTATTTCTATGGTTTTCTGTATTATTTCTATTCTATGCCTTTATGTCTTTATGTATGTGCTCTATTCTTTATCCACTGGTTTATCTGCTCAATTCATCCTACTCATTCACCCCTTTAAAGCTCATTCACCCATCTCATTCATCTTTTCGCTGGGCCACTATTCTGTTTATTTGAGTTTGAGTTTGAGTTGCTCGTAGGCTCGTCACGTTTTTCTGTTCACACTGGGGCACATTGCTTTAAGTCTAACGAAAAAGCTCTTTAAAAGACAGAGTTCATAGGAAAAATTTTCGTCTCTTAGATATTTTCTAAAAGCTCTGAAAGCTTTGCATTTTCTTCCAGTAACACGTGATTATCAGGAGTGAGTCTCTTACGTCGCCATCCTTCAAAAAATATCGCATCCACTATAAACAGCATAGCTCCCAAAGAAATCAGCGAATCCGCTATATTGAAGTTAGGAAAAGCATAGTACCATCCTCCAATGCTCCAACGTACATCCAACCAATCAATCACATAATTGAGACGAAATCGATCAATCATATTACCCACAGCACCAGCAAGAATCATGGTCAGGGATAGACGGGCCATGCGATGAGAGAGAGGGGTGGCTCTGAGAAATAAGATGATAAAAATGATACAAACAAGGGTCAGGACATTAAAGAAAGGAACACGGATGTTATCATCCAATGATGATAACATCCCCCATGCAGCACCAGGATTGCGAACATAGCTAAAATTGAACCCAAAATAATGACCGTCAATCTTAGCTCTCTCAGGATCACCAAATCTGAAAATAGGATAAATGGTTCCCCTATACTCACGAGGATTATCCTCCGATGAATGGACCATTAAAGTGTTTTCTGACTGCACTTTAGTCAACTGATCCACAGCTACACCAAGAATAATGATCAGCAATAAGGCTATATTGCTGATAAAATACGCTGTTCTCTCTTTAGGAGAAAACAGAGCCAGTGGAAATTTTTTTCTAAGTAACATCATTCTCCCAAAACCTACCGACAATCAGATCCTCTCACCAACTTCTCTATCACTTCTTGAGGTGATAGAGAAGAAAAGCTCCATAAACGAAAATAATGAGAACTCTCTCCTACCATCCCAGGAATAGTATTGATCTCATTGAAATAAAGCTTATCCTCTAAAGGTTTATAAAACCAATCCAAACGAGCCATACCACTCAGTTCAAATAAGATAAAAAGCTCCTTAGAATAACTCTTTATCCTCTCCACAAGCCTCTCCACAAGCCCTTCATTACGATCATCAGAGAATCGTTCAAGGTAACAGTTCTCAGAATGATATTTTTCCGCATAACTATAAATCTTGCCTCCATGACACACCTTCCCTATATCTGATATCAAAAGCTCTTTGCCGTCCCACAGCATAGCACATTCAAGCTGCACAATATCATCAAGATAAGGCTCAAACATCACTTTATCATCATATAAAAAGGCATACTCTATCATCTCCATCATAGACTCTTTCTTTTCTATAATATTTACTCCATAAGAGCTTCCTTGAGAGCAAGGCTTAACAATCATGGGATAGGCAATGCCCTGATCTGCAAGCGAGCGTTTAAGGATCTCTAACTCTGTGGTGCTATCTTTTGTCCAAGAGGATTTTTTCGTGATCACAAAAGGCAAAGTCGGGATTTGAACTTGCATAGATAAGCGTTTACTCATAGACTTATCCATGCATAAAGCTGACCCTAATACACCAGATCCTACATAAGAAAAACCTGCTAATTCACATAATCCCTGCAAACAACCATCTTCTCCATAAGCACCATGAATAAGAGGGAAAACACATATCTCTTGCGGTAAATATGATACACCACTCACAGAGTGCATGTACTTGCATAGAATATCTGCTAAACAAAAAGCCGTTTTTGTCTCTTTCACTGATTCCACAGTCTGAGGACATGGAGACGACTGAGTCGAAGAATCCTCAGAGAACAGCCCCTCAGAGAATAACCCACCAGAGAATAACCCCCCAGAGAATAACCAAAACCCCTCTGCAGATATCTCCACAGATCCCACAACCGTATTCATAGATTGCAGGATAGTAAGCAGATATTTACCTCCACAAACAGAGACCTCACGCTCCGCTGACATACCACCATAGATAACAATCACCGGCTGCTGTTGCACTCTGTATCCCTATCTTTTTTATAAGTGTCTTATCGTATCCGTCTCTCTCACACAACGTTCACTATCTAACACACATAAGTAGCTCTATTTTCTACTCACTACCCCTACTCACCGCTAACTAACTATAAGCTATATGCATATCACTGATTATTATCCCATACGTATGATCATGATCTGGTGTATAGGTATCATCGTGTATCTCCTTGCTTCTCAAAACACCATAGCACGAGAAACAAAGCGCGAAAAACAAACCTATAGTGATGCTCTAAGAGTTTTGATTCTCATCATTGATCAAGCTTATTTATCTGATGCTCTTAAAGATCCCAAAAAACACGTAACACTACAAAACACTCTTACATCTATCCTCAAACGTACCAGTACTAAGCTAGACTCTCCATCTAAGATAGACAACATTCAACATAAAGTGCAATCTCTTAAATCCTCAAAAGATCTTATCTCACTCAAAGAGATGATACTGCAAGCCTATACCCGCACCAATATCCTGCCACAAATCCCCAATTACCTTACAGGCAAACAACTCTATCATACCTACTGTGAGAGTTGTCATGGCTCAAAAGCACAAGACAACACAAAACACCTAAAACTAGCACAACGCTTCCAAACCCCACCCCTAAGCTTTGATTCACCACAAGCAAAACGCCTATCAGCACACCATATCTTCAACCTTTTACTCACAGGACTGCCATCAGGCACTATGACCTCGTTTGAAGAAACACTCTCCACAAACCAGCTGTGGAGCCTTTCTTTTTACACCCTATCTCTAAGCTACCATTGCACCACACATACACCACAAACCAACACCACCACTGCCGCCATAAACACACTCCTACATCTCAGAGAAAGCTCCCCACACTCTAAGCACAACTCCTTACAAAACTTTCTCTGTTCCTATAAAACCACTCTACCTTAACAACAAAAAACACAAAAAAGCTCTCCAACTTTTTCAAGAGGAGAGCTTTTTTGTTTTCGCTAATTGTCTTCGCTAATTGTCTTCGCTAGCTTTGATCACAGTTACACAAAACCTATCTTCCATAAGAAAAACAAGGTCTCATATCTGATAAACCATAACTGGCCTTAGACTTTCTCACATTTTGAAGTGTCTGCGTTCCACTTCCAAGTACTCTTGTTTTTTGCAGCTTCACAAGCTTCCTTCGTTGTCGGTGCTGCTGTATCAGGTGCTGCTTTCTTACCACCACAACCAAGTACCAATAAGCTCGCTAATGCCACTGCAGCAAATGCAAACACAGAGTTTTTTGTTCTTGTCGTTAAAACACTCATACAATTCCTCCAAAAAAAAAATACATACTACTGATTCCAATATCCACTACACACTACATTCAACATAATTCATATCACGATTTAACTTCCAATTATATAAATATGAATGATAAATCCCGTACAATCACGATCACAAACTAAACCACATCTCAAAGCAATGCAAGACGTTTTACCTGAGGTCTCCAAAAAACTTTTACACCCTCACATAGAAACCCTCACACAGACATCACAAGATATCACAAGATATCACATGAGCCTCAAGTGTACCATATTATTGTTGCAGTATAACACAAAAACCACAAACATCACACGCTCAAAAAAACTTAAGTAGCATATTTTGCATAGATCAGCCACATTTTCATAGCCTATCTCTCCTAAGTAACAGAGCAGCAAGCCCCATCGCTCATAGCCACAGAAGTCATAACTTCAGTGACTACAGAGTGACTACAGCTACAAAGACATATAACCTGTGTAAGCAGCACATCTCCTCAGCAATGCTTAGCAACTCTTTATCAAAAAAGAAAGAAATCATCAAGCACAAGCACCGCAGCTATGACACCATGAATAACCATACCTTAAAAATCATGATAGAGGTCTCACAAGAAGCCTTAAGACCCGAAGAGATGCTATCTGATACCCCGATACCCTAACTCAAAAAGAGTATCAACGACTATCTATTATCTATGTCATGCTATGTCATGTCATCTCTACGTCAAAGCTCAACGTTCTCTTTAATGATGATCAAGAAAAGAACTTAATCTTTAAAGGCTTTAAGGAGTAGTACCTACTTTTTCATTGATACCCTTAACCAAAGCCTTCACTTGCTTGCCAAGCTCATCTTTATCACCACCAGGACGACCAAAACCAACAAGACCACTGCCGTCTTTTGGTTTATACTTACTCAATAAATACTGTAGTCCATCACCGTGAATGACCTGATCTTTTTTACGCAATGAAACCTTCTGCTTGTCTGTATCAACATAAGTAAATTCAAGTCCAACCAGCTTTCTTGCATACGCAGCATTATTATTCTTAAGCTTATTTTTTAGCAACTTCAATGATTGAAATAAGGAATAATCACCAAACCCAAAACCATTGCTTTGCTTCTCAGAAGATGTAGTAACCGTAAAATCAGTGCTTACAGCATCAGCAACTGTGTAAGCAACAGATAAGTCCCAATGCTTTTTACGAAATGGAAGCCAATTCTCCAATTTGAATTCACCTTCCTTGGCCACCGCTATCCTGTCTGCATAACGATCTTGACCTATCCCCAAAAGTGCCCACCCGGGACAGTTTGATTGCTCTGAGTCATGGTTTGACTTAAATTCCCATGCTTCGTATTTACTACCACCATCACCACCAGCGACTTCTTTAACTTCCACACATCTACCATCCACCACTCTGAGCTCTAGCTTATGCCCGGGAGGAAGCCTTGTGAGGCCTGGATATGTGAATGTAAAGGCATTTTTCTCAACACTGTAACTTACATCAAATTCTGCCACTAATGTTGATGATGCTGCTTTACAAGCAGAAG
Source organism: Proteobacteria bacterium bin106 (assembly GCA_002238945.1). Classification (GTDB taxonomy): domain Bacteria; phylum Bdellovibrionota_B; class Oligoflexia; order Oligoflexales; family Bin106; genus Bin106. Next base: position 2,616 of record MPNI01000031.1, on the reverse strand, counting down.
CTTTATCCTGATTGTCTTTAGCAGCCGCACCTTTTTGATCAACCAAACACTGCTTTGAAACAGCAGCATCCCATTCAGCCTTTGCTAAACATTTTCCATCAAAAAAATAAGGAGTATCTTTGTTCGCCTTACAAGAACTCTCCGATGGAGCCTCCTCGCCACCACAACCATAAAACACAAAACCCATAAGAGCTGCTATTGTCACAAAACTCCAGAGAAGCCTAATGTGTGAAGACCAGTGCGGTCCAGACAACACAAAAACACCCATACTATAATCCCCCTAAGACAGATCACTATCACCAGTTACTTAGCTAACACCGTACAGATACAACACATCTGAGTTTTGCGCTCATCTGCATAATCTTTAGGCCTAACTTCCACCTTTTAGATCATGTTATCATATCATCACTTCTATGAATAGCTACGACGAACTGAAATCATCATATCCGTTATATTCAATGCCATAACCAACACCAGAAAAGAACTGGGTATATTATTCTTCATCATCAGCTACTTTTCTATTAATAGCCTTAACCAAAGCTTCTAATTGCTTTTCAAGAACATCTTTAGACCCTTTAATGGGAGCTGAAACAAAAAGTGGCTTTTTTTCTTCCTCATCATCTTCTTCAGGTCTCTTATACTTGCTCAACAAATATTGCAGTCCTTGCCCATGGATGACTTGATCTTTTTTTGTAAGCTTCAAATCATTAACGCTAAATTCTAGCCCAACAAGACGATCACGCAGAAAATCATCCCGGTCAAGTGATCCTAAGTCATCTATGACATCATACAAGGAGTTATCTGCAAAGGTAAACGAACCATCCCTGTCAGCATCTTCTTTAACCGATAAAGTAGCTGTTTGGTCATCTTTAGATACAGAAACTTCTATTTCTACATTCCATTCTTCAACATTATTTCCCACAGACATGGATCCCAAATATTTGTCAGACTCACCCTCCTTAAGCACCCATAAATCATTAGAGTTCACTTCCACATCTCTACCATCTAGAATCCTAAGCTTTAAGGTAAACTCCTCATCTTCATTGGATGGGATGTCAATGCCTGTAAATACAAAATCACCATCCTCATAACTAACGCCAAAATTCGGTTCTTGAGGCGTTTTTTTGTCTGCTAGATTAGACTTGGATGCTTCACAGATTTTTGAGGTTTTATTATATTTTTGACTGCTTTTGCACTGACTAGACATCTTGACATCATATTCTCTTTCTGACACACAACGTCCATCAAAATAATAAGTCGTTTGTCTCGTGGTTTTACACGAACTCTCTGAGGGAACAAAGGAGTTAGAACCATCACTACAACCATAGAATCCAAGACCTATCAGGGAAACTACCATCACAGCACTCCAAAGAGTCTTACGCAAATGAGAACGCAAAAAGCACTGACTTAACATAATGTTACCCTCCCAAGATCAACCATTACCACTCCTCAATATATCCACATCATTAAACAATATTTGAATAGCATCACAATGACTCTAGTCCTTATTTGACCCACCCAGCAACCTCATCCTAAGACTCAATAATGCAAACAGTCAAAGAATCATGACACAGACTCAACGATTCTGTATATCGTTGTCATGTTGATATTCTTTAAGTTTGTAAACTGATATACTTTAAGATATGTGACAAAAAATAAGCGTCTTTTAAAGAAGTAGATGATGAACTAATGTTTTGAAAAATCAAAACGAGACAAAAATGACCAAAGTTCTTATCTTCTACGTCCCATGAATCTATTGAAAGATGCTTCACAAAAGCTGACAGAGCATCACTACCCATAGTTAAAGATGTATCATTCTCAAAATCACTACCACAACCAAAGAGAAATAAAATAGCAATGGGTGGTAAAAACCGTACCCATTGCTAACAGAGGTCTTCTTGAGGCTAATAAGAACAAATCACTCAACGATTCCTTCATCACACTCAGGCTAAAGACCAATGGAACAAATATTTTTAATTCGACAAGCTTAATCCATCAACTATCTTTTTTCTCTTTATTAGCCGCAATAAGCAAGGTCTTAATCTGCTTTTCAAGATCATATTTAGAATCACTATATGTCTTACCTCGTTCTAATAACTTAATAGCTTCACGCTCATTGTCCTCTTCTGATGACTGATATTTGCGTAATAAATATCGCAACCCAGCTCCATGAATAACCTGCCATTGATTATTAAATACTTGACCTGGTCGATCATGTCCATACATAAATTCAAGACCGTAAGCATAGCGACTATTTAACCGTGCCGCACTAAAACCATCAACATCAAGCATACGTTTTATGGCAGCATACAATGATGCATCATCATTAAACCCAAAGAACTCTTTCCAACTAGGTTGATTGTTTACTGGACCCAAAGTAAACTGCTTTAGTGTGCCAGAAAGCCTTACTTTCCACGATGCTTTTTCTTTAAGAGAAGCATATGGATAATATTTGTCACCCTCACATATGTCATCGTTCCTCTTTGCATGAGCGTCAACCACCCATCTATCATTACTATTGAGCTTTACACATCTACCATCTATAATCTTAAGCGTTAAATTAAACGAAAATTCGCCATCGTCATTGATTTCTATGACCTCTTTCTCCTCCTCTTC
>MPNI01000141.1 GCA_002238945.1 Proteobacteria bacterium bin106 | reverse complement strand
CCCAAGTATTCTTTTGCTTCTTGGCTTCTACCTGTTTTAGGACTTGCAGCGGCAGGTGTAAAAAAAATTAACAAGAAAGTATATAGAGGTCCAAAACAAAATCCTTGTATTATGTATAATCATCATAAAAAAGGATCTTCTGTCTTTTTTGCGCATTACAATAAAGGAAAAGATGCTTATTTTAGTTTCAGTGGTTTTGATGATCGTTCAAGATGTAAAAACCATTATGAATATATAAATATAGCTGTTATTACTAAAGATAAAGTGGGCCACGTTATTGCAAGAGATACTGTTTCTAAGGATGGTCTGATGGGTATTCATATACGTCGAGCTTTTGAATATTCAAAAAAGAGTCGTAATAATGCTGATATGAGTGATTTTCTCTTTTTTTCTCGGTCTTTTATAAAAGGTGGTACCTTAGGATCTACACTTCGTAAGCACTATCATGGAATTCAGGAAGATCATAAAGTACACTTAGAGTTTAGATTGCATACGAAGAGTCAAAAGCCTCGGTATATATTAACGCGTGGAGGACGACATAAGCACTATCTAAAAGTTAATCATCACTCCCTTTATAGAAGTTTAGTGTTCACACCTATTGAAACTAAAGCTTTCAGTGTTTTGGGTGGATATTATAGTGATTTTGATGAGTTTTCGGATAAAAATGTACGTAAGTATACTACTATTAGTCATATCATGGATCGTACTGTTAATTCTATATATAGTTTTTACATTAAAGAGGAAAAAGATAGAGAATTAGCAAAGTGGATGAAATCTTTTGTTTCAAGGCTTTTTGAAGCTCTTGATCTTGATATTGTGGAATACCCACAAATCATGGAGTAGACATAAGATAAAATCGGCTAAGATAGTGTTTATTTATTATGGAGGTCGATATGACAAGTAGGTATGGTTACAATGAAGAGTTTAAGCATGATGCTGTCAACTTGTCTGTTTTCAAGTTGCGCCACCACCAAAACTAGGATCGCAAAATCCACCACTTCACCTTTATGCCATCACTTCAACCCTTTCAAAGTTTCTCATCAAAAACGAAACTCTTGTGTTTCAAATACAGCGCCAAGGTTAATAGTTAGGCCTCTCAAAAGGCCTATT
>MPNI01000030.1 GCA_002238945.1 Proteobacteria bacterium bin106 | reverse complement strand
CAAATATATATTTTTAGATTACTATCATAAATAATCTATTAGTAGAAAAGTCTAATTGTAATCAAACCACAGTGTCTACGTCGGTTTTTGGGAACGCTCCTCTAACTACACATCTCCAGAACACATTTCTCAAAACAATAATCTGAAATAGGGCGGCACGGCCGGCACGGCCGGCACATCCCTTACGTACCAAGGGAAAGCTCAGAAACAAAAGGGCGGCACAGGGCGGCACAGGGCGGCACACATTTTATCGATAAAAAAATTACACTGGCCGAAGTTTTTTCTTGACTTATGAAATAGCACACATTATAATGTGTGTGACGGGGAGTCAGTACTCCTGATCCCCGTCGGCGAATTTTATTCAGGAGTACCGCCGGCACTCAGGAGTACACCATGCCTCTCTATGAAAGCGCCTATTTAGAGGCGATCAGAACCCACCTCCCACTTATCTTCCAAAACCACCCAGCCGTTCACATTATACTTATCTCTCCTAACGGAGGAGGCAAGTTTCCTGTCACTGAACGTTGGCTTGATTTTTTCCCTACGCTCAAAGAGGTAGAGGATCATCTTGATAAAGGTCTTAGGATAGCCATTAAACCTAGTTCAGTTGATCGTGTAGTAGTCGATGTAGATCACGGAGGGCAACGCGGGTGGCCACTGCTACAGGACACCTTCTCTCTTAGCAAGATTAAAAAGGAGCCTGCGAAATATTGCGCGCATAGTAGTACACACGGCAAGTATCACTTGTGGCTACCGGTAAAAGACGTTGATCACTTTGTGCTTAATAGAAAGAAATTCATAAAAGAGGTAGGCACCGAAAATGAGTACAGCGGCGATATATTGGTTAACGGATATGTAATACTGCATAAACCAAAATCAATCTTCATGAGCAGGCTATCATCAGGTATCTCTGAGAGGTTCTTTGATGTTGAGCTTAAAAAATTTATGATGGTTGACAAGACAAAGCCTAGTCATAAAAAAAATATTCCAAATCTAACAGCTAAGCCTGCGACAGGATTACTGAAGTGGCATGACGGCAAAAGGCACGATACATGTTTGCAAGCTCTGAAACTGATCACAAATCCGAAGCACTTTAAAAAGGACGATGAAGTTAAGGATCTACTTTCTCAGGGCGAGATAGACCTGATCGTTGGTGGCAAACTAACAGGGGAGCAGATATGCGAACACGCTCTCTCTCTTGGCAGCGAGGTTGAAGAAGTCAACAATCTGCTTAAGACTCATTATGAAGAAATGGACAAACATGTTTCTTATGGCGATAACAATGATGATGATGATTTGAGACAGAAGCTCATCAACATGGATATTGTTAAGAGGTTTGAATACATGTTACAGGACAGCAATGTCTCATTGAAGTACGATGTCTCTAGGCAGTTTTATGAAATAGATTTTGGCGATGGCAATGGAGTTAAACCATACTTTGATGATAAGAATGATAAAAACTGTAAGTTGTTAAGGTGCAAGTTAAGACAGAAATATCCTGCTTTTGCTAAAAGTGATCACAATGGGTTTAGCTTGGCTGAGGTTGTTTGGTCTGATGTGCATGCTGGTTTTGAAAATTTAAAGCACAACCAAATGGATGCTAGACAAGATTATCTCAAAGTAGATGAATGGTCATCACAAATACTTGATGACTTCAGTAATGGCGTTTGGACATCTGATATGGATGAGTGTGTTGAGCTTGCTAAAAAATACTTAAGCGATAATCTAGAAATAGATGGCGACAATTCTTACGATAATAAGATGTATATCAGGGCTATATCAGAGTATTTTTTTAAGACCTATGCTCTTTGCATGATGAATGAACTTCATAGGTCAAAGTTGCTTATTATTCTGATTGGTCATAAAGACAAGGGTAAAAGTTCGTTTGTAAAAACTTTAATACCTAAAGACTGGCAGTCGCCGGAGCGTCGTTTCTTCACAGAGGTTTCGACAGGCGGCACTATCTCTGACTGGCGAAAAGAGATGGCTATAAAAACGATTGGCTGTGTTGGTGTTGAGCTCCCTGAAGTTAAGCTAGGGCCTAAGTCACCGATCAAGGAACTGATAGGAAGCCCCATAATATCTCTAAGGAACATGCAGGAAAAGAAGAGCACAGATAGGCCGAGAAATTTTTGGTGTATGGGGACAGCGAATAGAGGGCAAACCGATCTATCTGCTAGAGACCCGGACTTCACAGGGAAATGTGGCTTTCTGCATATTACTAAAATAAGTAAACACTGCCAAGAATATGCGGACGCGAATCTTAAAAAGGCGATTATTGGAGGTTGGATCTTACACAGTCAAACAGTGAAAGAAAACGGAGGAAAAATCACAGATTTAGATCATCCTTTTGTCGGAGTTGAGGAAACCGAGCCGGCTCACAAGCGATGGCGTGACGCGATTGACAGAGAAGCTGGCACCTCTGACGAAGATGTTTTGTCGGAGCGCTTGAAAGAAATGATGTTATCTGCTTGTTTTTACAAGAAAGATGAAAATGGAAAAATGGTTAAGAATGACGATATATTTATGCCGGCTAAAATAAGCAAGACAACACCTGACCTATCAACCAAGATGAAGTACGAGCATCTCTTTGATGCTTATAAAATTTTTGTCGAACTTAAGTCGCGACGAGACTGGACTGGCTCAGGGGTTGTCTCCCATGAGATAGACGAGCTCAAAGCTATCAACAATTCTAAGCTCTTCAAAACAGCATTAGGTATGTCTGATTGGGATGGGAATAATAGAAACAGGGCGCTAGGCAGATATTGGAAGCTTGTTGATAAGACGGGGTATTGGGCTATGATGGGCTATCCTGGGATATCAGATGAAACCCAGCCATAGCTAAAAGGATGGCATCACTGGTGTCATCCGGCTCTTTTTCTAAGTCAACTTTGAAGGCCCCAGAGAAGTAAGTCCTAATCTCTTCTTTTTTGGCGCGCCCATTATTCATGACAAGTTTTCTGGCAGTCATTACATTTGTTTCATGAATCGGATAACCTTGGTTAGCTGCTGCTGCTATGATGATGCCAGCTGATTTGCCAAGTTGTATCGAGGCTTGGCGGCTTGGGGACACTGGCATAATGCTTTCCATTATGATATGGTCAGGCTGGTAAATCATGATCAGACTTTTAAGGCCATTGTGAAGAAATGCCAGTCTCTCATTGATAGGCAATTTCTGCTTAGCCTTGAGATGGCCTGACTGAACTACATCAGGGTCTTTATTTTTCTTTTGCTCTGCTAAGCACCAACCTAATATTACGGTGCCAGGGTCAATGCCGAGGATTTTCATAGATGCCTTCTAAAGATTTAGGTAGGGACTTGCGGCGATTAGCCGATTATATGAGAAAAAACCAGAAGTTATACGAGAACTTTGGTGATGTTGAGGATATCAAGAAAAGCACCCGCAGGTCAAACGAGGCAAAACTAACAGCTAGGGATATTAAGAGAGCAGGGACGATAGACTCTCTACCCATGCAAGATAAAGCAGCACTCATTGCACTCGGAACTTTCTACTTAGAGACAACCAAAGGGTTAAATCAACACCTTAAAGTTAAAACTAATCTTAATAGGACTAAGGGTGACTCTGAACTACCAAGAGACAGTAAGGGTAAGAGGATTAGTACACTAACAATTACATATGACTCTAGCAAAGTCATGATGATAGGCAGGTTTCCTTTCAAGAAACAGTACAGAGACCCGGATAAAGCAGAGCCATACAACTTCCACTGGGGTGCATCTAGCAAGTTTAGAAGATATGGTATAACTGAGGTAAACATATTTGGTAGACGAGTAAGAGCTGGTAGAAAAGGCAGCCCTTTAGAGGGCCTTGGGTTTGAGCCCATGGGAACAAAGCCCAAAGCTTCTGCTAGTTTTCCCAAAGACTACCGAGTTTTTAGGAGAGTGGGTTACCCAGGTCGGCGAAACCCTGATACTATCACTATAAAAGATGGTAATGCCTTTCTTAAAGTGGCTGTTTACACTCGGTTCTTTAGAAATTCTAACCTTAGAGGTAAGGTTATTGCCAATACCAATAAAGTTGTCTCAAATTTTATGAAAGATAGTGGTAATATCTTGGTAGTGCGACTCAGTAAAATCGCAAAAGAAATTTAAACATAAGGAGAATGTTATGGCTGGTATCGATCATCTGTTGAAGCAATCGGCATTAGTTGATGCTCTCACTGATTTAGTGACAGAAGCTAAAAAAGATGATGGCGAACTATCATTAAGTGATCTTCTCAACAAAGATGTTTTGTTAGAAGCGTTGGATGTCTTCGAACAGACTAAGAATCTGATTGAGGATCATGATGAAATGTTAGCTGAGGTGAAAGATCTTGATGCTGCTGAGGCTGTTCAGCTTGTAGTAGCTTATATTGGTTCTTTTGAGAAACTACACTTGGCACTTAAATCATAATGGCAGTATTTACCAAAGAACAATACGATAGCCTGATAGAGGCGATAGCGGCGGGAGTCACAAACGTCTCTTACTCAGGTAAGGTAATCAACTACCGGTCAATTGAAGATATGATTCGGGTGGCTAGACTAATGCGTCGAGACCTTGGCCTTGATAAAGGTGGTACTTTATCCACTAATCTCTATTATAAAAATAGAAGATTCCTATGAAAAAAAAGAAAAGCCTGTTGAGACGATTATCTCCCTTCAAAAAGAAGGAGACGATCAAGTCTCTCGAGGGTAAATTAGAAAACCTATACAACAAACAGCGTCTTCAAGAACATCGGTTCTATGAAGAGACTCGGGGTCGCCATGACTTCATTAGAGGCGGTGCACCCAATAACAGAAACCACTGGCAAGCTAAGCCATTAAGAGAGCAGGCAAGACATCTCTATGAGAATGATCCGATAGCTAGACGAGTCGTTGACTCGATAGTTTGTAATATGGTTGGTCGCGGCGTTATGCCAATACCAAGACACGAGAACCCAGAGATAGCAGCTGCTATTGAAGGGTTTCTCAACACATGGAATAACACCACGGACGTTGACTTTGACGGTGATCACAATCTCTCTGGCATTCAATCTCTAGTGATCAAAACTTTGGTTCGGGATGGCGCTGTTTTCGTCAAACGGATCGTTAGAAGACGCAAAATAAGCTTACAGGTCTTAGAGCCAGACTACTTAGATGTTATTAAGAATGGCATTAATCATGATAATGATAATGAGATTATTAATGGCATCGAGTATCACAAAGTTACCCGGCAGGTAGCAGCTTACTGGCTCTACGAGTTTCATCCAGAAGACAATTATTCTCAAGGTCACAATACAGGAACTCGGTTTGTCACGGAAAACCCTCGGAGTTACTACACAACTGGTGCTGGTGGCAGAAGCCTGCGAACTCCTGTGATCGATGTTTGTCATATTAAGCGCATCGATAGACCCGGCCAACAAGATGGCATTAGTTGGCTAGCGCCGGCACTAACCAAGCTCTGGGACTTGAGAGAGTATGAGGAGTCGAAGCTTAAGCAACAGAAGTTACAAGCTTGTTTCACTGCCTTTGTTCAAGATAATTTTGAATTAGGGGAAGAAGAGAGAGCAGATATATTAGGTTTGGCGAGGAAAGACAGTGAGACTATGACTGGCAGGACTATTAGTGCTGGCCATATTGAAGAGCTACCACCTGGGAAAACTATCACATTCCCTCAAGGAACACAGACTGGTAACGAGAACTTTGTTGAGCGGTGCCTCAGGTCAATCGCCGGTGCTCTGGGTGTAAGCTATGAGATATTCAATGATTACTCACAAGTCAGCTACTCATCTGGTCGCATGGGCTTTATGGAGATGGACAGGCATCTAAAACATGTGATGAGAACTCTAATAGAACCACAGCTTTTAAGCAGAGTTTCAAAATGGATTCTTATTCATTTAGAGATGAACGACATAATACCACCTGATCACGGCGCAGTCATTGACTGGACTCCGCCCGCGAGAGAGATGATAGATCCGAATGCTGAGAGTAAAGCTCTAGCCTCTATGGTGTCTAGTAACCTTATCTCCCTTAGGGAGGCGCACGCCATGATGGGTAAGGACTTTGAGCGAAGTGTTGTCGATATAGCAAAAACAAATAATAGATTAAGAGAATTAGGGTTAAGTCCTTTACTTAGTTTTGCTGGTAGCCCAGCTTCTGAAGACGCGCTACCAAATGCAATGATCAATCAAGAAGAGGTTTCTAATGAAGAAAACAATGAAGAAGAAAATGACAGTCAATCGGAGAGTAGACCTCCAGAGTAATAGCCTCTCTTATGAAGATGCTAACGAAGACTTTGCGCTTGTTACTGTGGTCGTGGCATCAGCTACACCTGTCTATAGAGAAGAGGATGGGGAGCCGTTTTATCGGGAGCTAAAGATCTCTGAAGATGCGATTAGATTTGATCGGTTTATGAATGGTGCTCCAGTTCTTGACAATCATAATGATGGTGCTAGAGGTCAGTCTGTGTCTGGTACTTTGGGGTCAGTTGATAAAACGTGGATTGAAGGTGAAGGAAAAGATGCTAAACTTATGGCAAGATTGAAAATATCAAAAATTTCTGAAGCGGATAGAGAGATCGCCAAGAAGATAAAAAATGGTATTATAACTAGCGTATCCGTTGGTGCTTTTATTCATAATCAAAGGATGATAGAGTCAGCGGATGAATCCGATGACGGTGTTGCCAAGGTTTTAGCAGATGACTGGGAGCCACACGAGGTGAGCCTTGTGATGGTACCAGCTGATGATAAAGCTATAATTAGAAACTTACAGATTAATCTAGATAATAAGGAGAGTTCCATGAGTGAACAAACCACAATAGAAGAAATGGTTTCTTCTGAAGTTAAGCAGTCTGCATCGGAAGATACGATGAAGCAAATGGAAGAGCGCATCGACACTCTTGAGCAGGCGCTAGGTGACTTGACTGAGTCTAAGCCTAAAGAAGAGCGTGTTATGGAAGACGAGGATAAAGATAAACAACAAGTCGAAGGCGAAGACGAGGAAAAAGAAGAAGGCATGGAAGAGACTCAACAAGCTGTCAAGGACGCTTTAATGAAAATTAAAGAAGCTTACCCTGACCTTGATGATCAAGCTATGTCTGAAGCTCAGGAGACTCTTGAGAATATGATTGAGAAACAAATGCCTGAGAAACTCGCCGACGAGAAAACGCTCACCCAACTTTCTAAAATGATTGCTTCTGATGTTAGTAAGAAGCTATACAACTCAAATTCAACTCCAGACACTAAAAGGAGAACTAGTATGGGTAATGCGTACTTTACCAACAACCAAGAGAAAAAACGTAAGGAACTCGCTGAGGAGATCAGTGATGTGCTGGTCCAAAAGGTTACTCGAGGTGAATATGGCAATTATTATAAAAAGAAAAACGCAGGTAAAGAACTACCTATCAGTAAGTATGATGGTGCTTCTTTGGTTAACCTTGCTCGTGAGTTTGTTTATCAGTATGGACATACTGAGGAAGCTCGTAGGCTAAGTAATAATGAGCTTTATGACTTCTTATTAGGCAATAAGATCACCAAACGAACTGGTGGCCCTATCGCAGTAAGCTCTGACTTCGCTAACCTACTCTCTAGTTCAATGGAAAAAACAGTTCTGACTTCTTACGAAACGAAACGCGGGATGCAAACTTTTGATCCGTTCGTAACTCGCCAGACGGTTGATAACTTTAAAGAGCAAGAGCGAACAACTCTCGGAGAGAGCGGTGAACTTGAGCTAGTAGCACCTGGTGCGGATGCAACGATCCACACCATGAGCGACACTGTCGAGAAGTTCAAAGTCGACACGTACTCAAAGACTTTCCAGTTGACTCGCCAAGCTTTCGTTAATGACGATACTGGCCAGCTTCAAGCGGTGCTCACATCTGGTGCAGCAGCTGCTGATAAAGAGTCTGATTTGGTCTACAACCAACTTGTTAATGGTAGGGTTCAAGGTGGTGCTTGGTATTCGAATGCAAATAGAAATTATCACACAGGAGCAAACACAAACCTTGGTAATACTGGCTGGTCAGGTATTAAAAATATCTACAAGTCGTTAGCACTTCAAACTGGACTTGATGTATCAACTCCACTTAATCTTCAGTTCGGATACTTGCTAGTACCTGTCTCTCTTAACTTCGAAGCAAACCAGACTAAGATGGTTCAGTTTCCTGATGATGTGACTAAGCCTAACCCTTATGCTTCTCTCTATCAAATCATCGTGGAACCACGACTTGATAGCACTAGTGATAACGGACGAGGCGGTCATGCAGACGGTGAAACTGCTTACTACGGAATTGCTAAAGAAGCAAAAATGTTTAGACCTTTCTTAGAGCTTGCGACGATAACAGGACAACCAATTATGAAATATGAAGAGAGTTTCTCTAATGATGTTTTAAGTTGGAAAGTCACTCATGATTTGGGTGTAAAAATATTAGATTATCGTTTAGCTGTAAAAGTTAAAGGTGCTGCATAACTTACTTAACAAACTTAATTAGGAGGCCATCATAATGGTTGCTTACGCTGGATCACAAGGTTGCGTTTTAAATGTCACAATGACTGCCAATTACTCAAAAGGAGACTTTTGGGCTAAGGGTAATATTGCAGGAATCTGTTTAGATAATTATACAACTGGCCAAGTTGGCGCTGTTCAAGTAGAAGGTCTTTTTAAAGATCTACCTTTTGCTGGTCAGACAGCAGCGGTAAATCTTGGCGATAAAATGTACGCGGCTGATAACGCCGGAACAGTCAATAAACTCACCTCTGGTGGACGAGTTGCTGTTGGGTACGCCTTGTCTACTAAAGCGAACTCAAACTCAGGAACAGTTGATGTTTTGTTGGCTCCTGGTATTGGCTAATTCAATTGAGGGATTACGGTGCCTCAGTTCGAAGCATATTCTGATGTGTCGTCTCGCACGCTATCTCTGTTAGTGGGCGAGACTTTCATCTTGTCTGATTCACTCGGTGAACAGACCGATACTACTATTAGAGGTGTCTTTGATAGGACTATCGAAGTTGCTTCTGAAGGCGACATACCTGTTCGTATCAACCAACCAAACGTAACTATACGGAATGTAGAAACGAACGGCCCACTTCTTGAGAGAAGTCGGTGGACGCTAGATCGCCTCGACCCTGAGACTAAATACCGAATCATTGATTTTAATAGAGATGAGGTATCAACTACCAGGTACATTCTGGAGGAGATCGGGTGATTACTTTAGATACTATTCAAAAATATAACATCAGATCAAAGCTTAGAGCTCGTCTCTTTGATGAAACCCAGGAAGACGATACTAAGAATCTTTTAGATATAAAATATATAAGAGATATCAGAGAGACTAGAAAGGTACCATCGCCGGTCAGAACCTCTCAGTTCGTAGATTTATCTCTAGCAGAGACATCCTATAGCCCGATAGATTTTCCTCGCATCCATGTGGTTTTTGGTAACGAAACTGGGAGTCGATTAACTGTTGATACGAACACTAGGCTCAGAGATTTTACGTTTACGGTAGCTGTTTACTTGAACAGTTATCTTGGTATAGATGTAGAAACGGGTCTGCCATTAGAAACGAAGTACCTGACAGAAGATAAAAACATGCTATTATCAAGGTTAGAGGATTTAGCCGCTTGGGTAGACTACAAACTGGTAACGAATCATTTTGGAGACAGAGAGGGCATCACTGTTTTTGACCTTGATGCTACTGACTATGCGATACAAACAGAATCTGATGGTGGCGATAGTGGATCTAGTACATATGGAGTCGTAACTTTAACTTATAGAATCAATTATTACTTAAGATATTCTTAGGAGGAACCGTGGCAAATTTAATTTCAGTAAGATCGTCCAGTGTGGCGGTCGTTAAAAAGCTTTTAGAAGGCGATCTTGTAGAGCCAACGAAGAGTGAAGAGTTCTTGGCAATTCAAGATGATTTGTCATTTTCTCCAAACTTTGAAACTGTAGAAAACCCAGAGATCAAAGACGATATTATGCCTGCTCAGCAAGCTATCTCTGGTCAATCACCAAGTGTAACTTTGTCTCACTTGTTTAAAGGTGGTGGCCTAGCAGGTATGGCGCCAAGTTATGGCACGTTATTAGAAGCAACTTTTGGTGGTGTTAGGTCTGAGGACACAGCAGTAAATTTGGTGGCTGGCAGTACAGCAGCTCTTTTGAAAATGGGTGGCCGAGATGCTGCAAAATTTGCCAAGGGTGACACCGTCATGGTTCAGTATGACGATGGCACCAAACAGCTAAGTGCTGTTACTGGCACGGATGGCACAGATGTTTCGCTGGCATTTGCTTTAACTAAAGCACCGGCTGCAAATGACACGGTGCGACCATTCACAACCTTCTTTCCGAAATCTGTCGATTTCCCAGTCTTCGACATGTGGCATTATCTTGGCGGTGGTGAAGGCGGCCTTGAGACTATGGTTAACTCACGAACTGTCTCTATGGCAATTTCAGCTAACGCAAAAGAAAACATAAATTGTACCTACACATTGGAAGGTACAGCATACGAATTTAACAGTGATACATATTTTCGGTTAGACATAACTTCTACTACTAATACTTTAAACATGCAAACCAAGGTAGCAAGTGAAGCGGCAACAAACGCTGCTTTAACTTTGGAAGCTGGCACCTACACACCAAGCACGTTAGCAGCTGAGGTTCAAAAACAATTAAGAGCCAGCGGCGCCGCTGCAAATGATATAACTGTCACATGTGATGGTGATAGTGATTACAAACTGACATTCTCATTCTCTGGTGTAACTGGAAAAGTTGACACAGTTGGTTACCGAAGAACTGGGTCAACAGCAGGCACTCTCTTAGGCTTTGATACAAACATTGCAATTGGCACAGCTGGTGAAGAAGTGGCAGCGCCGAACCGAGCAGCCTTTAGTTTTGTTAGTAAAGTGGAACCCAAATTTGAACAAACGGCACCGGTTATTGCTAGAGACCAACGTCTCTATCTTGGTAAAACATCTGGTGAAAATGCTTGTTTGAATGCACCTTCTTTGAGTTTCAGCATCAACACACCTAAGACACTACTAACTTCAGTTTGTGAGCCCAGTGGTAACTTTGCTACTGTGATCAACGAACGGACAGCCAGCATGACTGTCACAACTTTCTTAGAGGAAAACGATAAGCGATTCTTTGATACCTTTAATGAGAATGAGAAAATATCGTTCTTGTTTGTTGGTGGCGCAAAATCTGAGGGCGAGTTTAGAGATGGCGAAACTTTTGGTATCTACGGGTCTGAGGCATCGATCACTAGTTTCTCTATTAGTTCTGTTGACGATGTCTACGCATTAGAAATGGAAGTTACATGCTACTCTCCTGGAGATGGTAGCGGATCTATATTTTGTACATTTGTTTAGTAAGGTGAGGTGAGAATGCACGTTAGTAAATTTGAGACGACTTTTGAACACGAAGGCCACGCGGTGGTTGTTGAGTTAACCTATGAGGCGCCAGACCATTTCTTGAGAATGGAAATGGCACCGACTAAAGACGAAGAACTTAGAGACCACTTAATGCGAGTCTATAAGCACGTGGTTACGAAAGTTCAGACGATTGAGATGAAGTGTTTTAAGCTAGAGAAGGGGAAGAAACCAGAGGACTATAAAACTAAGGCCAAAAAAGACGCTGCCTTAGTGATGACGTCAATGGATGATATTCTCTTAAGAAGTGTGTGCAAGCCAATACTAAATCATTTTGGTGAGCATTATTGTACGGGGATTGGCTTGGGGGAGGGTTAAGCCGCGGAGACATTCAAAAAGCGGTTTATGCAACCTACAAGCAGCTTGAACATGATAATCCGGGATTAGATAAATACTTTATGGAGTATTATCATCTGAAGGCTTTGAATAACATAGGAATTGTGACTAATAAGGATTCTTACCACCCTAAGGTTATTTCGATATTGGCAACTATTGAATCCGAGTTTCGTAGGTTAGAAGCCAAAGAAACTAACAAGGCGAGGAGTAAACCAAAGCCCAGGAGAAGATAGATGCCAGCTAAAGAAACGTTTGAACTCGAGATAAAAACCAGCCTAGACCTAGGCGAGGCGAATAAACAGACAGAGCAGCTTGGCAAGAATTTTGATGATACTGCCAAGTCTGCTGACATGTCTTCTGAGGCTCTTGATCAGCTACAGAAAGCTGCCAAAGAAACTTCAGACGAAGCTAAAGAAACTTCAAAACAACTACAAAATATATCTAAATCTGGCGATGACCTAGAAGGGTCAATGCGCGACCTAGAGAAGCGTACTGACAAGGCTGGAGAGTCGTTAGAGGATCTAGAAAAAGACTCAAGAGACCTCAGGAAGGCTATTGACGTTAACGTCAAGTCTGTGACCGACTGGTCAAGCAAACTTTCAAACCTAACTAATATTGCTGGTGGTGCTATCAGTGGCCTTAGTGCTTTGTCTTCTGGTGTCTTCGGATTTCTCGAAGGCATTGAGAATGCTGCTCGTGAGTCAACTCGGTTTGAATTTGCGATTAGAAACATCAGCTCGGCACTGAAGCTAACCAGTTCAGACATGGCACTGCTACAAGGTGCTATCTCTAATCTATCAAGGGATACTGGTAAATCAGATGGTGAGCTGGCAGAATATGCATCAAGGTTCACAGCTTTTGGAGCAACTGCCAGAGAGTCAATTCAGCTGGTAACCGCAGCACTCAACATCTCTAGAGACACTGGAAAAGAACTCACGGTAGTGGTGCAAGCTATAGCCGACGGCTTGGCCGGATCACCAACCACACTCTCTCAGATGGGTATTGCTGTCTCTCAATTTACACCTGACTTGCTAGCAAGTGGCGGTGCTGTAAGAGAGATTCTAGCTGCTAGTAGCGATACGATACAACCACTGACAGCCACCTCAAATATCATTGCTGAGATACGTGATCGAGCCGAAGAGTTAAAGCGTCGGTTTTTTGAGGTTGTCGGCGAGTCAAAAATACTTCAAAATGTTCTGCTTACTGTTAATGATTTTCTCAAAAATGCTACTGAAGATGTTCCTGAGTTAGGCAAAACCTTTGATGATTTATTTCTCAAAGGAATAAGATTTGCTCAAGATTTTAGAGATTCTGTATCAAAACTTTTGCTCGAAACTCAGTTGTTAGTTACCCAGATTGAAAGCACCATACTGGGGATAGATACTATCATCCCTGGTGGACCAGATAACACGGCTAGGCAAACTGTGCTTGCAGTAAGAGACGCCGAGTTGCAAGCCAAGATAGATGGATATGAGACTTCTAAAGCCTCAACTTTTGAAAAGTATGGTGTAACCCAAGAGGAACTAACCAAACAGATTATTGATGGCACCAGAAATGCCGATGGAACTCTTAAAGATATACATCGTCTCACTGACACGATAAGACTCGTTGACGAAGAGGTGCGAGACGAGACTGTTAAGTCAGGTGGCCATTTATCTGAGCTTAATAATACAAATCGAACTTTATCAGAGAGACAGGCAGCGTTTAATAAGAAAAGGGAAGAAGAAGCAGCTGCTGCCAAAATGCAGCGCGATGAAGCTCAGAGAGAAGCTGCTGAATTTGAAAAAACTAAGATAGCAGAGGAAAGAGATTATAGGAAAAGGTTCTTTGACCTAAGTGTCGAGCAGCAAGTTGAGAGAATCACTACTATAGATGACAAGATATCAAGTCTTGAAGAAGAAATGATAGGAGCCTCTGAAGCTGAGAGAGAGGTAATTAAGGATGAGATTACCGCTCTTAAGGAAGAGCAAGATAGGATCGTCAAAGCGGTTGACAGAGGCACAGATATCGCCAAAGGCTCAGCTGATGACATGATCAAGCAGGCTAAAGATCTTGATAGGGATAGGCTCCAAGACCTCAACACCATCTCTGATGCTGAAAAAACAGTAACAAGCACAACTTCAAAGCAAGTACTAGCAGCTCTTGGTGCGCTTATAGGTATCGATAGCGATGGTCTTGATCGACTTCTAAAAAGTGGTTTTACCTTTCACCGATCAGATGTTGAGCGAGATGCAGCCAATACAAATGCCATTGTTCAAGCTAATATAGGAGATGCTCAGGCAGCTCTTGATACCGCTCAGTTTGGGTTGCAGCTTGGCAGGGATTTAAGTGTCGGTATTGGTCAGTTAGTTGAGAGAGAAGGATCCATAGGTCAGGTTGTTGCCGACGGGCTTGGTTTTGTTTCGACACTAGCTACGAATGTTGTTGGTGGCGGCATTGCAGCTGCCAGTGCTGGTAGTGCTATCCCTGGTGTTGGCACAGCAGTTGGCGGGGCTGTCGGTGCTACTGTTGGGCTTGTTAAGACTCTAGGTGAATTAGCTGCCTCAACTAATAAATCAGATGAGGAAAGAAGAAGAGACAATAAGAGACTGCTTGATAGCTTCGAGTCAGACGCTAGGCGAGATAGAGAGGCAGCTATAGCTGATCGGAAAGATCTTCTACAGCAGTTCGACACAAATGAGCGTAAGTTGCTAAGGGCGATCAATGAAAACGGCGTTAGATTAAGTGATGCTGTTCGCGAGAACAGAAACCCAGAACTCATTGAAACCATTAAAGGACAAGGTCGGTTCCTTGAGGAGCGACTAAAGGCTCTTAGAGATGAGCAGAGGCTCCTTAATTCAACTGTTATCGGTGGCATCAAGGTAAGAGAGGTAACGGACCCAAGAGCTGGCAGCAGAGGGCAAGCCCTTCTAGCGCCGACATTTCAAAGGCCGTCACAAATAGATGAATCATCTCGTTTTGCCGATGGTCTTGATAGCAGGTTTGATAGATTTATATCAGATCAAAATGACTTCTATCAACGGAGTCTAGAGGAGGATACTCGGCGCACCAATGCTGTTGAGGATGACGGTGATAGGTTAGTTGCTGCTTTTAATAAAGAAGCCGAAGACCTTCAAACTCATCGCGATCAAATAGAAAGTATACTTACTCGAGGATTAGGTCAGGACAACAACGATGACTTCATAGATGCGATGCGCCTTGTCTTCGGAGAGCTTAGTGTTAGCACCTTGAGGCAGATTGAGACACTAGAAGACTTGGAAACTGCCTATTCTGACGCAACAGGCACACAGATAGGCCTAGAAGACACGAACCAGCGTCTCCTATATGCTACTGAGGCTCAGACATTCTTCCAGGAGAGAAGGGAGAAGGATGAGGCGAGAAGGGCCAAGGTAGAGGGCGAGAAAAAAGATGCAGAGTTAAAACAAGATAAAACCATCTCTGACAAACGAACTGACGAGGCAGAGAAAGCCTTCATAGAAAATGAGAAATTACGAGGCACTCTTGGTGAGGTTGTTTTCCAGTCTGAATATCTGGCAGAAAGCTTTGGTGCCACCGGTCTTGAGCTAGCTGGATATAATGTTGCTATCGCACAACAAACAGAAGTTTCAGAAAACGTAGTTGAAACCATCATGGCACTTGATGGTAGTTTTGGTGTTTACACTGGATCCATTACAGGACTACAATCTAGTGTTTTAGGTCTTGATGAAACTTTCAAAGTTAACATCCCATATTTGGGGGAAACACAAGAAACTTTGTCAGATAGACTTGCAACAATGACTGGTGCCACCACCCAGCAGACCGAAGAAACGACGCTGCTAAATACAACTTCTAATGAATTGAAAAACACCATATTCGGTAACACTAAAGAAGTCGACTTGCTAACCAAGGCTCAGAACCTAGGAATAGACACATCAAAGTTTTGGATAGAGACAACAATAGCTGGTATTAAAGTCAGAATACTGAACACACAAGCGCTTAAAGAAAACACAAAAAGAGTAGAAGAATCACAAAGAAGGCAATCAAGTGGCGGTGGATTCTTTGGGGGATTATTAAGATTTGCTGCTGGTGCAATCGGCACAGTGATAGGCGGGCCTCTGGGTGGCTTTATCGGAGGGTCTCTTGGCAGCGCGGTTACCGGAGGAGGAGGAGGAGGAGGCAGTAATGAACCATTTGATTTTACCCAATCTATAAAAGATGGTTTGTTTGAAACACTAAAAGGTGCCGGTGGCACGGTGCTTAAGAACATCATAACAGGTGGTAATATTGGCGCTGGGTTGACTGGTGATTTGCTGGAAAACCTGGGTGCTCCGGAAATTGGTAAAGAGCTAGAAAGATTAATTGCAACTGGACAAGGTAATATTTTAGCAGGGTTAGCTGTTGATGCAGAACTTGACCCGGAAATAATTTCCGCCTTGAAAAGCATTGATGGTGGTATCGGTGATGTGGTTACTGCCACTGGTCAAACTCAAGAAGAGATAATAAAAACGCAAACCCAGTTAAGAGAACTTTCTGGTGATCTCAGAGGGTTAACTCAAGGTGGTCCGATAGCTGGAACCCAGGGGCCGCTGCCAAGTCTATTCGGTACCAGCGGTATTAGCTTGAGTACACAAAGATTTCTTGATGAATTTGATGCAAGGTGGAACTCGCCAGAAAATGTTCGAGACCGGAGAGAACGTCAAGAAGCCTTAGATAGGTACCGAGCTGAGGAAGAAGAGAGAGTGAGAGAGAGTGCGCGTCTCCGCGCGCGGCAAAGGAGCGCTCAATTGAGGGCGCAAAGAGCAGCTGTGCAAGCCGAAAAAGAGCGAAGGGAAGCAGAAGAGAAAAGAAGAAGAGATGAAGAGCGACGAGAAAGAGCTAGGCTAAAATTTGAGATGGAAACAAGGCGAGAGCCATTTCAAGTTACAGAAAAAAACGAGGTTGCTGAACTTGCTACAGCACTCTTGACAGAGATCAGGTCACCGACATCTCGAAGACAAGATGTAATCAGTGCTCAGCAAGCTTTTGCTGGTGACTTTGCGTTACCTGAGGAGAAGTTTCCTGTTCGCTTACAGATCCAAATTGGAGACAGAAGACTCAATGAAATCTTGATAGATCTGAATGAATCTAATTTCCAGAGGATTGCGGCTTGAGTAACTTCACATTACATACTCAAATTAATATTATTATTTATGTACCATATCCGAAGGGTTCAAATGTCCGTGATCTTAGTGGGTTACCGCCAGAGTTACTTAAAGAAAATAAAGTAACAGAGAAGCCCGAAAGAAGCGGTCTCTTATTTAAAGAGAGTGGTGCACCTGAGGTCTGGACATCAGAAGAGCTACCAACGCCTGGGCCAAACGAGCAGATATTTGTAGCCCATGAGCTAATAGTTTCAAATCGAGTTGGTGAGAAGGGTGTTGACCCGTGTCTTGAGGCAGCGCCAGTAATCAGTGAGTCTCTCTCTAGTTTAGTCTCCGGGATTACGGAGACCTCCGCGGTCAGCTTCACTTTGCTTAACCCATCACTTCAAAGACTATTCTCTAATGAATTCGTAACCACAAGAAGCTTAGTGGTGATTAGGCGAGTGGCAGATGAGAAGAAAACTGTAGTCTGGCGAGGGGAAATAAACAGGGTTTCTTTTGAAGCAATATCGACAACTATCTTTGCCAGGCCAGAAATAAAGCTACTAGATAACCAGGCGACTTTCGGATTTGACCTTAAAATTAGAGACTGGGCGCCGGGCTATCGTATCCCGATTGTCTCTGCCAGGCTGATACCATATTCAATAGAGGTGGCCGATCACCCACCGACTCTGGCTAATAGTTATGAAGGGTGGCTGAAAGATTATACGAGCTCAGCTGACTTTATTAATAATAATCTGAATGAGCAAGCCAAAGAATCTGCCGGTAATCTGATAGAGCAGATTAGCAATCACACCCCTGATTATATTAACTTTGATCCGAATGACCTGATACAAACAAGGTCATATCCAATAACGTCAAAAGAAGGCACACCGAATAGCCCAGAGTGGTTTTGGCTAAGGGTAGAAAGGGGCATTTATATATTTCCCTCTGAAGACGAAGAGCCACAATTGCCTAGCTATCCTATCGGTCCCGCCGATATTCATGAGCAAAACTTTAGAGAATCGATGATACCGATCAACTCTGATAATCCGAAAAGAATCGTCACTAAAGAGAACTTTGACTATATTCCTTTTCAGATTAATACTGGGTTTAGCTATTGCCACTGGGGTGTCTTAGGCAAGTCAGATAACGAACTCTCAGACTCCCTGTTTCTCTATCCTGTGGAGTCGGTTTTTGTTGATTCTAATAATCAATCAGGGAGACCGGCGCATCCTTTAGACAGCCTGTACACTCGCAATAATTACCAAGATAAATACACGATGTATTCATTCTGGACGACCCACTCTCTGTCAAGGTTTTACCCGGTAAATCTTGAGGTTCTGCCGAGTGGTTTTTACGGAGATTATTGGGCATCTTTTGTTAGATCGTTTCCATTAAATCAAGCTGACACTTTATTGAAGACAAAGGATAAAGGGTTCGTGAATTTGAATGAAGAGGCGGGGGTCAAGGCTCTACTAAGTTTACCGAGGACTCGTGCCAGACGATCAAAAGATGTTTTCACAGCCAATAGTCAGTTCAAAAATTTCCAAAGTCCGAACGCTGGTAACGATGATGATTTATTTAGGTTCGGGGATTTTAGATTTATACCATATAGTTTTAGAAATACGATATTACCAAGTCCGAGTCACAAAGGATCTGGGATACTCAGAACTTTGCCTGCCATAAATGACGATCATCAGGCGATTGATGGCGAGGACATACTAAAGACACCGAAAATATTTTACGAGCAAGGAAAGGGCGCTGGTGGCGCTTATTTTGTTTCGGCTGAATATCCGGTTTATTTGAGGAGAAGTTATAAAGATTTAAGGCATGCTTTGTTGAGAGGTAAGATAACTGGCTATGGCAGGCGAAATCCTCTGGGCGGTGTGACCGGAGTTGTGCCTCTGTTTAATCAGGTGATCGTTAGGGACAGTGAGAGCTATAATCGGATTATTCGAATCACTGAGGCAAACGAGATTATTGCCAAGGTTAAACTATTCAATCTGCGAATGTGCGACATCTCTACAGTGCCTCTTGCAACAGCTGATCAGGCCAGAGCGTTATCAAGTATTCAAGGGATTGACAGAAGTGTTCATAATGAATTTGACACGGCGCAAAGAACCCGGTGGTTGCCACGCGGTGACGGTGAAGAAGGCATTGTAACTTTTCATGGGATAAGGCCATTCAGTGGAAATATTGCCAATATCCCGACCAGGGCTTACTGCTTTAATACAGACTTTCAGAGTTTTGTTGATGGTGATCATTCTTTTGAAGAGGGCTTTGGCTCATCATGGGATAGATTTTGGTCAGGCGGAAGCCCATTTGAAACGGTAACTTTAGGCAGCTCAGTCTCAGATTATTACTACTATCTTTGGGGAGACCGGTTAGGTAATTTGAATATCTCAGCCATTGAAAAGTTTGATGGATTTTATACTGAGAGAGGGGGGAGAGCTTTCCCGGGGGCAGCTAGAACCAATCTTATTGAAAGAAGTTTTTATCGACTGAGGCGATTTACTAGTGATCAACTTGGAAATTATGACCTAGGAGGTAACAATTTTGACTCTGGTTATAACGAGTCATATTGGGTAAATTTTCAAAATATAGTTGGTGGGCTGGCTGTTACGACAACCAGAATATACGTCATCGATAATGAAGAAAGCAGGATGAGAGTATACGATAAGAATAACTTATCAGAGATATTCTCTCGCAAGATCACTGAAGCCACATTCACTAGCATGTTTGCTATCAGGGTTGATGACGAGGACTTAATTGGTGGCTTGGATAACGATAATAAAATTGTAAGATTTTTTAGAGAAGATGGTATAGAGTCCGTTGGCAATTTTATAGCACTTGACCCAAACTTTGATTATTGTGGAGCGGATGTCAGTAAAGATGGTAAGTATCTCTATCTACTAACAAATTATGTAAACGGAACTCAAGGAGAGATACCACAGGGTACGCCAGACACATATCCGATATGGCGATTTAACATACAGCGTCTTGACTTTGATGTTTCAAAAGTTCAGCTGTCAGTTTCAGAGATAACAACTGAAATACCAGATATACCGAACCCACCACCGATTGAATTACCATGGGACGTTGGGACTTTGCCAGACTCATTTCCGAGGTTCAGTCCTGAGATAAACCCAGATTTTATATATAATGATAGTACTGATGACAAGCCGCCGAGAGAGCTATGGAACAACCTGTTCTCTTTTTATTATCATCACGATATGGTGGGTGCAAACTCAGATCATCTCAAGCCGTCAACATTTCTTTATGCTGTGCTGAGAGCAGCAGGTTTAACCCCAGCCTTTGAGCAAGATGGCAGTGATATTCCAGGAAGCCTAAACAACCATTTAATGCAACTTATAGAAGATACGAATAGAAGCTACCGAGACCTCATCTCAAGGGTTTTACCAGCGCTTGGTTACATCGTGAGGATTAATTACACAAGTGGCGAGGTGGAGTTAATAGATATCGCCACCCGTCAGTGGGAAAAATGGAACATGGGTGATGATATTATTCAATTGAATAGTATCGATGCTGATTTTGACAGGCAATACTCAAGTTTTATCTTTGAAAATGACGATATGACTAGAGGGAAAAACACTTTAGAAGAGTGGAAGGATGACCCAAATCAGCAGGGAAGATTCACGATATTCAATGCAAATCCATTTGTCAATGGCAGGACTTTAACTATAAAAACTGGCACTTGGACTTCCGAGTTCACGAAAGTAGCAACCCTACTCTCTTTAAGAAGGGACAGAGTGAAGTGGCGAGTATCGAACTTTCACCTGCTAGCTGTTGATGGCAGGTTAATGGTGCCAAGGATTGGTGATATAGTTAAACTAAACAGTAAAAAGATACCAAATAGCAATAATATAATGGATGTTTTGGTTGTTTATGTATCCCAGAACGATGTTTACACAGAATTTGAGGGAATAAGTTTTGGCTAAAAAAATATTCTTTGACTTCGGTGAGGAGCCTTTAGTAACTGGGTTCTTGCCTTGCAATTATCCCAGAAGAAACAGGAGTCAATTGGTCAAAAGGCCTGTGATTGACTTCTCTGGCTACAGATCTGTGCGAGCACCAACCAGACAGGGGACACCGCCGCCATATGAGTCTCTAGGAGCGATACAATGAGCAATAATTATCTCAATTTCTGTCAGATATTTACTGATAATTTCTTAGTCGATCGGGTGTCAAGGATCAGCCTTGGCGGCGCTAACACATGGAATAGTAATATACCGATATCTTATAAGTTTGGTGGCGACGCTTTCTCTTTAGATAATAGGTTTAACCTGCCCGCGCAAGAAAATGCGAAGGTTGCCACAGAGGATCTGGGATTTGAAGGCGGCCTTATGTATATCTTCGATATCGATTTGGGAACAGCCCCCAAAAGGGTTACAAATTTCATGTTTAGGACTGAAGATGACGCCACTATTACCACCGTAATGTTGCCAGACAATGCAAAAGCTGTGTTAGAGGCTTACAGAACAGACTTACCGGTCAGCCGTGACTCTGAAGCTAACAAGCCAGATGATACTTATTTTATGAGAAGAATAAGTCAAGAATATTGGTATGTGAATTTGCCAAGGAATCTATCTTATAGATACTTTAGGGTTAAAATTTACAGAACTGGTCAAAACGACATAAGAAGAGCAATAAGAATCGTATTAAAAGACTTGTTTTTAGGCGATTCAGTAGATATTGACAGGGCACCAAGCCGTGGCATATCACATAAAATGACCGACGAGTCTACTGAATTCATTGCAGAATCAGGACGGTCTTATTTCTTAGAGAGACAGAAGAGACAAACTATTGGAAATGTCGAGTTCCCCTTGCTAAAAGCTTGGCAAGTCTCAGCATTAAAGATTTGGTCAGACCGGGTAGGAATAGTTTGCCCATTCTGGGTAGCGCTTGATCCTCATGGCGTTTGGGATGCACCTCGTTATGGGATGAGTATTGGCGTTTACCGACTTACAGAAATGCCAACATTTCAACATGAAGTGGCCGATTACTGGTCATGCACACTCTCTCTTACTGAGGCGATTTGATGGCTGGGAAAGATAAATTTTATGATCAAGGCGAAGAGCCTTTAGAGAGTGGTGAGGGAATAGACCCACCAGAAGAGGGTAAGAGAGCTGTACCAAGGCCGAGACCCGATGACCGTTTCAATGATTATCCCGATACATGTCCTCTACCACCAGCACCAGCGCCACCTGGCTTAAGTGAAGCCTTTCAAGGGCCGCGAGGGTTACCTGGGCCACCCGGAAAAGACTCCGCTGTACCAGGCCCACAAGGTCCACCAGGCGAATCCATTATAGGGCCACAAGGACCACCTGGTGATTCTATCGTCGGGCCGAGAGGCCCTCAAGGATTACCGGGAAGAGACTCTACTGTTCCCGGGCCGCAGGGGCCACCCGGAAAAGACTCCGCTGTACCAGGTCCGCAAGGACCGCCAGGTGCTGACTCTACGGTGCCAGGACCAAGAGGACCGGCAGGAAAAGACTCTATAGTACCAGGCCCACAAGGCCCACCAGGACCCGCAGGACCAGCAGGTCCGCCAGGAATGGGTTCAACTGGTGGCACCATAGACTTGACAGACAGTGCTGTTCTTGATTTAGCTAAAGAAAATAGAGTTATTGCTGATAGAGGTAAAACTCTAGGGGTATCAGCTACAGACGAAAATGATATTGTTTTGCTTGATCCGCCAGCAGCAGGCCCGCAGGGGCCGGCAGGACCGCCAGGTGCTGACTCTACGGTACCAGGCCCAAGAGGGCCGGCTGGAGCCGATTCAACAGTACCAGGTCCCCAGGGACCACCGGGTGAGTCAATCACAGGACCCCAAGGTCCACCAGGACGGGATGGTGCTGACTCAAATATACCAGGGCCGGTAGGACCGAGAGGTCCAGAGGGGCCCGCTTCAACTGTGCCAGGACCGCAGGGTCCGAGAGGAGCTGATTCAACAGTACCAGGGCCTCAAGGAGAAAGAGGGCCGCGTGGAGAGCCAGGAGAGTCGATTGCAGGCCCACAAGGCCCCGCAGGGCCAGCAGGAGCGGATTCAACGGTACCAGGGCCTCAGGGTCCACCAGGTGAATCAATAGTCGGCCCACAAGGCCCAACAGGGAGAGACGGCCGTGATGGAGAGAGCATACAAGGGCCCCAAGGGATCCCAGGCAGGGATGGTGAGCGCGGCAGAACCGGGCCCGCCGGCGACCCAGGAAGAAGAGGAACCCCAGGATTACAAGGAATTCAAGGAGAAATTGGCCCCAAAGGAGACCCTGGTGAAGATGGAACAGTTGTTTTGGCGAACCCACAAACAACAGACTCATCACCGGTGTTATCATCTATTACGATAGATGGCATTTCATATCGAATAATTGGAGCTGGTGCGGTAGATGAAGAAGACTTCATTTTTGGGTTCTCATCAGATGCATCACCGGAGGCGGCAGACATTTCTATTGTCTCTGAAACAGGCATAGAAATTCTAACAACTTATCCGGGAGAATTAAGGTTAATTATCGGCAGGGTTAGTACTGATAGTGATATTCAGGCTGTTTATTTCTCTGATGCGATTAATGGGCCTGTGATAAATCAAGTCGGCGCTTTTACAAAGCAGTCGAACTCTCTAACAATTAGTAGTAAGATGTACAACATATGGTTAAGTAATCAATTGTTGAGCCAGCCAGAGAATATGACTATCAGTGTTACAACTTCACAATTGAATTCAATAGGGACTTAAAATGCCAATAAATATTAGAGATACATTTAATTTTCTTTTTCATAATGGCAAAGGTATTAAAGCAGACCAAGTTGAAATAGAAACTAAAGACGGCACGGGTGATAGCCTGCAAGACCTCATTGATAGTGGTGACTTTGGTAGCGGAACAGCAGGCGCCCCAGGAGAAAAAGGCGACCCAGGCGAAACCGGGCCACAGGGAGAAAGAGGTCCCGCAGGACCAGCAGGAGCCGAAGGGCCCGCCGGGCCAGCAGGGCCGCAAGGGCCAGACGGAGAGAGGGGTGCGCAGGGGCCTCCCGGAGACACGGGGCCGCAGGGGCGAGATGGTGCGCCTGGAGTTCGAGGGATCGCAGGGCCCGCAGGGCCGCAAGGCCCGCCAGGAACGGGCTCCGGCGGAAGCATTACTTTAAATGATAATGAAGTTTTAAATTTAGCAAAGACACCGCGTGGAATAGAAGACCGGGGTAGGTTTCTTGGGGTTGCTACTGATGATGAGAATGACCTTGTCTTGTTTGATGCGCCAACCGGCGGTGGCGGCTCAGGGCTGACACCTGCTCAGTTGACAAAACTCAATGGCATTGAGGCTGGAGCTGAAGTCAATGTTCAAGCCAATTGGTCAGAAACAGATACAAATGATGATGCTTTTATTAGAAATAAACCAGCCCTGTTAAAAGGCGATAAAGGAGACCAAGGGGATAGAGGCCCCACAGGCCCAGCGGGTGCAGATTCAAGTGGGCGGGGGCCGGGGGGCCCCCCGGGAGCCGCGGGATGGGATGGTAATAGAGGCCCAACGGGCCCCGCCGGGCCAGCCGGGATGGATTCTACTGTACCCGGGCCGCAAGGCCCAGCCGGACCGGCAGGAGCTC
>MPNI01000140.1 GCA_002238945.1 Proteobacteria bacterium bin106 | reverse complement strand
TGCATCGAGTAGTCTTCATCCTAATGAATTTTTAAAACTTGTTTTAGAAGAAGAAGAACTCTATCGTAAAAACCGTAAAGCTACTACCCTTCTAGGTCGTGCTAAATTCCGCTCTTGTGTGGATGATTGGGATAGTAGCTTTAACAGAGGATTGAACAGATCCGCTCTAAGAGGATTGGTTCAGCTCAGTTAGTCCTCCCCATAAAAACAAAATCTTATTGCTTTGCGAAGCCACAGAACAAGGAAAGACTCACCAAGCTAGCGCTTTAGGGAGACAGCTGTGTATGAGTGGTTATACAACACAGTTTATGCCTGTAAGCTTTCTCTTTGAAGAGATAGCAGCCCATAGGACTTCCGGTAAGTACTTGTCTTTTTTGAAAAAACTCACCAAGCTGGATGTTCTTATTCTTGATGACTTTGGACTTCGAAGCTATACGCATTCAGAAGCTACTTTTTTGGTAGACTTGCTTGAAAGTCGCCAGTCTTCTGGTATTCAAATGGTTACTTCTCAAGTAGACCCTAAAGGCTGGAAAGGCCTATTTGAAGACCCAGTGATTGCCGATGCTGTGATTGATCGAATCATTAACCCATCCCATCATATCATTTTAAAAGGAGAATCCTATCGAGAGAAGTTAACAGCTAAGTGTTAGAAGACTTGAATAGGCCTTTTGAGAGGCCTAACTATTAACCTTGGCGCTGTATTTGAAATACAAGAATTTCGTTTTTGATAAGAAACTTTGAAAGGGTTGAGGTGATGGCATAAAGGTGAAGTGGTGGATTTTGCGGTCCCAGTTTTGGTGGTGGCGTAACTTGTAAGAGGGTGGTGGCTCAACTTGAAAACAGACAATCATCAAAGTAGAGCTTATAATCATTGATCAATAGTCACAGTAAGAAATATTTTTTGCATTACTAATGAACCTGTTGATATCATCATTTTATGCCCCATTATATGGCTAAAAATCGTTCATTTATAGCCATAATTCACTTTTCTAAAATTTTTCTATTCTCCTCGAATTTGGCTGTTCATTGGACTATTGTCTAGTGAACAAAGAAAACCCAGATCTCATGCTAGATCTGGGTTAAAGGAGAGGATAAGATGAGTAATATCAAGGGTTTCTCACTCGTAGAGCTTATGGTTGCTGTGGGAATAGTTGGTGTGA
>MPNI01000139.1 GCA_002238945.1 Proteobacteria bacterium bin106 | reverse complement strand
TATTTTGTGTCCTTACTTGTGAGGAGTCTTTTTATACGGAGCTTGTCTCATGAAATGATGACTAGTATAGTTGTGTAAAATCAGGTACTATGGTAGGTACTGCTGTAGGTATATTAGTGGCTAATTGCCAAAAAATTTGATGTTTAAAATGTCAGGAGCATGTATTATGAAATTTCCCATAGGTTGTGCAGATTTTGAAGAGATTAGGGAAAATCAATATTGTTATGTAGACAAAACTGATCTTCTTTGTAAATTGGTAAAAACTGGTCAAAGATATTTTCTTTCTCGTCCTAGGCGTTTTGGTAAAAGCCTGCTTATTAGCACGCTTCAATGTTTGTTTGAAGGCAAGAAGGACTTATTTAAAGGGCTATATATTGAGGATAAATGGAATTGGTCTAAGAAATATCCCGTAGTCAAGCTCCGCTTAACTGGTAAGAATTACAGTCCTGAAAATATTACAAAAAATATTATTCGTCAAATCAAACATATCTCTAAAAAAGAAAAGTTAGATTTATCTGAAATCTTAGATACATGTGCTATAGAATCACTTAGTAATCTTTTGTTTTCTTTGAAAGAAAAAACCGGTGAAAAAGTTGTGGTGCTTGTGGATGAGTACGATGCACCTATTGTTGATGTTTTAACCAACGTAGATTTAGCTAAGGAAAATAGCGAATTTCTCCGATTATTTTACCGAGAAATCAAAGATTCTGAAGATTATATTCACTTTGTTTTTGTTACAGGAATTACCATGTTTTCTAAAGAGACTATTTTCTCAGGCCTTAACAACCTTAAAGATATAAGCCTGCATTCAAAATATGCCAATATCTGTGGTTATACTGATCATGATTTAGACACAGTGTTTGCAGAAGAAGTAAAAAAATTAGGCAGAAATAAAATAAAATCTTGGTATAACGGGTATAGTTGGTTAGGTGAAGAAAAAGTATATAATCCTTTTTGTATTTTAAATTTGTTGGAAGAAAAAAAATTTAAGGGCTGGTGGCTTAAAACCGGTACACCCAAATATCTCTATGAATATTTGATTAAAAGTGATTATCTCAGTGTCAAGTCCATTGAAAACTGTTGGATTGAAGATGACGAACTCACAACATTAGAAATAGAGAATGCTATACCACAGGCCCTATTATTCCAGTCGGGTTATCTTACAATCGGCAAAGAAGAACAAG
>MPNI01000138.1 GCA_002238945.1 Proteobacteria bacterium bin106 | reverse complement strand
CTCTTGGGGTTGTTTTGGGTGTTGAAGTACCTGAGTATGCTCTCTTCTCATCATTATCATCATCACTTGGTTGAGTTGTGTCAGTTCTCGGTGTCATCTGGCCAATATAATCTGCTTTATCGATAGGCCCATGAGCGGTGCTGTACTCCTTTCCACCTTTGGAGTAAAGAGCTGCCATGATTTCATATCCAATGGTTTCATTGCCAGAGATTATTAATGAACCACTGGATCCTGGATGAACATTTAGTCCCGATAGGATTAAAGAGATGCCCCATTTTCTAAGGATAATAGCATAAACACTGCCATACAACGCCATAAAACCAGCGTTAATTTGGGGCTGGTTTTTACTATAACTAAGCTTTAATCTTTTGAATTGATAAGGATCATTGTCTCCATCTTTATAAAATGTTAACAACCGTAAATGACGTTGATCTTGACTATAATCTATGATCTCTTGAAAATTCACTATCAAGTCATCATCTTTACTCTCTGTACCTTGATTGATGGTATCTGTAGACTTATGAAGAGTTTTGTCCATTATTTGGTTAAATAAATTTTGATGATGTTTTTCCGTTCTCCACTCTTTACTCTGTTGTTCTTGACTATCCCACTGCAGTGCTTCATCGTGAAAGGATACAACGGCCTTGCTCCATTCTGATTGATTCTGAGGATGGCTTCCTATGTTTAATGTAAGAGGTACAGACTTGTTATTGTTAGACATTTCTGTTGTTAAATGAGATGTTTTGAGGCATTTATGAGTAGATTCATAACTCAGGATGGTTTTGTTGAGAGTCATCTTTAAAAACACCACATCATTTGAAAGAAAACAGGCATTAGACACATTATCTGTGCTGTCTTTGTCTGGTGTTATGTAATGATGAAAGTCCTCATAACTGGGATGTCTAGCATGAGATGTAGCTACTGAAGGAGATGCGGTACAGGCACGGGAATCAAAGCTTTCGTTGAATAGCTTGGCTTCATTAACTGTATCATCTGATGCCTTGAGGTTGCCTTTGAGATCTTCAAGCATTTGCTTCTCGTGAGGATCAGCTATGCTAAGACTCTTCTCTAACCATGCTCTATCGTGTTGGGCTATGTTTATGCTTGGGTTCTGAGATTTAAGATTCTGAATTTTTGCTGCAAGCTTACTTAGATACTCTGATTTGTTGATATCAAAATCCACT
>MPNI01000137.1 GCA_002238945.1 Proteobacteria bacterium bin106 | reverse complement strand
TTTGTTCACACTGTGGCTCACCACCATCATCTGCAGGCAAACAGAAGTTATACATCTCTTCTTTATAAGCCCAACCAGAGAGTGTTAACACCATAGCTAATAACGGGCCTACTCGTGCAACACCATCTTTTTTCAACTTTTTCCTGACTTTGACATTTCAAATTTAAAAAAAAC
The DNA here is from genome assembly GCA_002238945.1 of Proteobacteria bacterium bin106. Classification (GTDB taxonomy): domain Bacteria; phylum Bdellovibrionota_B; class Oligoflexia; order Oligoflexales; family Bin106; genus Bin106. Next base: position 1,014 of record MPNI01000137.1, on the reverse strand, counting down.
GTAACGCACTAAAATAACAGGCTTTTTTGTATACTACTCTTAAAATCACACACTACAAGTCGATTATTCTTGAGAAATTCAGTTATATTTTATAAGGCCTCTTTGGGTAGCTCCCTTGGTATACCATAGGAAGTGAAAGACTTTTTCCTTCCATCTCGAACACTGTATGTTTCATCTCCTTTCTCCTCTTTACCACGATGTTTCTCTTCTCCTTAAGCCATCTTTGCTCTTTTGAGCAAAGATGGCTTTTTTATGTGCTATATCACTCAACTTCACAGCCATCCTCATATAACCATCTGCTCTTCATGATCCATCTATCCATAAGAAATCATCTCTCATCTATTGATATAGATGACTAAATGAAATGTCCTTATGGATTTTTGACATTTTTATATACAATCATGCTTTCTCGATATACGGCGCATATGACACTCTTCACCCAACAAATAAGGAATGCTTATCATGAAAAACACTCCCCATTCACAACCATCACAGCAACGTGGCAGTTATACAGCGTGATCGTTGATCACTTTATTTATTTACTTATATAAGGATGGTATCTATATGTCTTCAAAAACCATGACCAAAGAAGAAGTTCAGCAAATTGCGTGTAATATTAAAGCATTTCAAGACAAAACTGCTCCTTATGATCTCTATAGCGATCACATCATAAAGCATTTACTCTTGTCTCCATGGTTTATTGAAGCACTGATTAGGCGAGTATTGCTGCTTTCGCCAAAGTGTCGGATTAAGTGTGCCCAAATGCGTAATGAGATGAACGAAACGCTCACCCATAGCTTTGATAAGGGGGTATTAAAGGCACCGGTTCTTGATAGCAAATTATCTGTGAAGTACAAGGAACCTGATGATGAGGATGAACGTAGTATCATGGTGAATGTTGAAGTACAAAAACGGTTGGAAGTAAAGTTGATGAATCGTCTGGATTATTATGCGGCTACATTGATACGAGATCAGGTAGAAAGAAGTGAGCATTATCTATCGCTCCATAATGTG
>MPNI01000136.1 GCA_002238945.1 Proteobacteria bacterium bin106 | reverse complement strand
AGTGGATTTTGATATCAACAAATCAGAGTATCTAAGTAAGCTTGCAGCAAAAATTCAGAATCTTAAATCTCAGAACCCAAGCATAAACATAGCCCAACACGATAGAGCATGGTTAGAGAAGAGTCTTGGAGTGGTTGATGATTCTGATGAAAGACACATGCTTGAAGATCTCAAAGGCAACCTTAAGGCATCAGATGATATAGCCAATGATATTAAAATGTTTAACCGAAGCTTTGACTCTCATGCCTGTACCACATCTCCTTTAGTAGCTGCATCTCATGTCAAACATCCCAGTTATGAGGACTTTTATCGCTACGTAACACCAGGTAAAGACAACACAGATAACGTGTCTAATGTCTGTTTTCTTTCTAATGATGTGGTGTTTTTAAAGATGACTCTCAACAAAACTATCCTTAGTTATGAATCTACTCATAAATGTCTCAAAACATCTCATTTAACAACGGAAGCATCCAATAATGAGACGCCTGTACCTCTTACATTAAACATAGGAAGCCATCCTCAGAATCAATCAGAATGGAGCAGAGCCGTTGTATCCTTTCACGATGAAGCACTGCAGTGGGATAGTCAAGAACAACAGCAGAGTAGAGAGTGGAGAACGAAAAAACGGCATCAAAATTTATTTAACCAAATAATGGACAAAACTTTTCATAAGTCTACAGATACCATCAATCAAGGTACAGAGAGTAAAGATGATGACTTGATAGTGAATTTTTATGAAATCATTGATGATATTCAAGATCAACGTCATTTACGCTTGTTAACATTTTATAAAAATGTTAACAATGATCCTTACCAATTCAAAAAATTAAAGCTTAGTTATAGTAAAAACCACCCCAAAATTGACGATGGTTTTATGGGGTTGTATGGCAGTGTTTATGGTATTATTTTCAGAAAATGGGGCATCTCTTTAATCCTATCGGGCCTAAATGTTCATCCAGGATCCAGTGGTTCATTGATGGTTTCTGGCAATGAAACCATCGGATATGAAATCATGGCAGCTCTTTACTCCAAAGGTGGGAAAGAGTACAGCACCGCTCATGGACCTATCGATAAAGCAGATTATATTGGCCAGATGACACCGAGAACTGACACAACTCAACCAAGTGATGATGATAATGATGAGAAGAGAGCATACTCAGGTACTTCAACACCCAAAACAACCCCAAGAG
>MPNI01000029.1 GCA_002238945.1 Proteobacteria bacterium bin106 | reverse complement strand
AAAAATCTTGGTTCACTATATCTTGCAAAGATTGTTTACTAACAGTGAATGATTTACCATCTTCTGATCTAAATGCACTTACACAGCTCTCTACATCTACTGCAGAGCTATTGAGTTCTTCAACTTCCAGATCACTTCCAGAACACAAATAAAAAGATACGGATGATGAATCACCTTCTGCATCTGCCATCACGAGAACACTAGAACTATCATGAGTAAAACTTTGTTCAGATAAATCCTGATCATGTGACTTAATATCTGTCCCTGTACTAGCATAAACGGTCGTTGTAGCGGCAAAGAAAACAGCTACCAACCCCACATACAGAGTTTTTTCATAAATTTTCATAATAACTTCCCCTTAGTTTGTTATCTTGTTACTTCTTCTTTTTTATAAAGATTATTGCCAAGCTTCCTCACCTAGCAGTCAAATTTAGCAGTTATTCATACTTAAATCAACAACTTTTTCAACTCATCCCCCTGATCTTGATACTTCTCCCTCAAATCAAAGATGCTTAACATCACACAAAACCCAAACACAGCTAGACTTACCAATAACATACGGATCAGGTATAATATAAAATCGGCTAAGATAGTGTTTGTTTATCATGGAGGTCGATATGACAAGAAGAAGTTCTTACAATGAAGAGTTTAAACGTAATACTGTCAACTTAAGTGAGGAGCATGGAGTAAAAACTGCTGCAAAGCAATTGGGTGTTTCTGCATCCTGTTTATATAGCTGGAGACGTATATACCTTGACATCAAAGCCCCTACGGATGGAGAGACTCGCAGCTATGCTGAGATTCTTAAAGAAAGTCGTGCCCTTAAGAAAGAAGTAAGCATACTCAACAATGTGGTTTCTACACTAAAAAAAACTGCAGCGATTTTATCGCAAAGCTATTTCGGAGGTATGAAATGATTAAAATGACAAAAAACAATAACGAGAGTCATCCATTTAGAACTTTATGCCAACACTTCGACGTTTCACTATCAAGTTTCTACAAGTAGAAGAGTGATCAAAATAGATATTAAGAACCTGTTTGATAAGTCAAATGGTACTTATGGATCACCCAGGATCTTTAATACTCTTAGAACTTCTGAGAAGTTAGTCTGTAAGAACACTGTGGCTAAATATATGGAAGAGATGGGGTTAAATGCGAATCGTAAGAAAAAAAGAAAGCGCGTTGTTACTACTGACTCAGATCATAACCTGTCTGTTGCTGAGAGAAGATTTGAGGTAGAGAATCCAAACAGTCACCCTCAAGCGCCAGGGGAAATTTTAGCCGGAGATATCACGTATTTAAAGCTGTTCAATGGTAAACATATCTATCTTGCTGTTGTGTTAGATATCTTTACCCGAGAGGTCTTAGGGTGGTCTCTAGGTGCAAGCTTAGAAACTTCTTTGGTGCTCAATGCTTACAGCCAATGCATTACATAAAACTCTCACCACACCCATAAACAATGCCAAGATAATCTTTTATTCAGATCGAGGAAGTCAATATGCAAGCAAGGTATACAAAGACTTTTTAGATGCACATGAAATCCTTCCAAGTATGAGTCGTCGAGGTAATTGCTATGATCATGCTTATGTGGAAAGTTTCTTTAGCACACTCAAAAAAGAACATATATAGGCATAAAGTTGACTGTCAAAAGGAGATGCAAGCGCAATTATTTAAGTATATCGAAGTGTGGTACAATCGTCAGAGAATCCACTCTTCCCTTGGCTATCAAACTCCGTTGCAATGTCGAGAATCTTACTACTCATCGAAGAGAGTTAGCCGTCAGAAACAGAAAGAACTCCATCCTCTTGATAATCGGGTGGAACAAGTCGTTAGTAGCGATCAGCAGCTCACCCCAGCGTTCTAAAGTAAGCAAGATATCAAAGACAACACATACTGCAAGTGTTATGAAGTGGATTTGAAGAGTGAATTAAAGTAGTGTTATTAGATGGAAAAAGGTTGCCAATACATTAGTGTAATAATGATCCGTATTTTTTTTTTGAGGACAAGCCTCAAAATCTCATCAAATGATCACTATCTAACAAAAATCTCCCTTATAGATCACCAGAAAGTCCGTAAGGGAGAAAAGTGCTATCAACTACGGTAGATACCAAAATACCATCATTCTGCTAATTTAAGATTTTGGAGCAATCCAACAAATTTTTTATGAAATGATCCATCTATTGAAGAATTATGTGGCAATTAATTGCGATAACGATGACAATGCAACATGAGACGAAATGCAGGAGAGACGGCATAACGACACCGCGGATCAGGTTGTCCTTGTGGTGAATCATCGGCGTTTGACAACGAATCCAACTCTGAACCAGCACTGCGAGAGCTACTTGAATCATCCCCAAAGAAAGCGTTAAAAGCCCAAACTGTGGATGCAGTTATAGCACTTGCAAGCACTGATACGATCAACGCCTGATGACTAGGTTTATTTTTGAGTAATCCAAGTGATATTGCCATGTTATAAGCACCCAGCATGACTGCAAAACTCATTACCGTAGTTCCAAAAATATTAGGAGTAGCTGCTAGTTTAACTTCTATATCGTTTAGATCTAACTCATACAGCTCTGCCAGTTGATCCAAATCTTCTACCAAAAAATCTTGGTTCACTATATCTTGCAAAGATTGTTTACTAACAGTGAATGATTTACCATCTTCTGATCTAAATGCACTTACACAGCTCTCTACATCTACTGCAGAGCTATTGAGTTCTTCAACTTCGAGATCACTTCCAGAACACAAATAAAAAGATACGGATGATGAATCACCTTCTGCATCTGCCATCACGAGAACACTAGAATTATCATGAGTAAAACTTTGTTCAGATAAATCCTGATCATGTGACTTAATATCTATCCCTGTACTAGCATAAACGGTCGTTGTAGCGGCAAAAAAAACAGCTACCAACCCCACATACAGAATTTTTTCATAAATTTTCATAATAGCTTCACCTTAGTTTGTTATCTTATTACTTCTTCTTTTTTATAAAGATTATTGCCAAGCTTCCTCACCTAGCAGTCAAATTTAGCAGTTATTCATAATTAAATCAACAACTTTTTCAACCCATCCTGTCCGATTACAGACTACACCACCCACCCTCTTACAAGCTACACCCCCACTAATTGCACTTTACGCCACCACCTACTTGCAAGTTAATCCCCCATCTGTCATGTGAATTTCTAACAAAAAAAATGTAGTTTTTGGGTGCGTGATTACAGTACTGCTTTATCCCTTCTTTTAACAACTGAAAATAAAGGCAAGCTATGGGGTTAGAAAGAACGGGTCATTACGTAGAAGATATTTTACAGATGAGAAAGGAATGACGCTCCATACGGATGATTGCAAGACACTTAGGAATATGTTACAAGATACTTCGTAAGATGTTTTAAAACAAGATGGAGCTTAATCGTAGCTCAGTACGGTTATCATACGGTTATTATACGGTTATCATACGGCCATCATAATAAATGCTCTGATGTGTTTGGTAAGATGACATTAAATGCAATATATACCAAGATCATGCTCCTATAGATGTAGTGGCTGAAAGGCTCAAAGAACAACATCAGATGAATAGGAGTTATACGCAGTTCTGCCAAAAAGATCTTAGGAAGTTTCTTGGCAAAAATATGATAAATATGAAAATGATGTACCAGATGGCTGAGCCAGACTTTTTGATGATAAAGAGCAAAGTTTAGGCAATCATTTGGCACTTATCTTGCAGGTGATCTATTACTCTTGTCTTATGAGAAAAAACTCACAAGACATATACATTTTATATTACAGAGCATCACACAAGCATCACACAAGCATCACACAAGAAAGGCTTCATGCAAAACGCCTCACATTATCATTCACTCAGTACTCTAGCTTTGATTCTGTGCATGGCTATTATCAGCGTTAGCTGCGGCAGTAATCATGTGGCATCACATCACCAAGCTGATTCTAAAGTAAGCTCTGTAAATGATACATCCAGCCATTTTGTCATAGCGGATGCAAAAGACGATTCATCATCGTTAACTTTCTACTCCTGTTCTACAAGTACCCAAGAAACAGAAAAACTTAAGAATCCTGCAGCACATCCCAACAGCTGTGTCAATGCATTTAAAACAGATACTGGCCAACCATTCACTGTCAGCAAAAACCAACTAAAGACTAAAGAAAATCTAGATCACTTATCTTACAACTTGGAAAAACTTGAACAGTTAAACATAAACGATATTACAATCAGTAAAGCTGCTGTATCAAGATATAACATGACATTGCTTTATACATTATTGGCCGGTATCACAGCCATAGCACGTTCAAAACTGTCAAGAGGTTTTCTTAGTAAGCTGAGCCTCATTACCGGCTTAATTGCAGTAGGAGTTGCAGGGATAGGATTTGTCGTCGGTCCAACATCCAACCGAAAGCATACACAACCATCATCAAACTCCAGCAACACTACAGGACTAGAATCTGACCGATTGAATAATTTGCTAAAAGGTTCTGTAGATGCTTTGAATAAAGTCAAACATGCATTTAAAGAACAAACACAAAGCCATGGTACATTTTTAAAACAATTTGCAGACATGTTTAAAGAATTTAACTTAGCAAAAAATAAAGATATTGTTGAATATTGCCAAATGAATCCAGAAAAAAAATGTAGCCCTATATAATATCTTATCCAAGATACATAGCATCTCTTTTCTCTCTTGCAGAAAACCAAAAAATCTGCAAGGGAGATTTTTATAAAATATTCATGACTATTCTCATTTTTAGTCATTATAGCATGCTTATTATTGCTAAGATATACCTAGACTTTACAAAAAGCATATACGATGGTTGCTAACTCAAACTAAAGATAAGTTGTTATACTTCTATCATTGGCTATTTTTGGCATTTATCTTGCAAATTATCCATTGTTCTTTGCTGTAAGAAAAACTTACAAGATATATAAAAACTAACGTCAAATCATCAGACCATCAAACAAAGAAAGATGTAATCGTGAAAAGAAAAGCCAACTATCATATGTTCTATCTAGTTTTGACTCTTTGCTTTGCCACCAGCACCATAAGCTGTAGCAGCAAACATACCATACCTCATAATCAAGATGAGTATGATCTAAGCTCTATTCATGATACATTTAGTCATTTTGTAATGGCAGATGCAGAAAAAGATTATTCAGCTTTAGCTTTTTATTCGTGTTATACAGATTCTAACGAAACAGAAAAACTTAAAAATCCTGCAGCACATCCCAACAACTGTGTCAATGCATTTAAAACAGAAGATGGCCAACCATTAACTATTAGCAAACAATACCTGTTTAGCAAAGACATCTTAGAATTTTCAACCAAAAACCGAGAAAAGATTAAGAAGCTCAATCAAGAACATCTTAATGATATAAACTTTCATGCAAATAATGGATCTCAAGCTGTAGTATTGGGCGGTGTAGCTATTATTAACAGCCTTGTGGCTTTAGGTCTATCGATTGCATTAAAAAAACCACTCATCAAGACATTCAGTTCATTGGCTCTAGCACCAGCTATATTAGCTTATGGATACGGCATGACCAAAGCATACCATTCCGCACAATCACAAAAAACACACCCTTTAGATAATAACATCGACTTTAAAAGATTAGCTAAAGACAGCAATCAAGCAAATAGTGATGAATACAAATACTTTCAACATATTATTAAATCTCTTGGTAGTATATCAAGCGAATATCAAAGTGAAATATCTATCAATGAAACCTTCTATAAAAACTTTGCAAGATTTCTTCAAAATCTAAATTTATTAAAAAACAAAAAGATTGCCTTATACTGTCATATATATCCCAAGAAAAAATGTAACCCTATATAATATACAAAAATTTTTGCTTTACTCAATACCAATTAAATAATATTCCTCAACATGGCTGCATACATATAGATTACGTTATTCATATTCTCTTAGATTATTTACTCAAAAACAGACTTAATAGCATCCTCAATCTGTTTATTTAATCGACTTTTTATGGAAAAAATAGATGCACTATTGTAACCATACAATTTTTTAAAATCAAAACTTTTAGTGTTATCTAATTTAAGAATTACACTTAAAAAGCAATGCCATAAAACCGGACGATACTTTAAAACTTTATAGATTTGCTCTACAATCTCCTTGCTATGACTATCCTTTAGCGATACGATCTTTCTTTTAAAGTCAGGATCTGAACGAAATACAAAATTTGAATCTAATACTTTATCCACAATTTCTTCATTCGATAAATTTCTAAACATATCTTTGACTTTCCATAACTCCAAACGATAGGGAGCATTAGCAACATCAATGATTTGATGATCTCTAAGGTAAATATCGGTATCATCAAAAGAACCAGTAGGAGCTTGCGATATAACTTTAAGAATATCCAAAAGATGTTGCTTCCTATTTAAAAGATCTGACAAATCTAAAGAATATATACTAGCCAAGTAATTTTGATCTACATAATCAAAATACAAAATAAAATAGAATAGAATATGCCAGTCTAAATCTGACTTAACATATAACTGTAAAAATATATCCATGACCTTCTTAGTTATCTTTAAATCATTATCAGAAATGTTTAAATGTTCAAACCATAAATGAGCATCATCTTCGTGAAGATTATGAAATAATGTTTTAATTCTTAAAACAGGAAAAATATTTGCCTTCCTTGAATAAGGATCATATATTTGAGCGAATTCTTTATAGTAATTTTTCTCGTATAACATTATCCTAAGTGATGGTTGTGATGCATACATTGTATAGCGTATAGAATTTATCAATTTTCTATATATTTTACCTACTTGATTTTCTCTAACCTTATATAACATAGAGATACCAACTTTATCAGTATCACAAATACCGAGGACAAGACAATAAAATATATGTCTATTCATTTTATGATTCTTATTATCAATTTTTAATAAATTTACCTCAAAAAATCTTCTATAAACATCTTTAGTAAAGAAATGATGAAAATCTGGATAGTCCTTTAAGGCAGCAGACCTATAAATCAATGCTAATTGATCATCATCGCTTAAGGTCATATATTTTTCGTGATCTTTGTTAAATATATCCTCAGTCTTCTTAGAAACAGTTTTTCCTTGACTGCCTAGATAGCTATAGCCTCCTGTTGATGCCATAAACAAAAAATTCCTAATAACATGAACTCTCTTCCTAAAAGATTGCGTGCTTACATTATACAACTTGGCCATATCTTCATCGGAATGACTATCTAATAGAAAAATTTTACTAAGAAATATATGTTCTTTGAATACAGTATTTAATTCATTCTTATAGAAATTTTCTAGATTTGATTTTGTTATAACAATTTTTTTTATATGCGACTCGAATCTATTAGATACATATTTCAAGTTAGCATGCAGCCTTCTGGCAATATAATCATGACTATAGCCTAAATACTTATCTCTAAGTTCTTCGATAGATAACACTTTATCAACTATAGGCAAATTTCTAACAATATTTTGTTCTACATCTAACTTAGTAATATTTAAAATTGTTTCTATCATGTACTTCTTCAATGGACCTACAGAATCTTTAGCTAAATAATATTTTTCATTGATTTCTGAAACTTTTACATTGCCTATATTTAATACTTGCGTGATATATATAAACCACTTCATTTCATCGTTCTTAAGGTAATAAAACATGAAGCTATCAATATGTTTTTTATTAATATAACCAACCAGATTATGAGCTTCCTTGACAACATATTGAGCATGATACCTCGGCGAATAAAAGTCTTTTATATTTTTTTTAATCATAGTCACTAACTTTGTAGATGTTAAATCATCAAATCTATTTTTTATATAATTAAAATCAGTGCTTTTTTCTGGATTAAGTAAAAAGTCAACACTAACACCATTTAAAGAATCGTTTGATATAATATCTATCAGCTTATTTACAGCTACTCTTTTTGAGGTTCTAAGAGAACTGTACTGCCTACCATAAATATCAATAATATTGTCATATCTACTTTTATCTAAAGATAGCACTATAGAATAAAACAGATGCTTTTTTATATCTGTGTCAAGAATAGTATCATGAAAAAATTGTATATTTTTCTTATTCAAGTATCGAATATCAACCTCTATTCCTCTCTTTACTTTAGCATAATTATTCACCCTAGATGAAATCTCATTAAAAGAGTTATTCATTAGTCGGAGGTACACATCCTGCAAAGATGAAAAAGTTAGAATAGAGTCTACATATGGATAATTTTTTATACCCGCGACAGAATCTAGTCCGGATTCAAATATTTTTAAAAGATTTTTCTTAAAAATAAACTTTTTAGTTCTTAAGGTATTATTAGGCATGTCATAGTACTTAGCAAGAAATACGCCTTTTGGAGAATCTAGACCTAAAAATTCACCAAAGAATAAATGCCTATCAACAACACTGTTTAGCCTTTTCGAAACAAACCACTTGATATTATTTGCATCAAAATTTTCAAAATTATATAAATTTATTTTGCTAAATGCCTTTGATTTATTGATGTTATGCAGCATTTCTTCATCTGTTAGTTCATTGTACATATTGTCAAGTTCATTATAAGTAAGATTAACGGTTGAATCTTTTTCGGTAATACTATTGCTTTCCAAATATTTCAGAAATCTGCTTGATAGATAACTTATTCTTCTTATTATATCTTCAACAAGAAAGTTATAATTATGGACTTTATCTATTATGTAAGATGCATTTGCTTTAGATAAGACAAGCAATGAAAACATATTTTTATCTATATCATCTAATAATTTTTCATCAACAAATCTTATGACATGTTCTTTTTTAATCTTTTTCATATTATCATAAGAAATCAAATGTTTTTCTTTATTTTTTAAATGTAATAGATTGCTCTTAATAAGACTCTCTTCTAGATTTATTAATTGATCATAGGCAGAATCACCAATCTCGTTGGCATGGGTTACTCGACGTTGATCACCTTTTTCTATATTGACTATTCGCAATATATAATCTTTAAAATAACTTTTTATTTTCGAAATTTCAACAAATTTATGATCTGATAAGCTCTCTATAGAATCTTGAAAATTCATTATATAGGTAATATAAGTATGCTTTTCACTAGGATTGCGTAATTTATCAATGAAATTGATAATATGTTGTTTTTTGATATACTGTAACTCTGATTTTTTAAACATCAAACCATCGTCTGTTTTTATAGCAAGCATTCTGTCTCTTAAATCTTTTATATCGACATCACTCAACATATCTATAAATTCTTTCTTTGTAGATATTTTATCTCGCAAAGGCCCATGCCTTTTGGGTGATGTAATAGAAAAATTTTCTAAAAGATCTATGATGGCTTTTTTTCTAGCAGGAATGTCACTATCTTGATAGATTCGAGAAAGATAAGCATCATTACTGTCAATATCTTTATAAAACAACATACTCAAAAATAAATGATATTCTTTATAGCTAGCTAATTGAGTTCTTATGAATAATTTTAAAGTCTTTCTACTCCACCCATAAAACAGATTTTTTTTAGATGTATATTTGCTTAAAGAAATACTAAATATTTTGATGATATTCCTAATATAACTGTTTTTATAGTTTAGGAATTTAGCATTCAATTTCATCAACTCTACATCAGGTGATAGAGCATATGATTTATCATAAAAATAATCAGAAAGGTCCAAATCGCTAAAAGCCTTCCATGCTTTTTCATACTGCAAAGACATAGCAGATTTTATAACTTCAGCTGTACTTTGCTTTTCTTCTTTATGATCATCATCACTTCCTAAATCAGGGGATAACACAGGAGCTGGCGGAGGTTCGCGAGAAGACAGCTGCTTACTACTCTCATGAAGTGATGGTACAGCAGAAATACTCCCCTCTCCTTGTGAAATGATGTAAACATCTGCTAGCTCTTCACTTTCTGTAAGCTCTAAAGCATTTATGTGAGCTAACTGATGAACACTATTTACGCTAACAAATCTTTGTCCTATATAACCCAGCAACAGACCAGCACTACCAAGATACAGATTCATACGTTTAGCTAAGCCAAATCGACTTGAAACTTTTGTCAAACCAGATAAAAACCAAGGAAATCGCTGATTAATATTTGACATACTACGCAACCAAGCTATCCTACCTCCCAATTGTAAAGCTTGTGGAACAGCAACACCTCCTCCTGCTGCTGCAGTATAAGGGATCTTATTACTGCTGGATATTGCTGTATTTTGTCCCTCTAACGATAACACATGGGATGCTTTTGCAGTGGTGATAACAGATGATAATGGCTCTTCTTTTAATGACTGAGCCTGCAGCCTTGAACTCAAAAAAAGCCATAAAATAAGCAAAACACCGCCGTAGCATCGAACCATTCGTGGGCTGCCTTTGCTATATATTCTTTTTAATCTATTTATGTTACTAAACATTGGTATACACAACTCTATGACTGGAAATATTGCAGATTTTCTTAGTTTGACATTTTTAAAACGTTTCAAAAAAGCACGGCCACGGCTCTTATAACTAACACTTCATAATAAGCGCTTATAGCTATACAACGTATTTTCAAAATGATCAAGCCAGATAAATCATTCACATGATAGATCTTTACAGATAGATAGAATCACCACAGACTGACTTTTCAGCAAACTGCGATCATAAGGGAAACACCACTAACGTAATTGGATGCCTAAAACCTTCTTAAGATGATCTTTCAGATGCTCAAGCTCTTTTTCAACTTCTTTGTCCTGAAGAGTACGTTTGGCTGAAGAAAAAGACAGTGTATATGCCATAGACTTCTCTTCTTCACCTATCCCTGCACCTCTGTACACATCAAACAACTCCACAGAACTTAAGTGTTTCCTCTTCGGAAAGCTATCAAAAGCTGCACACACTTGCGCATAAGAAATAGAAGATTTTAAACTAAAAGAGATATCTCTCAGACAAGATGGAAAATGACTTAAGGCATCAGACTGGATAAGGGCTGTCTCATTCACATAGCGAAATAAACGCTCCAAATGAATCTCAGCCACACCAAATAACTCCTTCAAACCCAAATCTTCATTCAATGCAACCTGAGGATGAATCATCCCCAAATAGCCAATGCACTGCTCACCCAAGTACATAGCAGCACTTTGAATAGGATTCATATAAGGAAATAACTCTTTTGAAATAGCCCTATAACTCACTGGCAATGATCCAAAGCAGCGCAGAAACGCAGAAACAATCTCTTTGATATGAAAAAAATTCACAGCCTGTTCTGCTCCCTGCCAAGACTTTTCTTGCCAAGGATGACCCACCAACAGACTCACAAAAGGCTTTTCTACAGGACGATCTTCACTCGCAGCTTTGGCAGTCAGATGAAGAGAAGGATCAGTGAGGCCGAAACAAGAAAGCAACTCTTTTTTCCATCCATCCTGACCATCTCGCTCAAGATAATCTTTCGAATAATAACAACGCCCCACCTGAAACAAACGACATGATTTCTGCATATAAGATCGATTACGCACATAAGCCTTAATCATAGATATCACTTGCGTAGTTTGCAGAAAACACTGATCTACAGATATGGGATTGTGTATCTCGATATGAGGAAATAAAGGATGATCCTCGCGGATCATCGCACGAGAATACTCCTCAGATGAGCCAAAAGGATACAACACCACCTCATATAAACCGAGAGTGGCAAAAACTTTTACCACCTGCTGTTTAAATGCCACAAAAGGATGTTCTCTATAACCCACAGCAGACTGAAGAGGAAGAATCTCAGCAATGGACTCATAGCCTTTTAGACGAGCAATCTCTTCAATCAAATCCACCTCTCGCACCAAATCTTTACGATGAGATGGAATAGCAAAAACAAGACGCTCGCCACGACGATCCAACTGTTCACACTCAAGAGCATCAAGAATATCGCTACACTCCTCAGCCTTAAGATCACTTAAACCAAGAAGCTTCTGAGCCTTCTCAAGACGCAGAGCAACACGTGTAGGCTGGTCATTATGACTCTTAAGATCTTTATCTTCTATATATGATGCTGGCTGCGGTAAAGCTAAGCCGGACTCATCATGCAAAGCACATAGCCAATAAGCCACACGGTAAATGACTTCATCTATCACACGGCTATCAACACCCCTTTCAAAACGATGAGATGCCTCAGAATGCAGCTTATGACGCTTCGCCGTTCTGCGAACATGCACAGGAGAAAACTCAGCTACCTCAATGACACAACAACGTGTGGCAGCTGACACCTCAGAAGCCTCTCCTCCCATCACCCCCGCTAAACCTAAGATTGTCTCACCTGAAACAATCACCATATCCTCAGCCGATAACTCACGCTGCTTACCATCAAGAGTTGTTAGAGTACTACCCGGAGATGCTAACTTCACAGTCAGATTTTTAGCTTTTTTAAACCGACTGTCCGGCAAAACTGAGTAGTTATATGCATGAACAGGTTGCCCCCATTCCAACATAACGTAATTGGTAACGTCCACAAGAAGACAACGAGGACGCACACCCGATAACTTTAATCTTCTCTGAAACCAATAAGGAGAATCCACATCTCCTCTCACCCCATCCACATACATAGCAGCAAAACGCTCAGATAACTCCTCATCAAAAGATTCCACAACAAGATAATCGGAAGTTTTATGAACAATACCTTGACCATCACTACCAAATGATGTCTTTTTAAGAGGCCTTTTAAGAGGACGACATAGTTTTGCAGCCACATCACGAGCCACACCAATATAACCCAAACAATCACCACGATTAGGAGTGATGGCTACATCAAAAACACTATCTTTCAAAGATAGATATGTCTCACAAGCCAAACCCAAAGCAGAATCATCACACCTCTTTTTTAAATCTAAAATACCCGCTTGCCGTACATCTGTTAATGCCAACTCATCAGCAGAACATAACATGCCCATAGACTCCACAGAACGAATCTTGGCACGCTTCATCTTCATTCCACCCGGCAAACAAGCACCCACTTGAGCCACAGCAACATACATTCCCTCGTAAATATTTGTTGCTCCACAGACAATAGATAAAACATCTGCACCACCCACTTCCACAGAACACACCTGCAAAGTATCTGCTTGCGGATGCTTTGCTATGGAAACAATTTTTCCCACAACAATCTGAGCATCCAAAGCTGCATAAGTGCTAACACCCTCTACCTCTAAACCAAGTCCCGTTAATATTTCAGCCAAATCATGATCAGAAATATCCGCACAAGAAAGATAATCTTCTAACCATGATCGAACAATCAGCATCATCACTCCCGGCTATTCTTTTATAATTTTTCTTTTATAATTTTGTAAGCTAGTTTTATAAACTATACGTGTCTAAGCTCTATGTGTCTAAATGGAGTATCACGTCACATTCACATCTATAAAAATCACAACCACTAAAACTAAAGGGTTTGTGATGATACACATACTGGAAAGGAATTATGAAATGACTTACTACCTACAAAAAGAGCCCGCAAATCGGTTAAGCCATAAGCCAGCATCGCCAAACGATCTAAGCCAAAACCAAAAGCAAAACCACTATAGTCTTCACTGTTAATGCCCACATTTTCAAAAAGATTAGGATGAACCATACCACATCCCCCCACCTCTAACCATGTCCTGTTTTGAGACGGCATATCACCTCGATAATCTTTTTCTATACTTTGTGGTTTTTGTGGACTTGCTAACAAAGAAGGATCATATGCCATATCCACTTCAACTCCAGGTTCTACAAATGGGAAATAACTTGGCCGAAAACGAATCTGTACATCCCTGCCAAATAATAACGATAAAAAACGCTTCACCGTACCACGCAAATGAGCCATGGAGATATCCCGATCCACCACCAATCCCTCAATTTGATGAAACATAGGACTATGAGTAGGATCATTATCCATACGAAAAACCCTACCTGCAGAAACAATACGCAATGGAGGAGACTGATCTTTAAGAGCATGAATTTGAATATTAGATGTTTGAGTTCTAAGTACCCACGACGGTGACACACCACTCGAAACACTACCTCTATCACCTACATAAAACGTATCCTGCATGTCTCGAGCTGGATGATCCTTGGGGACATTGAGTGCCGAAAAATTGTAAAAATCATTTTCTAATTCAGGCCCCTCATGAACAATGTAACCAAGAGATCGAAACACCGCAAGCAACCTCTCAGATATCAACGAGATAGGATGAAGCCCACCTCCTCTAGCAGACACCGCCGCTACCGGAAGGGTGATATCTTCTCTTTGAGAAGATATCACATCACAAACCGCACGCTGCTCCACAAGAGCATTCAACTTCAATAATTCACTTTCTATAAAATGTTTAAGATCGTTTAACTCTTTTCCAAATCGCGCTTTATCCTCTTTAGCCACCGCACGCAATGAAGAAAAAAGCTCTGGTATCTTACCTTTTCTACCTAGCCACAATAGACGCAAACGCTCAACATCATCACCACACAAAGAACTATCTTGCCATCCTGATGCCAACTCACATCCTGCCATAAAATCAGCTTTGTATTGAGACAATTTTTCTATCACAAGACTGCTCTTTCTTTGATATTTTAGTATTTTGATAAAAGAATAAAAAATATTCCAGTCAATCATGACATAGATAAACAAAGTATACATATTTCTTCATAGAAAATCATATAAACTCTGCACCCACTTGATATTTCACCTTTGATTCTAAGTTAAAAAATCGCTTACAATAAACAATCCTAAATCCTTCTTTTTTTTGTATTTGTCCATCAACAACAATGGTAACTTTATGAAATTTTTGGTTCTTACAAAAAAGCAAACTTGGAAAGTTTGTCTCAAAAGATAAACCACCTTCAGAAAGACTGACTATTTTTTTTCTAAACTTTGTTCTACGATCATAAGGATTTGTATATTCAACAATAGCTGACGAAGATGAAAACAAATTAGAACGACGAAAACGCCTTGCTGAAGCAAGCGACTGAACATCTTCTACAACAAAAAGAAAATTGATTCCATCTCCCTGAATGGTCTTAGTACGATAAGATAAGTCTGAAATATTCAACGTAAAATTCTCTTTGTATATCACCTCATGGATATAGTCTAAAGGAACTGTATTCTTTAAACAGATGGTATTTTCTTCCACCCAAAGAATATAAGAAGCAAATGAAAACTTCAGCTCTTTAGAAAAAACAATCAAGGGAGAACGATCTTTTATCAACTGATCGATGGCACTCTTGGTTAATTTCAAGATTTTACTCATAACAGCTCTCTCATACCCATTTTCTCATCTGGCTTCTCATCTGGCTTCTCATCTAGCTAGTCATCTAGCTAGTCATCTAGCTAGTCATCACAACCTATCATCTCATAAATCATATAAACACTATCATTATCACTGTCGAATAGATTCCACAAAAGGCTTATCTGAATGCAGATTCTCAAACCTTCTTACCTTTTTTACACTCGGAAAGGCTATCTTAATGCCTGCCAAATACTCCTGACGTCCAAAACTAAATGTTCTCGGTAAATCATCTGTTCTATTATTAAACGCAGCATAGCTCACATATGTTCCTTTGAAAAAGAAAGCATAGTTTTCGCGATAGATAAAGTCCACACCTCCATAGGCACTCCAAAGGCTATCACTACGACTACACAGTTGCACTGATCTCTGCTCACCTTGTCTTTCTTCACCATCACATGTCCCAGACTGAACAAATTTTTCTATATACGCCTTACCACTATAACTGCCACCGAGATACAATTGCAAAGCCGGAATAATACTATATGAAATCTCTCCACTGCCCCCCATATCCCGATGATCAAGAAAAGGATCATTGTATATGTATTCATACATGTAGGCTTCCAATCTCACACCAAGATCTATTTTAGGAAACTCACCATCATAGAGTGCACCAAAAGCAAAAGGGATGTAATACACCGGATGCAATGTTTCATAAGAAAAGTCAGGACTCATCTCATTGACCTCTCGTACCAAATAACCATAAACTTTGACGAGATGACGAGGAGAGATCCGATAGCCTAACCAAGGAGTAGCGGAGCCTTTAATGGAGACAAGATGATTAGCCGTAATACTCCATGGCTCAGGACCTCCGATAAATGACGAGCCTGACCTCTTATACTCTCCCAACATAAAAACACCTAAGGTAATGCCTTCATAGACATCAAACTCAAGACGACTGATCAATTCATGAGAACGCACCAGTAAATCGGGGCGAAACAGAAAATAGTTGATATCAGCCATATCTGCTAAAAAAACTATGGATCGCTCAAGTGTGGTGTTCCATCTTTGTCGGTAATGATATCCCATCAAAAAAGACATGCCCTTACGCTTATATGGGCCCACACCCAGTCCAGAATTGAAGTTAAGAGTGTAGACTTCCTCGGCCCTAGGCACAACGCGATACACTCTATCTGTATTATTTTTCGTAGCACCACTCTCTGCAGCATACTGACCACCAGCGTCAAAAAACCAATAATGAGGACTGCCCCATAACGACAAAGGAGCATTTCTAAAAAAGCTTTTTTCCATATCTGGCTTAGCTATTCCCCGTAAGTTTCCACGAAACACACCCGTCTCTATGTTCTTCTTTGCCTGCTTCATCAATTTCACATTTTTCCCATTAGGGTAATGCTTAAGATAATGATTGATCCAACGCTTTGCACGAATGACCTTACGTCGATTGTAGTACCATACAGCCAACTCAAAAGAAGCTTTACGAGAATTCAAAGTAGGCTTCTCAGCAAGAGCAGATTTTTTCAGGTACTTAGCTGCAAGAGGGTACTCTTTCAAAGAAATATAAGATAAGCCCTGAAACAAATGATTATAAGCAGGATCAGGAGATAACGTCTCTACATGCTTAAGAAACTTCAAAGCTTGCTTGGGATTACCGATATAGTACTTGCTCACCCCCAGCATCTCCCAACCCTTAACATTTTTGGGATGAACTTTAAGATACATCTCTAGATATTTCCCAGCTTGATTATAGTGCTTCGATCGAAACAACTCTTGAATCTCACTAAGACTTTGACCAAAAGCTGGCACAATACTCAACAGCCATACACTACAGGTTATCCATAGCGTGAACATCACAGCCTCGATAGATTGCCTATTCCATCGCTGCCAAAGCATATATGTAACACTAGAAAACACCATCAATCGGATCATACTCCTCTACGCAAAACAGCACCTAAAACACCCACATACCATAAGACACTTACTCAGACGTATTTGAAATAATGACAGTATAACGTACATTTCCAAGTGAGACTAAACATAGACGATACCTTTCTGTGTTACATCGTTTGTGCATACTTAGACATCACTCTCTGTTAAGATAAACTCCACCCATCTACTTCCATACAAACTACACACACTACCTTCTTAATCCATTCTTGATTTCATACTCTCTCAAGCTCTACAAGCCTAGCCATAACCCATCATTTCCCTTGGGATGATTTAATCATTTTTGCCCTATTCCGATAGCCGATTATCTCTGAAAAAGAAGGTAAACTATGCGTATCCATATGTACTCTGCCACAAGCACGGGACGTATCCGTCAGATGAATCAAGATAGTCTAGCTTTTGATCAAGGACTAGGCTTTGGTATTGTAGCCGATGGAATGGGCGGTAAACCAGGCGGAGAAATCGCCTCCAGTATGGTTGTCGAAAGCATATCTCAAGCCATATGCTCATCGCCCTCCATCAAGTTTTCTGAAGTGGGCAACTTCATGCTCAAACAGATTTATCTCATAAACAATCAATTGATGCATTTTGGCCTTAACCATTCACAGTACCGTGGTCTTGGCACCACGCTGGACTTTCTCTACTTTGTAGGCGAATGCTTGCATTTAGCCCATGTAGGAGACTCAAGAACATATGTCTTCTATAAAAATCATCTCTTTCAACTCACCATCGATCACAATATCAAAACCTCTGTCACAAGAGGCGAAGTACATTTACGCCATAAAATAGTTGAAAGCAAAGGTAGCCGACTCACTCGGGGTGTGGGACTTCTCAAAGATCCAGATCCTGATCTTTATTATAAAAATATCTATGCTGGAGAAATATACATCACCGCTAGTGACGGACTCTTCGATATGGTTAGTGACAAAGAAATCAAACGTATCATTCAAAAAAATATCCATCGTATCGATGACATTCCTCGTAAACTCGTAGACAAAGCAAACGATGAGGGAGGCAAAGATAACACCAGTATCTTACTCAGTCATATCTCACACTCTTAAACCGGTGCTTAACCTTGTTCCGAGATCGTATGAATACCCATTTTCTCATTCGCACTCCTGGCCTTAAGTTGTTTGGTCCTATAACACCGCCTAACATCGTCAGTCATATCCAAGACGATGTCTTTGATATAGAAGCTGAAATATCCGGTGATCTCGGCCCTTGGGTACAACTTGACGATAGTAAGAAAATGCAACAATTCTACCCACAGATCTATCAACTGCTGAAACAAGAGAATCTCCATGTTCACAAAAAAGGCCTACTCACACGCATCAAACATATGCTCTCAGGCACCTGATAACACCTCCCTGATGATCATCCATCAATCCATAAACCAGCATGCTCGGTGAAAGCTTTAGTTTTTTACAATATTTCCGATGCTTTTTGCCCTGCAGGTAAGGGCAAACAAGCCACAAGAAAAGTGTTCTATTCTCATTATGCTTTATTCCAAAAAGATCTCACTTTCCAAAACCTAACGGAGGCATCTTTGTGAGCCAGCAAGTGAATTGGCAAGACTTTGACAAACTCATCTTAATCCGCAAGCTCAGAGATCTTGTGGGAGAATGGTGGAAAGTGCAGATGCATTTCACCGACAATAAAGGCCTACTACGAGGCGTTCCTTCAGGTAAGTTCTTCAACCCTCTCAACCCCATATCTCAAGCTATCGTCGAAAGTGATCGTGGCTTTTCTCTAACCATGAAAGATGTTGAAAAAACCACCCTTGAAGCATCTCTTTCTAAAAAACCCAAAGTGGTACGTAATGCCAGCGGCTTTTCTGCGCTCTTTGTTCCTCTAAGAGTTAAAGGACAAAGCCTCGGTTGTGTTTTTGCTGATGGCTTTATATTAGAACAATCCGCTGGCGATCAAAAAAACCAAATACGCAGCTTCCTTACCAAAGTCTTTGGCATCAAAGCAGAAGATCTCTTTGGACACATCAAAGATCTACCGCAACTCTCAGAAAAAGATCTCCACTATCTTTGTGAACTCATCAAAATAGTAGCCTCTGAGATGCTTAATACTCAAGCAAACCTGTCTAAGGTGAAGAAAACCGTAGCCATACTCACCCAAGAATTAGAAAACCGCTATCACTTTTCAAAGATGATCGGTAAATCATCAAAGATGCAAAAGCTCTATAGCATGGTAGAGAAGGTATGTGACTCTGAAGCCACTGTTCTTATTCGTGGTGAAAACGGTACGGGAAAAGAATTGGTATCACGGGCCCTGCATTACAATTCGTGTCGCAAAAAAGCTAAACTGCTTGTGGTCAATTGTGGAGCCTTTAACGATAACTTATTAGAAAGCGAACTTTTTGGTCATGTAAAAGGATCTTTTACAGGGGCCAATAAAAATAAAAAAGGTGTTTTTGAAGCCGCTAACGGAGGCACCCTTTTTCTTGATGAAATTGGCGACACCTCAATGCAAATGCAAGTAAAGTTGCTACGAGTCCTCCAAGAAGGCACATTCACTCCTGTAGGCTCCACTGAGATCAAACACACCAATGTACGTGTTGTAGCTGCCACCAACCGCAACCTCGAAGAGATGATCCAAAACAATCAATTTCGCCAAGATCTCTACTACCGCCTCAATGTCATTTTACTCGAAATCCCCCCTCTACGAGAAAGAACAGAAGACATCCCCATGCTTGTAGAACATTTTCTCAAAAAGCACAAACACAAGACTTCCGCTCAACAACTCTCACAAAGTTGCTTAGAAAAGTTACTGGACTATAACTGGCCCGGCAATGTCCGTGAACTAGAAAATGAAATGGAGCGATTATGCGTGCTCTCTGATAACGCGAAACCCATTGAACCTTCTCTATTATCAACACGCATACGAGATTTTCAGAGTCAGAGCAACACCATCAAACTTACTAGCACCAAGAAAAAATCCAACTTCACCACACATTTCCAAAAAGCCGAAAAACAACTTCTTCTAACCGGACTTCAAGAAACCCAGTGGAATACCTCACGATTAGCTAAATATCTTGCTATCGACCACAAACAACTTTTAAACAAAATCACCAAATACGGCCTCGATAAACGCAAAGCCTCCTAACAGCAGAGGTTTTGCATACAAAACTAGCAGATACACCTCATATCTGAACTCAGTACATACAGCATATACCTTTAAGCTTAAGCTTAAGCTTAAAGAATAGTATCCTTGGCCACAGCTGCCGGTTGATCATAATCGGCTGTATAATGACAGCCTCGCGATTCCTTGCGCTTCAGTGCAGATCGTATAGTGAGGTAAGCTACAAGAGCTAAATTTCTCACCTCAAGGAGATGTCCCGATGGATGATTCTCCCAGTAATATTCATCAAGCTCAGTACGGATGGCAGAGATTTTTGCCAGAGCTCGTTTCAAACGTTTTGTAGTACGAACAATACCCACATAGTTCCACATAATACGACGGATTTCATCCCAAGTATGATTCAAAACCCCTAACTCATCTACCGCAATGGCATGTCCGTAATCCCATGACGGAATAGAAAGATGCATACTACCCCCAGTAGAAACCCCTGAGGTTTTTAAAAGATCCTCACACACTCTTTTGCTGAAATACACCACCTCAAGCAAAGAATTCGATGCCAACCTATTACCACCATGCAAACCAGTACATGCTACTTCACCAACCGCATAAAGCCCCCTCAAGGAGGTTTGGCCATAATCATTAACCACAACCCCACCACAACTATAGTGAGCACAAGGAACTACAGGAATGGCGTCACCTGCCATCACATCAACACCCCACTTGTGACATGTTTGACGAATATTTTGGAATTGATCATAAAATTTATCCTTACTCACTCCTGATATATCCAACTCAACATAACTATCTCCCGATTGCTTAAGATCATTGTATATAGCACGAGAAACCACATCACGAGGTGCAAGAGAAGCTAGTGGATGATAGGTGCGGGTGAAATCCTCTCCACGACGATTCACCAACACAGCCCCTTCCCCCCTCAAAGCCTCGCTAATGAGCATGTCTTTTTTTTGAGTGTGATAGAAACATGTGGGATGAAACTGCATAAACTCAAGATTAGCCACCTTAGCACCCGCTCGCCATGCCATGGCCACTCCATCACCGGTTGAAACCGAAGGATTGGAAGTATATAAATACGCACGCCCATGCCCACCACTACATAATATGGTCCGTAAAGCCGTACACGTTATCATGTGCCCACTGGCAAGATCCAACACATAACCACCCAAACAACGATTGCTGCTAAAAGAAGGTTTGACTTTATCGGTGGTGATAAGATCCACCACCATATGATTTTCAAGAATCTTAACCTGAGAATGCTGACGCAACTGAGCCATAAGCTGAGAAACAATAGCTTGCCCTGTTCGATCATTCACATGCAATACACGCTTAAAACTATGACCACCCTCTTGAGTGAGATGATAATCTCCACTCTCTTCTTTACTAAAAACCACCCCAAATTCTTCAAGATGTCTAATCACATCAGGAGCAGCTTCAATCACCTGACGAACAATGCCTTCATGACATAAGCCATCACCTGCCTTAAGTGTGTCTTGAATATGTTGATCAAAAGAATCTTCCTTAGAAATCACCGCAGCTATTCCACCTTGAGCAAGATAGGAATTCGATACCGATAACGATGATTTGGTAAGAAGGATGACTTTTTGACTACGAGATAAAGTCAAGGCACTCATCAGCCCTGCAAGCCCGCAGCCAATAATCAAGGTATCTGCATGCAGCATAAATCCTTAACTCTCAAAAGCTCCCATCACACAAGTGATGTTTGATGTTTTATCGTATTCACTTAAGTGATAAAGATGCATTAAGGTCTAAAAGAAGTATCCTCATCCACTAAGGCCTCTTCATGTCTTAGTACCTGACGAAAATAACCCCATCCAGAATACAAAGATAATCCCGTTCCCACAAGCAAACAAAGAAACCCTAAGGGCATCCACTTAAAGGTCTCAGAGCTAGGCCCTATAACCAAACATACCACAGCAACATCAAGACATACTGTTTTAACTTTACCAAAACCACTCACAGAAATATTCTGACCACGCTCTAAACTTAAAGCACGCAGCCCCATAACCATCACTTCCCTCACCACGAGTACCACAAACAAAGGGATATACGCTGGATATCTAGAAGCAAGCACCACAGCAGCTGAGACAAATAAGGCTTTATCAGAAAGAGGATCGAGGATCTCACCAAAACGCGAAGAAGCATTAAGCTTGCGAGCAAGGTAACCATCAAAGAAATCTGTTAATGCTGCAACAGCAAAAACCAAAGCAGCTAAATAATTGAGAAATAACTTATCCCAAGGAGCTAACAGAACAAACACAGGTATCAAAGCTATTCGAGACCAAGTCAACCGATTCGGCAATCCCTTAAACCAGTGAGAATCTAAACGTGGCATAGATATAAAAAATTTCTTCTTGTAAGTCTTTTTGTCTTCCTCCCGGCTATATTCCTCCCGGATAGGCTCCACAGTTTTCACATCTTCTGCATCAGAGCCAACACGATCCTGGGCATCTTTCAAAAAATCTCCTTTAGCAGCTTTCCCCTCAATGGGACCTGCTGTATCTGTAACTACATCTTTGTTTTCTTCGTTTTTATTTTCTTTGCTTTCTTTGTTTTTGTTTTCTTTATTTTTTTTCCCCATTATAACCACTACCTACCCCCTCCTATAACATGTATCTCATCAATAAGTCTATTGTCCAATGATTCTTCACCATTATCTCACCACTGCCTCTAACAAACAAGCACCAGCTCATCTGGCACTCTCTTACAACGTCCCTACACTAATATGAGCTCTATCGGCTGATGAGCTATATGTTAAGTCATAATCAAAGCTAGCTTTCTGTAAGGCCTCATTATGAGCCATGTATTGGGATGGAAACACAGAAATTATAATAAGAAGATTTAAGACAGTAGAGATCCTTGTTGAGGCTAAGGTTAAGGTTGAGGATAAGATGAAAAGGTAAAGATTCCATGATGGACCTTTAGATAGGACCAATGGGTCGGAACAACTTCAAATATAATCCATTATTGATTATAAAAGGATTTTGAGGTATTGGAATAAAAACTGGCTGTCTAAGATTTATGGTTAAGTTTAATTTTTAGTTGTTTAAATACTGTTTTTTGAAAAGGTGTAGGACGGGCAATCGATGTGATCAAAGATTTATGACCTGCACATTTCATCCAGCACATAGATATTGTTGATAAATCTTTTATCAGCGAAGAAAATGTGTGATAGCGAAAACCTTCCCGGTTACAACGAGTGCTCGCTTTATGCTTAGCTGAATCAAATTTTTCCTTAGTAGTAACTGAATACTCTGGAAAAAGCTCATCATCAACAAGTAAAGGTTTAAGTGCTTGTTTCATATGCCATTCTACGTAATAAGCTAATACACAAAGAAATACATGCGCCTTTACCCTTCCTTCAATTCTGTGATTTACTGCTCTAACTTTTTTATCTACTTCTTTAAGCGATCTAAATGCTCTTTCAAATCGATCTAGATTTTTATAAGAAGATATAGCTTTCTTGGCACTCATTTCTTTTTTTGAAAGATTGGTTGTCATAACATAAAGTCCATCAATATTGTTTTCTTCGCAAATAGCTTCTTTGTTTCTTGTGTAAATCAACAAATTGTCTTCAATTTCTATATCAAAGAAAGGCTGTACGTGATGTCTATTTAAAATACGGAGAACACGTTCTTTAATTTTCTGACGACCTTTTAGAGCATATTTTTTTCTTTGAGTAGCTTCTTGCGCCACAGAAAGATCCTTTTCAGCAAGATTTAAGGCGTCTTCTCGTTTCCGTCTCCGCGTTGCTTCTCGGTAGGGGTTATGGCAAATGATTAAACGCATTCCAGGATATTCGTCACTTTCAACCTCACAAATATCATGTGTATCAAAAAGAGAAGTCTGCATTGACTCCTCTCTTGTTGCCATAATTTTCGTTAAAGAAGACTTTTTAAGAGCAGATATCCAATCAATACCAAATGGTTTTAAATCTTTCTTAATATTTATTTGCGTAACCATACCGCGATCGCAGGCAAAGATGATTTTTTTAAGACCAAATTTATGACGTAATTTATCTATTTGATGAGATACCGTCAAAGGATCAGCGGCATTGCCTTCAAAGACTTCTACGGCCACAGGACAACCATCACGGTTTGTGAGTAACCCAAATTCGATTTGAAGCTTCCCTTTTTCTTTTTTATTGTCACGAGAGCCCCCATAATAAGAAATAGGACATGTTGTTCCTTCCATGTACACCGAAGTGAGATCATTAAGAACAAGAGCTCCTTCTTTCAGATCTTTCAGATGTTTTTTTGCCAATTTTTTCTCAATATCATCTTGCTTCTCAAGCAACCAGTCCATTGCTCTATACAGATCATCTTCCTTTGATTCTGTCACGCCGAACTCAATGCCTAGAGTGGATTTAGGTAAGTGGTGACTTGAATTATCACTGTTTGCCGAATCTTGTTGATCACATGGCCAGCCTTCATGCACAAGCATTTTTGCCTCTGGATCTACGATCCGAGATGCAATCATTGCTAGACAAATAGAATGATATTGTGATTTCTGATCACAGATTATTTTCAAGATATTGAGTTTATTCATAAAACCTTTCACAGCTACCACATGCCCGTGACTCAAAGTTCTTGTCACTTTCATCATGCCTTCAAGCCTATCTGTTAAGACAGTAGCATTTTTATTTTTTAGAAGACGCTTAATTTGCAGGATATGTTTCTTAGGCAACTTAGTGATGTTAGCTATAGTTTGTTTATGACTTCTGCCATCTTCCCAGTACGAACGACGAATAAGGACCGTTTTTTTGTCTGATCCATGATTTGGAACTACCTCAACATACATATTTGATCTCTTTGGTTTATGACAACATAAGTTAGCTCTAATACATATGACACAAAAACATAACATTGCAAATAAAAAATCAAATATAGCACATTTTTTATCCAGTAATTACATGGACATATTTTTAGAAAAAAAACAACCGATCTCTCAATCCGTTATACAAACAGAGGTTGAGAGATCTGAGGAGGTGCTCTTCTTGAGAAACTTCAGATACAACCATAGAGTTTAAAAAAATTTTTGTGGGTAACATCACACTGTAAAAAGACATTCATCAACACAATGTGAGCTGAGTCTCTCATTAAGTCTCACAATGCGAAATCCGATAAAGACGTTGTTGGGAGGTTTTCATCTTTTCTATGAGAAGACCATTCACTAACTCTAGTCTTTAGCCATGACAAGATATGACTAAGATATGACTAAAATCTAACAAGATATGACGAAAGGTTTAATATTATCAACGGTATACACATGATTTCATATCTATTGAGGATGTATCTTTCCAATAAACACAACAGATATCCTATTCTACCCATAAACCTTGTGATGCTTTTGATCAGCATCAGCTTGAATCAGGCTTGAGTCCTCAGAGAGGAGGCACCGCAGCATTACCTTGTGGTGATACGAGACTTGCTACTGATCATCACGATGCGGAAGCTGAAGTAC
>MPNI01000028.1 GCA_002238945.1 Proteobacteria bacterium bin106 | reverse complement strand
CAACATATGTCTAATATGTAATTTGTTTTTGACATATGGTTATTTTTTACCAAGGAGTTTCTTATGTTAAACATGGTTATAGACGGTAACTTGGCTGAAAGTCCTCAGCCGGCCAAGAACCAAAAATATCTTCGTATAAAGTTCTGCCACAATCAGCGTGAATGGACGAAAGATGGTATCAAGGAAAGTAAGATCTGGGTTTCAGGTTTGGTGCGTCCTGAAAAAATACAGGGTATTAGAGACCGCTTAGTTAAGGGTGCGTATGTTATTGCTAGTACGGGTGGCTCGGCTGCTTCGCTGTCTGAGTTCAAGGGAACAATGCAGGTCAATATGAACTTCATTGGGCAGTTCGACATAGGCAAGTCACCGGCTGACAAAGCTCAGGGACAGGGTGGTGCAAATGTAGGACAGCCAACAGCTCATGGAGCCATAGGTGAGCCTCCTCAGCAACAAGTTGCTCAACCTCAGCCGTATCAGCAACCTGCACCGAACTATCAACAACCGGTTCAGCAATATCAGAGACCTGCTCCGAGGCAACCGGTTCAACAACAACCCAGCAGCTCTGGGATCTTCCCTAACTATAGTGATGATGATACGAGACTGCCTTATTAGGTGATAGTTGATGGTGAAAAAGAAGAAACATGGGGTTATCCAATCTTATGCTACTGGGAAGAAAAGCAAGAAAGATACCACCTACGACGGAGCTGTGCTCGATAAGAATTATAAGGAGGCTAAGGAGCCAAAACCCAAGCCCAAGGTTAAGGAAGAGCCGGAGATTCTTAGCAAGAATCGGGCAATGGAGCTGTCGTACCATTACCGCGCTATGCTCGACAAAGCTATTTACGAGGAGGCGACGTCAAAGCTAGTTCCTGCGGATCATGTGAGACAGTTCTTATCGGTGGTGGGTAGTAAAATAAGAACGCTGTTGATTCAAATGCCTGACAGGTTGAGCAGTCGTATTGTTCATGAGAGCCAAGAGGAGACGATACATCTTTTATTGTTTAGAGAGGTGGAGCAGATTAGTAACAGCATCGTAGAAGAGCTCAGTGCTGAGAGGTTTTTGGACATTTTAGCGGAATCGGCAAAAGATCCAGTTATCCGTAGTCGCAAGATTGCACAGTCGCACAAAGGCAAGGAACACGTTCAGGAAATTGAGGAGGAAAAACGGTGAACATGAAAGCGCAGCCAAGCAATAGAAGCTACACCAAAACAGACCGGGTTAGAGCGATTGAGCTTTGCGAAGAGATGACGATTTCAGAGGCTGCTCGCAAGATGAGCATACCCTACTCAACAGTAAGGTATTGGAAGGAAAGGCACTCAGCTGTTTCGTTCAATGATACGGCAGACTCTTATGGCAAAAAGATCTTTAAGATGGAAGCTGTTATACAAGAGAAGATCGACGCTCTTCACAATAAATTGGAAAAGCTGAAAAAAATTAGATCTATTCTTGATGATGAAGACTTTTAATCACATGCACGTATATCTATTCCCTTAAGTGATAGACGCTCTTGATGGATGAATATGGAAGTGCTAATAGAAATAAGGGCTTCCACCTTTTGTTTCTTTTCAAAGTCATCCAGTAAATTCTGAAAATAAAAATTAACCTTACAGATTTCATTTTTATCGTTCAAAATATGAATAAATGTGTGATCTCCGTTTTTAGTGGTTGATACCTCAATGTCATAAATTTCTCCAAAAATACGGTAGATAGGCTGGGGAAATCCCTCGCCAAATGGTTCGTGTTTTCGCAGTTTATGAGCAAGTGACAGGTTCAGTGCACCGAGGCTTAAACTGGCATCGTATGTGATCACAGGATCTTCAGCTGCCATGAACTTTGTTTTAACAGAAAGGTAGTTTTCAATTAAAGGTTGAGCTTTCTCTTTGAAACAAAAGCCGAAGGCTTTTTCATGACCACCTAATTTTAGAAAATGCTGACTTATACCCTGCAGTGTTGTTAGCAAAGGGACACCATGGAAAGATCTACCAGATCCCTCAAAAATATAACCATGTACTGGTGACTTATATCCCCTATAAAGCATGACTGGCTTTCTTGTCTCTATAGCTATCTTTCCTGCAATAAGTCCCATCATGCCAGGATGAAATTCGCGGTGAGCTAAAAGGATGCAATTTGGGAGTTTTCCAGATTCTTTTTTTCTAGATGCAGCTTCTCTGATTTCCAGTGTTTGCATTGCTAATTCTGTCTGCTCTTTTTCAAGAACTTTACGTTCTAGATTTAAAGTGAGAATTCCCTTTAAAAGAGTAGGAGCTTCATTTTTTTGACTGCAGAAAAAATCCACCGCTCTTTTCATACTTTCCATACGACCACAGGCATTGATAAGTGGGTTAATGGAAAAAGCATAATCGTCAGCACATAATTCTGTTTTAGATGACAGTTTGAGTTTTTTTCTTAAAGCCATGAAAGAAGGGATATTTAAATTAAAAATAGCTGACCTACCAAGATTGAAGACGAAACGGTTGTAACCCTTCAGTGGCACAACGTCACCAATGATACCCATGGACGCTAAAAATGCTGTGGCTTGGTTAATGTCTGCTTTTTGGGTTAGCTGCAAAGATATGAAGTGAGAGATGCTGGAACCACAAAGGTTAGAATAGTAGTTGGGAGGGTAGTCCATAGGATTGAGGATATAGGGAGCTGTGGTGCGAGTTTCCTCCGTAAAGCTGTGGTGATCAGTTACGATAAGTTTGATGTTACGCTTGCGACACCATTCTGCTTCTGCACGGGCTGTGATTCCATTGTCCATGGTAATGACAGTGTCGTACTTTGTAGCAAATCTTTCTAAACCCTCAATGCTCAGTCCATAACCGTCTTTTCTCGTAGGAATATGGATGCCAAATCCTTTGTACTGTAGGTACAGAAACGTGTACACCCAAATCAACACAGAAGAGGTTCCGTCAACGTCATAGTCGCCCCAAAGAAGAATCTTTTTTTCTTTCTTAATATCCTCTAATATAGTTAATGCTATCTTTTTAACATTTTCTATTAACTCTTCGGGGACGTCCTCTTTGCTGTACTCTTCCTTCTTACGAGTCAGGTACATGTTGTTAACTATCTCTTCGGGATCACTAAGCGGTTTATCGTCATTTGGACACACCCACTTCTTTGTTACTTTTTTGTCATTTTTCATTAATACTCCTTAATAAATGTTCAACAGCCCAAACGTAGATTACATCAATAGCTTCCATAAGTCTATTAAGATCTCTCAACCGATGCTTATAAGTGATTGGGCAGACTCTTATAGATATCTATCTTCTGCAAGTTCGTCAGAACCTGGCAAGTGGCAGACATCTCGGACACCATACTTGAAAGAAATTATGGACTGTATGACGTCTGTGCCGCCTTATCACAAGATTCGCAGGATTGCGATCATGAAGGGGCACCAAGTTGGTTACACAGAGGGTATCTTGATGAACTTTCTGGGCTATACCATTAGTCATCAGCCTGGTCCATCGATGATTGTGGGTCCTTCAGAAAAGAATATCAAAAAAATCGTTCAGCAGAAGCTTGAGCCCATGATCAATGACACACCTGTGGTACGTGGCAAGATATCTCATTTCTCAAGAACTACCTCAAGAAACACAATTATCCATAAAGACTTTCCGGGAGGCTTTTTGGTGATGTGCGGAGCTAATGTTGCAGCTGATTTAGCAGGTACTTCTGTAAAATATTTGCTTATTGATGAAGTTGACCGCTTCCCTGTGGACACACAGGGGGAGGGTAGCCCTGTTGAGCTAGCTATAGGACGAACAGCTGCTTACAATCGAAGAAAAATCATCATGGGAAGCACACCAACCTATGAAGAATCTTCTGTTATTGCCAAATGGTTCGAAGAAGGAGATCAAAGATATTATTTTGTTCCGTGTCCTGATTGCGGACATAAACAGAGACTTTATATGGATAATTTAATTTTTGAAAAAAATAATATTGATGCAGGAGTTTTTTATAAATGTGAAAAATGCGAAAAACTCATAAATGAATCATCAAAGACAATGATGCTCGAAGCAGGAGAATGGCAACCTACCAAGGAAGAACATATTTCAGAAACCTTTAGGAGTTATCACCTAAATGCGCTGTATTCTCCTGTAGGGTTTTTATCATGGGTTGATGTTGCTAAGGCAAAGATGAAAGCAGAGAGAGACGAGACTTATGCAAAAACATTTCAAAACCTATATTTAGGAGTTCCCTGTACACAAGCTGCTGATGAATTTCCTTCAGCTAATACTTTGTACAGAAATGGCGGGAAATACGAAGAAGGAAAGATACCAACACTGAATGGAATTTATCCCAAGTTTTTGCTGGCAGGGGTTGATGTTCAGAGTGACCGTTTAGAGGTACTTATTACTGCTTGGCACCGTAAGGTGTGCTTCGTGGTAGAGCACATAGTCCTGTGGGGGAACACAAACGTTGATCCACACGAAAGTCCGTGGGCAGAACTAAAAGACGTTTTATATTCTAAATATGATGATTACGGAATTACCAAATTAGCCATAGATTCGGGATTTATTCCATATCGGGTTTTTTCTTGGAAAAGGAGTGTTTTAGATCATCATAAAAGAATTCAAGTTATTCGCGGTGTTGCAGACATGGACGGTATTATTAGTTATCCGAAAATTATGGAGGTGTCTGTCTATTCTGGCAAAAAGAGCAGAGTGGGTAATAAGTACCAAGACGTTAACACCCATTTTCTTAAAAATGAGATCTACAAACGTCTCCTCATTGAAAAAGACGAAGTTACTGATTCTCACATATTTTTCCCCGAAGGTAAGGACAGAGAATTCTATGAGCAGCTGTGCTCAGAACGAATGGTGTTACCAGATGCTCATGACCCTATGGATAGAACGGGTAGAATAAGATATAGATGGAAAGCAGTTAGAGAGAGAAATGAGATATTAGATCTAATGGTGTATAATTTCGCTATGTGGTACGGATGTAACGCAGCGAAGTATGCTCACACTGATGATAAGTGGTCACGTTTCGTTGAGATCAAATCATTCACCGGATGAGATAAATTCTATGCTATCAACAACAGACTTAAGGGAACGCTATGTCGCTCTTGTTGACGCTTATGTTAGTGGAGCTACTACTATCACATTCGCTGGAAAATCTATGCAGTATCGTTCATCTGCTGAGTTAAGACGAGCGATAGTAGATGTACGAAGAGCTTTAGGTATACCAGGTGGCAATAATCGCACCACTGTGTTGAAGTCACGTAATCCCAACATTCCGGCACAGCGCAGGACATTTGATGCCAACTACTAAGCCTAATCTGGGATTTATAAAGAAATTCTTTACATCTCGGACAAAAGAGCTTGAGAAGAAAATTCAGATCCAAGGCAGGCAGCTGCAATTAACAGAGAGACGCTTTCACGAGGCTGTGAGAGAGCGTCCTAACATCTACGCAGCTGAGCTGAACACCCGAAACCATTGGGAGCAAAAACCACTGCGTGATCAGTCCCGTCATTTGTACGAAAATGACCCAGTAACGCGCAGAGTGGTGGACTCGATTATATGTAACATGATTGGCCGTGGGGTTACTCCAGTGACCACTGGAAACGAGGCTGTGCGCAAGAATGTTGATGAGTTCTTAAGCAAGTGGCTGACCACTGTAGACGGTGATTATTTAAGAGAAAACACCTTAGTGGGATTACAGAGTTTGGTGGTACGGTCTTTAGTGCGTGACGGTTCTGTATTTGTTCAACGTATCTACTCTCGGGGTAAACTGTCTCTGCATGTGCTGGAAGGAGACTACCTCAATGTTTACATCACTCAGCCCAACCCTGATACAGGCAATGAAATCATCAACGGTATCGAGTTCAACAAAGATGCCAAAGTGATGGCTTATCATTTATTTGAAAGACACCCAGAAAACTTTGGTGCTGGAAAGTATGGAGGGCGTGGACCCAGCTTTGACACTGTCAGAGTTCCCTATAAAGACATATGCCACATCAAACGCCTTGATAGAGCCGGTCAAATAGATGGTGTCAGCTGGTTAGCTCCAGCATTGCTTGATATTTGGAACCTTCGTGAATACGAAGAGGCAAAACTGAAGCAACAGAAGCTGCAATCGAGTTATACCGCTTTTGTTCAGGATAATTTCGAATTAAGTGAAGAAGAAAGAGAAGATTTCATCGCAGCAGATGATCAAAGTTCCTTGTTTGGTGAGACGACCCGTTCTGTTCAGCCAGGATTTGTTGAAGAGTTGCCACCAGGTAAAACCATAACCTTTCCGTCACCATCCAATACATTGAACGAGAATTTCGTAGAACGCTGTTTGCGTAGAATTGCCGGAGCAATGGGCGTCAGTTACGAGATTTTTAATGACTATAGTAACGTTAATTTCTCTAGTGGCCGGATGGGCTTCTTAGAAATGAACAGACATTTACGTCATCAGTTAGAAAGCACTGTTATTCCACAGTGTTTGATGAGAATCAGCGGTTGGGTGCTTGATCATTTGGAAAGAAACGGGGTTATTCCTGAAGAACACGATGTCAGCATTCGTTGGTCACCAGAAGCACCGGTTATGATCGATCCTGAGAAGGAAATTGCATCTGTTCAGACCGAGGTGGCATCTAACTTCATTTCCATGAAGGAAGCCATGTCTAAATTGGGTTACGACTTTGAAAAAACCATCAAAGAGATCAAGGACTCCAATCAGAAGCTCGATGAAGCCGGTTTAAGTGGATTGATGTATGGACAGGGTGGCGTTCTTAGCAGAGAGTTCATGGCTAAGATCAATAAAGTGCCTATTCGCAATGTTATCGGCTTTGAAGACTACGATAAACTGCTGGTCAATTTGATGACTCAGCAACAATCTGATATATCTGATAAAGATGCTAGTGCGAAACAGAAAGAGGCTGATGCTTCTCTAAAAGAAGAGCAGGTTAATAAAACAGCTATGGAGGGTGAGGCTCTTGCAGCAGAACCTAGCGACGAAGGTGCGGCGGAAGGGGCGGATTCTTCGGGCGTCTCAGACGTTTGAAAGCATCAATGACAAGTATTGCACCTTCGATGTGATTATTTCCACAGGAGCTTTTGTAGCTCGAGAGGAAATGGACGATCGAGGCAACATGTCGATGGTTGAGCTCGGCTTAGACATGAACCCTGACTCCATTGACCTTACTCGGCTCAATGCTGGGGTAGCACCGGTATTGAACAATCACCATGATGGTAGTGGTGCTGACAGAATGTCAGCTAATCACCAAATGGGAATTGTTGAACATGCTTGGGTTGAGCGAAATGAGGAAACAGGCAAGAACATCCTTATGGGTCGTTTGCGTCTTTCTCGTGTTACCCAGGAAGAACGGGATATCTGCGATAAGATCGAAGCAGGCATCATTCGTTCCGTTTCTGTGGGAGCAGATATCCTTGAACGCACACAAGTGGATGATAACGAAAAAGGCCACAAAAGAGAATTAGCCACATCTTGGGCACCTTACGAAGTGTCAATTGTCGCAATACCGGCAGACTGTGGTAGTATCATAAGAAAAGCCAATACCAAGTCTCGCACAATTAGTAAACATAAAGTTAACTCAATTCATTTCGTTAATCCTGAAGGAAAGTTCATTATGGCAAAAGACGAACCAGTAAAAGAAAAAACAGAAGAGGAAGAACCTCAAAAAGCCTCGAAGTTTTCAAGGTTGGAAACTTGGGAAAAGCTTTACGATTGTCTTGGTCAAGATGAACGAGACGCTTTTATGGCTTTTGTAGAAACACGCGAACTACCTGCTGCGCCGGCTGCGCCGGCAGCTGCTGGTGGTGAGGGCGGTGAGGGCGAGGGTGAAGAACCCACCGTGACCGCTGAAGAGGTTAAAGCAGCAGCCCAGGAGGCTGGTGCTGTTGTTACGGAGACGCTACCCGACGATGTATCGGTAGATGTGGAAACCGATGTGATGGTCGCGGTGGAGGAAGTTTTAGCTCAAGCGTTGTCCGGTGAAATGGAAGGTGGTGCTGAGCCTGCTGCTGGAGAAGGCGAAGCTCCTATGGAAGAACCCCCTATGGCTGCATCGAAGAGATTGGGCTCGGCAGCTACGAGAAGGGTGAGGCAAAATGTGAGAAAAAGTTTATATCCCAAGCTCAAGTCTCCGACCATACGTCGTCGGACATCCCACGTTTCTGTGGACTCAACACGTGGGCTGAAACACCTACGTAACAAGGCAGAGTGCGCGCTGATCTCTAAGATCACACGTGGGCGTGGTAGACAGTATGACAAGTATGCTGAGTCTGCGGGTAACTGGCAGTTCAAGCCTATCTCGGAAATTTGTCGAGAGTTGCTATCTTCTGCTGGTCACACCGAAGTACGTAGTTTAACCGGTGATCAGATTTGGACGTCCATGAAGAGATCTCCACGTACGGAGAAACGGGGCGCGGCTGGTCCTATCATGGCCTATGCTGACCTTCCTGAACTTATAGCCAGCTCTGCTACGAAAGCGGTCATTGCGTCTTATGAGCAGTTCCGCGGTGAGCAGACATTTGACCCATTTGTAACGAGGTTGCAAGTACCGGATTTTAAGATTCAGGATCGTGTGGGGATCAGTGACACTGGAGACCTCGTAGAGACAGCTCCTGGTGCAGCGTTTCCAATTGATAGCTTAGACGATACCAAAGAGACTTACGCCTTGATGACCAGTGGTTTGATTCATCAGATTACACGACAAACTTTTGTCACTGATGATACCAACAGTCTTCAAGCAATTTTCAATTCAGGTAAATCAGCTGCTGATTTGGAAAGTGATTTGGTATGGAACCAAGTTATGAATGGTACCTATCAGGGGCAAAGTCTTTACTCGAATGCTCGTGGTACTTTATCCACAGGTGTACCATTTAGAACCAATCCAACTCAAGTTATGCCTCAGTATGATTATGCTGGTGTGGAAGCTATGATGGTTGCCTTTGGTTTGAGACGTACTCCTAAGAATGCGTACATGCACTTAAAGCTTCAATACATCTTAGTTCCTTTACAGTTGGAATTTGAAGCTCTGCAAGCTGTGAACAGCTCTTATACTCCTAATGCTCCACAAACAGCTAATGTGATGTTTAGTGGTTTGAAGGTTATTGCTGAGCCACGGCTTTCTACCAACTCAGCTACCTCTTACTATGGAGTGGCTGATAAAGCTGGTTCTGGTTATCCTTTCATCGAGTTGGCTACACTGCAAGGTCAGAAGGGACCACGGCTTGAAGAGGAGCTAGATTTCAATACGGACGTGATGAAGTTTAAGGTAGTTCATGATGTTCAGGCTAAATCGATGGATTACAGACTGGCTCACAAGTGTACGGTTTAACATTTAATTAAGGATTGAGATATGGCTAAGAATAAAGGTAGCGGAGGCGGAACGGTGACTATCGCCGCTCCTGCTGCGGTAAGTTCGGGAGAATTCGTAGTTGCTGGCTCACTAACAGGCGTAGCTTTAGACGATGCTGGTAGTAGTCAGGATGTGGTTCTACAAACCCAAGGTGTCTTTGAAATGAGAAAGACGGCTAACAACGTAGCTGTGGGATTGGGTGCCAAGCTTTATGCTGCTAACTCTGCTAACCAAGTTACAACTGCTACAGGTGGTGGACGTGCGTTTGTGGGTTATGCATTAAATGCTTCGCCTACTAACTCATCAGCTCCGGTAAGTGTTTTATTGGCTCCTATTGGTGCTTAGGAGTATAGATGAAACGTAAAGGTGCCGGTGGATCAACGATCAACTTACGTGTAGCTGCTGGGGTTCGTGCTGGTAATGCGGTGGTTCAAGGTGGAGGTAGTGGTCAGTTTCTGGGCGTTGCTTCTGACCACGGCGATGCTGGTGATACCATAGCTGTTCATGTGGGTGGTATTTACGAATTTTCGGTGGCTGCTGCTGAAGACATTGAGTCGGGTGACCGTGCTTTTGTCACTTCTCACAATGCTTCGGTTGCTACTGGTACGTCTCGTAATAACTTTCGTATTGGTAACTTTTTAGATGATGTTGCTGTTGGAGATGAGGGGCCTGTTCGTGTTATGTTACTTTGGGGAGGCTCATAGTTTGCATTGAGGTTTTTTGGTGCCTTTATTTAGTTTATATTCAGATACAATAGCTCGCTCATTACTTCTCTCGATGGGCGAGCTTTTTGAATTGCGTGAACGTAGTTTTCTTACTTTAGGATCGAAGACTTTGCGTTTACGTCCTCCTTATACAAATGCTCGTCCTAATTTATTTGATATTGATGATCTCGGTGTTTTTAGAGATCCTGTTCATCGTGTTATTGATTTAACGCGTCTTACTATTATTAAACCTGATGGAACGAGTAGGGATTGGGGGAATTATTCTATTCAATATAGTGACAATCCTCCTCGAAGGGATTCTGACGTTATTTTGGTTATTGATGGCGATACTACGGGGACGGCTTGGGATCGTGATAACGATGTGCTTGTTTTTTATTACGAGCAAATATCTCTACCTAGTTATGAGCCTGTTCTTGTTTATGGTGTATATGACACGGTGATTCGTGAAAACACGGAGACTACTGTAGAAGTTGTCATTCAGCATCCTAATGTGATGATGTCTTTTAGGGATATCAATGAGATTCAGCCTCATGAGACATCGAAAAGTAGTGTATTAGATAAATTGAATTGGGATA
Source organism: Proteobacteria bacterium bin106 (assembly GCA_002238945.1). Classification (GTDB taxonomy): domain Bacteria; phylum Bdellovibrionota_B; class Oligoflexia; order Oligoflexales; family Bin106; genus Bin106. The sequence goes on along the minus strand of MPNI01000028.1, from coordinate 15,336 downwards.
TCATTCGCCAGCGTACGGGTAGGGTTTATGAGATATCTCATGTCCAATTGGATGAAGTTTCCACGTGTCGTTATTTGTTAAGAAGTATTGATTAAGGAGTTTGTGGTGAGTGAGTCATTTAAGAATGAAGATCTTACAACCATGCGTGATTTGGAGAATTATTATCGAGATTCGTCGCAGCAGTCTATTAATATGTATTCCATATTGATTCGTGCTCAGGTAAGAAGAAGGTTGTGTGAGTTATTGTATCCGGTGATGACTGAGGTGTTAAAGCATGGTAAAGGCTATGATTCTTTTGATGAAAGGAATATTAACTTTACGGAGCCTCCTCAGGTGCATACGGTGAGACGTAATGTTACTCGTAATGCTGGTCGTGATGTGTTGGATACGGGTAGGACTACAGCTGAGGATGTTTCGTATGATCATGATGATTTACCTGATTTAAATATTATTTTTGGTGACGATGTTATTGAGAGGCAACAGATTACCAATTTTAATTGGATGAGCAATGCTACGTTAACGGTGAGTTATTACCGTCATACCTATTTAAATCCTGAATATGATGTCACAACGGGATCTGAGGAAGGTTATATCTATAAGGATGACAATGGAGAGTACTCTCGTTTGCCTTATGATTCTGTGGATTCAGGTGAAAAGCTTTATGATAAAAATCGTTTGATTGAGGATTTGGAAGTTGCATGTTTATTGTTTGATTTAGAGATTCAGAGAAACACACAAGTACTTCCTTATGTAACAGATATAAACTTAGAGAATGTCACTTATGCTGTTCCTAACAATACTGATCTTATATACGGTTCCGTGGAAATGGAGTATAATGTGAATTATCATACTGATTACAAATGTCTTGAGCGCAAAAAATAAACAGGAGAGTGAAGGATGACAGCAATACCCACGCGTGGTAAGGTCGCTGCCGTTATTGGAAAGAAAGAAGAAGGTGCTCTTTTAGAGCCAACTCTGGGTAAGCACTTTGTGGCATTACAGGCTGACTTTTCCATTACGCCAAACTTTGAGACCACAGAGAACTTAGAGATTCGTGATGATATCATGGCTGCGAAGCCGGTTATTTCTGGTGAGAATCCTTCGGGAACGTTCTCTCATTATATGACTGGTAGTGGTGTAGAAGGTGAAGAAACAGAATATGCCCCCATGGTGGAGTCATGTTTTGGTGCTAAGCGTTTCATTACTACTGAGCATACAACCATTGCTGGCAGTACGGTGTCATATCTCAATGTTTCAGATGATGCTCTGGCGGACTATGCTAAGGGTGATGCGGTCTTAGTTAAAGACGAGGTGAACGGTTGGAGCATGCGCCCCATTAAGAACCGTGACTTGACTAATAAACGCTTGGTTTTGGCTTTTGATTTAGAGGAAGCTCCTGCTGCTGGAGTGAAGTTGGGACTGCATATCACCTATTATCCTACGACTTCTTTACAGCCGGTATTTGATGTCTGGGAATTCTTCTCTGCTGGATCTGGTAATCAGAACATCGCCAACAATCGTGTGACGAGTATGACTATAACGGCTGATGCTAATGGTCAGATTAACACGACCTTTGCTTTTGAGGGTACGTCTTATCGGATGAACCAGGATTATGATGCTACATGGGAGCTTCAAGATGACCGTAATACTATCGTAGTAGCTTACGGTACCAGCCTAGGTGACTCCGTGAATCTTGTGCTCGCTAACAAGATTTATAATTCAGGTACAGAGCTTGCTACAGAGTTACAGCTTAAGCTGCGTGCATTGACAGGTCCAGGTTTAAGTGCTCTTACAGTGAGTTATTCAGAAGATGTACGTAAGTTTCTTTTCTTAAATGCCAGTGGTTTTGCTTTTGATTTTGCTGATACGGCAAGCGATGATGGCATGGCAGCATTGCTGGGTTTTGAAGACGATAAAAGGACAGCTACAGCTACGGTTGCAGATGGCTTGGTATCTAAGAATGCTGCTAAACCTTCGACTTTAAACTATAAAATATATCTACCTCTTAAACCGGAGTATGATGGACAGCCTCCTGTTATTGCTAAGGATCAGAGACTGTTCTTAGGTGAGAGTGATAACAATGTGTGCTTGGATGCTATCAGTGTTACTTTGACTATAAACACCCCTACTACGACCATCTATTCGATATGTGCTGAAAACGCTATTTTTGCTAAGCTGTTGACGTCTCGGGATGCTACTTTAACGGTATCGGCTATATTGCAGGATGATGATCAGCGTTTTTTCTCTAAGTTTAAGAACGGAGATACGGTTCCTTTTGCCTTTATGGGTGGTCAAAAGCGTAATCTTCGTTGGGTACCTGGTAATATCTTTACGGCTTATGGTAGTGAGGCTGTGATTAATAGCTTTTCTTTAGCTGAAAGTGACGGTATTTATACCTTAGATATGGATTTAGTGTGTTATTCACCTGGAGATGGTTCGGGTTCTATTTTCTTGTCCTACTTGTAATTGGTTCTAAAGGAGTTTGTATGGCTACGGAGTTTATTAGTGTTTGGGATGTAAAGCTTCATATAAAGAAGAAATCTAAGATTCTTGATTCGGATCATTTAGTGTTAGGTAGTGTGAAATATGCTGTTCCTAAAGCTAATACACGTATGGAATTGATTGTAGCGGACACGGAATCAGGAGAAGGAGAAACGCCGAAGGGAGAGGTAAAGTATACAACACGTATTTTTGATACATGTTTGGAAATGATTAGGGAAATGGATATCAAAGTTTATAAAGCACCTTTAGATAAGAGTGGTGCGAGTTTAGTGGATCCCTGGAAGAAGTTTGATGAGAAGAAGGCGGAGGAACTTGAGCACATAGAAAACAAGGATTATTTGTTGTATTACAGCTTTGGTACTTTTGTATTGAATCATTTTGCTGCGGAGGTTGTGAAGGGTATTACTCCTGGAAAAAAGTTCAAAATGGTATCAAAGAACTAGCACTGGCTACGTTCAAGCGTATATCGATAGATAGTCCTTATAATCCTTGGTTAAGTTTGTATTTTGAGCATAAGGCATTGCGTAAGGTTGGTTTTACATTTAATCCTGATGATTATTCTCCTAAGATGTTAGGTATATTATCTCTTTTTGAGTCGGAATTTAATAAGCTTGAGGCTAAGGAGTTAGACAAAGCTAGAAAGAAATCGGCTGCATCGGCTAATTCTAAACCGTCTCGGCCTAGAAGACGTAGATAATAGGAATAATAGATGCCTACTCAGGATATTGGTATAAATGTCGCTGCCAATTTTAAAAGCTCTGCTGCTGGTAGGGCTATAGCTTCTCTCCGTGATCAGATGAAAGGATTGGCTCAGAGTGGTTCTGTAGCTGGTAAAGCTTTCTCTGCTTTTTCGGCAACTATTGGTAGATCTGTTCCTCTTGCTGCTGCTGCTGTAGCTGGCTTCAAACTTGTTTCTGCTGGACTTAAGTCATTAATTTCTATCGTTGTTTCAACGGGCAAAGCTTTTGTTTCCTTCTTCAGACAGATAGAAATATCCGTGTTTTCAATGCTTCGTTGCGTCAGGTGCAACGTGCAGGTGGTGAGACGGGTGCTAGTATTGAGACGCTTAATAGGGCGTTTACTAATATAAGTTTACAGACGGGTAAGTATCGTAATGATTTAGTAGATCTTGCCTTGAAGTTAACCGGTGTTGGTGCTGGTCAAAGGGATATTACAGATGCTTTGATTGCTGCTAGTAATGCTTCTGATGTTTTGGGTAGAAGTTTTAGGGAAGTTGGCGAGGCGATATTTACAGCGGAGAATGTCAGTACTCGTTCGTTATCTAAGCTTGGTGTTAATGTATCTAACTTAACTCAAGAGTTTTTATCTCAAGAGGGTGCGATCCGATTGATTACTGAACAGTTCGGTGATCAGGTGGTAACTTTACAATCTATTTCTGTGTTTGCTGACAGGATTAGAAATGCTTTTGTTTTAGCTAAAGACGTTATAGCAGAGACGGTTTTATCGAGTGAGGGCTTAAGAAATTTCATGTCTGGTGTTTTTGCATCTACCATTGGATTTGTTAGGTCTTTAAAAGAGTCTCCTGAGCTTGTTGAGGCTATTGCTGTTGTTTTTGAGAAAATATTTGAAGTAACCATTTCTATTGTTAAATTGCTTCCTGCTGCAGCTTCTTTGGCATTGGGTGGTTTTCGTCGTGTTTTAAGTATTACGGGTTTACTTAAGGCAGATTTTGATGAACTCAGAGACATATTAGGTGATATTGGTATTGATCTTTTTGATGTTGTGAAGCGTGGTGAAGCGGTTAATTCCATTACAGGCGAATCTATTCCTATATTGAAGAATGTTGCTAAGAGTAATGAGGAACTTTTAAGACTAGGTAAGGAATATCTTCGAACAGCAACAGCTACTAATGAAGCTGAGCAAGAGCGTATTGATAATTTAAAAGAGATAGTTAATCAGATAGAAGCTGCTACTGGTGCTCGTTCAGGCATTGCTGGTTTGCAGGATGCTCTTTCTGGTCTTAGTGGTTCTATGGGTGGTCAGGGTGATATAACTTTAGAGGAAGCTTTAGATTTTTTAAGAAAAGAATTCGCTGATATTAGAGATGGATTAAATAATGATTCTCAAACACAAACCAAGGAGGTGTTAGGTAGTCTCGAGGCTTTATTAAGGGCTAATGAATTAAATGCTTTAGAGATTGAAGAAGAGCTTTCTATTATAGCTTATCGTGTTGGTGAAATTGATTTTGATCCTGAGTTAATTAAACGTGCAGAGATTTTTCCGTCATTATCAGAGCTCAAAGGTTTATTTAATAACGATGTACGTGACATGTTATTAGCTGATATTGGTAAGATTCAAACACAAGCTAACCTTGCGATTTATTCCTTAGATAAGGAGCAGACTCAAAGAGAGAGAAATCATTTAAAGGTATTAGCTGATTTACAGAATGAACTTCTTGCTGCTGATGAAGTAAATGCGATATTACAGGCAGATGCTACAACTCAGGCAGAGCGTGATGCAGCACAGCATTTAACGAATATAAACAAAAGAAATATTAGACTTGATATCACTCAGTATGAGGATGGCTTAAGGATATCTCGCAGAGAGCATGCGGAAACAGTTGCTGGTATTAAGGAATCTGCTGATGAGCAATCTAGAGTAGCTAAAGAAAATGCTGCTCTCTTGAGTGACGAATTAAAAAAACAACAAATGAAAGATGAGGAATTTAATAAAGTATTATTAGAGATTGCTCAGAGTCTAGGTGCTGCTTTAGCTAGTATATCTAATAATCAGGAAGTTATTGATGAACTTCAGGATATAAAAGATAATTATTTAGATAGGTTTAATGAAAGTCAAAAAGAAACTGTAGATGCCATAGATGAATTTAATGATGAGTTAAAGAAAAGTAATAGAGATCTTAATAATGATATTTTAAAAATAGAAGCGCAAAGACATAGAGAGCTTCTTGATATTGATAGACAGCGCGATCGTGAGTTGTTAGAGGCTATAAAAAACTTGGAGGGCGCTGGTGATGCAGAAACTCTTAGAGAGGCTCAAGAGGAATTAGATCGTATTACTGTTGAATCTGAAGAGAGACGTAATCAAACTTTGGCAAGATTTGAGCAGCAGATTTTGGAGTCTGAAAGATCTCGATCTCAGCAGTTTGAAGATGAGAAAGCTCAAGCTATAAAAGATAACGAAGATCGTAGAGAACAGCTTAAAGATGAGCTTGCAGAGGCTAAGAAGGCAGCGCAGGAGGTTAATGATGCCACTGTAAATGCTGCTGTGATGGCAGGTGAAGCGTTTGCAGAGGAGGCTGCTGTTAAGGCATTGAACTATTGGATTCCTGGTTTAGGTGATACGTTCAAAATATTAAATGATTCTGCTAAAGCTAATGTAGATGCTGCTTCTAACTTTGGTAGGGGTATTGCTAAGTTTCTTGCTGATGCTTTTAAGAATATTTTTGGTAATTTACCGCGTCTTATTGGTGCTGTCATTGGTGGTTTTATAGCTGAGATTCCTACCCTTGTTGAAGGAATTGCTAAGGGTATTGCTGCGTTTCTTCCGAGTGTTTTGGAGGGAATTGGTAATGTAGTGGGTGGTATTTTTGGTTTGTTTAGTGGTGAGACAGAATCTGAGAACATCACGATACGGGGTTCTGGTTTAGATGAATTACTTGATGTTGGTACCAGGCCTATGATTGAGGAACTTGATCCTAGTCAGCGGGTGAGGGAATTAGAGGAGGCATTAAATAACAGTGAATTGAATCTTCCTAATAATCCATTTCGTAATCCTAATGAGTTTCCTTTATTTAACAGGCGTGGTGTTAATCCTAGTTTCTCTGGTGCTTCGGGTCAAAGGTCATTGGTTATGGCTTTGAACGACCAGCTTAAGGAATTAAGGCGTAATAATGAGTTATTAAAAGAGAATTCTAATGCTCTTGGTAGTTTTGAGGATGATGAGTTTGGTCAGCCTCCACAATTACGTCCTGGTTACAGAACGGCTACTGAGGCGTTTAATCCTTACTTGGATCCTAGTTCTCGTCCTGATGCAGGCGGTACTCCTGTCAGGTTACAGATTCAAATCGGTGATCAGAGGCTTCGTGATATTCTGGTTAATTTGCAAGAATCAGGATACACGCAAGTTGTTGGGGCTTAGTTTATGTCAGCATTTTCTATTTACACTAGAATTTCCATTGAAATATATGCTAGTTTTCCTGCAAACACCACAGACTTTACCAGTGTTTATGATGAGCTTCCTCCCTTTTTACACAAAGGATTGGTGGTTGAAAAGGACAAAGAACCTAAGACTTGGACGGTAGCTGACACAGTTGATTTGGATACGCTTGTTGTAACGGCACCAGCAGGCTCTGTTATTTACACAGCTCATGAGTTGTTGGTGAGTAACTCTATAGAGGATGAGGAAAGCTATGCGTGTTTGGAGCGAGCTCCTATTATTAATGAGGCTATGCCATCTTTGTTTTCTGGGGTGACGGATACGCAGAGTATTACGTTTACTTTATTAGACCCTGATTTACGGGTTTATTTTTCTTCTGATTTTACGACGACAAATAGTGTGGTAAGGATTTTTCGTGTTGGCTTTAGTCCTGACCGTGAAGAAAAGGTGGTGAGTCCTGCTTGGGTAGGTTATATCACTAACGTGGAACAGGGTAGGGTTGAGACATCTGTTACGGCTCGTAATGAGATGAAGCGAATGGATCACAAAGCCACGTTTGGTTTTCTTGATGAGATTCCTAAGTGGCGTGTAAATGAGTATAAGGTACCTATTATTTCTGCGGTTATGATTCCTTACACAATAGATGTGCAAAGGCATACTCCTCAGCTGGTGAGTTATTATGAGAATTGGAGAAGGGATTATTACCTGTTAGCTACGGGTAGGAATGTTCTTGATACGTCTTCTGACATTGGTGCTACGAGGAGGCAGCAGTTTGACATCACCTTCAAGCCTTTCTTTGGTAACGATGATTTCTTATTACATCCAGAGAAGCCTGATGGCAGGGTGTTACTTGATGATCAGTATCATATATCTAGATCTGACACGGTAACGGCTTTCTGTCATGTAGAGGATATATTTTTTATAGCTACGTTACGTGGTTTCATTTATGTTTTTAATGAATTTGGTGAGCCTTTTAACGCTGCTTTGCATGAGGTGTCTCAGAATCCTTTTTGGGCTAATAGTCGTTTCGTTGGTACGTTCTTTGGCTTTGAGCGTTTTCCTGACGATTACATATCTGGCTTAACTACAGATGGTAAAGATGTATTTATATGTATGAAGTCTGCTACAGGGTTTGGTAGCATGACTCCTTTAACAGAAACATATGTTCAAATCATACCTATTGCCTTTTTCACAGCTCCTCGTCGGGCTGTATCTTTTCCTCCTGTAGAGGCAGATTATGTTGATACCCGAAGATATTTGGGATCCATTAATGAGGAAAGATATCGTTTACCTAATAGTGAGTTTAACGATGAAACTATTGCTATAGGAACTGTTGACGTTAATACAGGGCCAAGTATTGCTAATGTTGATGACACTGCCAACTTTGATTCTTTAGCTCTGCATTATGATGAATCTAATTTGTATATATTTCAAAAAGACAAGATTCCTTATGGTACTTCTGGGTATACCTATCAGCCCGTTTGTGTTTATGAGTATGAGGCTCCTGAAACTTTGAAGCAATTGTTTACTGGGTTTGATATAGCTAATCCTCAGACGCCTGAGTCGAGTAATGTGTACACTAGTCGGTGGTATCCTACTGATATATTTTCTGTTCTAGACGAACCTCGTCCCACTGCTGATGCTGAGTATTTTGTAACTGGTTATACTGTATATTATCACCCTTTTCATAAGGGACCTTATTCTTTAGTTTCTACTGTTGTTTCACACCCCTCTCTTTCAGTTCCACCTGGTATCACCACTCGATCACGACATGTTTTGTTATCAGATAGGGTTCCTAGTACCATAACTTCCGCTTCAACGACGTATGTTTTATCGGATGCTTTGCGGGAGATTGAGTATCTTGATTCTAATCAGACGTATCCAAGATTTGGTCTTCCTAATGTTCCTAACTATAATAATGATCCTGTAGATTTAACTCCTATACGCAGTAATCCTCTTTCAACGAATAGTCTTTCTCCTAGTCGATCGACGTTACTTACTTTTGAAAATCTGCAACGGGTTTATCATGCACAACTGACAGGTGCTTTTAAGAGGGCTCTTCGTTCTGCTTCTGCTCCTATATCTTCAGGGCTTATTTCATCAGAAGAATACTTTGATACTCTTGTCGTATCTATTTTCGAGATTCGTAATTCAACGGGTTTAGTTGCTGTTAGACATAGGCCTTATATAAGTACGAATCTTTTAGAAAAATATATTTATAGGGATTTATATGATGCAGGGACGAATAATGTTATATCTTTAGCGGTGCATTATCCCAGCTCTTTAATTGGTCCTATGGTATGGGTATTAAAGGCGGGATCATATGCGAGGAATGATTCTTCTGTGCATTGTTATCGATATGTTGTGGCTGAGAAAGTATATGCTACGCATCCTTTTGCTGACATTCCAACCACGGGGTCACATGAGGGATTTGTTGAATATGTTCTTAATCAAATTACTCTTCCTACCAGAGTTCGGATAAAAGACTGGAAAGGAGATAGAGAAGTAAAAGTCGTAGAGGTGTTTGAGTATCTTGATATTGATATTAAGGAAGATCAGATATATGTATTTGGCGTATATTTGGATGGTGATTTACGATTTAATTTTATCAAAAGATATAGATGCCCTTATGCTTTAGCTATTAAAACTATTAAAACTCCTAAGGTGCAGTTTATTGATATTGCTGCCATAAGTAACGTTACTCTTGTTGCTTTAAATCCTCAGGGTTATTTATCTTTCTTTGATATGCAGAAATATAAAATAGACAATATGTATGAAAAAAATAGATTGGATGTAACATTAGATGAGATTAGAGAATTGGGAACTCTCATAAGCATGGCTTACCGAAAAGGTTTAATTTATGTTTTGGGATTTGTTGGTAATAAACATGAGATTCGTGTTTACACTTTAGACGGAAAAAGAAGACAGTATTTAGATTTTAGTTTGTATGGTGATGCTAGCGATCCTTTTATTAGAGATTACAAAAATGATGCTTATGATATTGCTGGTATAGATATTGCTGATGATAGATTATATGTTTCACGTGCCAATGGTCATGTTACGGATTTAGCTGATGCACAGAAATATGATCCTTATGTTGGCGTTTGGGAACTTCCTGAATTTAATCCTGATTCTGAGGTTGATCTTCTTTCTCTTTCTACATCCAATGTATTTGAAGGCATAGTTAGTATAGGTAATTATCATTATCTTTTGAATACGGTGGTGAATTCTGTTACTGCTGTGGAAACTGTTACAGGTTCTGCTACAGCACAGATGATTGATAGAGGTCGTTCTTTTGTATTTGAAGTGGAATCTGGGGAGACGGCTCATGGTTTAGCTTTTATCAATGATCTTTTCTATATAGTTATGAATAGATATATTTCATCTACGAATACGTTTACGGGGTATGTTAGAGCTTATAATGCTGGTGGTATTCGTCAAAGGGATAAGGATTTTCTATTAAATAGTCGTTCTCAATATACGGGTATAGCTAATACTACAGCAGCATCAAGTAGAACTTTGGGTGATTATACTCAGAGTGCTGGTGATTATTTATATATATTAAATGCTTTAGAAAACAGGGTTGAGGTGTGGACTATAAATGGTAATAGGGAAAATGCTGGTGATTTGAGCTTACCTGAATTGGAGGATGGCAAGACTTATGAGGGCTTAGCTATTTATGATGAGCATGCTTATGTTTTGGTGGCCGATCCTATGGGTAATAAGGATACGGTATACAGTTATCCGTTAGCTGCTACTGGAGGTGTGTCTGCTTCTTTCGGAACACCTTTAGTTATTGGTAGGACTATAGATATTAGTCGTCCTGATTTGCCAGAACGGCAGAGAGTGTATCGTGGTATAGCTTTTCACGAGTATTCGATTTCTGGCAATCAGTTATTGATTCTTGATGCTATAGCGCTTGGTGCTGATGAGATTAATATTGATACGTGGATGGCTCTTGAGTCTCAGGTAGATGGAGATCCTTCTAAATTTGAGAGATTGATTGGTGCTGCTGACATTAAGATTCCTTTAATGGACACTCGGAACTTTTCTGGTATTACGGCTGGTATTGGTTTAGGTGCTGATGAGGCTGCTAAGCAGACTACCAAGAGTGTTAATTTCTTTGTATTGGATACCCATGACAACACGGTGAAGTTTTATTTGAGTCGTAGGGGAACGCTTTCTAATTTAATCAACTTAGGTAGGGGTAGTTGGCAGGGTATTACGACGGATGATGCTGTTAGTTTTAACAAGTTACGTATTTCCAAAGATGGTTATATCTATTGTTTGAAGGATGGTTCGGGTACCTCTGTAATGGGTATGCCTATGCGTTTTGAGTCTGATAGTGTGCAGGTATATAACTTAGCTGGTGATCATTTACCGGATAGATCTTTTGATATTGAAGAAGGAAACTGGACGGGTATTACGGTTGAGTCTTTGGGTATTGATTTGTATTTGTTGGACAATGATGGCAATCGTATTGTTGCTTATTATATTGATGGTAGGCGTAATTATTTAAGAGACTTTCCTTTATACGAGGGTGATTGGACGGGTGTTACTACAGATGGTTTGTATATTTATACGTTAAACAATACGACTAACAATATTGCTGTTTGGAGTTTAACGGGTAAGAGGAGACAGAAATTTGACAGGAGATTACCTGAAAAAGATTGGACGGGTATCACTACGGATAACACGTACTTATTTGTTGTTAACAATACAGACAAGGTTATTTACCAGGAATCTGTATCTGAGAGATTTTCTTATTTCAACAAGGATGACATTGAGGATTCTATTGAAACGGGTCAGGGCATCCTTTCTAACTATGTTAGCAATACCTTAGCTCCTAATTATATATCTTTTGACAAGTCTACCTTGCCTCGTTCTTTTATTCAGATGGAAGAAAATGGCAGGTTAACGTTTAATCGTGGGATATTCATTCTGCCATCAGAGGATGATAATCCTTTGCTTCCTGGTACAGAGTTAGCTCCTATGGATTTGCATTGTGAGAATTTTAGATTATCGTTAGCTCCTGCTGAAGCTTTGACTTCGGTGGTGAATTTATTTGGTCATTTCTTTTTTCAGAGAACGGATACATTTAATGGCACTTTAGACATTGGTACGGGTGATCATAGTGATTTTGATATTTATCGTAACGGTGGTTCTTGGGTTGTTTTAGATAAAACCAATAATAATTTATTTATTAATAGGTTTAATGATCCTGTGGGTAATCGGGTTATGGTCAATTTAGGTTCAGGTGATTACACAAGTATTGCTGCCAATGATGATACGGATGACTTTATTTATGTTTTAAACAATGACAGCGATAAGGTGGAGGTTTATAACATTTCTGGTACGCGTCAGTCTGCTATGGATATTAGTTTAGGTGAGGGTGACTGGCAGAAGTTAGCTTTTGTCTTTGGTGCTTATTTTGCTTATGACAAATCGGAAAGTAAGGTTAAGGCTTGGTCTACGTCATTATCTGGTATTAAGCGTAATACGTCTGGTGATATTGACATAGTCGGATTTACTAAGTTGCCTACTCTTGAAGAGAAGGACTTCATTGGTATGACTACTGATGGTAGGTATCTCTTTTTGATGTATGACATATCTACTCAGTTGGCTGAGTATCGTGCGGCTAATCCTGATTCTCCTAATAGTGGTAAGAGGATGGTAGCTGCTTATAGTTTTGCTGTGGGTGGTGTGACGTCTACGGTACCTGAGACTTTAAGTTACACTGACTTTGATTTGGTGAGTTTTCGCTATGTTGATACATTGAACAATATTGGTTATTTTGTTGGCATGGATGGTAACGGTCAGTTGCATACGTATAACTTGGTACCTGGTGCTGATAAGACTATGCCGTTTTATGGTCGTCGTCCGTCGCAGTTTATTAACACGGGGCCATTATATGACGGTATTGGCGAGGAGCCTTTTACGGCTAATATTGGAACGAGCTTTACGCGTTGGACTACTTTGGGTTTATCCCGTGGTGTACCTACTCCCATTGATCGTTTAGAGAATGATTTTGTTGTTAACTATTCAGACACTCATACGGGTGAGGCTGTAGACCGTCCTCCTCATCCTTTAGATCCTTTGTATATATCTATGGCTAAGGATGATGAGCTTTCTTTCCTTTGGTTTAATTACCACAACATACATAAATTCTATCGTGTGCGTCGTAGTCCTCTTGATTACTTCTTAGATTTTTGGGCGACGTATGTGTTACATGGTAGACCTGATCGTTGTTTTTTTCCAACGGTGGGTATTCGTTCTAAGGATATGTATTCTACGGAATCTACGTTTAAGGATTTTCAGGCTATTAATCCTAACCGTAGTCATGCGTTATATGATTACACCTTAGATGGTAATATTACGCCTAATCCTATTTATGATGGTTCTGCTACTGACATGTTGAGGTTAATGCCTGGTTTACGTAAAGTTCACGTGGAGGCTTTATCTAAAGAAAAGCAGGTTTTTCCGAACATTGTTTATAAAAACTCTCCGTATAAGGGTGGTGCTTATTATGTTAGTGCTCGTTATGATCAGCCTGACGTGATGTATTACGATACGTCTATTATTGAAAATAACACAGCTTATACGGGCTATCTTGGTAGTGAGTATTTCAATGGGTTTTATCATCATGACATGTATAACAATAATCGTCAGCATTTGAGACCATCTACTTTTATTTATGCTTGTATTAAGAATGCTCGTTTGGAGCCGGCTTTTAAGCAGGATGGTTCTGATATTTATGGTGATTTGAATCAGCATCGTATGCAATTGATTGCTGATACGGACAGTACTTATAGGGAGTTGGTGACTCGTGTATTACCTGCTTTGGGTTATTTACTGAGGATGAATGGTGAGACGAGACAGGTGGAGTTGGTGGATTTGTTTTTGTCTCGTGAGCCTAAGTTTACTTTTGATGACACCATGATTCAGTTTGTCGGTGTCAGTTATGATTCTGCTCAGCAGTACAGTTCTTACATATATGAAAACGATGACATGTTGGAGGGTGACAATACTCTTGATGAGTTTAGGGATAAGCCTGAGGAGTTGGGTCGTCAGGTGGTTTTTAACAGTAATACGTTTATTAATGGTAAGGCTTTGGAGTTAAAGACGGGTACGTGGACGAGTGCTTATAGGACATTGAGTACTTACTTATCGAAGCGTCAGGATCAGTATCAGATTGTTACGAGCAATGCTGTATTGATGGAGCAGACTGGTAAGTTGAATGTTCCTGCTGTGGGTGATTGGGTGTGTGTACGTTCGCAATTGATTCCTGGTAAAAATAAGTCGATAATTGTATTGATTCTTAGCAAGTCTGTGTCTGAGGCTACTACTGAGTATACGGCTATACACTTTGAAGATGATACTGGAGAGACGGAGTGAGTCTTAGAAACAACATGCAGATACTGGAGACGAACTGGTTGGCGACAACTGGTACGTTATCTTTTGGTGGTGGGAATGTTGCTGTAGCTAATCGTCCTATTACGTTTAAGTTTGATGGTAATATTGCTAATGCTTCTATGAGGACTCGTACTGTTAGTTTACGTTCTGGTAAGGTTGAGTTACGTGATGGTAGTTTTCTTTCTACTTCCCAATACGTGATTGACTATGACACGGGCACAACGAATATGTCTTTGCGTTTGAGTAACATTCTTATTCGTTTAGATCCTATGTCTGTGGATGAGAACTTGAAGATTTTGGTGGAGGTGTATAGATCTTTGCCTTCGGGTTTGGATCCTGAGAGTAGTCGTCCTCTTAGAACGTATTGGGGTAATCGTGTATCGGATCGTTACTGGTATGTTTACTGTCCGTATTTTGACAATGATCTCAGTTACAGGGTGAAGTTGTATTCAGAGGTAGGTATTAGTGGCAATTTGCTTATTAGCGATATGTTTATGGGTTCAGCTGTAGCTATTAATCGTCCTGTGGATCAGGGTTTAACGGTACAGCGTGTGGATCGTAGTGAATTATTTGAAGCTGAGAGTGGTCGTAGATACTATTTACAGAAAAACCAGTATAATACTATTAACAGTTTGACTTTAAGTTTTCTTGATAGGTACACCAAAGAGGCCATTTACAACTGGAGTTCTCGTGTTGGGATTTGCAAGCCATTTTGGATTGTTTTGGATCCTTTAGACAACTGGGACGGGCCTTCTTTTTCTTTTACTTTTGGTGCTTATCGTTTGGTTGAGTTACCGGCTTTTAGTCATGATTTCTTACAATATTTTTCTACTGAGTTGATCCTTGAGGAGGCTCTGTGAGCACGGATTTTTACGATAAGGGCGAGTCTGCTGAAGACTCTGGTGCATCGGTACCTCCTGGTTCTATTCGTCAGGGTTCACCTGGCGGAGCACCTGGTATCGTCACAGGTCCTCGTGGTCCACGTGGTATTCAAGGTATTCCGGGTGAAAAGGGAGAAAAAGGTGCAGAAGGAAAAAAGGGTATCCAAGGCCCTGTAGGTCCTAAGGGTCCTACGGGTTTAGTTGGTCCTAAGGGTCCTCAGGGTATACAGGGTCCTTTGGGTCCTGTTGGTCCTGTTGGTCCTACTGGACCTGCTGGTACTGGTGGTGGTGGTAGTGGTGATGGTAGTCCTGGTCCTGCTGGCCCCACTGGTCCTCAAGGTCCCCAAGGTCCTGCTGGTTCTGATGGTGCAGCTGGTACTGCTGGTCCTAAGGGAGACAAGGG